>KL568559.1:18715-25168 GCA_000715605.1 Streptomyces speibonae | reverse complement strand
GCCGAGGCCCCCAAGGCCGAGGCTCCCGCCGCTGCTCCGGCGGCCGAGAGCACCGGAACGGAGGCCTGACCGACATGCTGATCCCCCGTAGGGTCAAGCACCGCAAGCAGCACCACCCCAAGCGCACCGGCATGTCCAAGGGCGGCACGCAGGTCGCGTTCGGCGAGTACGGCATCCAGGCGCTGACCCCGGCGTATGTGACGAACCGCCAGATCGAGGCGGCTCGTATCGCGATGACCCGTCACATCAAGCGTGGCGGCAAGGTCTGGATCAACATTTACCCGGACCGCCCCCTCACCAAGAAGCCGGCCGAGACCCGCATGGGTTCCGGTAAGGGTTCCCCGGAGTGGTGGGTGGCCAACGTCAAGCCCGGACGCGTGATGTTCGAGCTGTCGTACCCCAACGAGAAGATCGCGCGCGAGGCCCTGACCCGTGCGGCTCACAAGCTGCCGATGAAGTGCAAGATCGTCAAGCGCGAGGCAGGTGAAGCGTGATGTCGGCCGGTACCAAGGCGTCCGAGCTGCGCGAGCTGGGCAACGAGGAGCTTCTCGCGAAGCTTCGCGAGGCCAAGGAAGAGCTGTTCAACCTCCGCTTCCAGGCGGCGACCGGGCAGCTCGAGAACCATGGCCGTCTGAAGGCGGTCCGCAAGGACATCGCGCGGATCTACACCCTGATGCGCGAGCGTGAGCTGGGCATCGAAACGGTGGAGAACGCCTGATGAGCGAGAACAACGTGACTGAGACGAACACTGAGGCCCGTGGCTTCCGCAAGACGCGTGAAGGCATCGTCGTCAGCGACAAGATGGACAAGACCGTCGTCGTCGCCGTCGAGGACCGCAAGAAGCACGCGCTGTACGGCAAGGTCATCCGCAGCACGAGCAAGCTCAAGGCCCACGACGAGCAGAACGCCGCCGGCGTCGGTGACCGCGTCCTCCTGATGGAGACCCGGCCGCTGTCCGCGACGAAGCACTGGCGCATCGTCGAGATCCTCGAGAAGGCCAAGTAAATCTCCTGCGGGGCATTCCCCGCAGGACAGTTCCGCCAGGCTCCGGGGGCCGAGTGACCGGCCCCCGGGGAACCGGCAGACAAACAGGAGATAGACGTGATCCAGCAGGAGTCGCGACTGCGTGTCGCCGACAACACGGGGGCGAAGGAGATCCTTTGCATCCGTGTGCTCGGTGGCTCCGGTCGCCGCTACGCGGGCATCGGTGACGTCATCGTCGCCACCGTCAAGGACGCGATCCCCGGTGGCAACGTGAAGAAGGGTGACGTCGTCAAGGCGGTCATCGTTCGCACCGTCAAGGAGCGCCGCCGTCCGGACGGCTCGTACATCCGCTTCGACGAGAACGCCGCCGTCATTCTGAAGAACGACGGCGACCCTCGCGGCACCCGTATCTTCGGCCCCGTGGGCCGTGAGCTGCGCGAGAAGAAGTTCATGAAGATCATCTCCCTCGCGCCGGAGGTGCTGTGAGCATGAAGATCAAGAAGGGCGACCTGGTCCAGGTCATCACCGGCAAGGACAAGGGCAAGCAGGGCAAGGTCATTGCCGCTTACCCGCGCGACGAGCGTGTCCTGGTCGAGGGTGTCAACCGGGTCAAGAAGCACACCAAGGCCGGGCCGACCGCTCGCGGTTCGCAGGCCGGCGGCATCGTGACCACCGAGGCCCCGATCCACGTCTCCAACGTCCAGCTGGTCGTGGAGAAGGACGGCAAGAAGGTCGTCACGCGCGTCGGTTACCGCTTCGACGACGAGGGCAACAAGATCCGCGTTGCCAAGCGGACGGGTGAGGACATCTGATGGCTACCACCACCACTCCGCGTCTGAAGACGAAGTACCGCGAGGAGATCGCGGGCAAGCTGCGCGAGCAGTTCTCCTACGAGAACGTCATGCAGGTTCCCGGCCTCGTCAAGATCGTGGTCAACATGGGTGTGGGCGACGCCGCCCGCGACTCCAAGCTGATCGAGGGCGCCATCCGCGACCTCACCACGATCACCGGTCAGAAGCCGGCCGTCACCAAGGCCCGCAAGTCCATCGCGCAGTTCAAGCTGCGTGAGGGCCAGCCGATCGGCGCCCACGTCACGCTCCGTGGCGACCGCATGTGGGAGTTCCTGGACCGCACCCTGTCGCTCGCGCTGCCGCGCATCCGCGACTTCCGCGGCCTGTCCCCCAAGCAGTTCGACGGCCGTGGCAACTACACCTTCGGTCTCACGGAGCAGGTCATGTTCCACGAGATCGACCAGGACAAGATCGACCGTGTCCGGGGTATGGACATCACCGTGGTCACCACGGCGACCAACGACGAAGAGGGCCGTGCCCTTCTCCGTCACCTCGGCTTCCCGTTCAAGGAGGCGTGAGCGAGATGGCGAAGAAGGCTCTCATCGCGAAGGCTGCTCGCAAGCCCAAGTTCGGAGTGCGCGGCTACACCCGCTGCCAGCGCTGCGGCCGTCCGCACTCCGTGTACCGCAAGTTCGGCCTGTGCCGCGTGTGCCTTCGTGAGATGGCTCACCGCGGCGAGCTGCCGGGCGTGACCAAGAGCTCCTGGTAGTCCCGGTAATTCCGGACTCCCAGGGCTCTCGGTAAGCAAGGGGAACGGCAGGAGCCCCACTCCGCATGGCTTAGGCTTGTGGGGTTGGGCGCCTGCCGTGCCCGGACGCCACGCGGGCGGCTGCCCGCCAATGTTTGCTTACTACGCCGTAGGTCCACCGCGCCGCACCCGTCCCGTCTCGGATCGGGGAGAGGGATGGCGCACCAGGAAACCCCGGCGAGAGAGGCCGAAGGCCAATTCATGACCATGACTGATCCGATCGCAGACATGCTTACGCGTCTGCGGAACGCGAACTCGGCGTACCACGACTCCGTGGCGATGCCGCACTCGAAGATCAAGTCGCACATCGCGGAGATCCTCCAGCAGGAGGGCTTCATCACGGGCTGGAAGGTCGAGGACGCCGAGGTCGGCAAGAACCTCGTCCTGGAGCTGAAGTTCGGCCCCAACCGTGAGCGCTCCATCGCGGGCATCAAGCGGATCTCCAAGCCCGGTCTCCGGGTGTACGCGAAGTCCACCAACCTGCCGAAGGTGCTGGGCGGCCTCGGCGTGGCGATCATCTCCACGTCGCACGGGCTCCTCACCGACAAGCAGGCCGGCAAGAAGGGCGTGGGTGGGGAAGTCCTCGCCTACGTCTGGTAGCGGAAGGGAACGGAGGAAACAGCTATGTCGCGCATCGGCAAGCTCCCCATCGCGGTTCCCGCCGGCGTGGACGTCACCATCGACGGCCGTACGGTCTCGGTCAAGGGCCCCAAGGGCACGCTGACCCACACCGTCGTGGCGCCGATCGAGATCGCCAAGGGCGAGGACGGCGTGCTGAACGTCACCCGCCCCAACGACGAGCGTCAGAACAAGGCCCTGCACGGCCTGTCCCGCACGCTGGTGGCGAACATGATCACCGGCGTGACCCAGGGTTACGTGAAGAAGCTCGAGATCAGCGGTGTCGGTTACCGCGTTGTCGCCAAGGGTTCGAACCTGGAGTTCTCCCTCGGCTACAGCCACCCGATCACGGTCGAGGCCCCCGAGGGCATCACCTTCAAGGTGGAGGCCCCCACCCGTTTCTCGGTCGAGGGCATCGACAAGCAGAAGGTCGGCGAGGTTGCGGCCAACATCCGCAAGCTGCGCAAGCCCGACCCGTACAAGGCCAAGGGTGTCAAGTACGAGGGCGAAGTCATCCGCCGCAAGGTCGGAAAGGCGGGTAAGTAAGCCATGGCATACGGGCAGAAGATCCTCAAGGGCGACGCCTACAAGCGTGCTGCTATCAAGCGTCGTCACATCCGGATCCGCAAGAAGGTCGCCGGCACCGCCGAGCGTCCTCGCCTGGTCGTGACTCGTTCCAACCGTCACATCGTGGCGCAGGTGATCGACGACCTGAAGGGTCACACCCTGGCGTCGGCGTCCACCCTGGACGCGTCCGTCCGCGGTGGCGAGGGCGACAAGTCCGCGCAGGCCAAGCAGGTCGGCGCCCTGGTCGCCGAGCGTGCCAAGGCCGCCGGTGTCGAGGCCGTCGTGTTCGACCGTGGTGGCAACCAGTACGCCGGGCGCATTGCCGCTCTGGCGGACGCCGCCCGCGAAGCCGGACTGAAGTTCTGAGCCGGTTCCGTAGCTAGCGGAAACAGAGAGAGGTAATTCCAATGGCTGGACCCCAGCGCCGCGGTGGCGGTGCCGGTGGCGGCGAGCGGCGGGACCGGAAGGGCCGTGACGGCGGCGCAGCTGCCGCCGAGAAGACCGCATACGTTGAGCGCGTCGTCGCGATCAACCGTGTCGCCAAGGTTGTGAAGGGTGGTCGTCGCTTCAGCTTCACCGCGCTGGTCGTGGTGGGCGACGGTGACGGCACCGTGGGTGTCGGATACGGCAAGGCCAAGGAGGTGCCGGCCGCCATCGCCAAGGGCGTTGAGGAGGCCAAGAAGCACTTCTTCAAGGTCCCCCGCATCCAGGGCACCATCCCGCACCCGATCCAGGGTGAGAAGGCTGCCGGCGTCGTGCTGCTCAAGCCCGCGTCGCCCGGTACCGGTGTGATCGCCGGTGGTCCGGTGCGCGCCGTGCTCGAGTGCGCCGGTATCCACGACGTGCTGTCGAAGTCGCTCGGCTCCGACAACCAGATCAACATCGTGCACGCGACCGTGGAGGCCCTCAAGGGCCTGCAGCGTCCCGAGGAGATCGCGGCCCGCCGTGGTCTGCCGCTCGAGGACGTCGCTCCCGCGGCTCTGCTGCGTGCGCGTGCCGGGGCAGGTGCGTAGGTCATGGCGCAGCTCAGGATTACGCAGGTCAAGTCCTACATCGGCAGCAAGCAGAACCACCGTGACACCCTGCGCTCCCTTGGTCTCAAGGGGATCAACACGCAGGTCGTCAAGGAGGACCGCCCCGAGTTCCGCGGCATGGTGCACACCGTCCGCCACCTCGTGACGGTCGAGGAGGTCGACTGATCATGGCGGAGCAGAACCCGCTCAAGATCCACAACCTCCGTCCCGCCCCCGGCGCCAAGACCGCCAAGACCCGTGTCGGTCGTGGTGAGGCGTCGAAGGGTAAGACGGCCGGTCGTGGTACCAAGGGCACCAAGGCCCGCTACCAGGTTCCGGAGCGCTTCGAGGGTGGCCAGATGCCGCTCCACATGCGCCTCCCGAAGCTCAAGGGCTTCAAGAACCCGTTCAAGACGGAGTTCCAGGTCGTGAACCTGGACAAGCTCGCCACCCTCTACCCCGAGGGCGGTGAGGTCACGGTCGAGGACCTGGTCGCCAAGGGTGCGGTGCGCAAGAACAGCCTCGTCAAGGTCCTGGGCCAGGGCGAGATCTCCGTGGCGCTGCAGGTGACGGTCGACGCCGTCTCCGGCTCCGCCAAGGAGAAGATCACCGCCGCCGGCGGTACCGTCACCGAGCTCGTCTGAACCCCTCAGGTGTCTTGATGACGTAGAGCGATCCCGGCCGGGGATACCCCACATTTGGGGTATCCCCGGTTGGTCGTTCCTAGGGGGGCATGGTCGCCGGTAAGGTGGCCTGCGCTGCTCTTTGACCTCGAGCGCCCCAAGCGGGCACTCAGGGCGGCAGTTGACCGTTACGTATTCGTCCTTAGTCGGAATCTCAAGACCGTCACCCTTGACGCAGTTGCGCGGGGGGTCGCAGGAGGCACCGTGCTCACCGCGTTCGCCCGGGCGTTCAAGACGCCCGACCTGCGCAAGAAGCTGCTCTTCACGCTCGGCATCATCGTGGTGTACCGCATCGGCACCAACGTTCCCATTCCGGGCGTCGACTACCGCAACGTCCAGACCTGCATCGACAACGCCGAAGCCAATGCGGGTCTGTTCGGTCTGGTCAACATGTTCAGCGGCGGCGCGCTGCTCCAGATCACGATCTTCGCGCTGGGCATCATGCCGTACATCACCGCGGCGATCATTCTGCAGCTGCTGACGGTGGTGATCCCGCGGCTGGAGGCCCTGAAGAAGGAGGGCCAGGCCGGTACGGCGAAGATCACCCAGTACACCCGCTACCTGACCGTCGCGCTCGCCATTCTCCAGGGCACCGGCCTGGTGGCCACCGCCCGCAGCGGCGCCCTGTTCCAGGGCTGCCCGGTCGCGAGTCAGATCGTCCCCGACCAGTCGATCTTCGTGACCATCACCATGGTCGTCACCATGACCGCCGGTACGGCCACCGTCATGTGGCTCGGTGAGCTCATCACCGACCGCGGCATCGGCAACGGCATGTCGATCCTGATGTTCATCTCGATCGCCGCGACCTTCCCCTCCGCCCTGTGGGCCATCAAGCAGCAGGGCAGCCTGGCGGACGGCTGGATCGAGTTCGGCACCGTCATGCTGGTCGGCTTCGTCATGGTCGGCCTGGTCGTCTTCGTCGAGCAGGCCCAGCGCCGGATCCCGGTGCAGTACGCCAAGCGGATGGTCGGCCGCCGCTCCTACGGCGG
>KL568559.1:17281-18512 GCA_000715605.1 Streptomyces speibonae | reverse complement strand
TCGCCCGCCGCTCCTACGGCGGCACCTCGACCTACATCCCGCTGAAGGTGAACCAGGCGGGTGTGATCCCGGTCATCTTCGCCGCGTCGCTGCTCTACATCCCGGCGCTGGTGGCGCAGTTCTCCAGCGGGGACGCCGGCTGGAAGACCTGGGTGGAGCAGAACCTGGCGGACCCGGGCGCGACGCCGCACATCATCCTGTACTTCCTGCTCATCGTGTTCTTCGCCTTCTTCTACGTCGCGATCTCCTTCAACCCCGAGGAAGTCGCCGACAACATGAAGAAGTATGGTGGCTTCATCCCGGGCATCCGGGCTGGCCGACCGACCGCTGAGTACCTGAGCTTCGTACTCAACCGGATCACCTGGCCGGGTTCGCTGTATCTGGGCCTGATCTCTCTCGTGCCGACAATGGCGTTGGCTGGTTTCGGGGCGAACCAGAACTTCCCGTTCGGCGGGACCAGCATCCTGATCATCGTGGGTGTGGGTCTCGAGACGGTGAGGCAGATCGAGAGCCAGCTCCAGCAGCGCAATTACGAAGGGTTCCTCCGCTGATGCGAATCGTCCTCGTCGGGCCGCCGGGTGCTGGCAAAGGTACGCAGGCCACCCGCCTTGCCGAGAAACTGCGCATCCCGCACATCTCCACAGGTGACCTGTTCCGCGCCAACATCAGCCGGCAGACCGAGCTCGGGAAGCTCGCGAAGTCCTACATGGACGCGGGCAATCTCGTCCCCGACGAGGTCACCATCGCCATGGCCAAGGACCGTATGGAGCAGCCCGACGCCGAGGGCGGCTTCCTGCTGGACGGCTTTCCGCGCAACGTGTCGCAGGCCGAGGCGCTGGACGAGCTGCTGAAGACCGAGGGCATCGAGCTGGACGCCGTGCTCGACCTGGAAGCCCCCGAGGACGAGGTCGTCAAGCGGATCGCCGGGCGCCGGGTCTGCCGCAAGGACTCGTCGCACGTGTTCCACGTGACGTACAGCCCGCCCAAGCAGGAGGGCGTGTGCGACACCTGCGGCGGCGAGCTGTACCAGCGCGACGACGACGCCGAGGAGACGGTGCGCACGCGGCTCGAGGTCTACCACACGCAGACCGAGCCGATCATCGACTACTACCGGGCCCAGGGGCTCGTCGTGACCATCTCCGCGATGGGGCCGGTCGACGAGGTCACCGGGCGGGCGCTGGAGGCGCTGCAGCGCGGGTAGTGGTGTGTTCTTGACGGCCGCAGCCGCGGT
>KL568559.1:14258-17024 GCA_000715605.1 Streptomyces speibonae | reverse complement strand
CCGGGGCCTCTGCCGCCCTTATCGTTGGAAGCGTCCGTCATCCCTCCTGGTCCCGGAAAGGCCGTCGTCCCCATGGTGCAGATCAAGAGCCCTGAGCAGATCGCCAAGATGCGTGAGGCGGGGCTGGTCGTCGCCGCCATCCATGCGGCCACGCGTGAGGCCGCCGTGCCCGGGGCCACGACCAGGGACCTGGACCAGGTCGCCCGCAAGGTGCTCGCCGAGCACGGTGCCCAGCCGAACTTCCTCGGCTACGGCGGCTTCCCGGCGACGATCTGCACATCCGTGAACGAGGTGGTGGTCCACGGCATCCCCTCCGACGACGTCGTCCTCAAGGACGGTGACGTCATCTCCATCGACTGCGGCGCCATCGTCGACGGCTGGCACGGCGACGCCGCCTACACGGCGTTCGTCGGCTCCGGGCACTCCCCGGAGCTGATCGAGCTGTCCCGGGTGACCGAGGAGTCGATGTGGGCCGGCATCGCCGCCATGAAGCAGGGCAACCGGCTAGTCGACGTCTCCCGGGCGATCGAGACGTACATCCGCCGGCAGCCCAAGCCGGGCGGCGGCAAGTACGGGATCATCGAGGACTACGGCGGCCACGGCATCGGCACCGAGATGCACATGGACCCGCACCTGCTGAACTACGTCGAGCGCAAGCGGGGCAAGGGCCCCCGGCTGGTCCCGGGCTTCTGCCTCGCCATCGAGCCGATGGTGTCCCTGGGCACCCCGAAGACCGAGGTCCTCTCCGACGACTGGACCGTGATCACCACCGACGGCACCTGGTCGTCGCACTGGGAGCACTCCGTCGCCCTCACCGAGCAGGGACCGCTGGTCCTGACAGCCCCCGACGGAGGCAAGGCCAAGCTGGCGGAGATGGGGATCACGGCGGCGCCGGACCCGCTGGGCTGAGGCCGGTCCCGGGCGCCCGCCGGCCGGAGGCCGGCGCAGCCGCTCGAAGCCTGTGAGGCGCCCCGGCGCCGAGCCCGCGAGAGCGGCGTCAGGGGTCGGCCGGAGGCAAGGCCAAGCTGGCGGAGATGGGAATCACGGCCGCTCCCGATCCTCTCGGTTAAGGATCAGTCCCGTGGGGCAGACTTCTTCGATTCGTCTTTCCGGGTGCGCTGACGTAGACTGACTCGTCGGCTCTTGTGCACCCGCATGTCCGCATGTACTCACACGGTGCACGCCGGAGTCGATCAAGGTAGTCGATTCGAAGGGCGAAGCGTGGCCAAGAAGCAAGGTGCCATCGAGATCGAGGGCACTGTCGTCGAGTCTCTTCCGAACGCCATGTTCAAGGTCGAGCTCCAGAACGGCCACCAGGTCCTGGCACACATCAGCGGCAAGATGCGCATGCACTACATCCGCATCCTCCCTGACGACCGGGTCGTGGTGGAGCTGTCTCCGTACGACCTGACGCGTGGCCGGATCGTCTACCGGTACAAGTAGATCTTGCCCGCGCCCCGGTCCGCCGGGGTGATGGCACTGACCCGGAGAACCTCACATCCCATGAAGGTCAAGCCGAGCGTCAAGAAGATCTGCGACAAGTGCAGGGTGATCCGCCGTCACGGCCGGGTCATGGTCATCTGCGACAACCCGCGCCACAAGCAGCGCCAGGGCTGACCGCAGCACTGATCCACCCTCTGCGCCTCCCGCAGAACTTCGCGCGACGCGAGCAACACATGTTCATACGCAGGGCCCGAGCCGACCTTGGCTCGACACCCCCGGCTCGGAGGCCGGGGACCCAGTTCGTACCTGGTACGGCGGCTGGGAGCCGGTCCTGTGGAAGACCTCCGACAACTAACTGGAGCCATTGAATGGCACGCGTTTCCGGTGTTGACATCCCGCGCGAAAAGCGCGTGGAGATCGCCCTCACCTACGTGTTCGGCATCGGCCGGACCCTTTCGCAGCAGACGCTGGCCGCCACCGGCGTCGACCCGAACACCCGCGTCCGCGACCTCTCCGAGGAGCAGCTCGTCGCGATCCGCGAGTACGTCGACAACAACATCAAGACCGAGGGTGACCTCCGTCGCGAGATCCAGGCCGACATCCGCCGCAAGGTCGAGATCGGTACCTACCAGGGTCTGCGTCACCGTCGCGGTCTGCCCGTCCGCGGTCAGCGCACCAGCACCAACGCGCGTACCCGCAAGGGCCCGCGTCGCGCCATCGCCGGCAAGAAGAAGCCGGGCAAGAAGTAGTCCTCAGCGGACCCCGTCCACGGTCTTCGCTGCAGGACCGACCACCTCCCGTAGGAGAAAATAGATGCCCCCCAAGGGACGTCAGGGCGCCGTCAAGAAGGTGCGCCGCAAGGAAAAGAAGAACGTCGCTCACGGCCACGCGCACATCAAGAGCACGTTCAACAACACGATCGTCTCCATCACGGACCCGTCCGGCAACGTGATCTCCTGGGCCTCCGCCGGCCACGTCGGCTTCAAGGGCTCGCGGAAGTCCACGCCGTTCGCCGCGCAGATGGCCGCCGAGTCGGCCGCCCGCCGCGCCCAGGAGCACGGCATGCGCAAGGTCGACGTGTTCGTCAAGGGCCCGGGCTCCGGTCGTGAGACCGCGATCCGTTCCCTGCAGGCCACGGGCCTCGAGGTCGGCTCCATCCAGGACGTCACCCCGACCCCGCACAACGACTGCCGCCCGCCGAAGCGCCGCCGCGTCTGAGGCAACGGCCGCGCTGGTCGGCCCCCTGCTGGGGGTGCGGGGGTCGTCCCCCGCAATGTCTGTCTCTTATACACATCTCTGATGGCGCGAGGGAGGCGTGTAGAT
>KL568559.1:11894-14088 GCA_000715605.1 Streptomyces speibonae | reverse complement strand
GTTCCGGGCGGTACGGTCCGTAACGGCCGTATCGCCCGTACCCTTGCAGTACCCGCACTTTTCACCGGGTGCGGTTTCCGTCGGACGTCAAATAGCGGGCGTCCACGAAAGAAGGATCTGATCCACACATGCTGATCGCTCAGCGTCCCTCGTTGACCGAAGAGGTCGTCGACGAATTCCGCTCCCGGTTCGTGATCGAGCCGCTGGAGCCGGGCTTCGGCTACACCCTCGGCAACTCCCTCCGCCGCACCCTCCTGTCGTCGATCCCCGGTGCCGCTGTCACCAGCATCCGCATCGACGGCGTCCTGCACGAGTTCACCACCGTGCCGGGCGTCAAGGAGGACGTCACCGACCTGATCCTCAACATCAAGCAGCTGGTCGTCTCCTCGGAGCACGACGAGCCGGTCGTGATGTACCTGCGCAAGCAGGGCCCGGGTCTGGTCACCGCCGCCGACATCGCGCCTCCGGCCGGTGTCGAGGTGCACAACCCCGACCTCGTCCTCGCCACGCTCAACGGCAAGGGCAAGCTGGAGATGGAGCTGACGGTCGAGCGTGGCCGCGGCTACGTCTCGGCTGTTCAGAACAAGCAGGTCGGCCAGGAGATCGGTCGCATTCCGGTCGACTCGATCTACTCGCCGGTCCTCAAGGTCACCTACAAGGTCGAGGCGACCCGTGTCGAGCAGCGCACCGACTTCGACAAGCTGATCGTCGACGTCGAGACCAAGCAGGCGATGCGTCCGCGTGACGCCATGGCCTCCGCCGGCAAGACCCTGGTCGAGCTGTTCGGTCTCGCCCGCGAGCTGAACATCGACGCCGAGGGCATCGACATGGGCCCGTCGCCCACGGACGCCGCCCTGGCCGCCGACCTGGCACTGCCGATCGAGGAGCTGGAGCTCACCGTTCGGTCGTACAACTGCCTCAAGCGCGAGGGCATCCACTCCGTGGGTGAGCTCGTCGCCCGTTCCGAGGCGGACCTGCTCGACATCCGCAACTTCGGTGCGAAGTCCATCGACGAGGTCAAGGCGAAGCTGGCCGGTATGGGCCTGGCGCTGAAGGACTCGCCTCCCGGGTTCGACCCCACCGCCGCGGCGGACGCGTTCGGGGCGGACGACGACGCGGACGCCGGGTTCGTGGAGACCGAGCAGTACTGAGCTCGGGACCTTCGGTCCGTAGCCGACTGCGGGCCGGTTCCGGCCGGTCGCGCAGTTCCCCGCGCCCCTTCGGGGGAGCGGGGCCTCCGGAGCCGTGGGGCTCTGGATCTCCGACAGGCGACCGCCTGCTCGGATACTGACTCCGGTACCTGATACGGCCGGGGCAGACACACAGGAGATACATCATGCCGAGGCCCACCAAGGGTGCCCGTCTGGGCGGCAGCGCCGCGCACGAGAAGCTGATGCTCGCGAACCTCGCGAAGGCGCTTTTCGAGCACGGCCGCATCACCACCACCGAGGCGAAGGCGCGCAAGCTGCGTCCCTACGCCGAGCGTCTGGTCACCAAGGCGAAGAAGGGCGACCTTCACAACCGCCGTCAGGTGCTCCAGGTCATCACGGACAAGAGCATCGTCCACACGCTCTTCACCGAGATCGGCCCGCGGTACGAGAACCGTCCCGGTGGCTACACCCGCATCACCAAGATCGGTAACCGCCGTGGCGACAACGCGCCCATGGCCGTCATCGAGCTGGTCGAGGCGCTGACCGTGCAGCAGTCGGCGGTCGGCGAGGCCGAGGCCGCGACGAAGCGCGCGGTCAAGGAAGACGCCCTCAAGAAGGACGAGGCCGTCGAGGCCCCGGCCGAGGAGACCAAGGACGACGAGTCCAAGGACGCCTGAGGCGCTTGCCGAGAGCGGGCCCGTCCCTTCCGGGGGGCGGGCCCGCTCTCGTGTCCGCGTGCGGGTGAGAGGATCGCGGTGTGAGTGACGACGTACAGCCCGGGTTCGTACGGGTCCGACTGGACCTGTCCTACGACGGGACCGAGTTCTCCGGCTGGGCCAGGCAGGCCGGGGGCCGGCGGACCGTGCAGGGGGAGATCGAGGACGCGCTGCGGACCGTGACACGGTCCGGTGGGACGACGTACGAGCTGACCGTGGCCGGGCGGACGGACGCCGGTGTCCACGCCCGGGGGCAGGTCGCGCACGTCGATCTGCCGCGGGAGGTGTGGGCCGAGCACCACCCGAAGCTGTCTCTTATACACATCT
>KL568559.1:10701-11691 GCA_000715605.1 Streptomyces speibonae | reverse complement strand
CTGAAGCGGCTCGCCGGACGGCTGCCGAGGGACGTACGGGTGTGGGCGCTGCGGGAGGCGCCCGCGGGCTTCAACGCCCGGTTCTCCGCGGTCTGGCGGCGCTACGCCTACCGGGTCACCGACAACCCCGGCGGAGTGGACCCGCTGCTGCGCGGTCATGTCCTCTGGCACGACTGGCCGCTCGACGTCGACGCCATGAACGAGGCGGCGCGCGGGCTGCTGGGGGAGCACGACTTCGCCGCGTACTGCAAGCGGCGCGAGGGCGCGACGACCATCCGCACGCTCCAGGAGCTGAGCCTTGCGCGGGGCGCGGACGGGATCATCACGGCGACCGTCCGGGCGGACGCCTTCTGCCACAACATGGTGCGCTCGCTGATCGGCGCGCTGCTGTTCGTCGGCGACGGCCACCGTCCGCCGGACTGGCCGGGGAAGGTCCTCGCGGCGGGCGTGCGGGACTCCGCCGTCCATGTCGTACGCCCGCACGGGCTGACCCTGGAGGAGGTCGGCTACCCGGCCGACGAGCTGCTCGCGGCGCGCAGCAGGGAGGCGCGCAACAAGCGGTCGCTGCCGGCGGACCGCTGCTGCTGATCCGGACCGCTCAGTCCTGCGCCCACCGGGAGAGCAGTCCGGACACGGCGTCCGCGGCCTCCTCGGCGTCCCGGCCGTCACCCCGGGCGGAGGGGGCCAGCTCCAGGTGAACGAAGGTGGCGTGTTCCCGCTGCGCCGACCGTCCCTGGACGTTCCGCTTGCCCTCCAGCGGACACCGCGCCGACCATCCCCGGCAGACCCGCAGCCCGTCCGCCTCCATGCGGTCGGCCAGCGCGGAGACCTCCTCGGGCGCGCTCTCGGCGGCCCCCGTGGACACGACGGCGTCGTGGTCCGCGGTGGACTCGGCGAAGCCGTGCAGCTGCACGCCGGGCACGCCGCGCTGCTGCAATTCCACGACGACGGTGTGGAAGGCGCTGTCCTCGCGGTGGGCGACATCGGCGG
>KL568559.1:10231-10456 GCA_000715605.1 Streptomyces speibonae | reverse complement strand
TCCCCGGGCCCCGCCCGCCGGTGGGCGCCGGCCAGCACCAGCGCACCGCCGGGGACGTCCTCCAGGAGCCGTACGCCGAGGGCCTCGGTGTCCCGGTCGGCCACGGGGTGCGGCACCTGGGCGTTCCAGCGGAGGCGGGAGTCCGCGGTCACGTACAGCCGTCCCCAGGACGCGCTCTCTTCTCCGGTGGCCGCGATCTCGTCGTAGCGGCGGCCGGTCGCGGTG
>KL568559.1:9561-10013 GCA_000715605.1 Streptomyces speibonae | reverse complement strand
ATCGCGGTGTCGGTCAGCCGCGTCACGCCGAGGCCGATCGGGGCGAGCAGCCGCTCCGCCTCCCGCGCGTCACCCTCCAGCAATCTGCCGACGCCCTCGGCCAGTTGGGCGCGCTCCTCCTCGTCGGGTGCCGAGTAGGGGCCGTCCGGGCTCAGTTCCTCCGTGTAGTTCAGGACATGGCTGCGCAGATCGACCAGTTCACGGGCGCTGGGGTCGGTGTCCTTCGACGGTGACCGGGACGCCTTCTGGCAGGCCGTCAGGGCCAGCGGCAGAAGCAACAGGGCAAGAACGAGAATAAAGTGTGATTGTCTCGTGATGGTGAAACGAGGGTTACGCATGCGTGGCATGTGAACATGTTCCGGTGACATTTCGTAAGCCTCTCCGCATGGGTCGTACCCCGGCGACTCTGGTGGCCGCCATGTCTCTCCTCCTGTCTCTTATACACATCTCTG
>KL568559.1:0-9357 GCA_000715605.1 Streptomyces speibonae | reverse complement strand
CCCGCCGTGGCCGAGACGCAGGCCGAGGCCGGCGGGCGCTCGTTCACCGTGGCCGCGGCGGGTGACATCCTCATCCACCCCGAGCTGATCGAGCAGGCGGCCAAGGATGCCAAGGAGACCGGCGAGGGCGAGGCGGGGCTGGACTTCCGGCCGCTGCTCGCCGGGGTCAAGCCTGTCATCAGCGAGGCGGACCTGGCGATCTGCCACATGGAGACCCCCGTCGGGAAGCCCGAGGGCCCCTTCGAGGGTTTCCCGGAGTTCCTGGTGCCGCCGCAGATCCTCACCGCGGTCAAGGACGTGGGCTACGACACCTGTTCCACGGCGTCCAACCACACCTACGACCACGGCATGAAGGGTGTGCGCAACACCCTGGACGCCCTGGACAAGCTGGGGCTCGGGCACACCGGGTCGGCGCGGACGGCCAAGGAGGCCGAGAAGATCAACATCCGGGAGGTCAAGGGCGTCAAGGTCGCGCACCTGTCCTACTCCTGGGAGTCCTTCGTCCACCCCACGCCCGAGGACAAGCCCTGGATCCTCAACAAGACCAGCTCGTCCGCGATCCGCAAGGCCGAGGCCCGCGCCCGTGAGAAGGGCGCCGAGGTCGTCATCCTCTCCGTGCACTGGGGCGCCGAGTACTACAACGAGCCCAGCACCGCGCAGCTGAACCTGGCGCAGTGGATCAGTGAGGAGACGGGGATCGACCTCGTGATCGGTCACCACTCCCACGTCGTGCAGCCGATCCAGAAGGTCGGCGACACCTGGGTCGCCTACAGCCTGGGCAACCAGGTGGCCCGGCACTCCTCCCCGGCCGGGATCACCGAGGAGGGCGTCATCGGCTGGTTCGAGTTCCGGGAGAGCGCGGACGGGTGGGGCGTCAGCGCCCGCCACCGTACGACCCTCGTGGAGATCCCGCCCGAGCTCCAGCCCGGGGAGAAGCCGGCGGACGGGGCGGTCGTGGACCACCGGGTGCGGGATGTGCGGCAGTCGCTGGAGAAGCCCGGCGACCTCTCCGAGGAGCGGCTCTCCCGCCTGCGGCTCGCCGAGCAGCGCACCAGCGGGTTCCTCTACAACCGCGGTGCTCCGGGAGGCGACGGCCTGAAGCCGCTGCCCCTGGAAGGGTGACGCAGAACACAATCCCTTCCTGCGTTCGACCGTACAACTATGTCGGCGCTTATCAGTCTTTTCAGTGACAGCGTCGCACGACCGCGCGAGCGGTGATCCTCCGGCGTGCGCTGGACCCACCGCTGCGACCAAGGAAGAAGACCGGTGACATCGAGTCGTGCCGCGAACGCGGGACGGGCTGGGCGGCGATCCCGCCGCAGACGCGCGGACATGCCACTGCTCGGCGGCATCCGCCCCCCGATCGCCCTGCTGTGCCTGCTGATCGTCGCCCTGGCCGGTCTGACGGCGAAGGTGCTGGGACCGAGCGGTGAGGCCGTGGTGCCCGAGGCCGTCCTGACCTCGCAGAAGCACTTCGCGGAGGACGGCGCCATCGCGCTGCGCGCCTCGATCGACGAACGGGTCACCGACCTCCAGCGCACCGCCGCGGCGCTGAGCAAGGGGGAGCGGGCGGAGCCGGAGGACGTGCTCTCCGACCTCGGCCGGACGTACCAGAAGTGGACCGGCACCACGGTGCTGGACCTCGAGACGGGCGACGTGCTCGCGGCACGGGGCGAAAGGATTCCGCTCGCCTGGATCGACAAGGACGTCCTCACCGGCGAGTACGCCCTCGCCCCGCGCATGGTGCGGCTGGAGACCGGCGACGTCCGCCTGATGACGATGGCGGTCCTCGACCGCAAGGAGGGGCCGCAGCACCTCCTGATCGCCTCCAACAGCCTGGCGGTGCCCAACATCTCCATGGGCCCGTTCCGCACCATGGCGGTCGTGGCGCGCGACGGTGAGGTCCTCGCCACCGCCGGATTCGAGGAGTCCGAGGCGCTCAACTCCGACAAGCAGCGCACGGAACTCGACTTCCTCCAGAAGCAGATGTCCCGCCTCTCCGGCCAGGCGGCCACCCGTACCGAGGAGCACCCCGTCACCGCCCGGGAGCCCGGCTCGCACGGCTACCCCGGAGTCAGCGGCACCCTGGTGGGCGACAGCTACAACGGGCGGATCACCACCGCCGGATACGCCTCGCTCGCCTCCTCCGACCCGGCGGAGAAGGACAGCGTCGCCGCCGGCCTCGGGCTCACCGTGGTGGCCATGCTCCCCGTGGTCCAGCAGCAGGGCGCCGCCGACGCCGGCCGGGAACTGTACGGGCTCGTCGCGGCCGGTGCCCTGATCGCGCTCGGCCTGCTGGCCGCGGCCGTGCTCTGGGCCGCCGTGCAGCGACCGCTGCTGCGGATGTTCCTGGAGTCCCGCCGGCTGGCCCGCGGTGACCTGACCCGGCCGGTCGCGATACCCCGCTGGGGCGAGGCCGCCCGGATCGGCACCGCCCTGGAGCGCCTGCGGACCCAGCTGACCGGCGACGCCGACGGCGAAAGCTCCGGCACCGGCCGCCGCAGGGCCCGCTTCGGCGTCCGGGTGCCGCTCGCGGTGACCGCCGTCCTGCTGCTCCTGTGGTGCGTGCCCGTCGGCCTGCTGCTGAACCGCACCGACGACTCGGTCAGCGTGCCCGCCACCATGGTCAACGACCAGCGCGAACGCACCGACCTGGTCGCCGACCGGGTCCGCCGGGCGCTGAACGAGGCCCAGGCCGACCTGGTCTCCACCTCCCGGCTGATCGACGTCGACAAGCCCGACGCCGCCGGCGAGCTGCTGTCCGACGCCCTGCGTGAGCACACCCGCTACCAGGCCCTGTACGTCGTGGACGGGTCCGGCGAGGTCCTCGCCCGCGCCGGCGGCGACCCGCACGGGTGGAGCGACGACGAGGACCTGCCCCTGGTCCGGGTCTCCGGCAAGGGCGGCAAGAAGCCCGTGATCCAGGCCGGCGCGCCGGTGCCCGAGGAGAAGGGCGTCACGCTCGTCGGCGAGGTGCGCGTGGAGTTCCTGAACTCGCTGCTGAAGCGGCCCGGCCTCGGTGAGCTCCGGGTGGTGAACGCCGAGGCCGAGACCCTCGCCGCCAGCGACGGCTTCCGCGCCTTCGAGGGCCTTCCCGGGGACACCCTGCCCGACCTGGTGCGGGCCGCCGGGGTGCCGGTCGGCGCCGGGCCGGTCGAGAACGGCCTGCTGCTGCGCGACGGCGGCAGCGTCACCGTCGCCGCGGCGGCCCCCTTCTCCGGCGGCGGTGTCGCCTCCGACCTCGGCTGGACCGTCGTGAGCTGGCAGAACGCCGACTCCTTCGAGATCGCCGCCTACGAGCGCGAGGACCGCAGCGTGCTCGCCGGTCTGCTCGGCCTCGCCGCGATCGTCATCTGCCTGGGCTGGGTGCACCTGGTCGTCGCACGGCCGCTGCGGGCGCTGGCCGCGAGCGCGGAGAAGCTCGCCGGCGGAGACCTCAAGACCGTGCACTTCCCGCGCTACCAGGACGAGGTGGGAGCCGTCGTCCGCAGCCTCGAACTCATCCGCCAGCAGTTGCAGGCACGCCGAAACAACCAGGCACGCCGGCCCGCCGAGCCCCGGCTCGGCGCCGGAGGAAGGTGACCCGCCGTGCTCTATCTGTACTTCGTGCTGCTGGCCGGCAGCCTGTTCCTGCTGGTCGCCGGCATCCTGGAGCAGCGCCGGCACTACGCCGCCCTGCACTCCATCCCCTCCCGCGTGCTCGTCAACGGCATCCGCGGCAAGTCCTCCATCACCCGGCTGTGCGCGGGGGCGCTGCGCGGCGGTGACCTGGTCACCGTGGCCAAGACCACCGGCACCGCTGCGCGCTTCATCCACCCCGACGCCACCGAGGAGCCGGTCTACCGCAAGTTCGGCATCGCCAACGTCGTCGAGCAGATCGGCATCGTCCGCCGGGCCGCCACCTACCGCCCCGACGCGCTCGTCATCGAGTGCATGGCGGTCATGCCGGCCCTCCAGGAGGTCAACCAGAGCAAGCTGATCCGCTCCACGATCGGCGTGCTGTGCAACGTCCGCGAGGACCACCTCGCCGAGATGGGCCCCACCCTGGACGACGTGGCCCGCTCGCTGTGCCGGTCCATGCCCGAGGACGGCATCTGCGTCACCGCGGAGAAGGAGCGCTTCCACATCCTCCAGGAGGAGGCGGACGCCCGGAACTGCAAGCTGGTCTACGCCGACCCCGAGACGGTCACCGACGAGGAGCTGCGCGGCTTCAGCTGGTTCACCTTCAAGGAGAACGTGGCGATCGCGCTGGTCGTCGCGGAACTGCTCGGAGTGGAGCGCAAGGTCGCCCTCCAGGGCATGTACGACGCCCCGCCGGACCCGGGTGTGCTCTCCGTGGAGCGCTATGTGGCCCCCGACGGCGACCGGCTCGCCTTCGCCAACGTCTTCGCGGCCAACGACCCCGAGTCGACGCTGATGAACATCAACCAGCTGCTCGACCTCGGCGCGATCCGCCGCCCGCTCAACGTCGTCATCAACTGCCGCCCCGACCGCGTCGAGCGCAACGGGCAGATGGGCGAGATCATCCCGGATCTGCGGCCGGACAACGTCTTCGTCATCGGGCACCCGTCCAAGAGCGCCATCGACGCCATCCCCGCCGAGTGGCGCGACCGCGCCGTCGACCTGGGCGGTGAGCGCCGCTCCGCCGACGAGTTCATGCCGGCCATCCTCGACCGCATGTCCGACGGTGCCTCGCTGGTCGCCATCGGCAACATCCACGGCCAGGGCGAGGAGCTCCTCGAGTACCTGGCCGAGCTTCCGGAGGACGACAGCGACAGCGGGGAGGCGGAGCAGGGCCCGGCGGCCGCCGCGGCTCCCGTGCAGGCGCAGCGCCTGGACCCGTTCGCCTCCTACCCGACGGCGCACGAGGAGCGCTACCAGGCGTCGCAGACGCAGGAGATCCCCATCGTCCGCATCCCGGCCCAGCAGGGCGCCCCCCGCGCCCGGCACCAGCAACCGCAGCAGATGCAGTACGCGCAGTACGGGCAGGAGCAGCAGTACGGGGAGCAGCAGTACGGGGAGCGGCAGTACGCGCAGGGCCGGCCGTACGGGCCGGAGCACGAGTACGAGCCGGAACAGCGCTACGAGCCGGAACAGCGCTACGAGCCGGGGCCGCAGGACCAGCAGTACGGGCAGGGGACGCCGTACCCGCAGCAGCAGTTCCCGCAGCAGCGGTACGAACCGGAGCAGTACGAAGCGGAGCAGCGGTACGAGCCGGAGCAGCCGCCCGCCCCCGATCCGGAGCCGCCCCACCCGTACTTCGGGCGCCCCTCCTGGGCCGAGCCGGACACGCCTCCCGACGGAAGCCGGCACCCCGGCGCCGAGGGCGGGTGACCGCCCCCGCGCCGCCGACCACGCGGCCGTCCGCCTCGCCCACCCCCGTTCCCCTCGTCCGGAGACCCCGTTGACCACCGCCGCCCTGACCCCCGAGATGGCCGCCCTGGGCATCGCCATAGGCCTGTTCTTCTCGCTGCTGTGCTACCTCACCACCAACCTGTCCCCCGGGGGCATGATCACTCCCGGGTGGATCGCGCTGACCCTCATCGAGGACCTCCAGCGCGCGGCGATGATGGTGGGCGTCACCGCGCTGACCTACGCGGGCACCAAGATCATGCAGCGGCTGGTGATCCTCTACGGCAAGCGGCTGTTCGCCGCGGTGGTGCTGCTGGGTGTGCTGCTCCAGGCCACGGTGATGATCGTGCTCTCGATCGAGTTCCCGCTCATGTACGGCAACCAGACCCTCGGCTTCATCGTGCCCGGCCTGGTCGCCTATCAGATGGTGCGCCAGCCGAAGGGGGCCACCCTGCTGGCCACCGGCACCGTCTCCCTCATGGCCTACATCGTCGTCGCCGCCGGCCTGCTGCTCGGCGTCATGCCCACGGTCTGACACCCGCCGGGCACCCCCAAGAACCGAGAACCACGATGAACCGAATGACAACCGAGGAGTAAAAGGTGGCAGGGAAAGCGAAGAAGAAGTCGCGTCCGGTCGTCTCGGGCCTCGTGGTCCTGGGCCTCGTCGCGACCTCCGGCTACCTCACCCTGGAACTGCGCAAGCAGGAGGCGCCCGGCGTCACCGAGGTCAAGAACGTCGGCGTGCTGAACGGGGGCGGCGGTTCCGGCGACGGCGCCTCCAAGGACAAGGGCGGGGAGAAGTGGTCCCGGCTGGAGAACCCCGCGCGCTCCGTGCTGCGCGACGGCAGCGGACGTATCCAGGCCGTGTTCACCGACGGAGCGCGCACCGCCACGCTCACCGGGCCGGCGCGCACCTTCGAGGAGCCGGCCTCGACCTCCTCCAAGGTCTCCACCACGGACTGGGTCCGGCTCATGCCCGAACCGTGGAAGAAGGGCGCCGAGAAGGAGAAGTGGTTCAAGGAGTGGTACGCCGAGTACGCCAACAGCAAGAAGGACGACCTGTTCGCCTTCGCCTTCCAGTACGTGGCGGGCGCCCCGGTGAAGAAGGACGAGCAGGGCATCGCCTACGCCGGTGACGCGAACTTCGGCCCGCTGAACACCACCGGCGCCGAGGGCGGCGACCTGCGCCTGGAGCAGTCCGACTTCTACGACTACCTCGGCGTCCCGTACCCGTTCCGGGACGGTGCGACCGGCACGCCCGAGGCCATGCGCGCCAAGTCGCTGGACTGCTCCGGCTTCATCCGCATGGTGTTCGGCTACCGCGCCCGCTACCCGCTGATGTCCTCGGACACCTCCGGCGACGGCCTCCCGCGCACCGCCAACGGCATGGCCCGCTCCAAGGAGGGCGCCGACGTGCTCCCGCTGGCCGGCATCACGCCGAAGGACCGGCCGTCCAACATCGACCAGCTGCAACCCGGCGACCTGGTCTTCTTCAAGCTCGACACGCGGACCAAGGAGCGCCTCGACCACGTGGGCATGGTGCTCGGCCACGACACCGAGGGCCACCTGATCTTCGTCTCCAGCCGTGAAGAGGTCAACGGCCCGACCATCGGTGACATCGGGGGCGTCTCCCGTCTGGACGGCAACGGCTACTACGCCAAGACGCTGCGCAGCGCCAAGCGGCTGTGACCGCCCGCGCCGGCGGCGGCGCCACGGGTCGCTACTCGTTGGCCGCCGCCGACGCCTGGGCCTCGCCCCTGCGGCGGATCTGCCGGAACGTGAACTCCTGGAGGTCGTCGCCGGTGGCGAAGACGGCCTTGTCCTTCGTCGTCACGTCCTTGCCGTCCGTGAAGCCGGCGAGGGTGAAGTAGGCGTAGCGGCCGTAGGAGTTGGTCGTGGAGCGGCAGATCGCGCCGACGCAGAAGTCCTTGACGCCGCCGCCCGACAGCGACTTGACGATGCTCTTCTTGTCGGCCTGCTTCTTGGCCTTGGTCGCCTGGGCCTCGGTGTCGAAGACGGCCACGCCGACCGTCACCGCCACCTTGTCCTTGGTGTAGGTGACCCGGATCAGGCGGGTGCAGTCGTTGTCGGTGAGGACCTTGGGGAGCGTCGCCTTCGCGGCCGAGGCGCAGTTCTTGGTGTCGGCCGTCGGCCCCTTCTTGTACACGGTCTCACCCATGGTCAGCTGGGTGCCCGGGAAGAGGATGTCGGGGCTGAGCGGGGCCTTGTCCTTCTTCGCGCTGGCGACGAAGTCCTTCGGGTCCAGCGGCGGCGGGGCGCTCGTCGGGGCGAACGACGGGACGGTGCCCGTGGGGCTCGGCAGATCGGAGGCCCCGGGAAGCTGCGAGGAGGCGCCCGGCGAGGCCTGGTTGCTGCCGTTCGCCGACACCACGGCGACCGCGACGGCCGTGCCTATCGCGACGGTGGCGAGTGCGCCGCCGCCTATGAACAGCAGCCGGCGCCGCTTGGCGCGGGCCTCCGACGCGTCGGCGAGCGCCGCCCAGTCGGGTGACTGGCTCGCACCGCCACCGCTCCACGGCTGCTGGGAATTCGGTGTCCAGGGATCCCACTGCTGTGAAGGTCCCCCCTGCCCAAAGCTCATGGGCGGCATCTTAGACGGGGGAAGGGGTGTGCTGGTCCGCGTCAACCGGCCCCGGAGGGCCTAGCGTTGCCGGCATGGTGACGGGCAAAAGCGACATCTCCGGGTGGTTGGTGCGTCCGGCCGGCGGCTGCCTGTGGGCCGGACTCGCGGCCGTGCTGGGGGCGCTGACGGTGCATACGGTGCTGGTGACCTCGGACGGAGGCATGGACAACGCCATCGTCGTGGACGCCGCCCGGACCTGGCTGGACGGGGGATCGCCGTACGACGACCGGCACTTCCTCTATTTCCCGAGCGCCGTCATGGCCGCCGTCCCGCAGGCCCTGCTGCCGCGGTCCGTGCTCGACGTGCTGGCGCCGGTGACGGTGGTCCTCGCCCTCGTCGCGGGCTGGGTCTGTGCGCTGCTGCTGCACCGCGTGCCGCTGCGCAGCAGGCTCGCCGCCCTCGGCCTGCTGGGTCTCGCGGCCTGCTTCGCGCCTTTCGGGCAGCTGGTACGGCTGGGGAACTGGACGGTGACGGCCGTCCTGGCGCTGCCGCTGTGCCTGCTGCTGGTGAGCCGGGGCCGGTGGGCCGCGGGCGGCGCGGTCATCGGGGTGGCGGTGGCGCTGAAGCCGCTGCTCGCGCCGATGGCGCTGCTGTTCCTCTTCGCGCGCCGCTGGACCGCGCTGGCCCTCGTGGTCCTGGTGCCGGCGGTCACCTCGGTGGTCGCCGCGCTGTTCCTGCCCGACCCCACGGGCTTCCTCACCCGCACCCTGCCCTTCCTGGTGACCGGCGACGACGCCTTCCTGCGGCGCTACGAGGCCTCGCCGGCGGCCGTGCTGCCCCGTCTCGGGATGCCCCAGGGGCCGGCCACCGCGCTCGCCCTGCTGGCGGGCGCGGCGGGCGTGGTGTGCGCCTACCGGCGCTGGCGGGGACCCGGGCCGGCGTCGCTGCGCCTCGCGGAGACGTCGGCGGCGCTGATGCTGTCGGCGTTCCTCGTCTCGCGGCCTTCCTACAACCACTACCTCCTGGTCGTGCTCCCGCTGCTGCTCGCCGGACTGCCGTACGCCGGTGCGGTGGCCCGGCGGCCCTGGTTCTGGCTCGCCCTGGTGCCGCAGCTGCCGGGGGTGACCTGGCCGTGGCTGGAGGCCGGGACGCGCCGGGCCTTCCGGGACGCGCTCACGCTGGGAGTGCTGGCGGTGACGGTGGCGTACCACTGTGTGCGCGGGGCGGGAGGGGCGGAGGCGGCGGAGGGCGCGGAGGCGGCGGAGGCGGCGGAGGGCGGGGAGGGCGCGCAGGCGGCTGAGGGGGTGGAGGCGGCAGAGGTGCGCGGAGGGCGCGGAGGTGGCTGAAGGGGCGGAGGTGGCGGAGGTGCGCGGAGGGCGTGGAGGGCGCGGAGGTGGCTGAGGGGGTGGAGGCGGCGGAGG
>KL568558.1:64169-68036 GCA_000715605.1 Streptomyces speibonae | reverse complement strand
GACATCCGCATGACTCTCTCGCGCCTGGCCATGGTCCCCCCACTCACTCCCGCCCCGGGCTCCGGCTAGGGGCCGGAGCGTCCCTCGGTCCGGTCCCGGTCGGCCTGCTCCATCGCGGCCCGCAGCTTCTCGGCCTGTTCCTTCTCCGCGCGGGCGAGGGCGGCCTTCGCCGCCTTCTCCGCTTCCTTCTCCGCCTTGGCCGCCTCCGCGAGCTGCCGCTTCATGGCGGTGGCGTACATGTCGACGTACTCCTGGCCGGAGAGCTTCAGGATCTCGTACATGACCTCGTCGGTCACCGCGCGGAGGACGAAGCGGTCGTGCTCCATGCCCTGGTAGCGGCTGAAGTCCAGCGGCCTGCCGATCCGGATGCCGGGCCGCATCAGCTTCGGCACCACCTGCCCGGGCGGCTGGATCTTCTCCGTGTCGATCATGGCGACGGGGATCACGGGCGCCCCGGTGGCCAGCGCCACGCGGGCGAGGCCGCCCGGCTTGCCGCGGTAGAGGCGGCCGTCGGGCGAACGGGTGCCCTCGGGGTAGATCCCGAACAGCTCGCCGCGCTCCAGCACCTCTATGCCGCTCTTGATCGCGGCCTCACCTGCGCCGCGCGCCCCGGAGCGGTCCACCGGGAGCTGGCCCATGCCCTTGAAGAAGGCGGCCGTCATCCGGCCCTTCACCCCGGGGGTGGTGAAGTACTCGGCCTTGGCGATGAAGGTGACCTTGCGGTCCAGCACGGCCGGCAGGAAGAAGGAGTCGGAGAACGACAGGTGGTTGCTGGCCAGGATGGCCGGGCCCTCGGCGGGGATGTTCTCCAGGCCCTCCACCCAGGGCCTGAAGGCGAGCTTCAGCGGCCCTCCGATGGCGACCTTCATCGTGCCGTACAACAACCGAGTGCCTCCTGTGCGTGTTGGTCAGACCATATCTCCAAGGGCCGTGAAAGGACCCGACGGCCCTGGTCGGTGTCAGTGCGGTCGCGTACGGTGAAGGTCCTGCAATCCGTGTACCGTCCCGTCCCGGCCGTCCCGACGCGCCGGGCCCTTCCCACGAGTCCCCTTCCCACGAGACCCAGGAACAGGAGGCCGAAGGTGCCGCTCCTGACCGGAGCCGAGCCGTACCGCCACGAGGGCGGGGAGACCGCCGTGCTCCTCTGCCACGGCTTCACCGGTTCGCCGCAGTCGCTGCGCCCCTGGGCGGAGCACCTCGCCGCGCACGGCCTGACCGTCTCGCTGCCACTGCTGCCCGGGCACGGTACCCGCTGGCAGGATCTCGGGGTCACGGGCTGGCAGGACTGGTACGCCGAGGTGGACCGGGAGCTGCGGCTGCTGCGGGACCGCAGCTCGCGGGTCTTCGTGGCCGGTCTTTCGATGGGCGGCGCGCTGGCGCTGCGGCTGGCCGCGCGGCACGGGGACGCGGTGAGCGGGGTGATGGTGGTCAACCCGGCGAACAAGGTGCACGGCGTGGCCGCGCACGCCCTGCCCGTCCTGCGCCATCTGGTGCCGGCGACGAAGGGCATCGCGAGCGACATCGCCATGCCGCGGAGCAGGGAGTTCGGCTACGACCGGGTGCCGCTGCACGCGGCGCACTCGGTGCGGAACTTCTTCCGTCTCGTCGACGGCGAGCTGCCGCAGGTCACACAGCCGCTGCTGCTGATGCGCAGCCCGCAGGACCATGTGGTGCCGCCCGCGGACTCGGCGCGGATCCTCAGCCGGGTGTCGTCGACGGACGTCACGGAGATCCTGCTGGAACAGAGCTACCACGTGGCGACGTTGGACTATGACGCGGAGCGGATCTTCGAGGAGAGCACCGCGTTCATCGGCCGACTGGCGCCCGGCGCCGTCAAGGAGCGGGGTGCCGGTCTCGGCACGGAAGGGACGACCACAGGTGGCTGAGCACGACTCGGACCGTGAGGGCGGCCGCGAGCCGGAGGAGAAGGGCGTTCCCTTCGACGAGGCCGCCGCCTGGGAGGCGATCGTCGCCGGGTACGGCGACGAGCCGCCGGACCCGCCGGGCGCCAAGCCGTTCAAGTCCATCGAGGACCTGGCGCTGCTGGAAACCGAGGCCAACGGCGACGGGGAGTCCGAGGCGCCCGAGAAGGCCGAGGACAAGCCCGCCAAGCCGCTCGGCGGCTCCGTCTCCTTCGCGCCCGGCGTCGGCGGCGGGGGCCCGCGCGACTACAGCGTGGCGGAGCCGTCGGACTCCGACCTCGACGAGACGGACGAGGGCCACTTCGTCCCGCCGGAGCCGCCGCCGCTGCCGGAGACGGACACCACGTCGAAGTTCGCCTGGCTCGGTGTGCTCGGCGGGCCGGTGCTGCTCCTGCTGGCGATCATGCTCGGCTGGGAGATGACGTGGTGGCTGACCACCGTGTGCATCGGCGGCTTCCTGGGCGGCTTCGCCACGCTGGTGATGCGCATGCGCACGGACGACGAGGACGACGACGACCCGGGCCGGGGCGCGGTGGTCTGACCGCGGGCGGGGCTCGGCGCCCGTCTAGGCGACGGCGGGCACCCGGAGAGCGGCCAGCACCGGCAGATGATCGGTGGCCGCCGCCAGATCCCGTTCACTCACGCCGGGCTGCTCCAGTGGCACCCCGCACCCCAGCACCTCGACGCCCTTGGTGACGAAGAGGGCGTCGATCCGCCGGTGCGGTTCGTCCCGGGTCCAGGTGTGCTCGCCGCCCCAGGGGGCCGCGGCCCAGCAGTCGGTGAGCGCTGCACCGAGCCGCCGGAAGGTACGCCCGCCCGGTCCCTCGTTCACGTCCCCGCCGGCGACGGCGTGCTCGACGCCCATCCCGGCGAGCCGGTCCAGCAGTATGCCGCCCTGCTCGTACCGCTCGTCGCTCCGCAGGGACAGATGAGAGCTCACCACCCCGACCCGGGCCCCGCCGAACCGTACGACGGCGGTGGCGAGCCCGCGCCGGTGCTGCCCCGGGGTGAGCGGCAGCAGCACGTCCTCGGTCCGCTCCACGGTCGCCCGCAGCGAGCACAGCAGCGCGGGCCCGGCTGCGGTGGCACCCCCCGACAGGATCACCAGCCCGGACTCCGACGCCAGCCGGGCGAGCTTCTTGCGCCACCGGAAGAACCGCGGCGCCTCTTGCAGCAGGACGAGATCGGGCGCACAGGCGCTGATCACCCGGGCGAGCGCGCCGGTGTCGTCCCGCATCGAACGGATGTTGTAACTCAGCACCCGAATCACGGCCGAACCATCGGCCTCGGTCCGGGAGTCGGGCAGTAACGGAGTCGTCCCCATGGAGATCAACATACGCCGCCCCACCCCCCGACACGTCAGTCAGCGCCAGCCACGCCGGAGGAATTCACGCCACGCCCCCGGGGAGACGACGAGCCGGGGACCGTCCTGCGTCTTGGAATCCCGCACATGCACCGCGCCGGGCGCGTGCGCCACCTCCACACAGCTGTCCCCCTCGGACCCGCTGTAGCTGCTCTTGCACCAGTTCAGCTCGCTACGCGGCGTCATGGCCCTCCACGTACCCGAGGAAGTCGAGCCACGCAGACGCCGACACCACGAACCGCGGTCCGTCCTGCGCCTTGGAATCGCGCACATACATGGCAGCAGGCGCCTTCGCGACCTCTACGCAGTCGTCCCCCTCGGACCCGCTATAGCTGCTCTTGAACCAGTTCAGCTCGCTGTAGGTGCTCATAGCGCTCCTCGCATCTGCTGCAACAACTCCGCCGAGTCCGCTGGGGACAGGGCCTGTGAGCGCATCTTGGCATAGCGCATCTGCATGACGCTCACTGCTTCTCGGTCACAAATGAGCTGCCCGGTCTTCTGCCCTTCCGAGTACCCCACCCACTGTCGCTCTTGGGTCTCGACGAGCCGCATCGGGCCATCCGTACCGGCATGAAACGGCTG
>KL568558.1:59804-63927 GCA_000715605.1 Streptomyces speibonae | reverse complement strand
CTGCCGTAGCGGCATGATCTGCAGCTCCACGTTCCACATCTCGGTGGACGCGAGGAGGTGGTCGATCAGGCCACGGGTGACGTCCTGACCGCCCGTGTGCCGGAGCAGTACCGACTCCTCGATGATGAAGCTGAACGCGATCGGTGGCCTGCGCCTGAGCAGTTCCTGGCGTGCCAGCCGGGCCGCGACCCGTTGCTCCAGTTGCTCCTCGCTCGGCGGAGGCGGCACGTTGAGCATCACGGCGCGCGTGTACTCCTCGGTCTGGAGCAGCCCCGGTACCACCCGGCACTCGTACGTGCACAGGCCGACGGCGACCTCCTCCAACTGGGCCCACTCCCGGAACCACACGGCGAGGCCGCGCTGCCGTCCGACGTGCCGGGCCATGGCCCGCAGGACTCCGAAGGCGTCCAGTGTCTCCTCCGCCTGCTCGATGAAGGCGGCGGTCGGCATCCGCCGGCCCTGCTCGACCGAGGCGACGGACGCGTGCGAGTAGCTGAGCCGCTCGGCGAGCTGCTCCTGGGTCAGCAGGGCACGCTCGCGGAACGTCTTCAAGGCCGCCCCGAATGCCTTGAGACTGTCGGACGACTCAACCGTGCTGCCGTTCGCCATGACGTAACCCCCTTGCCGCGCTGCCGGCACACCTTGCAGCCGTACAACGCGCGGACAGCCGGGCGGGGTTACGCGTCAAGGGCCCTCACAGCCCGTACAAACGCCCGTGTACGAGTGGCTCTGTCGTCAGACGGCGACCACGTGCACGTCCGTGGGGGCGAGGGCCGCCAAGTAGGCGTGGATGTCCCCCGGGTCGGTGGTGAAGACAACGGCGCTGCCGTGCCGGGCCGCCGCCAGTGCCACCCGGGCGTCCACCGCGTCCGGCCGCTTCTTCAAAGGCAGGGTCGCTCGCCCCAGGGCGGTCCCGATACGCCGCCAGTCCACGATGTCCGGGCCCGTCACACAGGCCACACATTCCGGACGGCCCGCCTTCGTCTCACGCATGGGCGGTTCGGACGTACGGGCCTGGGGGACGGTGCAGTCCTTCAGTACCCCGGACAAGGCGTGCACCAGCGCCGGCTGCGGCCGCCACACCTGGGCGAGAACCGGGCCGAGCACCAGCGCCCGGTGCGGGAGTGCGCGGAGCCCTTCATGGAGAGCCACCGCCTTCGCCTTACGGTCGGCGAGTGCGATGAGCATGCCGGTGTCGTAGACCGGTACCCGTGCACTCACGCGACGTGGCCCGGGCGATGGCCCTGCCGGTCCCGACCATGGGCGAGAGCGAGGGCCTCCCCAACCTCCCGGCGTTCCTGCTCCGTCAGTTGTGCGGCCTGTTGCGCGGGTTCGTCAGGCCATACGTCCGCCGCCTGCTCCGCCCGAGAGATGAGCGCGTCCACCTCGGCGAACTGCTCTTCTATGGCGTCGCTCTCGGCCATCTGCCTCATTGAAGCGTGGACCAGGTACGCCGACACATCCATACCCGCCCGCTCCGCGTGCTGCCTGATGCGTTCGGCCTGGTCCTGCTCCAAGCTGATACTGATCCGTGTCTTGGCCACCCCACCACCGTAATACGCGTATGACGCCAGTGCCGGGCAGTCGTGCGCACGGAGGGCGGGCCGCTGCGCAGCAGCCGACGACTGCGCCCGCCGTCCCAGAGAAGAACAGGGATGGCGGGCGTGATCGTTCGCGTCCAGAGGGTCACATGATGGGGTCCGGTTCGCGGGCCAGGTCGGCGGCGCCGACCAGGCCGGCCTTGTTGCCGAGCTGGGCGCCGAGGACGTCGGCGACCGGGCGCCAGTTGCCGCCGACCAGCCAGCGCCTGTAGGACTTGCGGATCGGGCCCAGGACCAGTTCGCCCTCCTCGGAGAGGCCGCCGCCGACGATGAAGGCGGAGGGGTCGAAGAGGGAGGCCAGGTCGGCGAGGCCGGCGCCGACCCAGCGGGCCAGCTCGCGGTAGGAGTCGACGGCCACCGGGTCGCCCTGGCGGGCGGCCATGGAGACGTGCTTGCCCTCGATACCGTCCGGGGTGCCGTCGCCCAGGGAGAGCAGCGTCTCCGCGTTCTCCGGGGTGGCGTTGGCGCGCTGCTTGGCGTAGCGGACCAGGGCGCGGCCGGAGGCGTACTGCTCCCAGCAGCCCTGCGAGCCGCAGCCGCAGAGCAGCCCGTCCGGCACCATGCGGATGTGCCCGAACTCGGCGGCCACGCCGAAGTGCCCCCGGCGCAGCTTGTTGCCGATGATCACACCGCCGCCGAGGCCGGTGCCGAGCGTGATGCAGATGACGTTGCGGTGGCCTTTGCCCGCGCCGAACTTGTACTCGCCCCAGGCGGCGGCATTGGCGTCGTTCTCCACGACCACCGGGAGACCCACGCGGGCCTCGACCTTCTGCTTGAGCGGCTCGTTGCGCCAGTGGATGTTGGGGGCGAAGTAGACCTCGGAACGCTGACGGTTGACGTATCCGGCCGCGCCGATGCCCACGCCGACGATGTCGTGTCCGGCGCGTGCTCCTTCCACCGCGGAGGCGATGGCGTCCACGATCCCCTCGGGCGTGCCCGGGGTCGGCACCTTGTGGGTCGAGAGGATGTTTCCGTCCTCGTCGACCACTCCGGCCGCGATCTTGGTGCCGCCGATATCGACGCCGATGGTGAGTCCCATGAATCCCTCAGTTTCGGTCGAGCCCCGCTACCGCCAACGGTACCCGAGCCGCCGGGCCGAAAGGCCCGGTGTCCGCACGCTGGGCGGCCTCGAGAAGATCTTGGGACCCCGCCGGGACCGTGAGGGTCAGTCCAGGTCGATGTGCTCGCCGGGGGCGGTGCCCGGGTCGTCGCCCCGGTCCCGGCGCTCGTCCAGGTCGCGCGGATCGGCGTCGCGGGAGCCCGAGGTCCAGCGGCGCTCCTGGTCCTGCACGGCGGAGCGGTACGCGGCGAGGAGTTCGTTCCCGGCGGCGGCGAGGTGGTCGAAGACGTCCGGATTGCGTTCGATGACCGGTTCCACGGCTGCCTTGGCCTGCTGGACGACCTGGCGCACCACCTGCTGCGCGGCGGGTCCGGCGACGGCGCCCAGGAGCGGTGACTGGAGGCCGGAGAGCTTGTCGGCGACCGTGTCGACGAGCTTCTTCAGTTCCTCGGCGGCGGAACCGGGCGGCGGGCCGTACTGGGCGCGGCGGCGGGCCTTCTCCGCCTCCAGGTCCTCGGCGGCGGCGGTCGCCCAGGCGTCGGCGTGGGTTTCGGGGGCGGGGCGGGTTTCGCTGTCGGCCGCCCGTGCGTCGTCCGCCGGCTTGTCGACGGTCTCGTCCCCGGCGTCTTCGGGCGGGGGGAGCTGTTCGCTCATGACGGACTCCTTCGACTGCGGTGGCCCCATCGACGTTACCCGAACGGCCGTCCCGGCTTCAGCGGGTACGCGGCCACAGTGCGGGATCCGGACGGAAGCGGATGCGCAGTTCGCCCTCGCGCAGCGCCGCGCCGTCGACCGTGCAGCGGCGCAGGGCGGAGGGCAGGGGGACCGTACGGCGGTACGGTCCGGCGGTGACGAGGATGTCGTCGCCGCGCCGTATGAGGTCGAGTTCGTCGCGGCGGGCGCCCGGGAGGGGGATGTGCCAGACGAGGACGCCGTCGTCGGCGAGGTGGTCGGTGACCGGCCAGTCCACCGTGCCGCTCACCGTCGGCACGCCCGGCACGGCGAGCGCGGCGAGGTCGTCCGCGCCGCGCGGGTCGCGGCCGAGGTGGGCGACCGGGTGGACGTCGTAGGACTCGCGCCACTCCTCCAGGATCTTGCGCTGCTGGGCGACGGGGGCGGCGAGCCAGCTGTCGCCGTCGCGCTCCGGCAGGACGCGGTTCGCGAGGAGAGTGTCGGTGCGCAGTCCGCGCAGGGCCAGTCCGAGGGTCGCGGTGCGGACGGCCTCGGCGCCGGCGGGGCCGGGCTCCGCGACCAGGCGTACGACGGTGTCGCGGTCGGCGAGTACGGCCTCGACGGCGGCGAGCTGCACGTCCAGGCGGGCCGCCGTCTCGTACAGCCAGTCGGCGGGCAGCGGGACGCCGGCGAGGCGGCCGAGCACGGGGCGCAGGGCGCGGGCCGCCTGGCGCTCGGGCGGGAGGAGGCGGCGCAGGTAGCGGCGGAGTTCCTCGGGGAGGGCGAGGAG
>KL568558.1:59133-59531 GCA_000715605.1 Streptomyces speibonae | reverse complement strand
CGCCGGGGAGGGGGCCGAACTCGTCGGGTTCGAGTCGGGAGGCGCCGAGGAGGTCCAGGGCGGGGGCGGCCCGGGTCTGGAGGGCGGCGAGGTCGTCGCGGAAGGCGGGGGCGGGGTCGACGTGGCGGAGGGTGAGGGTGGGTGGGGGGTCGTCGGCGAGGTCGCCCAGCACGGGGTGGACCGTGTGCGGGGGGTCGGTGGTGAGGAGGAGGGTGTGGGTGCCCTTGCGGGCTGCGGTCAGCGCGGTGGCGGCGGCGGTGGTGGTGCGGCCGCTGCCGCCGGGGCCCGTGATGAGGAGGGTGCGCATGGGGGTGAACGGTAACTGAGGCTGGGCGGGGGTGGGTTCCGCTTACCGCGCTTGCGGGGTGCCGCCTGCGCCCACCCTCCCCCACTCTCGG
>KL568558.1:52498-58835 GCA_000715605.1 Streptomyces speibonae | reverse complement strand
CCTCCCAGGCCTTCAAGGCACTGGGGGAGGCACGACGGCCCGTAGCTGTGCCCCTACTTCGTTGATTCCACGCGCTTCTTCAGGCCGGCCAGGGCTCGGTCGATGATGACCTTTTCCGCCTTGCGCTTGATCATGCCGAGCATGGGGATCTTGACGTCGACGGTGAGGCGGTAGGTGACCTCCGTCGTGCCCGGGGCGGCCGGGGTGAGGACGTAGGAGCCGTCGAGGGAGCGGAGCATCTGGGACTTCACCAGGGTCCAGGAGACCTCGTGGCCCCCGGTCCAGGTGTACGCCAGGACCTGGTCGTCCTTGATCGCGCCCGCGTCCATGACGAGACGCACCTGCTCGGCGCGGCCCTCGGCGTCGGTCTTGAGGACTTCCGCCTCCTTGACCTCGCCCGTCCAGTCGGGATAGCGGGCGAAGTCGGCGATCACCCCCATGACGTCGGCCGGTGCCGCCTCGATCGTGATGCTCGAGCTGGTGTGTTCCGCCATCGCCGTGGCTCCTCCAGATGCGGGCCGGTAGTCGTCGTCGCCGTGCGGCGCACGCACGTGCAGCGGAAGGCTACCGTGCGCCGCACCTGCCGAACGCACCCGACCTGGGGCGTCCGCACCCTTCCGGCCTCACCATTCGAGCGCCCAGGGCCGCCCGGTGCTCGCGAAGTGCCCCACGTTGACGCATTCGGTGGCGCCGATACGCATGCGCCGCACCAGCGGCTGGTGGACGTGGCCGAACAGGGAGTAGCGGGGCCGGGTGCGGCGGATCGCGTCCAGCAGGGCCCGGCTGCCGCGCTCGAAGCGGCGGGCGACGGTGTCGTAGACCAGGTCCGGCACCTCAGGGGGGATGTGCGTGCACAGCACGTCGACCTCGCCGACGGCCTCGATCTTCGCCGCGTACTCCTCGTCGCTGATCTCGTACGGCGTGCGCATCGGTGTGCGCAGGCCGCCGCCGACGAAGCCGAAGGTCCAGCCGCCGATCTCCACCCGCTGCCCGTCCAGGACGGTGGTGCCGGGGCCCGCGTACTCCGGCCACAGGGGCGGGATGTCGACGTTGCCGTAGGTGGCGTACGTAGGGGTGGGAAAGGCCGCGAACAGCTCGGCGTACTGTCTGCGCACCGCCTTCTCGATCGCGGCGGCCCGGTCCGTCTCGATGCCGGCCCAGAGCCGGCGCTGGAACTCGCGGGCCTCCTCGAAGCGGCGGGCGGTGCGCATCTCCACGATGCGGTCGGCGTTCTCGGTGCCGAACAGGTCGGGGAAGATGCCGCGCGAGTGGTCGGCGTAGTCGAGGAAGAGCACCAGGTCGCCCAGGCAGATGAGGGCGTCGGCGCCCTCGCCGGCCCGTGCCAGGTCACGGGCGTTGCCGTGCACGTCGCTGACCACGTGCACGCGGTTCCGCCGGTTGCCGCCTGGTGTCGTTGCCATGGCGATCAAGGGTAAGCGTGTGCGGCCGACGTGAACAATGGCGGGCGGACCTGCGGTTACTGGCTCGTCGCTTCGGGGTTGGACTACTGTGCGCAATGAAACACCAACCTGTGTGACGCAGCGAACATCTGATGGGGACCCCCTGTCGTAGAGGCCATACCGACGGGTAACGTCCGGGCAGTCCAGTCGTGCTCGGGATTTCAACTTGTGAATTCGCGAGCACCCGCCCGAGCCTTGGACCGCACCGTCGCATCGCACAACGTCGTGGCGCCGGCGCCCTAAGAGGAGCAGCAGTCTTGCGCGAGTTCAGCCTTCCGGCCCTGTACGAGGTCCCCGCGGACGGCAATCTGACCGACATCGTCCGCAGAAACGCCGCGCAGCATCCCGATGTGGCCGTCATCGCCCGCAAGGTCGGCGGGACGTGGCAGGACGTGACGGCCACCACCTTCCTCGCGGAGGTGCGGGCGGCCGCCAAGGGCATGATCGCCGCGGGCGTGCAGCCCGGCGACCGGGTGGCCCTGATGTCGCGGACCCGCTACGAGTGGACGCTGCTCGACTTCGCGATCTGGAGCGCCGGCGCGATCACCGTGCCCGTGTACGAGACCAGCTCGGCGGAGCAGGTGGCGTGGATCCTCGGCGACTCCGGGGCCAGTGCCTGCATCGTGGAGCTCGACAGCCACGCGACGACCGTGGAGTCCGTACGCGACCGGCTGCCCGCGCTGAAGCACCTGTGGCAGATCGAGGCCGGCGGCCTCGAGGAGCTGAGCCGGCTCGGGCAGGGCGTCGCGGACGAGACGGTCGAGGAGCGCAGCTCGGTCGCGAAGGCGGACGATCCGGCGACCATCGTCTACACCTCCGGCACCACCGGCCGCCCCAAGGGCTGTGTGCTCACCCACCGCAGCTTCTTCGCCGAGTGCGGCAACATCGTGGAGCGGCTGCGTCCGCTGTTCCGCACCGGCGAGTGCTCGGTGCTGCTGTTCCTTCCGCTCGCCCACGTCTTCGGGCGGATGGTGCAGATCGCGCCGATGGTGGCGCCGATCAAGCTGGGCTGTGTGCCGGACATCAAGAACCTCACCGACGAGCTCGCCTCGTTCCGGCCGACGCTGATCCTCGGCGTGCCGCGGGTCTTCGAGAAGGTCTACAACTCGGCGCGGGCCAAGGCGCAGGCCGACGGCAAGGGACGGATCTTCGACAAGGCGGCGGACACGGCGATCGCCTACAGCCAGGCGCTGGACACGCCGTCCGGTCCGGCGGTCGGCCTGAAGATCAAGCACAAGGTGTTCGACAAGCTGGTCTACGGCAAGCTGCGCGCCGTGCTGGGCGGACGCGGCGAGTACGCCATCTCGGGCGGCGCCCCGCTGGGCGAGCGGCTGGGCCACTTCTTCCGCGGCATCGGCTTCAGCGTGCTGGAGGGCTACGGCCTGACCGAGTCCTGCGCGGCCACCGCGTTCAACCCCTGGGACCGGCAGAAGATCGGCACGGTCGGCCAGCCGCTGCCCGGCTCCGTGGTGCGCATAGCGGACGACGGTGAGGTGCTGCTGCACGGCGAGCACCTGTTCAAGGAGTACTGGAACAACCCGGGTGCCACCGCCGAGGCGCTGGCCGACGGCTGGTTCCACACCGGGGACATCGGCACGCTGGACGAGGACGGCTATCTGCGGATCACCGGCCGGAAGAAGGAGATACTGGTGACGGCCGGCGGCAAGAACGTCGCCCCGGCGGTCATCGAGGACCGGATCCGTGCGCACGCGCTGGTGGCGGAGTGCATGGTGGTGGGCGACGGGCGGCCGTTCGTGGGCGCGCTGGTCACCCTCGACGAGGAGTTCCTCGGCCGGTGGGCCGACGAGCACGGCAAGCCCGCGGGGTCGACGGCGGCGTCGCTGAGCGAGGATCCGGATCTGCTCGCGGCGATCCAGTCGGCGATCGACGACGGGAACGCGGCGGTGTCGAAGGCGGAGTCGGTGCGGAAGTTCCGGATTCTTCCGGCACAGTTCACGGAGGAGTCGGGGCATCTGACTCCGTCGTTGAAGCTGAAGCGCAATGTTGTGGCGAAGGATTACGCGCACGAGATCGAGGCGATCTACGCGAAGTAGGCGCGCAGTTCCCCGCCCCTGGAGGGCCGTCCCCGGCCCGGTCTGCGGAGCAGCCGCTCTCAGAGGAGCTTCTTCAGTTCGTCCGCCAGTAGGTCCCAGCGCCATTTTTGTTCGATCCACTCCCGGCCGCGTTCGCCCATGCGTCGGCGGAGTTCCTCGTCGGCCAGGAGTGTGGTGACGCGGTCGGCCGTCTCGGTCGGGGAGTCGCCGGGGACGACCCAGCCGGTCTCGCCGTCGAGGACCGCGTCGGGGGCGCCTCCCGAGTCGCCGGCCACGACGGGCAGGCCGGTCGCGGACGCCTCCAGGTAGACGATGCCGAGGCCCTCGACGTCCAGGCCCCCGCGCCGGGTGCGGCACGGCATCGCGAAGACGTCGCCGGCGCCGTAGTGGGCGGGCAGGTCGGACCAGGGGACCGAGCCGGTGAAGTGGACGGCCGCGGAGACACCGGTGTCGTGGGCGAGACGGCGCAGCTCCTTCTCGTAGGGGCCGCCGCCGACGATCAGGAGCACGGCGTCCGGCTGGGCGGCCAGGACCGCGGGCATGGCCCGGATCAGGGTGTCCTGGCCCTTGCGCGGGACCAGCCGCGAGACGCACACGACCACCGGGCGGTCGGTCAGCCCGAGACGTGCCCGCACCTCGTCGCCGCCCGAGCCGGGGTGGAAGGTCTTCTCGTCGACACCGGGCGGCAGTTGCACCATCCGCGCGGCGGCCTCGGGGGTCAGCGCCGAGGCGATCCGGGAGCGCGTGTACTCGCCGAGGTAGGTGATCGTGTCCGTGGACTCCCCGATCCGGCGCAGCAGTTGCCGCGCGGCGGGGAGCTGGGCCCAGCCGGCCTCGTGGCCGTGGGTGGTGGCGACGATCCGCCGCGCGCCCGCCCGGCGCAGGGCCGGTGCCATCAGGCCGAGCGGTGCCGCCGCCCCGAACCACACCGAGGTGCACCCGTGTTCGCGCAGCAGCCCGACGGCCCGCCGGGTGGCGGCCGGGGTGGGCAGCAGCATCGTCGTGCGGTCGCGTACGACGGTGAAGGGCTGCTCGGCGTCGAACGCGGCGGTCGCCTCGATGCCCTCCCGGGAGCGCTTCCAGGTGGAGGCATAGACGACGAGGCGCTCGGGGTCGAGCCGGAGCGCCATGTTGTGCAGGAACGCCTGGATGCCGCCGGGCCGGGGCGGGAAGTCGTTGGTCACGATCAGGGTCTTGTGCATCGTCGCTGACCCTACCGAACGGTGCTTTCGCCGAACGCCACGGCGGTGCTCTGTGGCACGTACACCCGTGTCCGGGACATCATGGCCCCTCACGACAGCACACCGAACGGGCAGGGATCACGTGGAAACGACGGCCGCACGAGGGTCCCTGGCATGGCTCCTGGTCATCTGGGCGCTGACGCGAACGGCACTGCTGCTGTGCGTACTCAAGGTGATCGTCTTCCCGGGCCCCGACGTCACCAGCGACGTGTCGGTGATCTACCAGGGCTGGTACGACGTCCTGCGCACCGGAACGTTCCCGCAGGACGACGTGACCTGGCAGTACCCGCCCGCGGCGGCGCTGGCGATCCTCTCCCCCGGTCTGCTGCCGTTCCTGGAGTACGCCACCGCGTTCTTCGTGCTGGCCTGCGCCGCCGACCTGATCACGCTGGCGATGCTGCTGTACGCCGGGCGCGGTCGCGGGCGGGCGCGGCGCGGGGCCCGGGTGTGGGTGGTCGGCGTGCCGCTGCTCGGGCCGACGGTGTACGCGCGGTACGACGTGATGGTCACGGCGGTGGCGGTGGCCGGGCTGCTGGCGGCCGGGCGGCATCCGCGGGTGGCGGGGGCGCTGGCGGGGTTCGGGGCGCTGGTGAAGGTGTGGCCGGCGTTGATTCTGCTCGCGGTGCGGCGGCGCGGGGCGTGGGTGTCGGCGGCAGTGACGGGGGCCGGGGTGGCCGTACTGTTCGCCGTGCTGATGCCGGGGGCGTTCGCGTTCCTCGGGTTCCAGCGGGACCGGGGGACGGAGGTGGAGTCACTGGGGGCGCTGGTCTTCCACGTGGCGCGGCATCACGGCTGGGAGGGGCAGGTGCTGCTCAACTACGGCTCGGTGGAGTTCCTCGGGCCGTACGTGAGCTGGGTGAGCACGGGGGCGCTGTTCCTGACGGGGGCGGCGCTGGCGTGGCTGGTGCTGTGGCGGATGCTGGCGGGTCGTTTCGAGGCGCACACGGTCGCCGAGGCGGCGTTCGTGGGGGTGCTGATGTTCACGACCACGAGTCGGGTGATCAGCCCGCAGTACATGGTGTGGCTGGTGGGGGTGGGGGCGGTGTGTCTGTGCTTCCGTGGGAGCCGGATGGGGGTGCCGGTGGGGCTGGTGCTGGGGGCGTGTGCGGTGACGGTGCTGGAGTTTCCGTTGTGGTTCGGGCATGTGGTGGCGAGTGACGCGTTGGGGATCGGGCTGCTGGTGGTTCGGAACGGGTTGCTGGTGGGGGCGACGGTGGGGGCGGCTCGGGTGTTGTGGGTGGCTACGGTGCGGGAGCGGGGGGCGGTGCCGGTGGTGCCGGGGGCGGCGCGGGTGGAGGAGACTGCCGTGTCGTCGTGAGCCGGGGGGTGTTCGCGCGGCCCGGCGCTTGAGGGCCGCGGAGCGTCGGGACTAAGTCAGCGTTGTCCTGATGTAGTCGTGCCATTGGAGGGTGAAGGCTTCCGGGGTGGTGCCCAGGATGTGGGTCATCGCGGATTCGACCGCGCCGTCGCGGGTCTCATGGGCGCCCACCGCGCGGTAGAACTCGCCGAGGCGCTGCTCGCCCCAGCGGTCGGCGATCATGCGGCAGGCCAGCCAGCCGCCCTCGTAGGCGCGGGCGAGGCC
>KL568558.1:51086-52305 GCA_000715605.1 Streptomyces speibonae | reverse complement strand
ACGCGGGCGAGGCCGTCCGCGTCGCCCGAGAAGCCGAAGTCGTCGTCGGTGGGGAGGGCGTCCGGGATCTCGCCCTGGCTCACCGCGTGGGCGAGTTCCGGTGCGGCCTCGGCGGGCGTGCGGTCGCCGTCGCGGTAGCCGACCCAGTCGGCGAAGCCCTCGGACAGCCACAGCGGGGTCGCGGGTGAGGTGTGGGCGCGGGTGGCGACGTGGGTGGTCTCGTGGGTGAGGACGACCTGCCGGCCCGAGTCGCCGAGCAGCCCGAAGGCGTCCGGGTTGACGATGATCCGGTCCGCCGGCGTCCGTCCGTCCTCGGCGGTGGCACCGGTGGTGACGGCGGCGATGCCCCGGTAGGAGGAGGCGGGCGAGCCCAGCAGGCCCGCCATGCCCTCCAGGGACTCCGGGACCATCACGAGGACCCGCCCGGTCCATTTGGGGCCCCAGGCGCCGGAGACGGCGGGCACCGCGTGGTCGGCCAGGGCGGCGTAGTCGCGCAGCTTGCCCTCCGGCTGGCCGACGCCCAGCACCAGGCTCCGTTCGCCCCGGACCGCCCGCGCCGGGCCCTGGTCCCACAGTTGCTGGCCGGATTTCCGGGCGGGGCGGTCGGAGTCGACGGACCAGTGGCCGTCCCGGTCCCGGCTCAGGCTCAGGGAGCGGGCGGTGACGACCGGGGAGCGGTCGTAGCCCTCCACGCGGTAGCTGAGGTCGGCGGAGGCGGTGGCGCTGTCGCCGGTGCGGTCCAGGGAGGTGACACGGTAGGACCAGTCCGCGAGCGGGACCGCGCGCAGGTTGTCGAACCCGGCCCGGGTGCCGGTGCGGGCGTAGGCGGCGGCGTCCCGGTCGAGGACCGCCTCCGCGCGCCGGTCGAGGAGCGACTGCACCTCCGCGCGGGCGCCGTCGACGGCGCTGCCGCCGCACGAGACCAGGGAGACCAGGAGCAGACACAGCGCGGCCCAGAGCGCTCCGGATACCCGCCGTCGACCTGCCACCTTTCCGAGGGTACGGGCGGACGGGCCGAACCGGTCAGACCCTGGTGACCGACGAGACGGGCATCATCCCGACCGGGTCGTAGCGCACGGGGGCGCCGGGGTAGGGCGCGTGGATCACCTGGCCGTTGCCCATATACATCCCGACGTGGGAGGCGTCGGAGCGGTAGACGACCAGGTCGCCGGGGCGGGCCTCGGAGAGCGGGATCCGCCGGCCGGCGTACCTCTGGGCC
>KL568558.1:49654-50820 GCA_000715605.1 Streptomyces speibonae | reverse complement strand
GGTCAGACCGGAGCAGTCGAAGCCGCCGGGGCCGTTGGCGCCCCACACGTAGGGCCTGCCTAGGGCGGAGCGGGCGGCGGCGACGGCGGCGGCCGCGCGGCCCGAGGCGGGGGTGCCGGCCGGGCCGAGCAGGTCCGGGCGGTCGGAGCGGCCGGCCCGGTTCCAGGCGGCGCGTTCGGCGGCCGGGAGGGAGTTGAGCAGCCGGCGGGCCTCGGCGAGCTTGCGCTCGACGGTCCGCTTGTGGGCGGCGACGGCCTTGCGGCTCCTGTCCAGCGCCTCGAGCTTGCCTGCGGCCTCCGCGCGGTCCTGGGCGAGGGAGCGCAGGGCCGCCCGGAGCCGGCGGAGCTCGCCGGTCTGGTGGACGGTGATCCGGTCGAGGACGGAGGCCCGCTCCAGGTAGTCCTCGGGGTCGTCGGAGAGCAGCAGGGCGACGGCGGGTTCCAGGCCGCCGGAGCGGTACTGGACGCCGGCCAGCGTGCCCAGTGACTCCCGCATGCTGTTGACGCGGTGCTGTTTGCGGGCGATCCCGTCCTGGGCGGTGGCGATCTGCCGGCGCAGTGCGTCGGCGCGCTCGTCGGCCGCGTTGTACGCCTCGGTGGCCTTCTCGGCCTCCTGGTAGAGGCGGTCCACCTCGGCCCGGGTGTCGTCGTGCGGGGTCGCGGCGGCCGGTACGGCGCCGAGTGCGGTGGCGGCCGCGGACAACAGGCCGAGGGCGACGACGGCGCTCCGGTCGGATCCGGAGGACGGTGCGGTGCGGCGATGGGACCCCACGGGAAGCCGCGCTCCTTCCGCTGGCGGACAGGGAAACGCGGCAGACAGTAGCGTCGGCGGCGGCGAGGGTACCAACGGCCGGAGCGCGTACATACGGTGACGCCCCGCCTGTGACCTGCGTCGAAGGCGGGGCGTGGGGTGGATCGGCGCCGGTGCGATTCCCTCTAACGGGCGCACCGGGCCGGGGCGGGGAAGCCTAGACGCGGACGCCGAACATGAACGGGCCGCCGACGGTGCTCATCGACTCGTAGCGCACCACGGTGCCGGTGCGCGGCGCGTGGAGGATCTGGCCGTTGCCCGCGTAGAAGCCCACGTGGTGCAGGTCGTTGAACATGATGACCAGGTCGCCGACCTTGAGCTGGTCCACCGAGTAGATCCGGGTGCCGGCGTTGGCC
>KL568558.1:44571-49440 GCA_000715605.1 Streptomyces speibonae | reverse complement strand
CCTGGGCCTGGGAGGTGCGCGGCAGGGCGACACCGGCCTGCGCGTACGCCCACTGGGTCAGTCCGGAGCAGTCGAAGGAGGACGGGCCGGTGGCGCCGTACACGTAGGGCGAGCCGAGCTTGCTCTGGGCGGCGGCGTAGGCCGCGGCGGCGCGTCCGGAGCCGGCCGGGGCGTTGGAGGACAGGGCCTGGCGCTCGCTGTCGCGGGTGGCGCGGTTCTGCTCCTCGCTGAGCTGCCTCTTCTCCTCGGCGGTGAGGGTGTTGAGCAGCTTCTGCGCCTCGGAGAGCTTGCCCTGGACTTCCTTCTTCTTCTTGCCCAGTTCGGCGCGGGTGGAGGAGAGGTCCTTGAGCTTCTCGGACGCCTCGGAGCGCTGCTGGGCGAGTTCGCGCTGCTTCTCCTGGATCTTCTTCAGCGCGTCGACCTGCTGGGTGCTCAACTGGTCGAGCGTGGACGCCTTGTCGAGGTAGTCGTCCGGGTCGGCGGAGAGGAAGAGCTGCAGGGACGGGTCTATGCCGCCGCTGCGGTACTGGGCGCTGGCCATGGAGCCGAGGCCGTCGCGCAGGTCGTTGAGCTCCTTCTGACCCTTGGCGACGTTGTCCTGGATGGTGGAGATCTCCTTCTGGAGCTTCTCCTGCTTCTCCTTGGCGCCGTTGTACTTCTCGGTGGCCTGTTCCGCCTGCTCGTAGAGCTTGTCGACCTTGGCCTTGACCTCGTCCTTGCTCGGCTTCTCGCTGGGAGCGGCGTTGGCGGCCTGCGAGCTCATGACGACGGCAGCTGCGGCAGCGGTGGTGAGCACGGTCACGCGTGCACGACTCGGCTGCTTGGGACGACGGTGGGACGCCACGGAGGCGAACTCCTTCTCGAAGAGTGATCGCGCGAGCGCGGGTTCGAAGGCAGACCCTAGTGATGTTCTTGTGATCAGTTCAAATCCCCGGACACAAAATCTTCGTTACAGCGGGTTTATTCGGCCTCAACTCACCTGCAGTGACGTCCGACTGACGCTACGTTGCGTGACGGTTCCGTCAATTCGGGCATAGATCCGTTACGTTGCACGGGGGACGGATGTGAATCAGATACTAGGAAAGCCTCTTGAGGAGCACCGCCGATGCGACGGGGCGTGCGCCGGCGCGGGCGACGCCGTCGGCGACCTCCCGGTCGGTGGAGACGACGATGACGGGCCGTCCCGGCGGCTCCGCGCGCACCAGCTGGCGGATCAGCTCGTCGGCGGTGACGCCCGGCTTGGAGAACAGCACGCGCACGCCGCGCGGCGGCGCCAGCAGCACGGGGGCGGCCAGTTCGGCCCCGTCGAAGACGCAGGTGACCTCGGCGCCGGTCTGGGCGGCGAGCTGGGCGAGCTGGCCCAGCAGGCGCAGCCGCTGCTTCTCCAGGGGCATCTGGGGATAGCCGGTCTTGGTGACGTTGTAGCCGTCGACGACGAGATGGGCCTGCGGCAGCGCCAGCAGCTGGTTCAGGATGGCCGGGTCGTCCTCGGACAGCGCGCGGGCGGCGATGTCCTTGGGGGTCATGCGCCCCGGCTCCACGGCGTCCACGGTCTCGGCGGGGCGGACGGACACGGGAGGCAGCGCCAGCTCGCGCCGCAGGCCCTGGGCGGCGTCCAGCACGGTGTCCAGCAGCAGCCGTACCCGCATGTCCTCGACGCTGCGGCCCTCGCGCGCGGCCCGGCGCGCGGCCTCCAGCGCGGCCTCGGTCTCACCAAGCCGCGCCTTGAGCCTCCGGCTCTCGCTCTCGGCGGCCGACACCTGGGCGTGGCCCTCGGCGCGCACCGACTCCATCTCGCCCCGCAGCTTGCGCAGGGCGGCCTCGCCGCGCTTGATGTCGCTGTGCGCGGAGCGCAGCTTGCGGTGCAGCGACTCGGTCTCCTTCTTCGCGGCGTCCAGCTCGGCACGCAGCCGCTCGGTCTCGGACCGGGTGTGCTCGCGGGCCCGGGCGAGTTCGCCGCGCAGCCGCTCCAGCTCGGCGCGGGTCTCCTCGTCGGCGCGTTCGGCGTCGGCGCGCTGGGCCTCCTCGCCGGCGGCGGTCACCAGCTTGACCCAGCCGGGCGGGCGGAGCACATAGGCCGCGGCCGCCACGTCGAGCGGGTCCGCCGCCGGCGGCGGGGAGCCGGAGTCGAGGGCGCCGGTCAGTTCCGGCTGCGCTTCTCTGAGCTTCTCCCCGATGCGCTGCCGGAACAGCGGATCGGTCTCCAGTGCCGCCGCCATGGCGTTGCCGGCGAACTTGGCGCGGCGGTTGGGGGCGAACCGGGCGTACTGCCTCAGCTGGGTGGGCAGCTCGGCGACGGTGAGGCCGCCGAAGCCGTCGGCGACGATCTGGATGACCCGGCGGCGCACTCCGTCGGGCAGCGGACGGTCGAGCACCTCGGCGGCGCCGTCCTGCGGCCCCCCGCCCGTGGTCTCCACCATCCGTCACACCCCAATGCCTGTGCGCGGCCCCGCGTGGGGTCGCCGTCAGCGGGGCCCTCCCCGCTCTCGATGTCGCTCGAGCGGGAGGGACCCCATTGTCTCAGGAGCCGGCGCCCGGCCTGTCCACGAGTTCCACCTGGTCCACGGCGTTGCACCAGCGGCATCGCACCGACTCGATCGTCTCATCGAGCACCTTGCGCTCCTCGACCTTGGGCTCTCCGGCCAGGTCGAGGTGGACGTACTCGACGACCTTCGACGAGCGGGTCACGTCGAAGCGGGTGAGATTGCCGCAGAGGGAGCAGCGCCACCGCGTCGAGGCGGTCGGCAGAGGAACCGTCATCGTGGCTGTTCGCCTTCCTTCCAGTGTCCGTGACGCACCGACCGTCCGATGCGTGTGGCACGTAACCCTACGGCCTGGCGGGTCCCCGCCGCCCGCCCGTCCATGGCGGCGAGGCGGTATGGGCGGTTGCGTCCGGTTGCGTCATGCTCTGTGGTCATGATCCGCAACTGGTGGGCGTCGGCTGCCACGGCGGTCCGGGGCACCTCCGCGCCGCTGACCCGCACCCTCATCGTGCTGTGCTGCCTGGTCTTCCTGATCGGCCCGGCCTCCGGACTCCACCCGGCCCACGGGTCCGGGGAGGAACTGCTGGCGGCGCAACGGGCCTATTTCCGGCGCTGGGGCGTCATCCCCGCAGACCTGTTCGAAGGGTCCCCCTGGGCCGTCCTCACCCCGGCCACGGCGCTGTTCGTGCACGGGAGCTGGGTGCATTTGCTCGGCAACATGCTGTTCCTCCACGTCTTCGGGGCGATGGCCGAGGCCCGGCTGGGCCGGGTGCGGTTCACCCTCTGCTACGCCGGGTGCGGGTATCTGGCGCTGCTGGGGTACGCAGCCGCTCATGCCCACTCCGAGCGTTCCCTGGTCGGGGCCTCCGGTGCGATCTCGGCGGTGCTCGGCGCGTTCCTCTTCCTGTTCCCGCGAGCGCGGGTCACCAGTCTTCTGCCGTTCCTGTTCTTCCTTCCGGTGCGCCTGCCGGCGTGGGTGGTGCTGCCGTTCTGGGCGGCGTTGCAGTGGGCGGCGGCGGGCCGGGCGGCCGACGGGCCCGGGGTGGCGTATCTGGCGCACCTGGTGGGGTTCGGGCTGGGCTTCGGCTGCGCGTGGGTGTGCCGGGGCGGGGCGACTACAGTGAAGTCCGCGTCCGTCCCTGCTCCGGCCCCCGAGGGAGAGAACCAGCCGTGATCACCGCGATCGTCCTCATCAAGACCAGCGTGGACCGGATTCCCGAGATCGCGGAGCAGATCGCCGCGCTGGACAGTGTCAGCGAGGTGTTCTCCGTGACCGGGACGTATGACCTCATCGCCATGGTGCGGGTGCGGGAGCACGAGGATCTGGCCGAGGTGATCCCCGGGCGGATCAGCAAGATTCCCGGGGTGGAGGGGACGGACACGCATGTGGCGTTCCGCACGTACTCCCAGCACGACCTGGAGGCGGCGTTCGCGATCGGCCTGGACAGCTGAGGGATTTCTCTCGCCCCCGCCACCCCTTCCCGTCCCGAACCCGGGGGCTGTGCCCCCGGACCCCCTGTCGGCCCTCCGGGCCTCGTCCTCACACGCCGGACGGGCTGGAGCGCCTCAGGCAGGATTGGGTACGCAGCGGCCCTCCTCCGTGTGGTAGGTCCAGCGGGCGCCCTCGTGGACGAGTTCGCGTACCGCTCGTACGAAGCGTTCCACGTGTTCGTCCGGCGTGCCCGCGCCGAAGCTGACCCGGATCGCGTTCAGGGACGTCTTCCCCGGCGCCGCCGCCTCGGGCGCCCCGCACTCCCCCCGCGCCCCCGGATCGCTGCCGAGCAGCCGCCGCACCAGCGGGTGCGCGCAGAACAGGCCGTCCCGTACGCCGATGCCGTACTCCGCGGAGAGCGCGGCGGCGAAGTGGGAGCTGTTCCAGCCCTCGACGACGAACGACAGCACCCCCACGCGCGGGGCGTCGTCCCCGAAGAGGGAGAGGAACCGCACCTCGGGGACGTCCGCCAGCCCCTCGCGCACCGCGCGGATCAGCCGCTCCTCGCGGGCGGCCAGCGTGTCGAAACCGGCCTCGGTGAGCGCCTTGCAGGCGGAGGCGAGGGCGTAGGCACCGATGACGTTGGGCGAGCCGGCCTCGTGGCGGGCGGCGCCGTCGTGCCACTCCACGTCCACTCCCCCGTCCGCGCGCCGGGTGACCGTGCGGCTGGCCCCGCCGCCCGCGAGGTAGGGCTCGGCGGCGCGCAGCCAGTCCGCGCGTCCGGCCAGCACACCGGAGCCGAAGGGCGCGTACAGCTTGTGCCCCGAGAAGGCGACCCAGTCGACGTCGAGGCCGGTCACGCTCACCGCGTGGTGCGGGGCGAGCTGGGCGGCGTCCAGCACGATGCGCGCGCCGTGCGCGTGGGCGGCGGCGGCCAGCTCCCGTACCGGCCAC
>KL568558.1:34757-44383 GCA_000715605.1 Streptomyces speibonae | reverse complement strand
CAGAGATGTGTATAAGAGACAGGCTCACCGGTGACGTTGGAGGCGCCGGTGACACAGACCAGGGCCGGGCCGTGCGGGTCCCGGGCGGCGAGGGCACGTTCGAGGGTCTCCACGGCCCGGCGCGGGCTGCTCGGGGCGTCGAGGAAGGTGACGCGGGTGTCGCGCCAGGGCAGCAGGGAGGCGTGGTGCTCGGTCTCGAAGACGAAGACCTCGCAGCCGTCGGGGAGCGCCGCGGCGAGCAGGTTCAGGGAGTCGGTGGTGGACCGGGTGAAGACCACCTGGTCGCCGTCGCGGCAGTCGAGGAACTCCGCGACGGTCCTGCGGGCGGCCTCGAACAGGTCGGTGGAGAGCTGGGAGAGGTAGCCGGCGCCGCGGTGGACGCTGCCGTAGTAGGGGGCGTAGGCGGCCACGTCGTCCCACACGCGCTGGAGGGCGGGCGCGCTGGCAGCGTAGTCGAGGGCGGCGTAGGTGACCTCGCCGCCGGTGACGAGCGGGACGGTGACGTCCCGGCCGAGCACGGGCAGCGGACAGGACAGGGACGGGTCGGCGGCGACGGCGGAGGCGGCGGAGACGGACATGACGGAACTCCCGTGGGGCAGGCGGAATCCTCGCGCGAGCGGGTACGGCACGGCAGGGCGCGGTACTCCGCGCTCGAGCGCGGAGGAGGAGGGAAAAGGGTGTGCGGAGGCGGGGCTCGGCAGCCCTAGCGCATTCGCTTGCTCACGGAAAGCTCCTCGACGACCAGGACCCCTGGTGTTTCGAGGGGTCCGCGCTTGCCGTGGGCCTTGCTGCTCACGGCCTGGTCTTCACCCGGGGCACCCCGCCACGGACGGAGGGTTGCCGGACAGCCGGCCGGGGCCTGATGGCTGTCGCTCATGACCTGCCAGGAAAATACGTGAGGTGATCGATGTCCCGCAACCCGTGTCCGGATCGCGGGACATCCGACCGTCCCACCGGTGGGGAGCGCCTAGGTGTTGCTGACGGCCACCCAGCGCTCCAGGACCCGCTTGGCGGCCCCCGAGTCGATGGCCTCGGCCGCCTTCGCCATGCCCGCGCGGATCTGCTCGGTGAGGGTGCCGGAGCCGGGCTCCAGGGCGACCAGGGCGGCCGCCGAGTTCAGCAGGACCGCGTCCCGCACCGGGCCCTGTTCGCCGTCCAGCAGCCGGCGGGCGACCTCGGCGTTGTAGGAGGCGTCGGCGCCGCGCAGGGCCTCGACCGGCACGAGGTCGAGGCCGACGTCGCGCGGGTCGAAGGTCTGCTCGTCGACCGTGCCGTCGCGGACCACCCACACCTTGGAGGTGGCGGTGGTGGTCAGCTCGTCCAGGCCGTCGTCGCCGCGGAACACCAGCGAGGAGTGCCCGCGTCCGGCGAACACGCCCGCCATGATGGGGGCCATCCGGGCGTCGGCGACCCCGACCGCCTGCGCCTTGACCCGTGCCGGATTGGCCAGCGGGCCGAGGAAGTTGAACACCGTGCGGATGCCCAGCTGGCCGCGGGCGGCGGCGACGTGGCGCAGCGCGGGGTGGAACTTCACCGCGAAGCAGAAGGTGATGCCGGCCTCCTCGGCGACCTCGGCGACCCGGCGCGGGGTCAGTTCGAGGTTGACGCCCAGCTTCTCCAGGACGTCGGAGGCGCCGGAGGCCGAGGACGCGGCGCGGTTGCCGTGCTTGACGACCTTCGCGCCGGTGCCGGCCACCACGATCGAGGACATCGTGGAGATGTTCACCGTTTTCGCGCCGTCGCCGCCGGTGCCGACGATGTCGACCGTCGCACCGGGCACCTCGATGACGTTGGCGTGGTCGTACAGCGCCCGTACACAGCCGGTGATCTCGTCGACCGTCTCGCCCTTGGCCCGCAGGGAGACCGCGAAGCCGGCGATCTGCGCGTCGGTCGCCTCGCCGCGCATGATCAGGTCCATCGCCCAGGCGGTGTCGTCGGCGGACAGGTCCCGGCCGTCCAGCAGTCCGTTCAGCAGGGCGGGCCAGGAGCGGCCCGCCGCGGTGTCGCCTCCAGCGGGGGTCACAGCGCTCATGGCCGCTCCTGATGGGTCGTGGATGAGTTCCGGGGGTCACGGGGACCGCAAGGGCCCCCGGGGCTCCACCCTATCCAGCTCCGGGGACGGCGAAGGGCCCCCGTCCGAAGAACGGACGGGGGCCCTTCGCCGTCGTGTGGCGACTGGGGTGAGGTGCTGCGGGCGATCAGTGGTGGCCGTGGCCGCTCGTGATCTCCTTGTACTCCTCGACGGTCGGCTTCGCGATCTGCGACTCCGGGCCGTAGTACCCCTTGCTGAGCTTGGCGCGCAGCTTCTCGGTCATCTTCACCTTGCGCCGGACGCCGTTCTCGTCGACCTCCGGGCCGAGCTCGAGCGGCTGGGGCTGCTCGTGCGCGGTGAGGGTGTACAGCTGCTCCTGGCTGAGCGGCTCGTGCACCTCGATGAACTCGCCGTGCGGCAGGCGCTTGATGATGCCCGACTCGCGGCCGTGCAGCACCTTCTCCTTGTCCCGGCGCTGCAGGCCGAGGCAGATCCGCTTGGTGACCACGAACGCCAGGACCGGCGCCACGAAGAACGCGACCCGGACGAACCAGGTGATGGCGTTGATCGACAGGTTGAAGTGGGTGGCCCAGATGTCGTTGCCACCACCGACCAGGAGCACGAAGTACAGCGTGATCCAGGCGACGCCGAAGGCGGTGCGGGTCGGGGCGTTGCGCGGGCGGTCCAGGATGTGGTGCTCGCGCTTGTCGCCGGTGATCCAGGACTCGATGAACGGGTACACCGCGATGGCGACCAGGACCAGCGGGAAGATCATCAGCGGGATGAACACACCCAGGACGAGCGTGTGACCCCAGAAGTTGATCTCCCAGCCCGGCATGACACGGATCAGGCCCTCGGAGAAGCCCATGTACCAGTCCGGCTGGGCGCCGGTGGAGACCATGTCGGGCCGGTAGGGGCCGATGTTCCAGACCGGGTTGATCGTGGCGATCGCCGAGACGGCCGCCAGCACACCGAAGACCAGGAAGAAGAAGCCTCCGGCCTTGGCCATGTACACCGGGAGCAGCGGCATGCCGACGACGTTCTTGTTGGTCTTGCCGGGGCCCGCGAACTGCGTGTGCTTGTGGTAGAAGACCAGGATCAGGTGCGCCACCACGAGGCCGAGCATGATGCCCGGCAGCAGCAGGACGTGGATCGAGAAGAACCGGGCCACGAAGTCGTCGCCGGGGAACTCGCCGCCGAAGAGGAAGAACGAGATGTACGTGCCGACGATCGGCACGGACAGGATCGCGCCCTCCATGAAGCGGATACCGGTGCCGGAGAGCAGGTCGTCCGGGAGCGAGTAACCGGTGAAACCGGTGAACATGCCCAGGACGAACAGCAGGAAGCCGAACAGCCAGTTGATCTCACGCGGCTTGCGGAACGCGCCGGTGAAGAACACGCGCATCATGTGCACGAACATGCCGGCCAGGAAGACCAGGGCCGCCCAGTGGTGGATCTGCCGGATGAGCAGACCGCCACGGACGTCGAAGCTGATGTCCAGCGTCGACTTGAAGGCCTCACTCATCAGCTGGCCCTGCAGCGGCACGTAGCTGCCGTGGTACTCCACCTCGTTCATCGACGGGTGGAAGAACAGCGTCAGGTACACACCCGTGAGGATGATGATGAGGAAGCTGTAGAGGCAGACCTCGCCCAGCATGAACGACCAGTGGTCGGGGAAGATCTTCCGCATGTTGGCCTTGGCCAGGGAGTAGATCCCCAGCCGGCCGTCAGCCCAGTCGGCGACCTTTTCGCCGGCCGGTGCCTTCCCGCGCGAGCGGGACTCGGGGGTCGTTGTGGTACTCATCCGCGCTCCCAGAAGGCAGGACCGACGGGCTCGTCGAAGTCGCCGAGCGCTTCGAGGTAGCCCTCGTCGTTCACGCCGATGCGCAGCTGCGGCAGGGCGTGACCGGCGGGACCGAAGATGACCCGGGCACCGTCGGCGAGGTCGAAGGTGGACTGGTGACAGGGGCACAGCGCGTGATGCGTCTGCTGCTCGTACAGGGAGATCGGGCAACCGACGTGGGTGCAGATCTTCGAGTACGCGAGGATGCCCTCGTGGGACCACTCGAGCGCCCGCTTGTCCTTGATGTCGTCCGGCTGGATGCGGACCAGCATCAGTGCGGCCTTGGCGATCTCGGTCTGGAAGCCGTGGTCGTGCTCCTCCAGGCCCTCGGGCTTGGCGAAGGTCAGGGAGCCCACGATGAGGTCCGACGGCCGCAGCGGCTCGTTGGTGTTCATGTTGACGAGCAGCTTGCCCTTGGACCACAGGGTGTGGCGCAGCTTGGTGCCGGGCAGCGGCCCGAGGTCACGCAGCAGCACCACGCCGGAGAGCGGGAACAGGGCGAGCGCGCCGAACATCGTGTTGCGGATCAGCTTGCGGCGGCCGAGCGCGGACTCCTTGGCACCCTGGCGGAAGTCGTCCATGACCTTCGCCTTGACCGAGGGGGAGGCCTCGATCGGGTGACGCTCGTCGGCGAGCTCGTGGTCCGACATCAGCGTGCGCGCCCAGTGGACCGCGCCGGCGCCGATGGCGAACAGGGCGACGCCGAGGGTCATGCCCAGCGCGAAGTTCAGCGCGCTGATGTGGCCGATGGGCCAGATGAAGACCGACTCGTCGACCGGGATCGTCACGTACGCGGCGATGAAGCCGACGGTGGCCAGCATCGACAGCGTGAACAGCAGGGCGACCGTGCGCTCGGACCGCTTGGCGGCCCGCTCGTCGATGTCCTGCACGCGGGGCTCGTGCGGCGGCAGGCCCGGGTCGGCGAACGGGTTCTTCTCGTCCGCCGCCTCTACGGCGCCGAGGGCGGTGTCCTGCGCTGCGGGCAGGTTCTCTTCGGGAATGTCTTGGGTACTCATGACTTCTTGGCCTTTGCGGTCCGAGCGGCGACCCAGACGGCGACCGCGATCAGCGCGCCCAGTCCGAAGACCCACGCGAACAGACCCTCCGAGACGGGGCCGAGCCCGCCGAGGGAGAGGCCGCCGGGGCTCTCGGACTCATCGCTGTTGACCGCGTGCAGGTACGCGATGATGTCCTTCTTGTTCTGCTCCGACAGCGTGCTGTCCGGGAAGGAGGGCATGTTCTGCGGGCCGGTGAGCATGGCCTCGTAGATGTGCTTCGGCGCGACGTCCTCGAGGCTCGGGGCGTACTTGCCGTGCGTGAGCGCACCGCCCTTGCCGGTGAAGTTGTGGCACTGCGCGCAGTTGTTGCGGAACAGCTCGCCGCCCTTGGCGGCGTCGGCGCCCTCGGGGCCGTACTGCTCCTCGGTGGGGACGGCCGGGCCGGCGCCCAGGGAGGCGATGTACGCCGCCAGCTGGTCGATCTCGGCCTGGGTGTAGACGGCCGGCTTCGCCGGGACCTGCGCGGACTGCGAGGTGGCGGCCGGCATACGGCCGGTGCTCACCTGGAAGTCGACCGCGGCGGCGCCCACGCCCACCAGGCTCGGACCGTCGGAGGTGCCCTGACCGCCGGTGCCGTGGCAGCTGGCGCAGCCGACCGCGTAGAGCTTCTTGCCCTCCTCGACGGTCAGGGACTGGGCGGTTTCCTCGGCCTGCGCCTTGTCCGCGGGTGCGAACACGGCGTAGAGCCCCCCGGTACATGCCAGAGCGAGGAGTAGGACGACGAGCGCCGCCAGCGGGTGGCGTCGTCGTGCGGAGAGCTTTTTCACGGATTACCCCGGTGTCAGGATCTTCTGCGTCGATGCTTCTGGTTGGTGCGCTGCTTCCAGCGCGCGCGGATGCGGTCCCGCTACTTGATCATGTAGATCGTGGCGAAGAGGCCGATCCAGACGACATCGACGAAGTGCCAGTAGTAGGACACGACGATGGCCGCCGTCGCCTGGTCGTGCGTGAACCTCCGGGCCGCGTAGGTCCGGCCCAGGACCAGCAGGAAGGCAAAGAGACCGCCCGTCACGTGCAGCCCGTGGAAGCCGGTGGTCAGGTAGAAGGCCGAGCCGTACGCATCGGAGGAGAGGGACAGGCCCTCGTGCTTGACCAGCTCCGTGTACTCGAAGATCTGGCCGCCGATGAACACCGCGCCCATGATGAAGGTGACGATGAACCACATCCGGAGCTTCTTCACGTCACCGCGCTCGGCGGCGAAGACGCCGAGCTGGCAGGTGAGCGAGGAGAGCACCAGGATCGTGGTGTTCGTCGCCGCGAACGGGAAGTTCAGCAGGTCGGCCTTCTCCGACCAGAAGTCGGGTCCGGTCACCGATCGCAGGGTGAAGTACATCGCGAAGAGGGCCGCGAAGAACATCAGCTCGGAACTCAGCCAGATGATGGTTCCGACGCTGGTGAGGTTCGGTCGGTTGACCGACGGGTGCGCGTGCCCGGTGTCTACTGTCGTTGCTGTCGCCACGCCGACATTATGTCGGTCGCTTATCCCGCCCTCACTCCCGGGGGTGCCGTTCGGTGTGTTCCCCCCTCCTGGACTGCCCGGATGGCCCATCCGGGGCACTCGGCGCCCCCTGTCGAAGAGGTGTCCGAACCAGTGTTGACAAGCGGTGGGAGGGGGTAGCATCCGCGCCATCGGTACCCGAAGTTCCCGACAGAGCCGTGCCCTCTTTCTGACGCGTGGAGGAACAATGCAGGCGACCGCCACGGTGCTGGTCTACAGCGACGACGCCAACACCCGGGAGCAGGTGCGCCTCGCCACCGGGCGGCGGCCGGCCCCGGACGTGCCCGTAGTGGAGTTCGTGGAGTGCGCCACGCACGCGGCCGTCCTCACGGAGCTGGAGCAGGGCGGCATCGACGTGTGCGTGCTGGACGGCGAGGCCGTGCCGATGGGGGGCATGGGGCTGTGCCGGCAGATCAAGGACGAGGTGTTCAACGCGCCGCCGGTGCTGTTGCTGATCGGGCGTCCGCAGGATGCGTGGCTGGCGACGTGGAGCCGGGCGGAGGCGGCGGTGACCTTGCCGGTCGAGCCGGTGGAGTTCGCGTCGGCGTTGGCGTCCCTGCTGCGGGAGAAGCGGTTGCAGAGCGCCTAGGAGCTCGGTTCGTCGATACGGCCCGCGCCCCTGAGGGGCTGCCCCCGAGGCGTCCTAAACGGTTTGCGGCCTCAGGCGGGCCCGGTCGGCCGTGCCCGGGGTCTTGTTGGTGGTGAGGGCGCTGCCCGCTTGCCACTTGGGCCAGTCGAGGTTCCAGTCGCCGAAGCCGTTGCCGAAGGGTTCCATCGTGTCGCCGGCCGAGTTGACCACCTCGACGATGTCGCCCTGGCGGACGGTGTCGAAGAACCACTCGGCGTTGGCGGTGCTCATGCCGACGCAGCCGTGGCTGACGTTGGCGTAGCCCTGGGAGCCGACGGACCACGGGGCGGCGTGCACGTACTCGCCGCTCCAGGTCACCCGGGTGGCGAAGCGGACGTCCAGGTCGTACGACTCCGCCGAGCCCTCGGCGATGCCGACGGTGCTGCTGCGCATGCGTACGAAGGGTTCCTTGGCGAGCACCACCTTGACGCCGTTGCGGGTCTCGAAGCCGGGCTTGCCGGTGGTGACCGGGACCTTCTTGATCTCCTCGCCGTTCTTGAAGAGCGTCAGCTGGTGCGCGGCGGCGTCGGTGAGGGCTATGACCCGGTCACCGGTGCGGAGCGTCAGCGGCTTGGCGGTGCCGCCCCGGAGCCGGTCGCCGACCTTGATGCCCTCCAGATCGCTGCGGACCTCGATGGTGGCGTGGGCGGGCCAGTAGTCCTTGGGCCGGTAGTGCAGCTTCTTGTCGTCGACCCAGTGCCAGGTGCCGGTCACGGCGGGCGTGGAGGTGACCTTGAGGGCGCGTTCCACGACGGCGCGCTGGGCCGGGTCCTTGACGGGTTCGTTCAGTTCGGCGGTGACGGGCTGGCCGACGCCGTACGTCCCCGCCTCGGGCCCGAAGGTGACGGCCAGCTTCTTGGCGGCGGCGGGCCGGCCGGTGGTGAAGGTGATGACCTTGCGGCCGGGGGCGCCGTCCTCGTCCTCGGTGCTCACCCGGACCGTGTACTGGGCGCCGGCGGCCAGCGGGGTGGTGCTGTGCCACCTGCTGCCGTCGGCGGCCAGTTCGCCCGCCAGGTGGCGTCCTGTGGCGTCCACGGCGGTGACGTCCGTGATCCGCCCGTCGGAGTCCTCGGCGACGATCTCCAGGGGCTTGTCGGGGTCGGCGGGCTTGCCCCCGTCGGCGGACACGCTGAAGGAGATCTGGTCCGCCGCGTCGTACGGCTCGGCGGACAGCGGATCGCCGTCGGAGGAGCAGCCGGTGACGCCCGCGCCGCCGAGGGCGATCACCAGGAGGGCGCGGCCGGCGAGGCGGATCCGGCGGGCGCCCGTGGCACGGGGGGACGTGGTGTGTCTCATGGCCTCACGCTAGGAAGCGGCGCGGGGCTTGGCTCACTGGACGGCCCGAACGGGTGAGGACCCGGGGGAAAAGCGGGGGCCCGGACGCTCCTGACGGAGTGTCCGGGCCCCTGAGTGCCGTGCGGCGTGCTACTGGGTGCGGTTCTCACCGTGGTAGTACTCGAAGACCCAGCCCCAGATGCCCAGCAGGAGCAGCGGGGCCGAGAAGTACATCAGCCACCAGCCGATCGCGACGCCCATGAAGGCCAGGGCGGCGCCCAGGCCGAGGAACAGCGGCTGCCAGCTGTGCGGGCTGAAGAACCCGACCTCGCCGGCGTCGTCCGCGACGTCCGCTTCCTTGTTGTCCTGCGCGCCCACGTCGACCCGCCGGGCGGTGAAGCCCAGGTAGAAGCCGATCATGATGCTCAGACCGAACGCCAGGAAGAGGGCGGTGGTGCCGACCGGCTCCTTCGACCATACGCCGTAGACCGCGGCCACGAGCAGGAAGAAGAGGCTCAGCCACATGAACATCTTGCCCTGGATCTTCACTTGCCGGCCTCCTTGCCGCCGGAGAGGGCCTTCTCACCGTGACCGACGTTCTCGAGCTCGTCGAGCGCGGCGATCTCCGGGTGGTGCAGGTCGAACGCCGGCGATTCGCTGCGGATGCGCGGCAGGGTGATGAAGTTGTGCCGGGGCGGCGGGCTGGAGGTCGCCCACTCCAGGGAGCGGCCGTAGCCCCACGGGTCGTCGACGCCGACCGGCTTGCCGTACTTGGCGGTCTTCCAGACGTTGTAGAAGAACGGCAGCAGCGACAGGCCGAGCAGGAACGAGGCGATCGTGGACACCGTGTTCAGGGCGGTGAAGCCGTCGGCCGCCAGGTAGTCGGCGTACCGGCGCGGCATGCCCTCGACACCCAGCCAGTGCTGGACGAGGAAGGTGCCGTGGAAGCCGATGAACAGCGTCCAGAAGGTGATCTTGCCGAGCCGCTCGTCGAGCATCTTGCCGGTGAACTTCGGCCACCAGAAGTGGAAGCCGGCGAACATCGCGAACACCACGGTGCCGAACACCACGTAGTGGAAGTGGGCCACCACGAAGTAGGAGTCGGAGACGTGGAAGTCCAGCGGCGGCGAGGCCAGGATGACGCCGGTCAGACCACCGAAGGTGAAGGTGACCAGGAAGCCCAGCGTCCACAGCATCGGTGTCTCGAAGGAGAGACTGCCCTTCCACATGGTGCCGATCCAGTTGAAGAACTTCACACCGGTCGGGACCGCGATCAGGAAGGTCATGAAGGA
>KL568558.1:34356-34491 GCA_000715605.1 Streptomyces speibonae | reverse complement strand
GAAGAACGGCAGCAGCACACCGCCCGTGACGTACATGTGGTGCGCCCACACCGTCACCGACAGACCCGCGATCGCGATGGTCGCGCCGATCAGGCCCATGTAGCCGAACATCGGCTTGCGGGAGAAGACCGGGAT
>KL568558.1:33781-34059 GCA_000715605.1 Streptomyces speibonae | reverse complement strand
GACGATGCCGAAGAACGGCAGCGCGATGATGTACACCTCGGGGTGGCCGAAGAACCAGAACAGATGCTGCCAGAGCAGTGCTCCGCCGTTGGCCGAGTCGAAGATGTGTGCGCCGAACTTGCGGTCGGCCTCCAGCGCGAACAGCGCGGCGGCGAGGACCGGGAAGGCGAGCAGGACCAGCACACCGGTCAGCAGCACGTTCCAGGTGAAGATCGGCATGCGGAACATCGTCATGCCCGGAGCGCGCATGCAGATGATCGTGGTGATGAAGTTGACCG
>KL568558.1:28817-33574 GCA_000715605.1 Streptomyces speibonae | reverse complement strand
GAGCCGAGGATCGTACCGAAGCCGGAGAAGGCCAGACCCATGATCCACATGTCGGCGCCGATGCCCGGCGAGCGGACCGCGTCCGACAGCGGGGAGTAGGCGAACCAGCCGAAGTCGGCCGCGCCGTCCGGCGTGAGGAAACCGGCGACCGCGATCAGCGAGCCGAAGAGGTACAGCCAGTAGGCGAACATGTTCAGCCGCGGGAACGCCACGTCGGGCGCGCCGATCTGCAGCGGCATGATCCAGTTGGCGAATCCGGCGAACAGCGGCGTCGCGAACATCAGCAGCATGATCGTGCCGTGCATCGTGAACGCCTGGTTGAACTGTTCGTTCGACACGATCTGCAGGCCCGGGCGGGCCAGCTCGGCGCGCATGACCAGGGCCATGACGCCACCGATGACGAAGAACACGAACGACGTCACCAGGTACAGCGTGCCGATCGTCTTGTGGTCCGTGGTCGTCAGCCACTTGACGACGACTTCGCCGCGGCTCTGACGCCGCACGGGCAGCTCGTCCTGGTAGTGGGACCCTGCCGCCTCGGCGCCCTGGGGTTCGTTGAGGATGCTCACAGGATGTTCGCCTCCCGGTTCTTCTCGTGCTCCGTCTGGGAGATGCCAGCGGGCACGTAACCGGTCTGCCCCTTCTCCACAAGGTCCTTCAGGTGCTGCTCGTAACGCTCGGGGGAGACGACCTTCACGTTGAACAGCATCCGGGAGTGGTCGACGCCGCAGAGCTCGGCGCACTTGCCGAGGAAGGTGCCCTCACGGTTGGGGGTCACCTCGAAGGCGTTGGGGTGGCCGGGGATGACGTCCTGCTTCATGAGGAACGGCACCACCCAGAAGGAGTGGATGACATCACGCGAGGTCAGCACGAAGCGGACCCGCTTGCCCTCGGGCAGCCACAGGGTGGGGCCCGGGTTGTTGGTCTGCGGGTTCCGGGTGCCGGGGACACCGCAGTCGTAGACACCGCCGGCGTCGGCCGGGAAGGCGTTCTTGTACTGGTCCGAGATCGCCTCGAGTTCCTTGGACGTCTTGGCGTCGCCCGTGGAGCCCTCGACGTCCTCGACGTAGTTGAAGCACCAGCTCCACTGGAAGCCGACCACGTTGATGGTGACGTCGGGGCTCTTCTCGAGCTTCATCAGCTCGGATTCGTCGCGCGCGGTGAAGTAGAAGAACACCGAGACGATGATGAGCGGAACCACCGTGTACAACGCCTCGATGGGCATGTTGTACCGGGTCTGCGGAGGGACCTCCACCTTGGTGCGGCTGCGCCGGTGGAAGAAAGCACTCCACAGGATCAGGCCCCACACCAGAACGCCGACGACGAGCGCGGCGGCCCAGGACCCCTGCCACAGGGAGAGGATCCTCGGAGCCTCTTCCGTGGTGGGGGTGGGCATACCAAGGCGGGGGAAGTCCTCCCAAGTGCAACCGGTGGCGGTCGCGAGGACCAGGCCCGCGGTCAGTGCCTGCAGCAGCTTCCGCCGCATCGGGCGCCGCGGCATGGGGGTACCTCCCACGCCCTTCGGGCCGTGGGGGAGGTCGGAGCCGTTGGGACTCACGTAGCGCCTTCCCGAGAGTCTCGCCCGCGCGGTTCGGCTGCGGCCTTCTCGCTGGTCGGTCGCCGCCCTGCGTCGGGCAGGGGTTTGGATGTTTATGCGGACCAAACCCTAGCCGACGCGTTTCGGGGCGTTGCGAGGAGGGGGGCCATACGCGCCGCGCGTTACACCGAGCGCCTCATCGACCGGGGGTTCGCGCTGTTTCGCGGCCGCGGGACCGCCTTGGTCGCCCGCGCAGTTCCTCGCGCCCCTTCGGCCCGCTTAGCGTAGGGGTGTGTACTTCGACGCCGCTTCCGCAGTTCCTCTTCATCCCGTGGCCCGTCAGGCGCTGATGGCCTCTCTCGACGAGGGGTGGGCGGATCCCTCGCGGTTGTACAAGGAGGGGCGGCGGGCGCGGTTGCTGCTGGACGCGGCGCGGGAGGCCGCCGCGGAGGCGGTGGGGTGCAGGCCGGACGAGCTGGTGTTCACGCCGTCCGGTACGCGGGCGGTGCACTCCGGGATCGCGGGGGCGCTGGCGGGGCGACGGCGCGCCGGGCGTCACCTGATCGTGTCCGCGGTCGAACACTCTTCTGTGCTCCATTCGGCGGAAGTTCACGAGGCCGCCGGGGGGTCGGTGACCGAGGTCGCGGTGGACCGCACGGGGGCGGTGGATCCGTCCGGGTACGCCGAGGCGCTGCGGCCGGACACCGCGCTGGCGTGTCTGCAGTCGGCCAACCACGAGGTGGGGACCGTGCAGCCGGTGGCCGAAGTGGCCGAGGCGTGCCGGGCGGCGGGGGTCCCGCTGCTGGTGGACGCGGCCCAGTCGCTGGGCTGGGGGCCGGTGGAGGGCGACTGGTCGCTGCTCACGGCGAGCGCGCACAAGTGGGGCGGGCCGTCGGGGGTGGGGCTGCTCGTCGTACGCAAGGGGGTGCGGTTCGCGCCCCAGGGACCGCGCGACGAACGGGAGTCGGGGCGGGCGCCCGGGTTCGAGAACCTGCCGGCGATCGTGGCCGCGGCGGCGTCCCTGCGGGCGGTGCGGGCGGAGGCGGCCGAGGAGGCGGCGCGGCTGCGGGAACTGACGGAGCGGATCCGGGCGCGGGTGCCCGGGCTGGTGCCGGACGTGGAGGTGGTCGGCGATCCGCGGCGGCGGCTGCCGGGGATCGTCACCTTCTCCTGTCTGTACGTCGACGGGGAGACGCTGCTGCACGAGCTGGACCGGGCGGACTTCTCGGTGTCCTCCGGGTCGTCGTGCACGAGCAGCACGCTGACGCCGAGCCATGTGCTCAAGGCGATGGGGGTGCTCAGCGAGGGCAACGTCCGGGTCTCGCTGCCGCCGGGGACGCGGGAGGAGGACGTCGAGCGGTTCCTGTCCGTGCTGCCGGGGGTGGTGGCGCGGGTGCGCGAGCAGTTGGGGGCGCCGGCGTCGACGGCGGAGGTGGTGACGCGGGAGCGGGACGACGCGCTGGTGGTGGACGCGCTGGGCCGGCGCTGCCCGATCCCGGTGATCGAGCTGGCCAAGGTGATCGGGGACGTCCCGGTGGGCGGCACGGTCCGCGTCCTGTCCGACGACGAGGCGGCCCGCCTGGACATCCCGGCCTGGTGCGAGATGCGCGGCCAGCAGTACCTGGGCGAAGAACCGGCCCCCAAGGGCACGGCCTACCTGATCCGCCGCACCACCTGACCCCAGGGACGCACGGCCCACGCCCCAACCAGCGACACGCTGACCCGCGCATCTCGGGGGCGCGGGGAACCGCGCACACCAGGGCCACGCGAGCCACAACCCAACCAGGGGCGAGGAAAACGCGCGCCCTGGGGGCGCGAGGAAACGCGCACGGCCGGACCACACGGGTCACGACCCGACCAGCGCCGCAGGGAACCCCGCATCTTGGGGGCGCGGGGAACCGCGCGACCAGCCCCCACGCACCCGCAGCCGTCACGGCACCGCACCCGCCAGGGGTCCGCTCAGCTCAGGTGCGCCCGCACCTCATCCGCCGCCTCGTCCCCGTACGCCTTCATGAAGCGCTCCATGAAGTGCCCCCGGCGCAGCTGGTACTCCTGCGTACCCACCGTCTCGATGACGAGCGTCGCCAGCATGCAGCCCACCTGCGCCGCCCGCTCCAGCGAGACCCCCCACGCCAGCCCGGACAGGAACCCCGCGCGGAAGGCGTCGCCCACGCCGGTCGGGTCGGCCTTGCGCTCCTCGTCGGGGCAGCCGACCTCGACCGGCTCCTCGCCGGCCCGCTCGATACGGACCCCGTGCGCACCGCGCGTGGTGACACGGTGCCCCACCCGCTCGAGGATCTCCGCGTCGCTCCAGCCGGTCTTCGTCTCGATGAGCCCCTTCTCGTACTCGTTGGAGAAGAGGTACGTCGCGCCCTCCAGCAGTATCCGGATCTCCTCCCCGTTCATCCGGGCGATCTGCTGCGAGAAGTCCGCGGCGAAGGGAATGCCCCGCGTACGGCACTCCTCGGTGTGCCGCAGCATGGCCTCCGGGTCGTCGGCACCGATGGAGACGAGGTCGAGGCCGCCCACGCGGTCGGCGACCGTCTTCAGCTCGATCAGCCGGGCCTCGCTCATCGCACCGGTGTAGAAGGAGCCGATCTGGTTGTGGTCGGCGTCCGTGGTGCACACGAAGCGCGCGGTGTGCAGGGTGTCGGAGATGCGGACGGAGTCGGTGTCGACGCCGTGCCGGTCCAGCCAGGCCCGGTAGTCGTCGAAGTCGAAGCCGGCGGCCCCGACGAGGATCGGGCGGGTGCCGAGCTGGCCCATTCCGAAGGCGATGTTCGCGCCCACACCGCCCCGGCGCACGTCGAGGTTGTCGACCAGGAAGGACAGCGAGACCGTGTGCAACTGGTCCGCGACGAACTGGTCGGCGAAGCGGCCGGGGAAGGTCATGAGGTGGTCGGTGGCGATGGAGCCGGTGACTGCGATGCGCACGGCGTGGATTCTCCTGGGGGAGGCGGATTGACACTTCACGCTACCGGGTGGGGACGACCCGTAGAAGCAGCCAAAACTACCCGATAGTAGATCTTTCTCCGTGACCTTCGCCGTGCGTACGGTGCCGACATGACGAACCTCAAGGTCCACGCCCCCGCTCCCGTCGACCCGGAAAGCGGTCTGGCGTCGCTGCGCGGCGACTGCGCACGGATGGTGCCGCACTGGACGGCGCCGGAGCGGCCGGCGGCCCGCCCGGTGCCGCCGTCCTTGATCCACGGCGTGAGCG
>KL568558.1:28191-28622 GCA_000715605.1 Streptomyces speibonae | reverse complement strand
GTCCTTGATCCACGGCGTGAGCGTGCCGCCGTCGTCGGCCCGGCTGCTGGACGCGATGTCGGAGTACGGCGACTGAGGCGGCGCCCGGGAACCGTGCGCTCCCCCGCTGCGTCCCATCGCTGTCCCTCGTAAAGGGGATGCGGGGTACGACCCTTCTCCAGCTCCGGTGTGACCGGGCATGGGTCTACCGGGACAGTTGTGCAGCTGAAGGAGCGATGCGGTGAACACCGAGCGACCCGACCACGACGACGCCGAGGCGCGCGCCGCCGCCGGCAGCACGCGCGACACGGGGGGCGCTTCGGACAGGACGGGGGAGCCGGAGCGAACCGCCCCGGACGCCACCGCCGAGGACCGCCCCGCGGACCACGCCACGGACCGGCCCGAGGAGCCGGCCGAGGACCGGACCGATGGCCAGGCCGAGGACCGGACCG
>KL568558.1:26364-27977 GCA_000715605.1 Streptomyces speibonae | reverse complement strand
GCCGAGGACCGGACCGATGGCCAGGCCGAGGACGGGACCGATGACCAGGCCGACAAGCCCGCCGGGCGGCGCCCCGACGAGCGCACCGGGGACACCCCCGACGGCACTCCCGAAGACACTCCCGAGCCCCGTCCGGAACCCGCCGACGACGAGCCCGTCGTCGCACAGCACCCGGCCGGCGACAGCGGCGACGCCGGCGACGGACACCGTCCGGGTGGGGAACCCGCCGAGGGCCCGGCCCGCCGGCGCTCCCCCGCGCTGATCGCCTCCGTGGCCGCCGCCGTGCTGCTCATCGGCGGGGGCGGGGCCTACCTGGCCGCCGACGCCGTCGGCGGTTCCGGGGACGGCGGTACGGTCCCGGGCGCCAACGGCGACGCCACTCCCCCGCCGCTCGCCCTCGACGGCCCCTCCGAGGCGACCGCGAACGGCATCGCGCCGGGCGAGCCGAACCCGTACGGCGTCACCTACCGCGCAGCCGGCGCACTCCCGGACGGTCCCGGCTCCGCTCCGGTGTACCGGGCGCGGGGGGAGATCACCGAGCAGCAGGTGCGCACGCTGGCGAAGGCGCTGGGGCTCGACGGCAAGCCGGTGGCGCAGGGCGGGGCCTGGCGGATCGGCGGACAGGACGGTTCCGGGCCCACGCTGCGGGTGGACCGGGCGGCCCCCGGGTCGTGGACGTTCAGCCGGAACACCCCCGGCACCGACAACTGCAAGGGCGCCACCTGCAAGCCGTCCGGCGGTGACGGCCCGGTGGTGAGCGAGGCCGCCGCGAGGAAGGCCGCCGCGCCCGTGCTGAAGGCCGCGGGGCAGGACGACGCGAAGCTGGACGCGAGCCGGATCACGGGCGGCAAGCGCGTGGTGAACGCCGATCCCGAGGTCGGCGGGCTGCCGACGTACGGCTGGACGACCGGCGTGGTCGTCGGCGCCTCGGGCGAGGTGGTCGGCGCCAACGGCCGGCTCGCGGAGCCGGTGAAGGGGGACGTCTACCCCGTGGTGGAGGCCGAGGAGGCGCTGGAGCTGATGAACGCGGCGCCGGGCGCCGGGCGCACCGCGGACATCGGCGGCTGCGCCACCTCCGTACCGCTGGAGGAGGACCGGCAGCAGGAGGAGTGCGGTCCGGCGACGAAGCCGGCCGGGGACACCGTCGAGGTCGGCACCGCGGTGTTCGGGCTGGCCGCGCACTCCGTGGACGGGCGGCCCGCCCTGGTGCCGTCGTGGCTGTTCGAGGTGCGCCCGGCGGCCGCGCAGAAGGCGTTCACGGTGACGCATCCTGCGGTCGACCCGGAGTTCCTCGCCCCGCGGCCGCCGTCCGGTGAGGCGAGTGAGCGGCCCTCGCAGCCGGGTGACGAGCCGACCGGGGCGCCGTCGACGCGGGAGGTCGGCGTGGAGGGGTACACCGCCGCGGGCGACGAGCTGACCGTGGTCTTCACGGGCGGTGTGTGCGCCGACTACAAGGTGACGGCGCGCGAGAGCGGTGACCGGGTGACGGTGCGGGTGACCGAGACGCCGTGGCCGGACAAGGTGTGCATCCTGATCGCCAAGCAGTACCAGGAGACGGTGCGGCTGGACGCGCCGCTCGGCGACCGCGAGGTGGTGGACGCCGACGGCGAGCC
>KL568558.1:24246-26202 GCA_000715605.1 Streptomyces speibonae | reverse complement strand
GTGCCGCTGCACAAGGACGGCGCCCGGCTGCCGGCGCCGCCGACCCGGTAGGAGCGGACGGACGGAGAAGCCCGAAGGCGGCGACCCCCACCGGATGGGGGCCGCCGCCTTCGTACGGCGCTGCCTGGGAAGGACCCCGGCTCAGCTGAAGGAGTCGCCGCAGGCGCAGGAACCCGTGGCGTTCGGGTTGTCGATCGTGAAGCCCTGCTTCTCGATCGTGTCGACGAAGTCGACGGTGGCGCCGCCCAGGTACGGGGCGCTCATGCGGTCGGTCACGACCTTCACACCGCCGAAGTCCTTCACCACGTCGCCGTCGAGCGAGCGCTCGTCGAAGAAGAGCTGGTAGCGCAGGCCGGAGCAGCCGCCGGGCTGGACGGCGACGCGCAGGGCGAGGTCGTCACGGCCTTCCTGGTCGAGCAGGGCCTTGACCTTGGACGCGGCGGCGTCGGTCAGGATGATGCCGTCGGTGACGGTGGTGGTCTCGTCCGATACGGACATCTACATCTCTCCCGGGTTGTACGGAGACTGCTTGCCGACGGTTGCAACCGGCGGGACCGCGGATTCATTCCGGGCCGGGCGCGTGATTTCCTCGCCTCGCTCTTCATGCTCGCACACGCGGTGCGGAGCGGAAACCGGCCCTTGTGGGGCCTTCGGGGAATGAACGGGCGCCCGCCGGGATTCACGTCACATGGACGCTATGGCCGTCGTCAAAGTGACGTGAACCGGTTATGATAGATAGCGTCATTTCGACGAGAAGTCGCCAGAAACAGAAAGGGTGCGTGCCGTGACCACCGCCCAGACCCAGGAGCTCGACGTACAGCCGACGCCCCTCGCCCTGCTGCTCCTCGGCCGTGAGGCCGACCCGAAGAGCGAGCGCGGTGTGGAGTGTCCCGGCGACCTCCCCTCCCCGTCCGACCCGGACCTGGTGGAGCGCGCCCGCGTGGCGAAGGAGAAGCTCGGGGACAAGGTCTTCGTACTCGGCCACCACTACCAGCGCGACGAGGTCATCCAGTTCGCCGACGTCACGGGCGACTCCTTCAAGCTGGCCCGGGACGCCGCCGCGCGCCCGGAGGCCGAGTACATCGTCTTCTGCGGTGTGCACTTCATGGCCGAGTCGGCGGACATCCTCACCGGCGACGACCAGAAGGTCGTCCTGCCCGACCTCGCGGCCGGCTGCTCCATGGCCGACATGGCCACCGCCGAGCAGGTCGCCGAGTGCTGGGACGTGCTGACCGAGGCCGGGATCGCCGAGCAGGTCGTCCCCGTCTCGTACATGAACTCCTCCGCCGACATCAAGGCCTTCACCGGCAAGCACGGCGGCACCATCTGCACCTCCTCCAACGCCCGCCGCGCCCTCGACTGGGCCTTCGAGCAGGGCGAGAAGGTGCTGTTCCTGCCCGATCAGCACCTGGGCCGCAACACGGCGGTGCGGGACATGGGCATGTCCCTGGACGACTGCGTCGTCTACAACCCGCACAAGCCGAACGGCGGGCTGACCACGGACGAGCTGCGCGGCGCGAAGATGATCCTGTGGCGCGGTCACTGCTCCGTGCACGGCCGGTTCAACCTCGACTCGGTCAACGACGTGCGCGACCGCATGCCGGGGGTGAACGTCCTGGTGCACCCCGAGTGCCGGCACGAGGTCGTCGCCGCCGCGGACTACGTCGGCTCGACGGAGTACATCATCAAGACGCTGGAGGCGGCCCCGGCCGGTTCCAAGTGGGCCATCGGCACCGAGCTGAACCTGGTCAGGCGCCTGGCGAACCGTTTCGCTCCCGAGGGCAAGGAGATCGTCTTCCTCGACAAGACGGTCTGCTTCTGCTCCACCATGAACCGCATCGACCTCCCGCACCTCGTGTGGGCCCTGGAGTCCCTCGCCGAGGGCAACCTGGTCAACCGCATCGAGGTGGACAAGGAGACGGAGGCGTTCGCGAAGCTGGCGCTGGAGCGGATGCT
>KL568558.1:23721-23987 GCA_000715605.1 Streptomyces speibonae | reverse complement strand
GCCGTAGACCGCTGCCGCAGGCGGCCTTCCGCCGCACGGGCATGACGAAGGCCCGGTCCCCGCGGGACCGGGCCTTCGCCGTGCGTGTCAGGCGCCGGCCGGTTCCAGCACCTCGGTCTCGCGGTCCTGCCGCTTGGCCGCCCGCTTCTTCGCGCGCCGCTCCTTGCGGAGTTCCAGCATCGCGTAGAGCGTCGGCACCAGCAGCAGGGTCAGCAGCGTCGACGTGATCAGACCGCCGATCACCACCACGGCCAGCGGCTGGGCGA
>KL568558.1:21335-23429 GCA_000715605.1 Streptomyces speibonae | reverse complement strand
ATGTGTATAAGAGACAGCTCCAGCACGGCCTCGACGACGCCGTACCCCTGCTTGCGGTACTGGTTGATGAGGTCGATCAGCACGATCGCGTTGGTGACCACGATGCCGATCAGCATCAGCATGCCGATCATCGCCGGGACACCCATCGGTGTGCCGGTGACCAGCAGCAGACCGATCGCGCCGGTCGCCGCGAACGGGATGGAGACCAGCAGGATCAGCGGCTGGGCGAGCGAGCGGAAGGTGCCGACCAGGAGCATGAAGACGATCGCGATCGCGGCCAGCATCGCCAGGCCCAGGTTGAGGAACGCCTCGTCCTGGTCCTCGGTCACGCCGCCGATCTCCGCCGTGGCGCCCGCGGGCAGCGTCAGCCCGTCGATCTTCTGCTGGAGCTCGGTGCCCACCGCGCCCGTGTTGTCACCGGTCGGCGTCGCGGTGACGGTGGCCGCGCGCTGGCCGTCGATGCGGGTCATGGAGACGGGGCCGTCCACCAGCTCGACGGTGGCGACGTCGCTCAGCTTCACCGGGCCCAGGCGCAGGTTCCTCAGCTCCGCCACCGTGGTGGCCGGCTTCGCCGAGCGGATGACGACGTCGCGCTCGGTGTCGTCGAGGACGGCCTTGCCGGCGGGGACGCCGCGCACCGCCTGGGCGACGGCCGCGCCGAGGGTCTGGTCGTTGAACCCGGCCTCGGCGGCCCGGTCGTTCGCCGTCACGGAGATGCGGGGCACGCTCTGCGCCAGGTCGCTGGTGACGTCCGTGACGTCGTCCAGGGAGGCGACCGCGTCCCGGACCTGGTCCGCCGCCTTGCGCAGCACCTGCGCGTCGGCCGCCTTGACGACGACGCTGAGGTCCTGGCTGCCGAAGCCGTCACCGGCGGCGACGGTGGTCGTGCCGATGCCGTCGAGCTTCTTCAGGCCCTGCTGGATGCTGTCCGTGACGTCGTCGGAGGACGCGTCGTCCTCCAGCATCACCTGGTAGGTGGCCTGGTTGGTGTCCGTGCCGCCGCCGAAGGCCGCCATGAAGCCGGACGAGCCGATCGTCACCTGGAAGTCCTTGACCCCCTCGGTGTCCGAGAGCAGCTTCTCGACCTTCTCGGCCTGGGCGTCGGTCGCGGACAGGCTGGTGCCGGGCTTCAGCTCCTGACGGACGGTGAGCACCTGCTGCTGGCCCGGGTCGAAGAAGTTCGTCTTCAGCAGCGGCGCCATCGCGAACGTGCCGATCAGCACGACGACGGCGATGGCGAGGCTGGACAGCCTGCGGCGGGTGGCGAAGCGCAGCACGGAGAGGTACCCGCGCTGCAGGCGGCTCCTGGCCTCCTTCTCCTCCGCGAGGCGGCGCGCCTCCTCGGCGTCCTCGGGCGTGCCCTTCGGGGCGCGCAGGAACCAGTACGACAGCACCGGGACGACGGTCAGCGACACCAGCAGGGACGCCAGCAGCGCGGCGGTGACGGTGAGGCTGAACGCGCCGAACAGCTCGCCCACCATGCCGCCGACCAGGCCGATCGGCAGGAAGACGGCGACCGTGGTGAGCGTGGCGGACGTGACCGCGCCGGCCACCTCGCGCACCGCCTTCATGATCGCTTCCTGGCGCTCCTCGCCGTAGCCGAGGTGCCGCTTGATGTTCTCCAGGACGACGATCGAGTCGTCCACGACCCGGCCGATGGCGATGGTCAGGCCGCCCAGGGTCAGCATGTTCAGCGACAGGTCGCGCGTCCACAGCACGATCAGGGCGAGGACCACGGACAGCGGGATGGACACGGCCGTGACGAGGGTGGAGCGCACCGACGCCAGGAAGACCAGGATCACCAGGACGGCGAAGAGCAGACCGAGGGCGCCCTCGGTGGTCAGGCCGTCGATGGCCTTGGCCACGGCCGGGCCCTGGTCGCTGACGACGGTGAGGTCGGAGCCGGCGCCCAGGTCCTCGCGCAGCTCGGGGAGCTTGTCCTGGACGGCGTCGGAGATGGCGACGGCGCTGCCGTCGTGGTCCATCGTCGCCATGACGGCGAGGCTGGGCTTGCCGTTGGTGCGGGTGAGGGAGTCGGCCCTGGCCTCCTCCTGGGTCACGGTGGCGACGTCGCCGAGGCGGACCGGCTCGGCC
>KL568558.1:19458-21143 GCA_000715605.1 Streptomyces speibonae | reverse complement strand
GGCTCGGCCTTGCCGGGCCCGCCGGTGACCATCAGGTCCTCGATCTGCTCCAGCGAGGTGAATCCGCCGCCCACCTGGACGGTGCGGTTGGCGCCGTCCTCGTCGAAGGAGCCGGCCGGGACGGTGGCCCCGCCGGCCTGGAGGGCCTGGGTGAGCGACTGGGTGGTCAGACCCGCCTTCGTCAGCTTCGCGGTGTCCGGGGTGACGGTGACCTGGAGGTCGCGCACGCCCTCGACCGAGACCTGGCCGACGCCGTCGATGCTCTCCAGCGCGGGGACGACGGTCCGGTCCAGCTCGTCGGCGAGCGCCTGCTGGTCCTTGTCGGAGGTGACGGCGAGCACCACGGTCGGGATGTCGTCGGTGGACCCGGCGATGACCTGCGGGTCGACGGCGTCCGGGAGGCGGGCGCCGGCCCGGTTGACGGCCTGCTGGACGTCGGCGACCAGCTGCTGGGTGTTGTTGCCGTAGTCGAAGGACGCCATGATCACGGCGTTGCCCTCGCTCGCCGTCGAGGTGACGCCGGAGATGGCGTCGACGCCCTCCAGAGCGTCCTCGAGGGGTTCGACGACCTGCGCCTCGACCACGTCCGGGGACGCGCCCTGGTACGGCGCGAGCACGGACACCATGGGCAGTTCGATGGTCGGCAGCAGCTGCTGCTTGAGCTGGGGTATCGCGATCGCCCCGAAGACGAGCGCGATGATCGACATCAGTCCGATCAGCGCCCGCTGGGCGAGGCTGAATCTGGACAGCCAGGACATGGTCAGGGTCTCTTTTCCGTGGAGCGGCAGAAGTCCGGGGAGCGGACGCGCGCGCGAGTGGGCGCCCGACTACACCCTGGGGCATCGCGGAGGGCCGATCCGTAGACCCGAGGTCCATTTCCTTATGTGGCGCATACTCCCGACGCAGTATGCCCCACCGCCGTCACTCCACCCTCGGACGGACCAGCCCCGACTCGTAGGCGGTGACCACCAGCTGGGCCCGGTCGCGGGCGCCGAGTTTGGCCATGGCGCGGTTGACGTGGGTCTTCACCGTCAGCGGGCTGACCCCGAGGCGTTCGGCGATCTCGTCGTTGGAGTGCCCGCCGGCCACCTGGACCAGCACCTCGCGCTCGCGCACGGTGAGCGACTCGAGCCGTTCGGCGCGGGCCGGGTCGCCGTCGCCGCCGGGGCCCTCCTGGGCGAGGAAGCGGGCGATCAGGCCCTTGGTGGCCGCCGGGGACAGCAGTGCCTCGCCCTCGGCGGCGATGCGGATGGCGTTCAGCATCTCGTCGGGTTCGGATCCCTTGCCGAGGAAGCCGGAGGCGCCGGCCCGCAGCGACTGCACCACGTAGTCGTCGACCTCGAAGGTCGTCAGTATCACCACCCGGACCCCGGCGAGTTCGGGGTCGGCGCCGATCATGCGGGTGGCGGCGAGCCCGTCGGTACCGGGCATCCGGATGTCCATGAGCACGACGTCGGCGCGGCGCTCCCGGGCCAGCCGAACCGCCTCCGCCCCGTCGGAGGCCTCCCCGACCACCTCCATGTCCGGCTCGGAATCGACGAGCACCCGGAAGGCGCTGCGCAGCAGCGCCTGGTCGTCGGCGAGCAGGACACGGATCGTCATACGGGCTCCAGCGGCGCGGTGGTCACGCGCGGCCGTCCTCGGCCGCGGACGTGCGGGTCTTGACCTGTCTCTTATACACATCT
>KL568558.1:17135-19243 GCA_000715605.1 Streptomyces speibonae | reverse complement strand
CCGCCGTAGCGGGGACCGGTGGTGAGGGTGCCGCGCAGGGCGGTGACGCGCTCGCGCATGCCGAGCAGGCCGTGTCCGCCGCCGGAGGCCGGGTCGTGGTCGCCGCCGCTGCCGTCGTCGAGGACGGTGATCTCGATGTGCGGTCCCACCCGGACGACGCTGACCTCGGCCCGCGCCTCGGTGCCGGCGTGCTTCTGCACATTGGTCAGGGCCTCCTGCACGATCCGGTAGGCGGCCAGGCCGACGGCGGCGGGGAGCTCGGTGCCCTGGTCGGCGCGGGCGACCTCGACGCGCAGTCCGGCGCTGCGGAACGTCCCGGCGAGTTCGTCGAGGCGGTCCAGGCCGGGGGCGGGCTCGGTGGGCGCCTCGGGGTCGCCGGACTGGCGCAGCAGTCCGACGGTGGCGCGCAGTTCCTCCAGCGCGGAGCGGCTGGCCCCGCGCACATGGGCGAGGGCCTCCTTGGCCTGGTCGGGCCGCTTGTCCATGACGTGGGCGGCGACCCCGGCCTGCACGTTGACCAGGGCGATGTGGTGGGCGACCACGTCGTGCAGATCGCGGGCGATGCGCAGGCGTTCCTCGGCGACCCGGCGGCGGGCCTCCTCCTCGCGGGTGCGCTCGGCCCGTTCGGCGCGTTCGCGGATCGCCTGGACGAAGGCGCGCCGGCTGCGTACGGCGTCCCCGGCGGTGGCGCCGATGCCGGTCCAGGCGAAGATCGCCACGTTCTCCTGGGCGTACCAGGGCAGCGGGCCGACGGCCATCGCGGTGCCGGTGAGGACGGTCATGGTGAGCAGGCCGATCCGCCAGGTGGTGTGGCGGTCGGTGGCGGAGGCGACGGTGAAGAGCGCGACGACGGCGCACATGACGACGGGCGCGCGGGGGTCGCCGGTGACGGACTCGGCCACGGAGGCGACGCCGGCCAGGGCGAGCACCGTGCGGGGGGCGCGGCGGCGGAAGATGAGCGCGGCGGCGCCGAGGGTCATCAGGACCAGGCTGAGCGGGTCCGGGGTGCGCAGCTGCCAGCTGACGTCGTCGGGGCCGTGCGGCGCGACGAAGGATCCGGCGATCATGCACACGAGGACGCCGGTGGCGATACCGGCGTCCAGCGCGAAGGGGTGCGCCCGGAGCCGGCACCGGGCGCGTGTCAGGGTGCTCACGGCTCTTCACGGTAGCCGGGCCTGGGCCGACCGGGTGAGAGCGCGCACCCCCGGGCGTTCGGCGCCGGGGGACGCATGCGGGTCCTGGGAGCGCTCAGGGCGCTCCCGGGATGAGGCCGTCGTCGCTCAGGAGCTCCTGGACCTCCTCGATCGTCGCGTCGGGGGACGGCAGGATCAGGTCGGACGGCTCCAGCACGTCGTCCGGCAGCGGCTCGCCGAGTTCGTGGACCTTGGCCAGCAGCGCCTTCAGGGTGGCGCGGAAGCCCGGCCCGTCGCCGTTCTCCATCTCGGCGAGCAGTTCCTCGTCGAGCTTGTTCAGCTCGGCGAGCCGGCTCTCGTCGAGCGTGACCTGCCCCTCCCCCATGATCCGTACGATCATGTCGCCCTCCTCGGCGTGGGCTACTGCTTGTCGAAGCGCGGGGTGTCCTGACGCTGCTGCTGGGGCTGCTGCGCGGTGTCGCCGCCCTCGATGGCCTGTCGGTCACCGGTGCCGCCTCCGGCCAGCTCGGCCTTCATCCGCTGCAGTTCCAGCTCCACATCCGTACCACCGGAGAGCCGGTCCAGCTCGGCCTGGATGTCGTCCTTGTGCATCCCGGACTGGTCGTCGAGGGCGCCCGAGGCGAGCAGTTCGTCGATCGCACCGGCCCGCGCCTGGAGCTGGGCGGTCTTGTCCTCGGCCCGCTGGATCGCAAGGCCGACGTCGCCCATCTCCTCGGAGATGCCGGAGAAGGCCTCGCCGATCCGGGTCTGCGCCTGGGCGGCGGTGTACGTGGCCTTGATGGTCTCCTTCTTGGTGCGGAAGGCGTCCACCTTGGCCTGGAGGCGTTGGGCCGCGAGGGTGAGCTTCTCCTCCTCGCTCTGGAGCGTGGCGTGCTGGGTCTCCAGGTCCGTCACCTGCTGCTGCAACGCGGCACGGCGGGAGAGCGCCTCGCGCGCCAGGTCCTCACGGCCGAG
>KL568558.1:14901-16971 GCA_000715605.1 Streptomyces speibonae | reverse complement strand
CGGCACGGCGGGAGAGCGCCTCGCGCGCCAGGTCCTCACGGCCGAGCGCGAGCGCCTTGCGGCCCTGGTCCTCCAGCTTGCCCGACTGGGACTGGAGCTGGTTGAGCTGGAGCTCAAGGCGCTTGCGGGAGGTCGCCACGTCGGCGACGCCCCGGCGGACCTTCTGGAGCAGCTCCAGCTGCTTCTGATACGAGTAATCGAGGGTTTCGCGCGGGTCCTCGGCCCGGTCAAGGGCCTTGTTCGCCTTCGCGCGGAAGATCATCCCCATACGCTTCATGACACCGCTCATGGGCTTCGCGCGCCCCCTTCTGACGGACTCCAGCTCCAGCGACTGCAACAGAACCCACAGTACGGGCCCTGCATCCATTACCGCACTGTTCGGGGACGGATGCGCTCATCCCCAAGGACGACTGACTGCTCTTGCGATCCGGCGTGAGGAGTAGGTGGCCCCCGGTGTCGCCAGGCCGGACGGCCCGGAGACTCCCCACTACGTCCCCTCTGTCCTATTGGAGACGTCCGGTGTTGCCGGATCGTTCCCCGCGGGGCTGGGGCCCAACCCCGGCCACCCCGTACCCTTGGGTTTTGTGTTCCGTAGCCGTGCCAAGGAAGAGAAGGCACCGGTCGCCGACGAGGCGACGGTGACCGGCTCCAAGCAGACCCGTCACCCGGAGGCCCCCAAGGGCCGTCCCACACCCAAGCGCAGCGTGGCCCAGTCGCAGCGCCGCAGTGTGGCCAATACGTCGATGACGCGCAAGGAGGCCGCCAAGCGGCAGCGTGCGGATCGTCGTGCCGCGCTGGAGCGTCAGCGCCAGGCACTGGCCAGCGGCGACGAGCGCTATCTGCCCGCCCGTGACAAGGGACCGGTGCGCCGGTTCGCGCGTGACTACGTGGACGCGCGGTTCAACATCGCGGAGTACTTCCTGCCGATGGCCGTGGTCATCCTGGTCCTGAGCATGGTCCAGGTGCCCCAGTTGCAGAACGCCGCGCTGCTGCTGTGGCTGGTGGTCATCGTGATGATCGTGCTCGACTCGATCGTGACCGGGTTCCGGCTGAAGAAGCGGCTGGCCGAGCGCTTCCCCGACGACAACCGGCGCGGTGCCGTGGCCTACGCCCTGATGCGCTCGCTCCAGATGCGCCGGCTGCGGCTGCCCAAGCCCCAGGTCAAGCGCGGGGAGCGGCCCTGAGCACGACGCCGTTCGCCGACGGCGCGGCACCGGACCGGCTGAGCGGGCTCGGCGGTCTGCGCGACGTCGTCCGGCAGAGGCTGGTGGCCCACCAGCTGGAGGAGCAGATCGTCGGGCGCTTCCCGGTCGGGCGGCGGCTGCGGGTGCTCGACGTGGGCATGGGCCGGGGCGCGCAGGCGCTCCGGCTGGCCCGGGCCGGTCACCACGTGACGGGTGTCGAACAGGACGCGGCGCTGATCGCCACCGCGCGGGAGACGCTTGCCGGGGAGCCGGAGGGCATCCGGGAGCGGATGCGGATCGTCGAGGGGCAGGCCGGGGACACCGGTGTGCACTTCCTGCCGGGCAGCTTCGACGTCGTGTTGTGTCATGGCGTGCTCATGGACGTCGAGGAGCAGCCCGACGCGCTGCTGGCCGGGGTGGCCCGGATGCTGGCGCACGGCGGGATGCTGTCCCTGCTGGTGCCCAACGGGGACGCGGCGGCGATGCGGGCGGGGATGTCCGGGGACTGGGCGGGGGCGCTGGCGGGTTTCTCCACGGGGGCGGCGGCGTACGGGCTGAAGAGGCTGACGTCGACGCTGGCGGGGATCGGGGCGCCGTTGCACGCCTGGTACGGCGTGCGGGTCTTCACGGACGCGGTGGCGGACGACGCGGGGGTCCGGTCCGATCTGGACGCGCTGCTCGCGGTGGAGGCTCGGGCGGGGCGGACGGATCCCTACCGGGGGGTGGCGTCCCTGCTCCACCTGTGCGGAGTCCGCGGCTGACCCTCGGGCGGGTCGGCCGGCACCACGTTCTTCGCCCCCGCCGCCCCTTCCCGTCCCTGGGGGCTTCGCCCCCGGGCCCCCTTCGCGCCCACGCGGCGGAGCCGCACAGCGGTACGGCCCGCGCC
>KL568558.1:13874-14639 GCA_000715605.1 Streptomyces speibonae | reverse complement strand
CTCCCGGAGGGCTTACGCCTCTTCCGGGGCTTCCGCCTCCGGTTCCGGGTCTGTTTCCGCGTGCAGGCTCATCGGGCCGTAGATCTCCGTCGTGTCCTCCAGCAGCCGGACCTGGTCGGCGCCGCCCTCCGCCAGGGCCTTCCAGTTCTCACCGATCCAGGACTCGGCGTCCCCCTGGGTGGAGAACTCCTCCGGCGGCACCGCGGGCTCGACCTCCGTCCCGTCGGCCTTCTCGAACCGCCACGTCCATGCCGCCATGTACGCCTCCATCGGTATGACCACGCTGCACGACAGAAGCCGGATCTTGGTCCGGCTCCTGCCCCAGAGCGTAGTCGGACGCGCATCGGCTGGGGGCGCAGGTGAGAATCGGGGCGTGGAACTGACACTGCTCGGCACCGGCGCCCCCGCGGGACTCCCCCGCCCCGACTGCCCCTGCGCCGCGTGCGCCTCCGCGCTCGGTACCGACGCGCGCGCGGCCACCTCGGTGCTCGTCGACGGGGCGCTGCTGCTCGATCTCACGCCGGGTGCGGCCTTCGCGGCCGCCCGCGCGGGGCGTTCGCTGGCCGGCGTGCGCCAGGTGCTGCTTTCGCACCCGCACGACGGCCCGGCGGTCGAGGTCCCGGCGGGGCTGCCCCAGCCGGGCCGGGTGCCGGACGGACGGGAGTTGGCGCTGCTGACGGGCCATCGGGTGCGGGCGGTGGCGCTGGACTCGCCCGGCACCGGCTACGCGGTGACCGGGGCGGACGGGCAGCGGCTGCTGTACCT
>KL568558.1:10408-13740 GCA_000715605.1 Streptomyces speibonae | reverse complement strand
CTGCTGTACCTGCCGCCGGGCGGGGCGCCGGCCGGTCTCGAGGAGCCGGCCGAGCCGTACGCGATGGTGCTGCTGGACGTCGTGGGGCGCCCGGACGCGCTGGCGCGGCTGCGGGAGGTGGGCGCGGTGGGCCCGACCACGGATGTCGTCGCCGTGCATCTGGACCACGACGTGCCGCCGGGCCGCGAACTGCGGCGCCGGCTCGCGGCGGCCGGGACGCGTGCCGTGCCGGACGGGACCGCGCTGGAGGTGGGCGCTTACGAGGACGTGCCCGATGTGCCCCGCCGGACCCTGGTGCTCGGCGGGGCGCGGTCGGGCAAGTCGGTGGAGGCCGAGCGGCGGCTGGAGTCGTATCCGGAGGTGCTGTACGTGGCGACCGGCGGGTCGCGCAACGGGGACACCGAGTGGGCGGCGCGGGTGACGGCGCATCAGGAGCGGCGACCGGGCTCGTGGCGGACCACGGAGACGTGTGACCTGGTGCCGCTGCTGAAGGACGACGGCCCTCCGCTGCTGGTGGACTGTCTGTCGTTGTGGCTGACGGACGCGATGGACTCCGTGGGGGCGTGGGACGACGCCGAGTGGGCGGACGGCGGGGAGCGGGAGCTGCGCGAGCGGGTGCGGGCGCTGACGGAGGCGGTGCGCGAGACCCGGCGGACGGTGGTCGCCGTGTCCAACGAGGTGGGCTCGGGCATCGTGCCCGCCACCGCGTCCGGCCGCCGGTACCGGGACGAACTGGGACGGCTGAACACCGCGTTCGCACAGGAGTGCGAGCAGGTGCTGCTGGTGGTGGCGGGCCAGGCGGTCGTGCTGCGCGGGTGACCCGGGCCGGGGTCAGCGCTGCGGCGACCGCGGTTTCCGCGCGATGATCCGGTAGGCGTTGGCGAAGGGGGTGTGCCGCACCAGGGGCGCGAGCGCCAGGTCGGCCGTCGCCGCGGCGACCACCAGCGGGGCGCCCGCGCGGAGCAGCACCCGGCGCAGGTGCCGCTGGAACGGGGCCGGCGGGATGGCACGCCAGGGGGTGTCCGGGGCGGGCAGCGCGTGGGAGAGGGCGAGGGCGGTCAGGCCGGCCAGGTCGTGCGGTACGTGCGCCGCGCGGTGCCCGTCCGTGACGAGCGTGCAGCCGTGTGCGCGCAGCTCCGCGCGGAGGTTGTGCCGGGGCAGCAGATGGAGCCGGCGGGGCTGGTCGTAGGGCAGCCACCAGCGGCCGAAGAGGGCGGCGAAGGCGCAGCGCGGGTCCAGGGTCTCGATGAGCAGATGGCCGCCGGGGCGCAGGGCCTCGAGCGCCGCGTGGAGCTCCGCCCGGGGGTCCGTGGTGTGTTCGAGGTGGTGCAGCAGGCTGACCACGTCGTAGCGTCCGGCCAGCCGGGCCATGACCTTCGGGTCGGTCAGCGGCCCGATGTGCGCCTCCTCGACCCGGCCGAGCACACGGGCCTTCTCGACGCGCGCGGTGAGGTCGGTGCCGTCGAAGGCGGTGTACGGGAAGAACTCCCGCGCGGTCTGCGGGAAGCGGGCGAGTCCGGTGCCGACGTCCAGCCAGCTCTCCGGTTCACCGAAGGGCAGCATCGCGCGGGCGGCGGCGCGGCGGCGGTGCCGGACGGCGTGCAGGGCGAGGACGCGTTCGGTGGCGGGGTCGCGGGGGGCGCCGCGCACGGCCCGCCGGTAGAAGGCGAGGCCCTCGGCGGTGAGGCGGGGGTTCTGGAAGGTGTGGCCGCAGTCCCGGCACTCGTCGACGGTGAACAGACCGGGCCGGTGCCGGCGCAGGTCGCCGGTTCTCAGCCGGTTGCGCAGCCGCGCGGAGCCGCACCAGGGGCAGTCCGCGCGGCGCGGCTCGTGCACCCGCGCGGAGCCGTGGGGGGCGGGGATCGCGGCGTCTGAGGGGGGTGCGGACATGGGCGGCTCCCGGCGTGAGGCGTACGGCGCGGACGATGTCCGGCAATCCGAGCAAAACGTTACGTATGGGAGGGCCCCGCGGGGTGGAGCGGCGCCGGGGTGGCGTGGTGGGGGTGAGACCCGGTGCACCGTGCTGACCGGGGGTCGCGTGGTGTTCGATCAGGGCCGGTACTGTTCGGCGAATGAGCTCGCTTGATATCGACGACTTCACCGATCTGATCGAGCGTCCGGACGGCGGGGTGCGCCGTGACGCGGAGGCGCGCCGGGAGCGCCAGGTCGTGCCGCCCGGCTCCCTGGGCCGCCTCGACGACCTGGGCGAGTGGCTGGCGGCGGCGCAGTCGGCGGTGCCGGTGCGGCCGGTCGAACGGCCGCGGGTGGTGCTGTTCGCCGGCGATCACGGGATCGCCGAGCTGGGTGTCTCCGCGCGGGCGGCGGGCAGCGCCGCGGAGCTGGTGCGGGAGGTGCTGGACGGCGGCCGTCCGGTGTCCGTGCTGGCACGGCGGCTGGGCGTGCCGGTCCGGGTGGTCGACATGGCCCTGGACTGCGATCCCGCCACGCTCCCCGAGGACGTCGTACGGCACCGGGTGCGGCGGGGCAGCGGGCGCATCGACATCGAGGACGCGCTCAGCGCGGAGGAGGCCGAGGCGGCGTTCCGCGCGGGGATGGCCGTCGCCGACGAGGAGGCCGACTCCGGTACGGATCTGGTGGTGCTCGGCGATGTGAGCGTGGGCGGCACCACGGCGGCGGGTGTGCTGGTGGCGGCGCTGTGCGGCACGGACGCGTCGGTGGTGACCGGGCGCGGCGGGCTGGCGATCGACGACCTGGCGTGGATGCGCAAGTGCGCGGCGATCCGCGACGCGCTGCGGCGGGCGCGGCCGGTGCTGGGCGACCAGCTGCGGCTGCTGGCGACGGTGGGCGGGGCCGATCTGACCGCGATCACCGGCTTTCTGCTGCAGTCCGCGGTGCGGAAGATGCCGGTGCTGCTGGACGGGGTCGTGACGGCGGCGTGCGCGCTGGTGGCGCAGCGGGTGGCGTTCCGGTCGCCGGACTGGTGGCTGGCGGGGCATGCGAGCGGGGAGCCCGCGCAGGCGAAGGCGCTGGACCGGATGGCGCTGGAGCCGCTGCTGTCCCAGGGGGTTGCCGTCGGGGAGGGAACGGGGGCGTTGCTCGCGCTGCCCTTGGTGCAGGGGGCGGCGGTGCTGGCGGCGGAGTTGCCGGTGCGGGAGGAGGAGGCGGTGCCTTCCGAGTGACCAGGAGGGGGTGACCGTCCGGGCGTTTTCCGCCCCCGCCGCCCCTTCCCGTCCCGCTCCTGGGGGCTTCGTCCCCAGACCCCCGTTCGCGCCCAAGCGGCGGAACCGCACATCGGTACGGCCCCGCACCCCTAGGGGGCGTTCGGTTTGCCGCCCAGCCAGTCCTCCATCTGTCTCTTATACACATCTCTG
>KL568558.1:9686-10169 GCA_000715605.1 Streptomyces speibonae | reverse complement strand
GCGGGGGCCGGACCAGCGGCGGTCGTGGCGGTAGGAGCGGAGGATGGCGCGGGCGCGGGCCCGGGGGCGGTGGCGGTAGAAGCGCCGGGCCCACAGGGACCCGGGACGCGCCAGCCGTACCGAGCCGATCAGGGCCACGAGCGGGATGATCACGCCGAAGACCGCGAGCCGTGCCTTGCCCTTGGCCAGCGCGATCAGGGCGAAGAGGAAGTTGAGGCCCACGGTCCCGGCGACGCCCGCGCGGTTCTGGAGTTCGTCCTCGGTCAGGTCGTCGACGCCGAACGGCGTGAAGCCGGCCAGCAGCAGGCCGACCAGCGCGGCGGTGACGACGACCATCTCCACGCTCTGGCGGCCCGCCTCGGTCCAGTACACGTCGGCGAGATGCAGGATGAGCGCGAACTCGTCCAGGACCAGCCCCGCGCCCACGCCGAACAGCACCGCGCTGACCGCCGAGCCGAAGCCGTGCCGGCCGGCCGCCACCGC
>KL568558.1:8969-9443 GCA_000715605.1 Streptomyces speibonae | reverse complement strand
CCGCCGATGACGGTGAGGATGACGCCGGGCACCACGTGGTGGACGTGCACCGAGCCGGCCGTGACGTTGCCGAACGGCCCCCGGCCCGCGCGGATCAGACGGGTGATGACCCGGGTGATGACGAAGGTGAGGACGAAGGCGGACAGCGCGAGAAGCAGCGGCAGCTTGCCCGGCTCGATGATGTTCCGGTCCAGCCAATGTCCCATATGGGCACTTTATCCACGGTCGCCGCCGGGGCCACGACGGCCGGAAGGTAATCTGCGCCGGTGCCCGACCCCTCCGCCACCCCCGCCACCCCCGCCGACGGCCTCCGCTTCGCGTTCGGCACGCTCACCGTGCTCCCGGTCCGGGTCACCCGCTGGGACCGGCCGGCCGCCCGCGCGGGGATGCTGTGCGCCCCGCTGGCCGGGCTCGCGGTCGGCGCCGCGGCCGCCGCCGCGGGGACGGCGCTGCTGGCCCTCGGCGCGGGGGCGC
>KL568558.1:8479-8653 GCA_000715605.1 Streptomyces speibonae | reverse complement strand
AGGACGCCCTGCGGATCATGAAGCAGTCGGACATCGGGCCGTTCGGGGTGATCACGCTGCTCCTGGTCCTGCTGGCCCAGGCGGCCGCGCTGGCGCAGGCGTACGGGGACTCCTGGGCGCGCGGCGCCACGGCGGCCGTGGTGTCGGCCGTCGTGGCCCGGCTGGCCCTCACCC
>KL568558.1:2657-8303 GCA_000715605.1 Streptomyces speibonae | reverse complement strand
TGTGTATAAGAGACAGGGCTCGCGGAGACCGCGGGGACGACCGCGCTGGTCGTGATGTCACTGGGATGAAACGATCTCCCCGATCCTCTGCGTCTCCGCAGGCCCCGCGGCTACCGTGTCCGCCGAACTCACCACAGATCGGGGGATGTTGATGCCGAAGTTCCGTCGTGTCCTGGCCTGGTTCATCGACTTCGCACTGGTGGTCGCGCTGGCCTCGGCGCTCGCCGTGCTCACCTTCAACCGGATATCCGCGCTCGTCACCGACGCGCCCGAACTCGCCGCCCGCAGCGGCTTCGACCTGCTGACCTCACGCGGCGACGTGGTCGACGCCTCGGAGAACCTCGGACTGTCCCTGTGGAACAAGTCCGTGCTCTACGTCGAGCAGGCCTTCGGCCTGCTGATCGTCGCGACGTTCCTCTACCAGTGGGCCTGCCTCGCCCTCGCCGGGCGCACGATCGGCAAGGCGCTGACCGGGCTGAAGATCACTCCGCGGCTGCCCGGACGCGCGGCGGTGCGGGCGGCGGTGACCACGGCCACCGACGTCGCCGTGTACGCCGTGGCCTGTGTGCTGCTCGTGGAGGGGCAGATCGCGCTGTCGGTCCTGGTGTGGGTGATCGCGGTGGCCCTCTTCCTGTTCAACGCGCTGCCCGTGCTGGGCCCGGCGCGCCGCTCCCTCGCCGACCGGATGGCGGGCACCACCGTGACCGGAATCAGCCTCAGCAGGCCCGACGCCATGCGTCCGGTTCATACCGTTTGAGCAGCGAACTCAGCCTCAGGCGCCGCGAGTCGGCGCGGAAGCGGCCGGTGGACAGCTCGTACTCGGCGTGGAAGACGGCCTTGTCCGCCTCGGTGAACGGGGTCAGCCCGTCGCACCCGCCGTACCGGGCGCACCGTTCGTTGGCCGCGAAGTCGAAGTCGCCGATCCGTTCGGGGATCTGGTCGAGGTCGTTCGTCAGCCCGACGGCCGGTCCCCGCTCGCGGGCGAGCCGGGCCACGAGGCGGTCGCAGCGCAGTTGGTCGCCGGCGGTGAGCGGGAGGCCGGTGCGGTTGCGGCAGCCGTCCATGGTGTCCGGCTCCACCGCGTCGAAGCCCTCGGCCGGGCGCATGCCGAGGCGCCGCGCCGTGAGCGGCTCCCGTACGTCGGTCCGGCGGATGTCGAGCCGGCGCTCGCCCTCCCAGCCGTCGCCCCGCCCGATCACCGGCTCCGGGAAGTCACCGGTGTCCGGGCGGAAGTCCTCCCCGGCGCCGGTGAAGAGGTAGCGGATGACCTCGCGGCCGTCGCGGTGGGGCTTCGCGACGGTGTCCGCGGAGTGGTCGAAGCCGTCGATGTCTGGACCGGGACGTCGACGGAGGTGTCGAGCCGCCCGCTGAGCTGCCACTGCCGGGCCGTGCCCGGCCGGGGCCGCCGGGCGGCGCCTCGCCGTCGGAGGCGGGCACGATGGTGCGGGCCGCCGCAGCGTGACGAGCGGGGACGGCCTTCACACCGGGCGTCCTCCATGGGGGGCGGGCCGCGCGGCATGGCCGCGGCACAGGAACGTCGAGGATGATCGTGTCCGCCCGGCGGGGCCCCGGCCAGTGCGCGACGTCACCGGAAGGTGAACCCCGCGGGAATGAGCGGACGCACACACGCGCGTAGTCTCGTCCCGAGTGTTCGCCGCACCGGGGAAGGCCCCGACGGGACCGCACCCGCTCAGCGCCCTTAGGGTCGGCTGCCGGGCCCGGTCGACCCACACCTTTCGGCCACTGCAACTCCACATCGGAAGCGAGATTTCACCACCGTGACTGCTCTCACTCTCAGCACCGCCGCGGTCCCCGGCCTGCGGGCCGACGCGATCGTGATCGGTGTCGCCAAGAGCTCTGCCGCACAGTCCGCAGCCCCGGTCGTCGCACCGGGCGCCGAGGCCGTGGACCAGGCGTACGACGGCAGGCTCGCCGGCGTCCTGGAGACTCTCGGCGCGTCCGGTGCCGAGGGCGAGGTGACGAAGCTCCCCGCGCCGGCCGGCTTCAAGGCGCCGCTCGTGGTGGCGGTGGGCCTCGGCGCCCAGCCCGAGAAGGGCTCCGGCTACGACACCGAGGCGCTGCGCAAGGCCGCCGGTGTGGCCGCCCGCACCCTCGCCGGCAGCAAGAAGGCCGCGTTCGCGCTGCCCCTGGCGGACGCGGCCGACGCCGGCGCGGTCGCGGAGGGCGTGCTGCTCGGCGCGTACTCCTTCGACGCCTACAAGAAGAAGGACGACGGCGGCTCCGCGGGGAAGGGCAAGAACGGCAAGGCCCCGCTCGCCGAGGCCGCGCTGATCGGCGGCAAGCCCCGCGACAAGGCGTACAAGGCCGCACTCGAGCGCGCCACCGCCGTCGCCGAGGAGCTCAACCGCGCCCGCGACCTGATCAACACCCCGCCGAACGACCTGAACCCGGAGGCGTTCGCGGCCGTCGCCCAGGCGGCGGCCAAGGAGCACGGCATCAAGGTGCAGGTGCTCGACGAGAAGGCCCTCACCAAGGGTGGCTACGGCGGCATCCTCGGCGTCGGCGCCGGGTCGGCGTCCGGGCCGCGGCTGGTGAAGCTGTCGTACACCTCGTCCAAGGCCAAGAAGCACCTCGCCCTCGTCGGCAAGGGCATCACCTACGACTCGGGCGGCATCTCGCTGAAGCCGGCCGGCCACAACGAGACGATGAAGTGCGACATGAGCGGTGCCGCCGCCGTGTTCGCCGCGGTCGTCGCCGCCGCCCGGCTCGGCCTTGAGGTCAACGTCACCGGCTGGCTGGCGCTGGCCGAGAACATGCCGTCCGGTTCGGCGACGCGCCCGGGCGACGTGCTGCGCATGTTCAGCGGCAAGACGGTGGAGGTGCTCAACACCGACGCCGAGGGCCGGCTCGTCCTGGCGGACGCGCTGTGGGCCGCCTCGCAGGACGAGCCGGACGCGATCGTGGACGTCGCGACCCTGACCGGCGCGATGGTGCTGGCGCTGGGCAATCGCACGTTCGGGATCATGGCGAACGACGACGCGTTCCGCTCCGCGGTGCACGAGGCCGCCGAGGAGGCCGGCGAGCCGGCCTGGCAGATGCCGCTGCCCGAACACCTGCGCAAGGGGATGGACTCGTCCACCGCGGACATCGCCAACATGGGTGAGCGGATGGGCGGCGGGCTGGTCGCGGGCCTGTTCCTGCGCGAGTTCGTCGGCGAGGGCATCACCTGGGCGCACCTCGACATCGCGGGTCCGGCCTTCAACGAGGGCAGCCCGTTCGGGTACACGCCCAAGGGCGGTACGGGCTCGGCGGTGCGCACCCTGGTCCGCCTGGCGGAGCGGGCCGCCGCCGGCGATCTGAGCTGACGCCCTCTCGGGACGGCGGGGCCTCGCGCGCGGGTAGGGCGAGGCCCCGTCACCGGAAGCGGGACACCTCGTCGCCGGAAGTGGGACGTCTCACACCACGGCCCCGCGTCTCGTACGGCCCCGACAAGTGCGAGGATAGGGCTCGGCAGGACAGGGCCCCCACCAAAGGGCCGAGAACAATGAGCGGCCGGACACCAGCCGCCGACCGGTCACTGGAGACCGGCGTGGCGCACATGCATGGAGGACGTGACGTGGCGAACGACGCCAGCACCGTTTTCGACCTAGTGATCCTCGGCGGTGGCAGCGGTGGTTACGCCGCGGCCCTGCGCGGGGCGCAGCTGGGCCTGGACGTCGCCCTGATCGAGAAGGACAAGGTCGGCGGTACCTGCCTGCACCGAGGATGCATTCCCACCAAAGCCCTGCTGCACGCCGGCGAGATCGCCGACCAGGCCCGCGAGAGCGAGGCCGTCGGTGTCAAGGCGACCTTCGAGGGCATCGACATCGCGGGCGTCCACAAGTACAAGGACGGGGTCATCTCCGGTCTGTACAAGGGTCTGCAGGGTCTCGTCGCCTCCCGCAAGGTGACCTACATCGAGGGCGAGGGCCGGCTGTCCTCGCCCACTTCCGTCGATGTGAACGGGCAGCGGATCCAGGGCCGGCACATCCTGCTGGCGACCGGTTCCGTGCCGAAGTCGCTGCCGGGCCTGGACATCGACGGCGAGCGGATCATCTCCTCCGACCACGCCCTCGTCCTGGACCGCGTGCCGAAGTCCGCGATCATCCTGGGCGGCGGCGTCATCGGCGTCGAGTTCGCCTCCGCGTGGAAGTCGTTCGGCACCGAGGTGACGATCGTCGAGGGCCTGAAGCACCTCGTCCCGGTGGAGGACGAGAACTCCTCCAAGCTGCTGGAGCGTGCCTTCCGCAAGCGCGGCATCAAGTTCAACCTGGGCACCTTCTTCCAGAAGGCGGAGTACACCCAGGACGGTGTCAAGGTCACCCTCGCCGACGGCAAGGAGTTCGAGGCCGAGATCCTGCTCGTCGCCATCGGCCGCGGCCCGGTCTCCCAGGGCCTGGGCTACGAGGAGGCCGGGGTCGCCATGGACCGCGGCTACGTCCTCGTCGACGAGTACATGCGTACCAACGTTCCGACCATCTCCGCCGTCGGTGACCTGGTCCCGACCCTCCAGCTCGCGCACGTGGGCTTCGCGGAGGGCATCCTGGTGGCGGAGCGGCTGGCCGGTCTGAAGACCGTCCCGATCGACTACGACGGCGTCCCCCGGGTGACGTACTGCCACCCCGAGGTCGCCTCCGTGGGCATCACCGAGGCCAAGGCCAAGGAGATCTACGGTGCGGACAAGGTCGTCGCCCTGAAGTACAACCTGGCGGGCAACGGCAGGAGCAAGATCCTCCAGACCGCGGGCGAGATCAAGCTCGTCCAGGTCAAGGACGGTGCGGTGGTCGGCGTCCACATGGTCGGCGACCGCATGGGTGAGCAGGTCGGCGAGGCCCAGCTGATCTACAACTGGGAGGCGCTGCCGGCCGAGGTCGCCCAGCTGATCCACGCCCACCCGACGCAGAGCGAGGCGCTCGGCGAGGCCCACCTGGCCCTGGCCGGCAAGCCCCTCCACGCGCACGACTGACGCCCTCAGTCACCGGGCGCGACGACACAGACTTCCGCACTTCTAAGGAGCAACCGAAACCATGGCGGTTTCCGTAACCCTGCCGGCGCTCGGCGAGAGCGTCACCGAGGGCACTGTCACCCGCTGGCTGAAGGCCGAGGGCGAGCGCGTCGAGGCCGACGAGCCGCTGCTCGAGGTCTCCACCGACAAGGTCGACACCGAGATTCCCGCACCCGCCTCCGGCGTGCTGTCCTCCATCAAGGTCGCCGAGGACGAGACGGTCGAGGTCGGCGCCGAGCTGGCCCTGATCGACGACGGCAGCGGCGCCCCCGCCGCCGCCCCGGCGCCCGCGGCCGAGCAGGCGGCCCCGCCGGCCCCCGCGCCGGAGCCGCAGGCCCAGCCGTCCACCGAGCAGCCCGCCCCCGCTCCGGCGCCCAGCGCCGAGGCCGCGGCCGGCGGCGGCTCCGCGCAGGGCACCGACGTGGTCCTGCCGGCGCTCGGCGAGTCCGTCACCGAGGGCACCGTCACCCGCTGGCTGAAGTCGGTCGGTGACACCGTCGAGGCCGACGAGCCGCTGCTGGAGGTGTCGACGGACAAGGTCGACACCGAGATCCCCGCTCCCGCGTCCGGCACGCTGCTGGAGATCGTGGTCGGCGAGGACGAGACGGCCGAGGTCGGCGCCTGTCTCTTATACACATCTC
>KL568558.1:0-2348 GCA_000715605.1 Streptomyces speibonae | reverse complement strand
GGCCACGGACGAGGGCGCGTACGTGACCCCGCTGGTGCGCAAGCTCGCCGCCGAGAACGGCGTCGACCTGTCCACCGTCAAGGGCACCGGCGTCGGCGGCCGCATCCGCAAGCAGGACGTCATCGCCGCCGCCGAGGCCGCCAAGGCCGCGGCTCCGGCCCCAGCCGCCGCCCCGGCCGCCGCGCCCGCCGCGAAGAAGGCCCCCGTCCTGGAGGCCTCCCCGCTGCGCGGCCAGACCGTGAAGATGCCGCGGATCCGCAAGGTCATCGGCGACAACATGGTCAAGGCCCTGCACGAGCAGGCGCAGCTGTCCTCGGTGGTCGAGGTCGACGTCACCCGTCTGATGAAGCTGCGCGCCCTCGCCAAGGACGCGTTCGCGGCCCGTGAGGGCGTCAAGCTCTCCCCGATGCCGTTCTTCGTCAAGGCCGCGGCCCAGGCGCTGAAGGCGCACGCGCCGATCAACGCCAGGATCAACGAGGCCGAGGGGACCATCACCTACTTCGACACCGAGAACATCGGTATCGCGGTGGACTCCGAGAAGGGCCTGATGACCCCGGTCATCAAGAACGCCGGTGACCTCAACCTCGCCGGCATCGCCAAGGCCACGGCGGAGCTGGCGGGCAAGGTCCGCGGCAACAAGATCACCCCGGACGAGCTGTCCGGCGCGACCTTCACCATCAGCAACACCGGTTCGCGCGGCGCGCTGTTCGACACGATCATCGTGCCCCCGGGCCAGGTCGCGATCCTCGGCATCGGCGCCACGGTGAAGCGTCCGGCCGTCATCGAGTCGGAGGAGGGGACGGCCATCGGCATCCGCGACATGACCTACCTGACCCTCTCCTACGACCACCGCCTGGTCGACGGTGCCGACGCGGCCCGTTACCTGACGGCGGTCAAGGCGATCCTGGAGGCCGGCGAGTTCGAGGTCGAGCTCGGCCTGTAGCCGTCGGCCGTCGAGGCATACGCCGTTGCCCCCACCCGGAGTTTCCGGGTGGGGGCATCTGCGTCCGAGGTCACTGGGGCGGCTGCGGGGCGACCGGGGTCCACGCGGCGTCGCACACGAGCTGATTGCCGGGGACGGTGCAGAACGTCTCGACCACGGCGCCGGTGACGGTGATCACCTGGACGTCCAGGGTGTTCCCCTGCTCGGTCACCGTGACGGTGCAGGCGTTCGTCGGGGCGTCCTCGTTGTCCGACAGGTCGGACCACGTGTACGCGCCCGGGTTCGGCTGGAGGCCCCGGGTGCCGACCGAGATCAGCCGGTCCGGGTTGACGACACCGGTGTACTGCTGCGAGCCGCGGTTGTAGCTGTCGATGCTCACGCACGGGCCGGCGGGTCCGGCGAGCCCGGCGGGACCCGCGGGCCCGGGAGGACCGGGAGGTCCTTGGCGCCCGGGAGGACCGGGCTCGCCCTTGCAGGGGTCGTGGTGGCCGTAGCCGCACTTGCCGGGGTCGGGGCCGTCCCCGCCGAGGCCGGGGGCCGCCGCGACACCGGTCGGCGCGGCACCGACCAGCGCGACGGCGAAGACCAGCGCGCCGCCCAGCCGGAGACCGTGTCGTCCAGGTCGTCGGGCGCGGATCCGCGGGCGCGCGGGTCTGGGCCACTTGGCTCGCGTCATCGTCATTCGTGTCCCTTCCGATCCAGGGGAGAATGTGCAGGATCAGTGTGGGGACGGGCGTCTCCTCCGCCGCGCACGACATGCACCACCGGTCGGACGATCACACGATTCCACCTGCTCGGCGCAGGGAGGACGGCGTGTAAGTCTCGTCTCACCTGGGCGAAAGCGCCCCTGTGCGCCCCTCCGGCGCGGGCTCACAGCCGTATTGTCTAAGCGTCAAAGCCCCCCGGGGGCCCATGGGCCCCTCTCTAAGGAGCCCTCATGACCGCGCCCGTCGTCCACTCGCTGCGCGAACAGATCCGCGAGCACATCCTGGAAGGGATCATCAGCGGACGATGGAAGCCGGGCGAGCGGATCGTGGAGCGGCGGATCGCGACGGAGCTCGAGGTCAGCCAGACGCCCGTCCGGGAGGCGCTGCGCGAGCTGGAGTCCCTGCGGCTGATCGAGTCGGCGCCGAACAAAGGCGTGCGGGTGCGGAATCTGACCGCCGCCGACCTGGAGGAGAGCTACCCGGTCCGGGCCGGTCTGGAGGCGATCGCTGCGGAACTGGCGGCGGGGCGGCTGGCGGAGGACTGCTCGGCGCTGGAGCCGCACGTCGCCGCGCTGTACGAGGCGGACCGGCTGTCGGACGGGACCGGACAGGTGCGGCACACGGTGGCGTTCCACCGGGAGCTGGTGCGGGCGGCGGGGAACTCGGTGCTGCTGCACACGTGGGAGGCTGTCTCTTAT
>KL568557.1:52973-53206 GCA_000715605.1 Streptomyces speibonae | reverse complement strand
CGAAGAAGGCGTCGGCGAAGAAGACGCCTGGACGCTCGGCGGCCGCCGACCCCGAAGCGGCGGCGTCCGCGCGGGGCCGGGCGCGTGGCGGGGGCGGCGGGACCGGTGGGTCCACTCAGGATGTGGCCGGGCACAGCACGGCCGATGACGCGGACGCGGCCGAGGCCGCGGCGCAGACGGGAGTGACGACGGTGGGTGCGAAGAAGACCCCTGGCCCGGCGGCCACGGCGGCC
>KL568557.1:50710-52730 GCA_000715605.1 Streptomyces speibonae | reverse complement strand
AGAGATGTGTATAAGAGACAGCCCAAGGCCCGGCTCGTCGCGGCGGATCCGGGCGAGCTCGCGGTCCGTCCGGGCGAGGAACCCTGGACTCCGGAAGAGGTCGAGGAGGCCCGGGCCGAGCTGATGTCCGAGGTGCTGCGGCTGCGCGAGGAGATCACCTCCTCCGAGCAGTCGCTGGCCGGCCTGATGCGGGACTCCGGCGACGGCGCGGGCGACGACGACGCCGACACCGGCACGAAGAACATCACGCGCGAGCACGAACTCGCGCTCGCCGCGAACGCGCGCGAGATGCTCAGCCAGTTCGAGCGCGCCCTCCAGCGCCTCGACGCCGGCACCTACGGCCTGTGCGAGAGCTGCGGCAAGCCCATCGGAAAGGCCCGTATGCAGGCATTTCCCCGTGCCACCCTGTGCGTGGAGTGCAAGCAGAAACAGGAGCGCCGGTACTGATCGGCGGGCGCGCAGGGCGTGCCGTACCCTCGTCCTCAGTCAGGTACCTAGGCTGAGGGACTCACGTGGCAGAGGCGGAGCGCATCATCGGTACGCCGGACACCCCGGACGCGGACCGGGAGCAGCAGGACCGGGATGAGCGGGCCCGGGACGGGCAGACCCGGGACGGGCAGACCCGGGACGGGCAGGAGCCGGCCGGCACCGACGGGACGGCGGCGGAGGCCGGGCGGCCGCGCGGCAAGCGGCGGGTCGCCGTGCTGTTCGCCGTCGCCGCGCTCGCCTATGCCCTCGATCTGATCAGCAAGATGATCGTGGTCGCCAAGCTGGAGCACCACGAGCCCATCGAGATCATCGGGGACTGGCTGCGGTTCGAGGCGATCCGCAACGCGGGCGCGGCCTTCGGCTTCGGCGAGGCCTTCACCGTGATCTTCACGGTGATCGCCGCGGCCGTGATCGTGGTGATCATCCGCCTCGCCCGCAAGCTCTACAGCCTGCCCTGGGCGATCGCGCTCGGCCTGCTCCTCGGCGGTGCCCTCGGCAACCTCACCGACCGGCTCTTCCGCTCCCCGGGCGTCTTCGAGGGCGCGGTGGTCGACTTCATCGCGCCCAAGCACTTCGCCGTGTTCAACCTGGCGGACTCGGCGATCGTGTGCGGCGGCATCCTCATCGTGCTGCTGTCGTTCCGTGGCCTCGACCCGGACGGCACCGTCCACAAGGACTGAACGCGCGTACGGGGTAGTCGGCCCCGTCCGGCATACTCGACGGGTGAGCACGATTCCCGAGATCCGTACCCTGCCCGTGCCCGACGGCCTGGAGGGCGAGCGCGTCGACGCCGCCATCTCCCGGATGTTCGGCTTCTCCCGCACCAAGGCCGCCGAGCTCGCCGCGGCGGGGAAGGTCACGGTCGACGGCTCGGTGGTCGGCAAGTCCGAGCGGGTCAGCGGCGGCGCCTGGCTCGAGGTGGAGATGCCGCAGGCGCCCGCGCCGGTGCGGGTGGTCGCCGAGCCGGTCGAGGGCATGGAGATCGTGCACGACGACGAGGACGTGGTCGTGATCGTCAAGCCCGTCGGCGTCGCCGCCCACCCCTCGCCCGGCTGGACCGGCCCCACGGTCATCGGCGGTCTCGCCGCCGCCGGGTACCGCATCTCGACCTCCGGCGCCGCCGAGCGCCAGGGCATCGTGCACCGCCTCGACGTCGGCACCTCCGGGCTGATGGTGGTCGCCAAGTCGGAGTACGCGTACACGTCGCTGAAGCGCCAGTTCAAGGAGCGCACGGTCGACAAGCGCTACCACACGCTGGTCCAGGGCCACCCCGACCCCACCAGCGGCACCATCGACGCCCCCATCGGCCGCCACCCGCAGCACGACTACAAGTGGGCGGTCACCGCCGAGGGCAAGCCGTCCGTGACGCACTACGACCTGATCGAGGCCTTCCGCGCCGCGTCCCTCCTCGACGTCAAACTGGAGACCGGCCGCACCCACCAGATCCGCGTCCACATGGCCGCCCACCGGCACCCCTGCGTCGGCGACCTCACCTACGGCGCCGACCCCACGCTCGCCAAGCGGCTGAAGC
>KL568557.1:50102-50441 GCA_000715605.1 Streptomyces speibonae | reverse complement strand
CCCCGCCAGTGGCTGCACGCGGTGCGGCTCGGCTTCGAGCACCCCGGCGACGGGCAGTGGGCGGAGTTCGGCTGCGACTACCCGGAGGACCTGCAACAGGCCCTGGACCGGGTCCGCGAGGAGACCTACGCGTGACCCGTCCCCACGTCGTCCGTGTGGCGCGCGAGTCGGCGGACCGCGAGGCGTGCTTCGCCGTGCGCAAGGAGGTCTTCGTCGCCGAGCAGGGCGTCCCCGAGGACATCGAGTACGACGCCCACGACGCCCGCGCCGTGCATGTGCTGGCGATCGGGGAGGACGGCACACCGCTCGGCACCGGGCGGCTGCTGCACGGCGCGGCCG
>KL568557.1:49558-49875 GCA_000715605.1 Streptomyces speibonae | reverse complement strand
CGGCCGCCGCGGCGAAGAACGGCGGCGACCCGGCGGCCGGCTCCCTGGGCCGGCTCGCGGTGACCCGCGACGCACGCGGCCGGGGCGTCGGCGCGGCCCTGGTGCGAGCCATCGAGCAGGCGGCCCGCGACCTGGGGCTCACCGCCGTCGACCTGCACGCGCAGACCCACGCCCTCGGCTTCTACGAGCGGCTGGGCTACGTGGCGTACGGCCCCGAGTTCCCGGACGCAGGGATGCCGCACCGGGCGATGCGGCGCGTGCTGGAGCCGGAAGCCCGCTGACGTCCCGGCGGGGCGGCGACGTGGCAGGCTGGAAGC
>KL568557.1:49014-49276 GCA_000715605.1 Streptomyces speibonae | reverse complement strand
GGCTGCCGGCACCGGTGCTGATGACGGTGTTCGGGATCGTGCTGGCGCTGCTGGAATTCGTCCCGAACATCGACGTCCCGCCGGAGCTGATCCTTCCGATCGTGCTGCCGCCCCTGCTGTACGCCGCCGTGCGCCGGACCTCCTGGCGCCAGTTCGCGGCGAACGTCAGGCCGATCCTCCTGCTGGCCGTGGCGCTGGTCTTCGTCACCACGCTCTGCGTGGCGGTCGTCGCCCACGCGATCGTGCCGGGGCTGCCGCTGGC
>KL568557.1:43353-48730 GCA_000715605.1 Streptomyces speibonae | reverse complement strand
GGGGCTGCCGCGCCGGCTGGTGTCGATCCTGGAGGGCGAGGGGCTGTTCAACGACGTCACGGCCATCGTCCTCTACCACGTGGCGATCGCCGCCGCCGTGAGCGGCACCTTCTCGCCCTGGGAGGCCGGTCTCGACCTGGTGCTGTCGGCCGTCGTGGCGGTCGTGGTCGGGCTCCTGCTCGGCTGGGGCACCAACAAGCTGATGGGCCTGCTCGGGGACCCGACCCTCCAGGTCGCCCTGACCCTGCTGGTGCCGTTCGCCGCCTACGTCCTGGCCGAGGAACTGCACGGCTCCGGGGTGCTCGGGGTGCTCGTCACCGCGCTGTACCTCGTGGAGTACGCCACCGACGCCGACGACGTCATGGCGCGGCTCGCCGGGCACACCTTCTGGGACATCGTGGACACCCTCGTCACCGGTGTCGCCTTCGGACTGGTCGGCCTCGAACTGCACAACGCGGTGGACACCGCGGAGGGCCACTGGGGCGAGCTGCTCACCTGGTCGGCGGCGGTGGTGGGCGTGGTCGTCCTGGTCCGGCTGGTGTGGCTGCTCCCGGCGACCTGGCTGACGAAGCGGCTGCACACCGCGCGGGACGTCGGCGAGGACATCCCGGTCAGCTGGCGCGAGACCGTGGTGATGTGGTGGTCGGGCATGCGCGGGGTGGCCTCGGTCGCGCTGGTCCTCGCCCTTCCGCTGGAGACCGACGGCGGTGAGGACTTCCCCGCCCGGAGCGAACTGGTCTTCATCGCCTTCGGCGTGGTGCTGACCACGCTGCTGGTGCAGGGGCTGACCCTGCCGTGGCTGGTGAACCGGCTCGGGGTGCGCGGCGGCACCGGGCGCGAGAAGGAGTTCGAGCGGCAGCTGGCGGTCCGCGCGGCGAAGGCGGCCAAGCGGAAACTGCGGGAGATCGAGGAGGTCGAGGACCTGCCGGAGGACCTGTCCGAGCAGATGCTGCGCAGGGCCTACGACGTCGGGGTGCGGATCAGCCCGGACATGGCGCAGGACGAGCGGCGCGAGGCGTCCCGGCAGTGGTCGCGGCGGCTGAAGCGGGTGCGCCGCATCGAGTCGGAGATGCTCAGCGCCGCCCGGCACGAGGTGCTGACGGCCCGCAGCGAACCGGGCGCCGACCCCGAGGTGGTGGACCGGGTGCTGCGTCATCTGGACGTGCGGAGTCTGCGGTGACCGCGCGGGGCTACCGGTGCCGGCGGCCGTCGGTTCGTAGGGTTTCGGCATGACTCGGAACGTTGTGATCAGCGGGGGCGGTACCGGCATCGGACTGGCCGCCGCGCGGGTGTTCGCCGCCGACGGCGACCAGGTGCTGCTGCTCGGCCGGCGCGGGGACGTCCTGGAACGGGCCCCGGTGCCGGGGGCCCTCACCTACGCCGCCGACCTGGCCGATCCGGAGGCCGTCCGGGGGGTGGCCGGCTTCGTGGGCCGCGAGTTCGGCGCCGTGGACGTACTGATCCACAGCGCCGGGGGCAACGGCCTGCTGGAACCGCCGGTGGGCGGCGACGACCCGCTCGACGCGGTCGCCCGCGACTGGACGGTCAACTTCCGGCTCAACGTGCTGACCGCCGTGCTCCTCACCGAGGCCCTGCGGGACCGGCTCGCCGTGCCCGGCGGCCGGGTGCTGTTCCTCAGCTCCATCGCCGCCTACCGCGGCTCCGGACGGGCGTCCTACGCGGCGGCCAAGGCGTCGCTGCACCCCTACGCCCACGCCCTGGCCCGCGGTCTCGGCCCGCACGGCATCACCGTGAACGTGGTCGCCCCCGGCTACATCGAGGACACGGGGTTCTTCGGCGACGACGGCATGGACGAGGAGCGGCGGGCCCAGCTGATCGACGAGACGTCGGACAAGCGGGCGGGGACGCCGGGGGACGTCGCGGCGACCCTGCACTGGCTGGCCTCCCCGGCCGCCGGACACATCACCTCGCAGATCGTCCAGGTCAACGGCGGCGCCGAACGCGGTCACTGAGGACCGCTGCGCTCCTTCGGATGGCGGTGCACCCGGCGGGCCGGCGGCACGGTGTCGGAGGAGTGCCGGTTGTGGACCGGCGGCAGCACCGCGTCGGCCGCGTTGACCCGGGGCAGCGCGTAGGGGTGCTCGGCGGCCAGCCAGCGGATCATCTGCTCGCGGACCGTGACCCGCACCGTCCAGATGTCGGAGGCGTCCTTGGCCGTCGCCAGGGCACGCACCTCCATGGTGCTGGGTGTGGTGTCCGTCACGGTCAGGTTGTAGGCGCGGCCGTCCCAGGCCGGGCAGTCCCGCAGGATGTCGCGGAGCTTCTCGCGCATCGCGTCCAGCGGGGCCGAGTGGTCGAGGTGCCAGAAGACGGTGCCGGTCATCTGCGGGGTGCCGCGCGACCAGTTCTCGAACGGCTTGGAGGTGAAGTACGACACCGGCATGGTGATCCGGCGCTCGTCCCAGGTGCGGACGGTCAGGAAGGTGAGGGTGATCTCCTCCACCGTGCCCCACTCGCCGTCCACGATCACCGTGTCGCCGATGCGGACCATGTCGCCGAAGGCGATCTGCAGCCCGGCGAACATGTTGCTCAGCGTGGACTGGGCGGCCACACCGGCGACGATGCCGAGGATGCCCGCCGAGGCCAGCAGCGAGGCCCCGGCGGCACGCATCGCGGGGAAGGTCAGCAGCATGGCGGCCACCGCCACCACCCCGACGACCGCGGTCACCACACGCTGGATGAGCGTCACCTGGGTGCGCACCCGGCGCACCCGGGCGGGGTCCCGCTCGCGGTGGGTGCTGGCGTACCGCGAGTACGAGGTCTCGACGACCGCGGCCGCGATCCGGACCGCCAGCCAGGCCGCCGCGCCGATCAGTACCAGCGTCAGGACCCGGCCGACACCGACCGCGTGGTCCTTCAGCAGCTGCGCCTGCTCGTACGACCCTCTGAGCAGGGCCGCGCAGACGACCATCTGGTAGGGCACACGGCCGCGGCGCAGCAGGCCCCAGAGCGGCGTCTCGGGGTGGCGTTGGTCGGCCTTGCGCAGCAGCAGATCGGTGGCCCAGCCGAGCAGCAGCGTGAGCACGATCGATCCGCCGACCACGATCAGGGGGCGGAGCACGTCATCCATGCCCCCGAACCTAACCGGGCCGGGCCCGAACCTCACCGGGGCGAGGGGGTGCGGACATGTGACATTCGCACCATCGCGGGTGCGGCCGCGGTCCGGGGCCGTCGTACCCGGCTGGCACCATGGGCCGCATGAACATCATGCTCTTTCACTCGACCTACGGTCCGCGGCCCGCGGTGGCCCGGGCGGCCGACCGGCTGCGCGCGGCGGGACACGAGGTGTGGACGCCCGACCTCTTCGAGGGCCGCACGTTCGACACGGTCGAGGAGGGCATGGCGTACCAGGAGGAGACCGGCAGGGACGAGCTGCTGAAGCGGGCGGTGCTGGCCGCCGCCCCCTACTCCGGGCGCGGGCTGGTGTACGCGGGGTTCTCCTTCGGCGCCTCCGTCGCCCAGACGCTGGCCCTCGGCGACGACAGGGCACGCGGCCTGCTGCTCCTGCACGGCACGTCCGACCTCGCGGAGAACACCGCGGTGGACGGGCTGCCGGTGCAGCTGCACGTCGCCGAGCCGGACCCGTTCGAGACGGACGACTGGCTCACCGCCTGGTACCTGCGGATGGGCCGGGCCGGTGCCGACGTGGAGGTGTACCGGTACGCGGGCGCGGGCCACCTCTACACCGACCCCGACCTGCCGGACTTCGACGAGGAGGCCGCCGAGGCCACCTGGCGGGTGGCGCTCGGCTTCCTCGAGTCGCTGGAGAGCTGAGCCGGAGAACCGGACGGATCAGACCGGGGCGTGGACGCGCTCGGCCTTCTGGGTTCCGCTGCGGGTGCGGTAGGAGCGGGCCCAGGACGCGGTGGCGTCCCGCCCCGTGCGGCCGGACAGCACGTAGTAGTCCATCTGCGCCCGCTCCGCGGTGATGTCCAGGACCCCGTAACCGTGGCGGTCGGTGTCCACCCAGTGGACGTGCCGGTTGGCCGCCCGGATCAGCGGCGAGGCGAGCGCGGTGACGGCGCCCTCGGGAACCCCGACGATGTCGTCGAGGTTGTCGGAGGTGACCGAGGTGACGACGAACTCCGTGGCGGCGGAGGCCGACAGCGGATAGGTCCCGGCGTTCACCGGCACGTCGTTGGCCCACGCCATGTGGATGTCGCCGGTGAGGAAGACGGTGTTGCGGATGGCGTTCGCCCGCAGATGGGCGAGGAGTTCGCGCCGGTCGTCGGTGTAGCCGTCCCATTGGTCGGTGTTGAGGGCGAGCCCCTCCTGCGGCAGGCCCAGCAGCTTCGCCAGGGGTCTCAGCAGGCTCGCGGGGAGGGCGCCGACGGCGAACGGCGAGATCATCACCGAGGTGCCGACCAGCCGCCAGGTGGTGTCGGAGGCCGCCAGACCCGCCTTCAGCCAGTCCAGCTGGGCGCGTCCGGTGAGCGTGCGGTCCGGGTCGTCGACGTCGCCGTCGCCGGTGGAGACCTGCTGGGAGCGGAACGAGCGCAGATCGAGCAGGGACAGGTCGGCCAGCCTGCCGAAGCGCAGCCGGCGGTAGGTGGTGCCCTCGACGGCGGGGCGGACCGGCATCCACTCGAAGTAGGCCTGCCGGGCGGCGGCCTGACGGGCGGCCCAGGTGCCCTCGGCGCCCTCGGTGTGGTTCTCGGCGCCGCCCGACCAGGTGTCGTTGGCGAACTCGTGGTCGTCCCACATCGCGATGACCGGTGCCGTGGCGTGCAGCGCCTGGAGATCGGGGTCGGTCTTGCAGGTCGCGTGTCTGAGGCGGTAGTCGGCGAGGGTGACGATCTCGTGGGCTGGGGAGTGCGGGCGGACGACGGTGCCGCGGGTGCCGTAGTCACCGCTGCGGTACTCGTAGATGTAGTCGCCCAGATGGAGCCAGGCGTCCAGGTCGCCGCGGGCCGCGAGATGGCGGTACGCGGCGAAGTGCCCGGCCTCCCAGTTGGCGCAGGAGACGACGCCGAGGCGCAGGCCGCCGACGGCGGCGTCGGCGGCCGGGGCGGTGCGGGTGCGCCCGGCGGGGGACTCGGTGCCGCCGGCGGAGAAGCGGAACCAGTAGTCGGTGGCCGGCCGCAGGCCGCGGATGTCCGCCTTGACGGTGTGGTCGGAGGCGGTGGTGGCGAGGGCCGAGCCCCGCGCGACGACGTCGGTGAACGCCTTGTCGCGGGCGACGGTCCAGCTCACCTCGGTGTCGGCCCCGAGCCCCGAGCCGGGTGCCGCCTCCGGCACCGGCGTCACCCGGGTCCACAGCAGGATGCCGTCCGGCAGCGGATCGCCCGAGGCGACCCCGTGCAGGAAGGCGGGGGCCTGCCGCCCCGCCCGGGCGGGCAGCGCGGCGGCCAGGGGT
>KL568557.1:41476-43125 GCA_000715605.1 Streptomyces speibonae | reverse complement strand
GGCGCGGGGAGGGGGTGGGGGCGTCCGCGGTGGCGGAGACCGCGCTCTCGAGTGGTCCGTGTCGACTGGTCACAGCCGAACAGGTTACTGACAGGTACACGCCAGAGCGCCGGAGCGGGCGAAGTCGTGAACGTTCACCCGCTCCTCGGCGTGCCGGCGCCCGGCGCGGGGGACGGCCGGGGGCTCAGCCCTTGAGCGCCTTGTCGACGGCCGTGTTGAACTCCTCCACCGTCATCGGCGCGTTCTTCCCGTCGGCACCGGTGAGCTTCTCGCCGTCCATCTTCACCGTCGGGGTGCCCTGGACGTCGCTGTCGTCGAAGGTGTCCGACATCTCCAGCGCCCACCGGTCGTAGGTGCCGTCGTTCACGGCCGCCTGGAACTCCTTGTTCCCCTTCAGCGCGTCCACGGTGTCGGCGACCTCGATCAGGTACGCGTCGTCCTTGAACTTGTCGTCCGACTCCTCGGGGTGGTACTCGGCCGAGTAGAGCGCGCTCTTGTAGGCCATGAACGCCTCGGGGCTGACGTTCAGCGCCGCGCCCAGGGCGCTCATCGCGTTCTTGGAACCCTCACCCGTCAGGTTGCGGTCGAGGAACGAGGCGCCTATGAAGCGGACCTTGTACTTGCCGTCCTCGACGTCCTTCTCGATGGTCTCGCCGACCGTCTGCTCGAACGAGGCGCAGATCGGGCAGCGCGGGTCCTCGTACAGCTCGAGGGTCTTCTTCGCCTCCGGCTTGCCGATCACGACGGTCGTGCCGTTCTTGCCGGTGCTGTTGGCCGGCTTGACGAGTTCGGCGTTCTTCGCCGCCTCCCAGGCGCTGGGCTTGTTGGCCTGGACGACCGCGTAGCCGATGCCGCCGGCCGCGGCCAGGACGCCCACGACCGACAGGGCGACCACGAGTTGCCGCTTGGCCTTCGCCTTCTTCGCCTGCCGCTCGCGCTCCTGGCGCAGCCGCTCCCGGGCCGCCGTCTTCGCCGCCTGGCTGTTCCGCTTGCTCATGATGATGTCTCCACAAAGGACGCACACGGGTCGTGTGCGGAAGTACGTACGGGGGACTGCTGGTGCTCGGGTCGTGCCGCCGGCCTCAGGCGCGGGCGGCGACGGAGCACGGCGGTCCGCGACGTCCCAGGGAGTGTGCGAGCAGCAGGGTCCGGGCGACGGCGGTACGGCGGACCGGACGGCCCGGACGCGGGGTCTCGGGGGCCCGGCGCACGCTCACCGCGGCGACCGCCAGCAGCAGCGGACGGACCGCCGTCGAAGCCGTCGCGGCGACGGCGCTCAGCAGCTGGGCCAGCGCCCGCTCGCCGCGGCGCAGCCAGCCGGCGGCCAGCAGACCCACCCCGATGTGCGCGCCGAGCAGCATCCAGGCGGTGGCCGGGTCGGCCTGGGCGAGCAGCGCCGCAAGCCGGTCGCCGCCGCCCTCGGCGGGCCCGGTGACCCGGGCCAGCGGTGCGCCGACGCTTGCGCCGTCGCCGCACAGCACGTCGAAGCCGACGGACCGCAGCGGGCCCGCGACGGGCCCGCCCATCCGGCCGTAGCAGACGTGCTGGCCGGTGGTGAAGACCGTGTCGGCGGCCAGCTCCAGCGGGATCAGCAGGGCGGCGATCCGCCCGAAGGAACGCTCCCGCCCCGCCAGGGCGTACGCCAGGAG
>KL568557.1:31581-41298 GCA_000715605.1 Streptomyces speibonae | reverse complement strand
TCCGCCCGAAGGAACGCTCCCGCCCCGCCAGGGCGTACGCCAGGAGGAACACGGCGGCGGCGACCGCGGCCACCGTGTTCACCGGCAGCGGAGCCCCGGACAGCAGCACGTGCGACGCGCTGCTGAGCGTCACGACGACAGCCGTGAACAGCGCCGCGCGAACGGCTCTGAGCTGGGTTCCGGATATGTCCATGGCGGGAACGAGTGTGTCACGTGCTCCGGTAAGGGATCCCTAAAGGGTTCCTGTGGATGCCTCGATGGTTACAGTCCCGGAATCCTGCCGTTGCGGAACAGGTCGAGGAAGATCTGGTGGTCGGCGCGGGCGCGGGCGCCGTAGTCGTGGGCGAAGTCGACCAGCAGCGGGATCAGGGAGTCCTCGTCGGCGGCGATCGCCGCGTCGATGGCGCGCTCGGTGGAGAACGGCACCAGGGACTCCCCGGAGGTGTCGTCCGCCGCCGCGTGCATCGTCGCCGTGGCCCGGCCCAGGTCGGCGACGACCAGGGCGATCTCCTCCGGGTCGTCGATGTCGCTCCAGTCCAGGTCCACCGCGTACGGCGAGACCTCGGCGACCAGCTGCCCCGAGCCGTCCAGCTCCGTCCAGCCCAGCCACGGGTCGGCGTGCGCCTGGAGGGCGCGCTGGGAGATCACCGTGCGGTGCCCCTCGTGCTGGAAGTAGTCCCGGATCTCCGGGTCGGTGATGTGCCGGGAGACCGCGGGGGTCTGGGCCTGCTTGATGTAGATCACGACATCGTTCTCCAGGGCGTCGCTGTGCCCCTCCAGCAGGATGTTGTACGACGGCAGCCCGGCCGAGCCGATGCCGATGCCGCGCCGGCCCACGACGTCCTTCACGCGGTAGGAGTCCGGGCGGGCCAGCGAGGCGTCCGGCAGCGTCTCCAGATAGCCGTCGAAGGCCGCGAGCACCTTGTAGCGCGTGGCCGCGTCCAGCTCGACGGCGCCGCCGCCGGGGGCGAAACGGCGCTCGAAGTCGCGGATCTCGGTCATCGAGTCCAGCAGCCCGAACCGGGTCAGCGACCGGGCGTCGCGCAGCGCGTCGAGCAGCGGGCCCTGGGCGGTGTCCAGGGTGAACGGCGGCACCTCGTCGCTCTTGGCACCGGTGGCCAGCGCGTGGACGCGCTCCCGGTAGGCCGCTCCGTAGATGGTGACCAGCTCGCCGATCTGCTCGTCGCTGAGCGCCTTGGCGTAGCCGATCAGCGCCATGGAGGCCGCGAACCGCTTGAGGTCCCAGGTGAAGGGGCCGACGTAGGCCTCGTCGAAGTCGTTGACGTTGAAGACCAGGCGGCCGTTGGAGTCCATGTACGTGCCGAAGTTCTCCGCGTGGAGATCGCCGTGGATCCACACGCGCGAGGTGCGCTCGTCCAGGTAGGGCCCGCCCCGTCGCTCGGGGTCCAGATCGTGGTAGAAGAGGCACGCCGTCCCGCGGTAGAAGGCGAACGCCGACGCCGCCATCTTCCGGAACTTCACCCGGAACGCGGCCGGGTCGGCGGCGAGGAGCTCGCCGAAGGCGGTGTCGAGGACGGCGAGGATCTCCTCGCCGCGGTGCTCGTCGTTGAGCTGCGGGACCGACATCGCTTTCTGCCTCCAGGTGCAAGATTCTCGGAACGGCTGGTCCGTCCCCTGCCTAACGTGCGGCGGGGCACGGGAGTGCCCGCGCCACCGCCCGAAGGTACGTCGGGACGGGCGTGTCGTGTCAGTCCCTGGGCATAGACTTCGACGCTGACCCCCGGACCGTCCGTCCCCCCGTCACCGCCTGTTCTCCCAGGAGGCCGCACCGTGTCGAAGCCGCCGTTCACGCACCTGCACGTCCACACCCAGTACTCGCTGCTGGACGGTGCCGCGCGGCTGAAGGACATGTTCAACGCCTGCAACGAGATGGGCATGACGCACATCGCCATGTCCGACCACGGCAACCTGCACGGGGCGTACGATTTCTTCCACTCCGCCCAGAAGGCCGGAGTCACCCCGATCATCGGGATCGAGGCCTATGTCGCCCCCGAGTCCCGGCGCAACAAGCGCAAGATCCAGTGGGGCCAGCCGCACCAGAAGCGGGACGACGTCTCCGGTTCCGGCGGCTACACCCACAAGACGATGTGGGCGGTGAACAGCACCGGACTGCACAACCTCTTCCGGCTCTCCTCCGACGCCTACGCCGAGGGCTGGCTGCAGAAGTGGCCCCGGATGGACAAGGAGACCATCGCGCAGTGGTCCGAGGGCATCGTCGCCTCCACCGGCTGCCCCTCCGGCGAGGTGCAGACCCGGCTGCGCCTCGGCCACTTCGACGAGGCCCTCAAGGCCGCCGCCGACTACCAGGACATCTTCGGCAAGGACCGCTACTTCCTGGAGCTGATGGACCACGGCATCGACATCGAGCACCGGGTCCGCGACGGCCTGCTGGAGATCGGGAAGAAGCTCGGCATCCCCCCGCTGGTCACCAACGACTCGCACTACACGTACGCGCACGAGGCGGGGGCCCACGACGCGCTGCTGTGCATCCAGACCGGCAAGAACCTCTCCGACCCCGACCGCTTCAAGTTCGACGGCACCGGCTACTACCTGAAGTCCACCGACGAGATGTACGCCATCGACTCGTCGGACGCCTGGCAGCAGGGCTGCGCCAACACCCGGCTGATCGCCGAGATGGTCGACACCACGGGCATGTTCGAAAAGCGCGACCTGATGCCCAGGTTCGACATCCCCGAGGGCTACACCGAGGTCACCTGGTTCCGCGAGGAGACCATGCGGGGCATGCACCGCCGGTTCCCCGACGGCATCCCGGACGACCGCATGAAGCAGGTCGAGTACGAGATGGACACCATCATCTCGATGGGCTTCCCGGGCTACTTCCTCGTGGTCGCCGACTTCATCATGTGGGCCAAGAAGCAGGGCATCGCGGTCGGCCCCGGCCGTGGCTCCGCGGCCGGCTCGATCGTCGCCTACGCCCTCGGCATCACCGACCTCGACCCGATCCCGCACGGTCTGATCTTCGAGCGGTTCCTCAACCCCGAGCGCATCTCCATGCCCGACGTCGACATCGACTTCGACGAGCGCCGGCGCGTCGAGGTGATCCGGTACGTCACGGAGAAGTACGGCGCCGACAAGGTCGCCATGATCGGCACCTACGGCACCATCAAGGCCAAGAACGCCATCAAGGACTCCGCGCGCGTGCTGGGCTACCCGTACGCGATGGGCGACCGCATCACCAAGGCGATGCCCGCCGACGTCCTCGGCAAGGGCATCCCGCTGTCCGGCATCACGGACCCGGACCACCCCCGGTACTCGGAGGCCGGCGAGGTCCGCGGGATGTACGAGAACGAGCCGGACGTGAAGAAGGTCATCGACACCGCGCGCGGTGTGGAGGGCCTGGTGCGGCAGATGGGCGTGCACGCCGCCGGCGTGATCATGTCCAGCGAGACCATCACCGACCACGTCCCGGTCTGGGTCAGGCACACCGACGGCGTGACCATCACGCAGTGGGACTACCCGAGCTGTGAGTCGCTCGGCCTGCTGAAGATGGACTTCCTGGGCCTGCGCAACCTGACCATCATGGACGACGCCGTCAAGATGGTGAAGGCCAACAAGGGCGTCGACATCGACCTGCTGGCGCTGCCCCTGGACGATCCGACGACCTTCGACCTCCTCCAGCGCGGCGACACCCTCGGCGTGTTCCAGTTCGACGGCGGACCGATGCGCTCCCTGCTCCGGCTGATGAAGCCGGACAACTTCGAGGACATCTCCGCCGTGTCGGCCCTGTACCGGCCGGGCCCGATGGGCATGAACTCGCACACCAACTACGCCCTGCGCAAGAACGGCCAGCAGGAGATCACCCCGATCCACCCCGAGCTGGAGGCCCCGCTCAAGGAGGTCCTGGACGTCACCTACGGCCTGATCGTCTACCAGGAGCAGGTGCAGAAGGCCGCCCAGATCATCGCCGGCTACTCGCTCGGCGAGGCCGACATCCTCCGCCGCGTGATGGGCAAGAAGAAGCCCGAGGAACTGGCGAAGAACTTCACCATCTTCCAGGCCGGTGCCCGCAAGAACGGCTACAGCGACGAAGCGATCCAGGCCCTGTGGGACGTGCTGGTGCCCTTCGCCGGCTACGCGTTCAACAAGGCGCACTCCGCCGCGTACGGACTGGTGTCGTACTGGACCGCCTATCTGAAGGCGAACCACCCCGCCGAGTACATGGCCGCGCTGCTCACCTCGGTCAAGGACGACAAGGACAAGTCGGCGGTCTACCTCAACGAGTGCCGCCGCATGGGCATCAAGGTGCTCCCGCCGAACGTCAACGAGTCCGAGTCCAACTTCGCCGCGCAGGGCGACGACGTGATCCTCTTCGGCCTCTCCGCGGTGCGCAACGTCGGCACCAACGTCGTGGAGTCGATCATCAAGTGCCGCAAGGCCAAGGGGAAGTACGCCTCGTTCCCCGACTACCTCGACAAGGTCGACGCGGTCGTCTGCAACAAGCGGACCACGGAGTCGCTGATCAAAGCCGGTGCCTTCGACTCCATGGGGCACACCCGCAAGGGCCTCACCGCGCAGTACGAGCCGATGATCGACAACGTGGTGGCGGTCAAGCGCAAGGAGGCCGAGGGGCAGTTCGACCTGTTCGGCGGCATGGGCGAGGACCAGGGCGACGAGCCAGGCTTCGGCCTGGACGTGCAGTTCACCGACGACGAGTGGGACAAGACGTACCTGCTCGCGCAGGAGCGCGAGATGCTCGGCCTCTACGTCTCCGACCACCCGCTGTTCGGCCTGGAGCACGTGCTGTCCGACAAGGCCGACGCGGGCATCTCGCAGCTCACCGGCGGTGACTTCGGTGACGGGGCGGTGGTCACCATCGGCGGGATCATCTCCGGCCTGCAGCGCAAGATGACCAAGCAGGGCAACGCCTGGGCGATCGCCACGGTGGAGGACCTCGCCGGTTCCATCGAGTGCATGTTCTTCCCGGCGACGTACCAGCTCGTCTCCACGCAACTCGTCGAGGACGCCGTGGTCTTCGTCAAGGGACGGCTCGACAAGCGCGAGGACGTGCCGCGGCTGGTCGCGATGGAGCTGATGATCCCCGACCTGTCCAACGCGGGCACCAACGCGCCCGTGGTGCTCACCATCCCGGCGACCCGCGTGACACCCCCGATGGTCAGCAGGCTCGGTGAGATCCTCACCCACCACAGGGGCGACAGCGAGGTCCGGATCAAGCTCCAGGGGCCGACGAAGACGACGGTGCTGCGCCTCGACCGGCACCGGGTCAAGCCGGACCCGGCGCTCTTCGGTGATCTGAAGGTCCTCCTCGGACCGTCCTGCCTCGCGGGCTAGGTTCGGCGGATCATCAGGACCCGACGGGCCCATCGGGTCCCCGCGGTCCCGTCCGCCCGACGCGCGTGAGGGGCGCACCCCGCGGTGGGTGCGCCCCTCTTCCTCTGTGTGCGGGCCGCTACGGTCCGTCACACGGATGTCAGTTGTGGCCGAAGCGCTTCTGCCGGCCCTTGCCTCGGCCCACCTCGCCGGGCACGACCTGTGTGGTGCGCTGCTCGTCCGGCGTCTCCATCGTGGACGACTGCGACGTGCGCGGGGCGCGCTCGGCCTGGGGCTGCTTACGGTCACGGTTCTTGTTCTTGGCCATGGTGATGCCTCCTGTGGGGGACTAGGGGCCAGGGCCGGATTCAGATTCACACAGTCCGATGACCCACGCATGTCGGACAATTACCGTGCGTGACCCGGGTGGTCCGGGGGAGGAAGTGTGGAAACGCCACGCCGAAGATCGAGTTCGGGCCGTTAACCCCGGCGAGGTCGGGCAGACTCGAAGCAAGCCCGAAGCAAACCTCCCGGAAAGAGGGTGGATCGCGTGGACCGCTGCATCGTCCTGGTGGACGCCGGGTATCTGCTGGGGGCCGCCGCCAGTCTCCTCGCCGGGGAGCCTTCACGGTCCCGCATCACCGTGGACCACGCCGCCCTCATCCAGGGGCTGCGCGAACGAGCCGAGAACGACACGCGGCAACCGCTGCTGCGCATCTACTGGTTCGACGGCGCCCCCGACCGCGTTCCGCAGCCCGAGCACCGCAGGATGCGCGTGATGCCCCGGGTCACCGTCCGGCTGGGGGCGCTGACCCGCAGTGACGGCCGCTGGGCGCAGAAGGGCGTGGACGCCGCGATGCACGCCGAGCTGACCGAGCTGGCCCGCAACCGCGCCTGCTCCGACATCGTGCTGGTCACCGGCGACGGTGATCTGCTGCCCGGGATGATGGCGGCCAAGGAGCACGGCGTCGCCGTCCACCTGTGGGCCGTGCAGGCCGCCGACGGCGACTACAACCAGTCCGAGGACCTGGTCGCCGAGGCCGACGAGCGCCGTGTGCTGGACCGGGCGTGGATCACCCGGGCGGTATGCGCCAAGGAGTTCACCGGGGTGTGCGCGCCGCCGCCCGCGCCCCGTCCCGAGATCGCCGCGATCCTCTCCGCCCCGCTGCCGGACTCCGCGCTCGCCGCGGCGGCCGAGCGGACCGTGCAGGAACCGCCGCACCCGGCCGCCGCCGCGCACAACGGCACCGCCGAGCGGGCGCCCACGACGAAGGGGGTGCCCACCCCGAAGGACCTGGCGGCGCTGCGCGGCCCCGGCCCGCACCAGCCCCAGCAGCCCGCCTCCGCGACGCTGCGCTGGTCGTCCGACAAGGGCTGGGTGGACCGGCCCGTGGCCGAGCCGCCCGATGCCGCGACCATGCCGACCCTCGCCCAGCTGACCACCGCGGAACAGCGGTGGGCGGACCGCGAGGAGGACATCACTACCGTCGGCGGTGACCCCTTCGAGGTCGGGCAGGTCTTCGCCCGGCGCTGGGTGGAGCGGCTCGGTGACCAGAGCCACATCCAGAAGCTGTCCGCGATGTACCCGCGCATCCCGCACCGTGTCGACGGCGAGCTGCTGCGCTACGCGGCCCGCTTCGGGCTGCTCGCCCACAAGGACGACCAGATCGACGAGCGCGACCGCTACGCCATCCGGGCGGGTTTCTGGCGTGAGCTGGACCAGCGCACGGGCACGGAGCGGGCACCCGCCGGGGAGTGAGCGGGCCGGCGCCTCAGGGGCGCGGGAAACCGGCCCACGTTCCGATGGCGAAGCCGTCGCCCTCCCGCCGGACCTCGGCGGCCCCGTGTCCCGGCCAGTGCGCCGGGACGACCAGTTCGCGCTGGTCCGCGGCCCGGGCCAGGTGGGCGCGGCGGGTCCTCGCGGCGAGCCGGAGGTCGTCGCAGAAGCAGCTGTTCCACTCCGGCACGAGGACCTGCACGGGGCTGTGCAGCATGTCGCCGACGAAGACGGCGCGGTCGGTGCCCGAGCGCAGGGTGAGGACGGACGAGCCGGGGGTGTGACCGGGGGCCGCCTCCAGCAGCAGGTTGCCGTCGATGCGGTGGCTGTCCTCCCAGAGCACCAGCTGCCCGGCGCGCTCGACGGGGGCGATGCTGTCCTCGAACACCAGCCTGCTGCCCTCCCAGCGGACGCGTTCGTGGTCGTCGCGCGGGGGCCGGGTGCGGCCGGGGTTCGCCGGGTCGAAGTACCGGTGGTCCGCGCGGGGGACCAGGTAGGTGGCGTTGGGGAAGGCGGGCACCCACCGCCCGTCGCGCCACTCGGTGTTCCAGCCGACGTGGTCGTAGTGGATGTGGGTGTTGACGACGACGTCGACGTCCTCGGGTGCCACGCCGGCCGCGCGCAGGCGGGCGGGGAAGTCGGTGCGCAGATGGGCGAACTGCGGGACCTGCGGGCGGTCCCGGCCGTTGCCGACCCCGGTGTCCACCAGGATGGTCCGGCCCTCGCTGCGCAGCACCCAGGTCTGGATGTGGCGGCGGTAGGCGTCGTCGGCGGGCGTCCAGAAGTCGGGCGCCAGCCAGTCCTCGTTGCGCCGCCAGGTCTCCTCGTCGCTGTCCGGGATGATGAAGCGCGCGGTGCGGATGGGGCCCGACCACTCGATCACGCGAGTGATCTCGACGTCGCCGAGCACGATGCCGGGTGAGGGCATGACAGGTCCTCCAGGAAACACGAGCGGGCGGGTCAGGCGGCGGAGCCGGCCGCGCCCGGGGGTGCGTAGCGGGCCAGGAAGGTGCGTACGGCCTCGTCGATCACCACCTCCGTGTCGGGCAGTGCGGAGTACTCCTCGGTGAAGCCCATGACCCGTGGCCAGACCAGGAACTCCTGGACGAGACCCATGAACTGCCGTGCCGCGAGGCGGGTGTCCGGGCAGCACAGCAGGCCGTCGCGGACCAGGGCGTCGAGGCGGCCGGCGAGCGCCGCCACCACCGGCCCCTTGCCCAGCCGGTGGAACTCGTCGGCGATCCACGGCACGCGGTCGGACTCGGCCACCACCAGCCGGGCGAAACGGATCTGGTCCGTCTCGTCGGCGAAGCTCCGCAGCGACCGGGCGAACGCGCGCAGTACCTCCTCGGCGCTCGCGCCGCCCTCGTCGTCCGCGCCCGGGTCCGGACCGGGGAACGCCGACCAGTGGTCGCGGACCATCTCCCGGAACACCGCCTCCTTCGAGCCGAAGCGGTTGTAGACGGTCTGCCGGGAGAGGCCGGCGCGTTCGGCGACCCGCTCCAGGGAGACCCCGGCGTAGCGGTCGGCCAGGAAGAGCTCCTTCGCCGCGCGCAGGATCCTCAGGTCGGAGGGCGATCTGGGGCGGTCGGCGGCTGCTGCCGGGGCGTCGTCCGTGGGGGCGGCCATGCGGATCCCTTCCTCGGTCACCTTCTTGACTTTACAGTACAGTCAAATCACGCGGAGTGCGTCACGCCACTGGGGCGGAAGGGTGACCCGAGGGCGGGCGGACGGGGGCGACAACGTACGCTCGTCCCTTATGAGCACGCGCGCGGTACAGGCACTCCGGCACGGCGGTGACGTCGTGTGTGCCGTACGCGGGCTGACCAAGACCTACCCGGCGGCGCGCGGCCGGCGGGGGGTTCCCGCGACGCCCGAGGTCCGGGCCACCGACGACGTGACCCTCGACATCCGGCGCGGTGAGATCTTCGGACTGCTCGGGCCGAACGGGGCCGGCAAGTCCACCCTCGTACGCCAGCTGACCGGCCTGATGCGACCCGACAGCGGCGGCGTGGACATCCTCGGCCACGACATCGTGCGCCACCCCGAGCGGGCCGCCCGCATCCTCGCCTACCTCGGCCAGGAGTCCAGCGCCCTGGACGAGCTGACCGTCTCGCTCGCCGCCGAGACCACCGGCCGGCTGCGCGGGCTCGACGTGCGCCGGGCGCGGGCCGAGCGCGACGACGTCCTCGACGAGCTGGGGCTCGCCCCGCTCGCCTCACGCCCGCTGCGCAAGCTCTCCGGGGGCCAGCGCAGGCTCGCCTGCTTCGCCGCCGCGCTGGTGGGACGGCGCCCGCTGCTGGTGCTCGACGAGCCCACCACCGGCATGGACCCGGTGGCCCGGCGCGCGGTGTGGTCCGCCGTCGACCGGCGCCGCGCCGAGCACGGCTCGACGGTCCTGCTGGTCACCCACAACGTCATCGAGGCCGAGACCGTCCTCGACCGGGTCGCGGTCCTCGACCGCGGACGGGTCATCGCCTGCGACACCCCGGCCGGTCTGAAGGAGCAGGTCGCCGGCGAGGTCCGGGTGGAACTGGTGTGGCGCGAGGCCGCGCCGCTGCACGTGCCCGAGGTCGCCGCGCTGCGCGACCGGGCCGCAGAGTCCGGCCGCCGCTGGACCCTGCGGCTGG
>KL568557.1:30053-31339 GCA_000715605.1 Streptomyces speibonae | reverse complement strand
GCTGGCGCCCGAGGAGGCCCGCGCGATCGTCGCCACCGTCACCGGCGGGGCCGCGTTCGCCGCCCTGGACGACTTCACCCTGGCCACGCCCAGCCTGGAGGACGTCTACCTGGCGCTGGGCGGCGCCGCACGGCAGGGGCTGGTGAAGGCGTGAGCGCACGGGCCGTGTCATCCGTACGGAACAGGGCGACCTCCGGAGCGGATCCGGGCGGACCTCCGACCGAAGGAGAGCAGCACGACGTGAGTGTCGTACCCGCCGACGCCCTGCCGGGCGGCGCCCTGGCCGCGGGGGAGGGCGCCCCGGTGGCGGCCGAGCTGGGCCCCCGGGCACGGCTGTGGCCGTCGCTGGCCGCCGTGTACCGGGCGCAGCTGTCCCGGGCCCGGGTCGCGCGGATCCCGCTGCTGTTCGTGGCGACGTTCCAGTCCATCGGCATCATGATCCTCATGCGCGGGGTCGTGGACGGCGGCGGCGAGGCGCAGGCCGTGGTCGCCGGCTCGGCGGTGCTGGTCGTCGCGTTCGTCGCGCTGAACCTCCTCGCCCAGTACTTCGGCCAGCTGCGGGCCAGCGGCGGGCTCGACCACTACGCGACCCTGCCCGTGCCGCCGGCGGCCGTGGTGCTGGGCGCGGCGGGCGCGTACGCGTCGTTCACCGTGCCGGGGACCGTGGTGACCGCCGTCTTCGGCTGCGTGCTGTTCGGGCTGCCGCTGGCGCACCTGTGGATCCTGATCGCGGTCATCCCGCTCGCGGGCGCGGCGCTCGCCGGGCTCGGCGCGGCGCTCGGTCTGCTCGCGCCCCGGCCGGAGCTGGCCACGCTGCTCGGCCAGCTCGGCATGTCGGCGGCCCTGCTGCTGGGCGTGCTGCCGCCGGAGCGGATGCCGGAGGCGGTGCGCCTCGCCCGCGACCTGCTGCCGTCGACGTACGGCGTCGAGGCCTTGGCGCGGACTTTCGGGCCGCGTCCCGACTGGGCCCATGTCCTCGGTGACCTCGCCGTCTGCGGCGTGGTCGGCGTCATCTCACTGGGCGTGGCGACGTGGGCGTACCGCAGGGCAGCCGTCCGGTGACGCGCCGCACAGCCGGGCCTGGCACGATGGCAGGGTGAGCGCTCCTCTGACACCACCGCCGCCCCCGCACGAGCATTCCGCGCAGGACGCGTGGGAGCCGCCCTCCGGCGGGTCCGCCGCCGCCTCCGATCCGGCCCGGCAGGCCCCGTATCCCGGGTATCCCCGGCATGGGTGGTGGCAGGAGGAGGACGGTCCCGGAATGAAGCAGGAACTGCGGGAGGCCG
>KL568557.1:29155-29804 GCA_000715605.1 Streptomyces speibonae | reverse complement strand
CGTGATCGCGGTGGCGGTGGCGCTCGGCGGGGTGCTGCTGGGGGTGCTGTGGTGGTGGCTGGCACCGCGTGTGCCGCTGGTGGGCAATGTGACCGGCGACAACTGGGCGGTCTACCTCAGGGACTCCGAGGGTGAGCAGGCCGTCGGGGTGGACGGGACGTTCACGCTGCTCGCGCTGGCGTTCGGTGCGGTGAGCGCGCTGGTGGTGTTCCTGGTGCGGCGGCGCGGGGGTGTGCCGCTGGTGGTGGCGCTGGCGGTGGGAGGACTGCTGGGGTCGGTGCTGGCGTGGCGGCTGGGGGTGTGGCTCGGGCCCGCGGAGGATGTGATCGCGCGGGCGAAGAGCGTGGGTGAGGGGGTGACGTTCGACGCGCCACTGAAGCTGAGTGCGAAGGGGGCGTTGCTGGCGTGGCCGTTCGCGGGGCTGGTGCTGCATCTGGGGCTGACGGCGCTGTTCGGTCCCCGGGACCCGGAACCGTTCGCTCCGCGGGAGGCGTAGGGAGTGCCGGCGCCACGGCGTTGGCGGGGTGCCGTCAGTGTTCGCGGTCAGCGGGTCAGCAGGGGTGCGGCTGAGCGGGGGGTGTCCGCGCAGCCCGGCGTTGCGGGGTGCCTCCCCCGCCCTCGGCTTCTCCCCCACTCTCGGCTTCGCTCG
>KL568557.1:27784-28951 GCA_000715605.1 Streptomyces speibonae | reverse complement strand
GCACCCCCCAGGCCCTTGAGGAACTGGGGGGAGGCACGACTGCCCGCGGTTGGTCAGATGCGGCCGATCGGGGCCAGGGTTGCTGATGTCAGGTGGGTCAGGTCGGCCGGGGTGAGTTCGACCTCCAGGCCGCGGCGGCCGGCCGAGACACAGATCGTTTCGTGCAGGACGGCCGACTCGTCCACGACCGTCGGCAGCTTCTTGCGCTGGCCGAGCGGTGAGATACCGCCGCGGACATAGCCCGTCGTGCGTTCCGCCAGCGCCGGGTCGGCCATCGCCGCCCGCTTGCCGCCGGCCGCCGACGCGAGCGCCTTCAGGTCCAGTTGGCCCGCCACCGGCACCACCGCCACCGTCAGCGTCCCGTCGACGTCCGCCACCAGCGTCTTGAACACGCGGTCCGGCGAGACCCCCATCGCCTCGGCCGCCTCCTCGCCGTACGAGGGGTGGGAGGGGTCGTGGTCGTAGGAGTGCACCGTGAACGGCACCCCCGCCGCGGTGAGCGCCACCGTCGCCGGGGTCCCCCCGGACTGCTGCTTCCTGGACTTCTTCGCCATCGCGGACGGCACCTCGCACAGTCGTACGTCAGTTGAGACTCATCGGGCCGCGCGTCAGCTCCGACGCCGGCAGCGACGGCAGATTACGGATGATGGCCGTCTCCGCGCGAAGGAGTTTCAGCTCGTCCCGGAGCCGGGAGGCGGTGTCCGGCGCCTGGAGCAGACGCTGCCGCGTCGGCGTGTCCAGCATCATGGCCGCGGCGACGAGGTACGAGACCACGCCCGGCTCGTCGGGCAGCTCCGCACCGGTCGCCAGCGAGCGCTCCCGCGCCCCCGCCAGCCGCTTCTGGTACTGGCGGAACGCCCGCAGCACCCCCTCCGCCAGCGCCCCCGGCTCCTCGCCGGGATCCTCCTCCACCGGCTCCAGCTCGGCCGTCAGGAACGGCCCCGAGGCGTCGACCGACAGCAGCCGCACCCGGGTCGTCCCGGTCGCCAGTACCTCGAAGGTGCCGTCGGCCCGCTCCCGTACGGTCGCCGCGTCGGCCACACAGCCCACCTTGTGGAAGGCGCGCAGCGGATCGGAACCGAAGCCCGCCGTGGGGCCCCGGTCGGGCACGGCGGTCGGATCGGGCAGCCCGGGGGAGCTCGGAGCCACTTCGTGGCCGTCGCGGAT
>KL568557.1:27303-27580 GCA_000715605.1 Streptomyces speibonae | reverse complement strand
CAGCCGGGGGGAGCTCGGAGCCACTTCGTGGCCGTCGCGGATCGCCACGACGGCGAACCGGCGTGGCTCGTCCTCGGGGGTCTTCAGCAGCTCGCGCATCATGGCGCGGTAACGCTCCTCGAAGACGTTGAGCGGGAGCACGAGCCCCGGGAACAGCACCGTGTTCAGGGGGAAGAGCGGGAGCCGGACGGTGGTCACGACCCAAAAGCCTAATGGTCGCCGAAGCGGAGTCGTCCGCCCCGCCCACCCTTCGGACGGCCAAAGGCCGCGGCGGGGC
>KL568557.1:26821-27054 GCA_000715605.1 Streptomyces speibonae | reverse complement strand
GCCAAAGGCCGCGGCGGGGCCGTCGGATCCGCCGGCGGAGGAGCCGGACGCGACCGCGGCGCGCACGGTCTGACGCACCTCCAGGAACCGCCCCAGCGGGTCGTCCGCGCCCCGGTCCCAGGGGAAGGACGTGGCGTAGGGCCCGGTCAGACGGAGCTGTTCCAGGGCGTCCTGCCGGCGTTCCAGCCGCATCAGGACGTAGGTCAGCAGGTTGCTGTCTCTTATACACATCT
>KL568557.1:25271-26613 GCA_000715605.1 Streptomyces speibonae | reverse complement strand
AGCCGGCGGCGCGGTCGGCCGCCGCGTCGAGCCGTTCCCTCGGCACCTCGGGACCGCAGCCGTCCGTCAGATAGCCGAACGCCGCCCGCAGCGGCAGCGCCTGCGTGAGCGAGCCCTCCGGCGCGTCCTGCGCGGCCCGGTCCGCGAAGTCGAAGCACTCCCGGTGCGAGCCGTGCCAGGAGGACGCCAGATAGCGCAGGGCCGCCACATGGCAGCCGTGGTGGTGCGGGGCGCGCCGGACCGCCGCCTCCCACAGCTCCTCGAAGTAGGTGTGTCCGGCCCGCGCGCCACGCGCGTGGTCCAGGGCCAGCCGCCACGGCACCGGATCCTGGCTGTCCGCCCGGGCGGCGGCCGTGATCAGCGGGCTCACCTCGCGCAGCAGCTCGGCCCGCGCCGGTGAGTCCCAGGCGCGGTCCACGGCCCGCTGGGCGTCCACCAGCAGGACGCCGGGGTCGCGCGGGGCGAGGGTGCGCCAGGTCTCCAGCCACTCCGGACGCGAGCGCGCGAACAGGGCCAGGCGCCGCACATACCGGTCCCGGTGCTCCCAGGCCCTCCTGCGCCGGGTGGCGGCGAGCAGCTCGGCGGCGGGCGTGTGGTCCCCGGCCGCCGCCCCGACCAGCGCCGGGCCCAGCACGTCGTCGGGTGCGTCGAGGAGCACCTCGTCGTCGCCGGGCAACACGGCGGGGACGGGGGAGGCGGTGCCCGTCGACTTGCCTCGCACCCGGGACGTACGGGTGAACGCGTGCAGCAGAGCCATGGTGCCGACCATTGAAAGTCCGCAGGTCACAGCGGCGCCAGAGGGCACGCGGAACTCGTGGAAGGTTGTACGGGGTTCGGTCAAGGCCCGGTAAAAAGCAGAAGGCCCCTCACGTTGCACACGGCCTCTCGGGCCTCACCGGCCCCACGGGCCCCACTGTCGGGGTCAGGTGCGCCGCAGCGTGCGCGTCGCGCCCGCCGCCACCGTCGTCGCCAGGATCCAGCCCAGCAGGATGAACGCGGCCGACAGCCACTGCCAGCCGCCGCGCAGCTGCCAGAAGCCCACCTGGCCCAGGTCGATCACCGGCAGCAGCAGATCCAGCGCGAACAGCGCCGGGTTCCACGCCGGGTGCTCGTCGCTCTTCAGGGGCGGGTGGTCCGCGCGGGCGAAGGCCAGCGAACCGGCCGCCCACAGCACCGCCATCCACAGCGCGGCCCGGCCCGGACGGTATCCGTAGGCCACCGTCCAGTCCTGCGCGTAGCCCCACAACTTGGCCCCGAACGGCAGGCTCTGGCGGCGGCGGCGCTGCTTGGCGAGCAGCACCTCCCGGGCGTCCTCGTCCTCCCCGCCCTCCCGCAGCACGGC
>KL568557.1:20112-25059 GCA_000715605.1 Streptomyces speibonae | reverse complement strand
CGGCTCCGGGTTGTACTCGGCGCTCGCCGCGTCCACCCAGCGCAGCCGCAGCGCCAGCGGGAACGGGCCGCGCGGCACCAGGTTCTCGTAGGTGAAGCCGCCCATGTGCAGCCGGCCGGGGCCCGGCCAGCTGTCCGCCCGGTCCATCAGGTTCACCACTCTCGCCCCCGACAGCACCACCCGGCCGCGCGCCGGCCGCTCCCCGAGGAACCGCAGCTCCGGCGTCTGCACCCGGCGCAGCGACAGCTCCTGCTCGTCGGTGAAGGTGAACCGGGCCCCCTCGAAGTCCACCGCGTCCCCGAACCGACCGTCGTCCAGCCGCACCCCGCCCTCGCACTCGAACCGCTGGATCCGCGTCCCGCGCGCCGGTGTCATCCCGCTGCGCGCCTGGGCACCCACCCCCGCCGGGGTCAGATACAGCGAGCGCTCGACGGTCAGTTGCGGCGCGTTCAGCGCGAACCGGGAGCGCCGGTCGCCCAGCCGCGCCCCGCGCAGGCTCAGTGAGACGCCGATCGTCGCGCTGCGCAGGCTCAGCTCGCCGTGCGACTCCAGCATCTCCGCCTGGAGGTCCTGGCCCACGGTCATTCCGTCCGCCGCTATCGAGCGGCCGCTGCGGTCCCGGTGCACGACCGCCTGGTTGAGCAGCAGATCCGTGCCGATCCTGGCGTCCGTGAGCCGTATGCCGCCCAGGAACCGGCAGCGCGGCAGATGCAGATCGCCCTCGGTGTGCAGCCGGGCCGCCTCCAGCCGCGGTACCGAACAGTCGACCATCCGCATGGTCGTGAAGCGGGCCTCCGGCAGCAGCACGTCCCGCTCGAAGCGGCAGCCGCGCAGCTCCACGTACGGCACCACCGTGCCGCCCGCGAGGTCCAGCACGCCGCTGATCCGCACCCCGACCAGCTTCAGCGACGAGACCCGCCCGGCCAGCGCGGGCGGACCGTCCAGCAGCAGCCAGCACATCACGCGCGCCCGGACCGTGCGCTCCGGTCCCCACGGATGCCCTCCGTGCGGGTCGTCGACGACGGTGTCGCCGCTGCTCAGGTCGTACACGCTGCCGTTGCGGAAGGCCTGCCACATGCCGGCCTCCGCGGCGGTCAGGTCCTCCGGCGGCTCTCCGCCGCCCGGTCCCACCCCCTGGGTCACGGAGCTCCCCTCCTCCTCACATACCCGTCGGTTCGTCCCTTCGTACAACCGGTGATGCCCGGTGCGGTGACCCGTTGAACACGGAAAGTGAAAGGGATCTCGAAAATGTGCGCGGACCGTCACCATGACGGGCTCGTATCAGCCACTGGACCGTGCGGACGGCCCACCGCGCGGGTCTGAGAGAATTGGGCGTGTGATCTCCCGAATCGATCTGCGCGGCGACGCCCTCCCCGAGGGCCCCGCCCTGCGCGACCTGCTGCCCCGAGCCGACTTCGACGTCGCGGCCGCCCTGGAGAAGGTGCGGCCCATCTGCGAGGACGTGCATCATCGGGGCGACGCGGCGCTGATCGACTTCGCCGAGCGCTTCGACGGCGTGAAGCTGGACCAGGTCCGGGTGCCCGCCGCCGCGCTCGCGCGCGCCCTGGAGGAACTGGACCCGGCCGTGCGCGCCGCCCTGGAGGAGTCCATCCGCCGGGCCCGGCTGGTCCACCGCGCGCAGCGCCGCACCACCCACACCACCCAGGTCGTGCCCGGCGGCACGGTCACCGAGAAGTGGGTCCCGGTCGACCGCGTGGGTCTGTACGCGCCGGGCGGCCGGGCCGTCTACCCGTCCTCCGTGATCATGAACGTGGTGCCCGCCCAGGAGGCCGGCGTCCCGTCCCTCGCGCTCGCCTCCCCGGCCCAGGCCGAGTTCGGCGGCCTGCCGCACCCGACCATCCTCGCCGCCTGCGCCCTGCTCGGCGTCGACGAGGTGTACGCGGCGGGCGGCGCCACCGCCGTCGCGATGTTCGCGTACGGCACGGAGTCCTGCCCGGCGGCGAACATGGCCACCGGCCCCGGCAACATCTGGGTCGCCGCCGCCAAGCGCTACTTCACCGGCATGATCGGCATCGACGCCGAGGCCGGCCCCACCGAGATCGCGATCCTCGCGGACTCCACCGCCGACCCGGTGCACGTGGCCTCAGACCTGATCAGCCAGGCCGAGCACGACCCGCTGGCCGCCGCCGTCCTGGTCACCGACTCCACCGACCTCGCGGACGCGGTCGAGAAGGAGTTGGAGCCGCAGGTCAAGGCCAGCAAGCACGCCGACGAGCGGATCGTGCCCGCCCTCGGCGGCAGGCAGTCCGCCGTCGTCCTGGTCGACGGCCTCGACGAGGGCCTGCGCGTCGTCGACGCCTACGGCGCCGAGCACCTGGAGATCCAGACGGCCGACGCGGCCGCCCTGGCCGACCGGGTGCGCAACGCGGGCGCGATCTTCATCGGCCCCTGGGCACCCGTCTCGCTCGGCGACTACGCCGCCGGGTCCAACCACGTCCTGCCGACCGGTGGCTGCGCCTGCCACTCCTCCGGCCTGTCCGTCCAGTCCTTCCTGCGCGGCATCCACATCGTCGACTACACCGAGGACGCGCTGGCCGAGGTCGCGCACCACGTGGTGACGCTGGCGGAGGCGGAGGACCTGCCCGCGCACGGCGCGGCCATCAAGGCAAGGTTCGGGTGGAAGGTGCCTGAGAACAAGTGAGCTTCGGAATCGACGATCTCCCCGTACGGGACGAGCTGCGCGGCAAGTCCCCCTACGGCGCGCCCCAGCTGGACGTCCCCGTACGGCTGAACACCAACGAGAATCCCTACCCGCTGCCCGAACCGCTGGTCGAGCGGATCGCCGAGCGGGTCCGGGAGGCGGCCCGGCACCTCAACCGCTACCCCGACCGGGACGCGGTCGAGCTGCGCACCCGGCTCGCCGAGTACCTGACGAAGACCTCCGGCCACCCGGTGGGCCTCGCCGACGTGTGGGCGGCCAACGGCTCCAACGAGGTCATCCAGCAGCTGCTGCAGACCTTCGGCGGACCGGGACGCACCGCCATCGGCTTCGAACCCTCGTACTCGATGCACGGCCTGATCGCCCGGGGCACCGGCACCGGCTGGATCTCCGGGCCGCGCAACGAGGACTTCACCATCGACCTCGCCGCCGCGCGGAAGGCGATCGCCGAGCACCGGCCCGACGTCGTCTTCGTCACCACCCCCAACAACCCCACCGGCAACGCGGTCCCCGCGGAGACGGTCCTCGAGCTGTACGAAGCGGCCCAGGCCGCCAAGCCGTCGATGGTCGTGGTCGACGAGGCGTACGTCGAGTTCAGCCACGGCGACTCGCTGCTGCCGCTGCTCGACGGCCGCCCGCACCTGGTGATCTCCCGCACCATGTCGAAGGCGTTCGGCGCGGCGGGCCTGCGCCTGGGCTACCTCGCCGCCCACCCGGCGGTCGTCGACGCGGTCCAGCTGGTCCGGCTCCCGTACCACCTGTCGGCCGTCACCCAGGCGACCGCGCTGGCGGCCCTGGAACACACCGACACGCTGCTGAAGTACGTCGAGCAGCTGAAGGCCGAGCGGGACCGGCTGGTCGCCGAACTGCGCGCCCTCGGCTACGAGGTCACCGAGTCCGACGCGAACTTCGTCCAGTTCGGACGGTTCGCGGACTCCCACGCCGCCTGGCGCGGGATCCTCGACCGGGGCGTCCTGGTCCGGGACAACGGCGTACCGGGATGGCTGCGGGTCACCGCGGGCACCCCGGCCGAAAACGACGCGTTCCTCGACGCGGTACGTGAGTGGAAGAAGGAGCAAGGTTCATGACCCGCGCAGGGCGTGTGGAGCGCACCACCAAGGAAACGACCGTCCTCGTCGAGATCGACCTCGACGGCACCGGCAGGACCGAGATCTCCACGGGGGTCGGCTTCTACGACCACATGCTCGACCAGCTCGGCCGGCACGGTCTGTTCGACCTGACCGTGAAGACCGAGGGCGACCTGCACATCGACTCCCACCACACCATCGAGGACACCGCCCTCGCGCTCGGCGCCGCCTTCAAGCAGGCGCTCGGCGACAAGGTGGGCATCTACCGCTTCGGCAACTGCACGGTCCCCCTGGACGAGTCCCTCGCCCAGGTCACCGTCGACCTATCCGGCCGCCCCTACCTCGTGCACACCGAGCCCGAGAACATGGCGCCCATGATCGGCTCCTACGACGTGACGATGACCCGGCACATCCTGGAGTCCTTCGTCGCCCAGGCGCAGATCGCCCTGCACGTGCACGTGCCCTACGGGCGCAACGCGCACCACATCGTGGAGTGCCAGTTCAAGGCCCTCGCCCGCGCGCTGCGCTACGCGTCCGAGCGCGACCCCCGCGCGGCGGGCATCCTGCCCTCCACGAAGGGCGCGCTGTAAGCCATGAACGGTCTGTCCACCGTCCTGATCGTCGTCGGCCTGTTCTTCGTCGGCGGGATCATCTCGTTCGTCAAGCAGAAGATGCCCACGAGCCTCATCGTGCTGCTCTCCATCGGCGCCGCCATGTGTCTCGTCACGGGCCTTCTGCGGCTGGAGGTGTAGACCTTGAGCACCACCAGGAAGGTCGTGGTCTTCGACTACGGCTTCGGCAACGTCCGCTCCGCCGAGCGCGCCCTCGCCCGCGCGGGCGCCGACGTGGAGATCACCCGTGACTTCGACCGCGCGATGAACGCCGACGGGCTGCTGGTACCCGGTGTCGGCGCCTTCGCCGCCTGCATGAAGGGGCTGCGGGAGGCGCGCGGCGACTGGATCGTCGACCGCCGGCTGTCCGGCGGCCGCCCCGTGATGGGCATCTGCGTCGGCATGCAGATCCTCTTCGCGCGGGGCATCGAGCACGGCGTGGAGACCGAGGGCCTCGACGAGTGGCCCGGCTCGGTCGAGCCGCTCCAGGCCGAGATCGTCCCCCACATGGGCTGGAACACCGTGGAGGTCCCGGAGGGCTCCGAGCTCTTCGCCGGCCTCGAGGCGG
>KL568557.1:17524-19832 GCA_000715605.1 Streptomyces speibonae | reverse complement strand
ACTTCGTGCACTCCTACGCCGTCCACGACTGGACCCTTCAGACGGCGAACCCCGCGATGCGCGCCCCGCTGGTCACCTGGGCCACCCACGGCAAGCCCTTCGTGGCCGCGGTCGAGAACGGCGCCCTGTGGGCCACTCAGTTCCACCCCGAGAAGTCCGGCGACGCCGGTGCCCAGCTCCTCACCAACTGGATCGGAACCCTGTAGAGACATGGCCAAGCTCGAACTCCTCCCCGCCGTCGACGTCCGCGACGGCCAGGCCGTCCGCCTCGTGCACGGCGAGTCCGGGACGGAAACGTCGTACGGCTCCCCGCTGGAGGCCGCCCTCGCCTGGCAGCGCGCGGGCGCCGAGTGGCTGCACCTGGTCGACCTGGACGCCGCGTTCGGCACCGGCGACAACCGGGCACTGATCTCCGAGGTCACCGGGGCGATGGACATCAAGGTCGAGCTGTCCGGCGGCATCCGCGACGACGACACCCTCGCCGCCGCCCTCGCCACCGGCTGCACCCGCGTCAACCTCGGCACCGCCGCCCTGGAGACCCCGGAGTGGGTCGCCAAGGTCATCGCCGAGCACGGCGACAGGATCGCCGTCGGCCTCGACGTGCGCGGCACCACGCTGCGCGGCCGCGGCTGGACCCGCGACGGTGGCGACCTCTACGAGACGCTGGAGCGCCTCAACAAGGAGGGCTGCGCCCGCTACGTCGTCACCGACATCGCCAAGGACGGCACCCTCCAGGGCCCCAACCTGGAGCTGCTGAAGAACGTCTGCGCCGCCACCGACCGCCCGGTCGTGGCCTCCGGCGGTGTCTCCTCCCTGGACGACCTGCGCGCCATCGCGGGGCTCGTCCCGCTCGGCGTCGAGGGCGCCATCGTGGGCAAGGCGCTCTACGCCAAGGCGTTCACCCTGGAAGAGGCCCTGGAGGTCACGTCGTGAAGAAGGACGCACGGCGATGACGTCCGACGCCGTACGGCGGGTGCGCGGCCAGGACCCCTGGGAGGAGATCCTCGGCTCCGCGCGCGCTGTCGCGGCGGGCGACCGCGTCCTGGTGGCGGGCACGACCGCCTTCCGGGGCGATGTGCTCCACGGGGAGGGCGACCCGTACGAACAGGCCAAGGTGGCCTTCACCCTCGCCCTGGAGGCGCTCGGCGAGTTCGGGCTCGGCACCGGGTCCGTGATCCGCACCCGCCTCCATCTCGCCCACGCGCGGGACGTCGACGAGGCCGCACGCGCGCACAAGGAGCTGTTCGGCGAGGTGCGCCCGGTCACCACCCTGCTGGTGGTCGAGGGCTTCGTCGACCCGCGCGTGCTGGTCTCAGTGGAACTCGAAGCATTCAGAGGAGCCGTGGATTCATGACCCTGGCGGTCCGAGTCATCCCCTGCCTGGACGTGGACGGCGGCCGGGTCGTCAAGGGCGTCAACTTCCAGAACCTGCGCGACGCGGGCGACCCCGTCGAGATGGCCAAGGTGTACGACGCCGAGGGCGCCGACGAGCTGACGTTCCTGGACATCACCGCCTCGTCCGGCAACCGCGAGACCACCTACGACGTGGTGCGCCGCACCGCCGAACAGGTGTTCATCCCGCTCACCGTCGGCGGCGGCGTGCGCACCGCCGAGGACGTGGACCGGCTGCTGCGCGCGGGTGCCGACAAGGTCGGCGTGAACACCGCCGCGATCGCCCGCCCCGAGCTCATCCGCGAGATCGCCGAACGCTTCGGCCGGCAGGTCCTGGTCCTTTCGGTGGACGCCCGCCGCACCGACTCCGGCTCGTTCGAGGTGACCACGCACGGCGGCCGCCGCGGCACCGGCATCGACGCCGTGGAGTGGGCGCACCGCGCCGCCGAACTGGGCGCCGGCGAGATCCTGCTGAACTCCATGGACGCCGACGGCACCAAGGACGGCTACGACCTGGAGATGATCGCCGCCGTCCGCAAGCACGTCAGCGTGCCGGTGATCGCCTCCGGCGGCGCCGGAAAGCTCGCCGACTTCCCGCCCGCGGTCGCGGCGGGCGCCGACGCCGTCCTCGCGGCCTCGGTCTTCCACTTCGGCGACCTGCGCATCGGCCAGGTCAAGGAGACCCTGCGGGCGGCCGGTCACCCGGTGCGGTGACGTCAGCGCAGCGGCTGCGCCAGCTGGATGAGGTTGCCGACCGTGTCGTCCAGGACCGCGGAGAGCACCGCACCCTGCTCCCGCGGATCCTGCACGAAGTGGACCCCCTCCCCGCGCAGCCGCTCGTACTCCGCGCGGAGGTCGTCCACGGAGAACACGATCGCGGGCAGCCCCGACTCCCGCACCGCCCGCCGGTACGGCT
>KL568557.1:13017-17300 GCA_000715605.1 Streptomyces speibonae | reverse complement strand
GTGTATAAGAGACAGGCTCGGCGATGGACCCGTGCCCCGGCTCCAGCAGCAGTTCCAGATCCCGCTGGGCGCCCTCGCGCGCCCCCACGGTGACGTACAGCATGCCGTCGCCCATATCCAGGTGGGTACGGGTCTCGAAGCCGAGGACATCGGTGTAAAAGGCGTGCGCCTTCGCCACGTCGTCCACGTACACACTGGTCATGGCCACTTTGATCACGAGCTGCGCCTTTCGGGTACGGATCAGATGCCGAGCTGTCCGGTCTCCCGCAGCTTCGCGATGGCGTTCTCGTCACCGTCCAGCCCGACCTCGGCCGCGCTCTGCCGGCCGTAGGCGAACAGCACCAGTTCGGAGGGCTCCCCGGTCACCGTGACCACCGGCGCGCCGCGGTGGGCCACCACCGTCTGGCCGTCCGGACGGCGCAGCACCAGGCCGGTCGGCACACCGCGGCCCATCAGGCGCGCGGAGCGCTCGAGACGCGACCACAGGGCGTTCTGGAACACCGGGTCCAGCTCGCGCGGCGTCCACTCGGGCTGGGCCCGGCGGACGTCCTCGGTGTGGACGTAGAACTCCACGGTGTTCGACAGCTCGTCGACCTGCTTGAGCGAGAAGGGCGAGAAGCGCGGCGGACCGGTCCGGATCAGCTGGATCAGTTCCTCGTACGGCTTGGCGGTGAACTCCGCCATCACCCGCTCCAGGCGCGACGCGAGCTGTTTGACCACGATGCCGCCCGCCGCGTCGGGACGGCGCTCGCGCACCACCACGTGGGCGGCCAGATCCCGGGTGGTCCACCCCTCGCACAGGGTCGGGGCGTCCGGGCCCGTGGTCTCCAGCAGATCGGCCAGAAGAAGTCGTTCACGCTTGGCATGGGTCGACATGCAGGCCAGCCTACGACCGGGCGCCGGGTCCGCCCAGTGGACGGCGCCCGGTCCGCTCGTCCGGGCGCGGCACAATGGTCGGCATGACCAGCACGTCCCGGCCCAGCCGCCTCGACCCGGAGATCGCCGCGCGGCTCAAGCGCAGCCCCGACGGCCTCCTGCCCGCCATCGCCCAGCAGTACGACACCGGAGAGGTGCTGATGCTGGGCTGGATGGATGACGAGGCCCTGCATCGCACGCTGACCACCGGCCGCTGCACCTACTGGTCGCGCAGCCGCCGGGAGTACTGGGTCAAGGGGGACACCTCCGGGCACGTCCAGTGGGTCAAGTCGGTCGCCCTGGACTGCGACGCCGACACCGTGCTGGTCAAGGTCGACCAGGTCGGCGCCGCCTGCCACACCGGCGCCCGCACCTGCTTCGACGCCGACGTCCTGGTGGCCGACGCCACCGCCGCGGATCAGTAGGGTCTGCCGCCATGGACCTCGAGACCTTCCGCAAGCTCGCCACCGACCGCCGCGTCATCCCGGTCACCCGCAAGCTCCTCGCCGACGGCGACACCCCCGTCGCGCTCTACCGCAAACTCGCCGGCGAACGCCCCGGCACCTTCCTGCTGGAGTCCGCCGAGAACGGAAGGTCCTGGTCCCGCTACTCCTTCGTCGGCGTCCGCAGCGCCGCCACCCTCACCGAACGCGACGGGACGGCGCACTGGGAGGGCACCCCGCCCGTCGGCGTCCCCGTGGACGGCGATCCCCTCGCCGCGCTGCGCGCCACCCTCCAGACCCTGCACACCCCCCGCGACCTCGCCCACGACCTGGGCCTGCCGCCCTTCACCGGCGGCATGGTCGGCTACCTCGGCTACGACATCGTGCGCCGCCTGGAGAGGATCGGCCCCGGCGAGCGGGACGATCTGAAGCTGCCCGAGCTGACCATGCTGCTCACCAGCGACCTCGCCGTCATGGACCACTGGGAGGGCTCCGTCTGGCTGATCGCCAACGCGATCAACCACAACGACCTGGAGACCGGCGTCGACGAGGCGTACGCCGACGCCGTGGCCCGGCTCGACGCCATGGAGGCCGACCTCACCCGCGCGGTGGCCCAGCCGCCCGCCGCGCTGCCGCCCTCCGAACTGCCCGAGTACACCGCGCGGTGGGGCGGACCCGACTTCCGCCGGGCCGTGGAGGACGTCAAGGAACGCATCCGCGCGGGGGAGGCCTTCCAGGTCGTGCCCTCGCAGCGGTTCGAGACGGACTGCACGGCGAGCGCCCTGGACGTCTACCGGGTGCTGCGGGCCACCAACCCGTCGCCGTACATGTACCTGTTCCGCTTCGACGGCTTCGACGTGGCCGGGTCCTCCCCCGAGGCCCTGGTCAAGGTCGAGGACGGGCGGGCCATGGTCCACCCCATCGCCGGCACACGGCACCGCGGCGCCACCCCGCAGGAGGACCAGGCCCTCGCCGACGAACTCCTCGCCGACCCCAAGGAGCGCGCCGAGCACCTCATGCTCGTCGACCTGGGCCGCAACGACCTCGGACGCGTCTGCGAACCCGGCTCCGTCGAGGTCGTCGACTTCATGTCCATCGAGCGGTACTCGCACGTCATGCACATCGTGTCCACGGTCACCGGCCGCGTCACCGGCGACCGCACCGCCTTCGACGTGCTCACCGCCTGCTTCCCGGCCGGCACGCTCTCCGGCGCGCCCAAGCCCCGCGCGATGCAGATCATCGACGAACTCGAACCGTCCAGGCGCGGCCTGTACGGCGGCTGCGTCGGCTACCTCGACTTCGCCGGCGACTCCGACACGGCCATCGCCATCCGCACCGCCCTGTTGCGCGACGGCACGGCGTACGTGCAGGCCGGAGCCGGGATCGTCGCCGACTCCGACCCGGTGGCCGAGGACACCGAGTGCCGTAACAAGGCCGCGGCCGTGCTCCGCGCGGTGCACACCGCGAACCGGCTGGGAAAGGTGTGAATGAACCCCGGGTGACGGTTCGCCCGGGGTTCAGGCGATAGTGGATGTCGTGACTGCTGTACCTACCCCCCGTTCCGGGGCCGCCGCCACCGCCAGGGCCGGCCGCCTCAGCCTCGCCGCCGCGCTGCTCTGCGGCGCCCTCGGCGCCGGCGTGGTCCTCCTCGCCACCCGGCAGCGGTGGTCGGAGGGCACCACGACGGTGGCCGGCGGCCCGTTCCCCCTGACCGCCCAAGGCAGCGACGTCACCGGCGTCCCCGCCGCGCTGGCCGTCGTCGGGCTGGCCGCGCTCGTGGCCGTCTTCGCCGTGCGCCGGGCCGGCCGCTTCGCCGTCGCCGCGCTGCTCGCGCTCTCCGGCGCGGGCACGATCGCGGCGGCGCTGCTCGGAGCCTCGGACCGCGGGGCGCTCGACGAGCAGGCGGCACAGGCCTCCGGCGACACCTCGGCGACCGTGGAGTCGCTCAGCCACACCGCGTGGCCGTACGTCGCCGTCGCGGGCGGTGTGCTGCTGCTGGTGGCGGGGCTGCTGGCGCTGCGCTACGGGAGGCTGTGGCCGGCGATGTCCGGACGCTACGAGCGGGGCGGAACCCGGACGCGACCGCGCCGCGGGCAGACCACCGAGACCGACCCGGACCGCCCGGAGGACCTCTGGAAGGCCCTGGACCGCGGCGAGGACCCCACAGGGGCGCAGTGACCCCGGCGCACGGCGGTCCGGAGTGTGCGGGACAATGACAGCGAGCGTCCTGCTCAGACACGCACACAGCAACGAGGAGCAAGCAATGGCGGGCAGCAGCCACGGTCACACCCCGGCCGCCTGGACCGGTGTCATCATCGCCTTCATCGGTTTCTGCGCCGGTGGTGCCTTCATGGTGATGGACCAGCCCGTGGGCTTCTGGGCGAGCATCGGCGTGGTCCTCCTCGGCGGCGTCGTCGGCGCCGTCATGCGCGCGATGGGCATGGGCCAGCCGAAGAGCAACCACCCCGTCCACCAGGTCACCGGCGACCGCACACCGGCCCGCGCCGAGGGCTGAGCGGCACACCGCACACCGCAGGGGGACAGGGGCGGCGGGCCCGCACGGCGGAGCCCGGCACCGCCCCTGACCCGCGTCCGGGGCACAATGCACAGCGTGAACGCCCCCACCTCGCGCGTGCCCCGCGTTCCCCGCGGCAGGGCGGCCCGGCTGGCCCCCCTCGCCGCCGTGCTCGCCGCCGTCGCCGGAGCCTTCGCCTACGTCGGGGCCGTGGACCCCAACGAGCCCGGCCACTACCCCGTCTGTCCGCTGCTGCACCTCACCGGCCTGTACTGCCCCGGCTGCGGCGGACTGCGCAGCGCCCACGCCGTCGCCCACGGCGACCTCCTGACCGCCCTCCAGGCCAACGCGCCCGCCGTCGTCGGATACGCCGGCTTCGCCGCGCTGTGGACCGTCTGGGTGATCCGTGC
>KL568557.1:11673-12826 GCA_000715605.1 Streptomyces speibonae | reverse complement strand
CCCCGCCGAGGATCGACCCGCCACCGGTGCTCCTGTGGTCCCTGGGAGCACTGCTGCTGGCTTTCACGGTTGTCCGGAACCTGCCGTTCGGCGGCTGGTTGCATCCTTGATCAAAGAGTGAATGTCCAGGTAGTGGGACCGGCGTCAACCGGATGCGAGGCATACGCCCTGCTGCGGATACCATCGCTGTGACCACCGAAGACAGACCGACCGTCAGGAAGGGGGCCGCTCGCGTGAGTGTGCTCGACGAGATCATCGACGGAGTCCGTGCCGACCTCGCGGAGCGGCAGGCGCGCGTCAGCCTCGACGAGCTCAAGGAACGTGCGGCGAAGGCCCCCGCGGCCAAGGACGGCGTGGCCGCCCTGCGCGGCGACGGCGTCAAGGTGATCTGCGAGGTCAAGCGCTCCAGCCCGTCCAAGGGCGCGCTGGCCGCGATCGCCGATCCGGCGGGACTCGCCGCCGACTACGAGGCGGGCGGCGCCTCCGTCATCTCCGTCCTCACCGAACAGCGCCGCTTCGGCGGCTCGCTGGAGGACCTCGAGGCCGTCCGCGCGCGCGTGGACATCCCCGTGCTGCGCAAGGACTTCATCGTCACCTCGTACCAGCTCTGGGAGGCCCGCGCGTACGGCGCCGACCTCGCGCTGCTGATCGTCGCCGCCCTCGACCAGCCGGCCCTGGAGTCGCTGATCGAGCGCGCCGAGTCCATCGGGCTCACCCCGCTCGTCGAGGTCCACGACGAGGACGAGGTGGAGCGCGCGGTCGACGCGGGCGCCAAGGTCGTCGGGATCAACGCGCGCAACCTCAAGACCCTCGAGGTCGACCGCGGAACCTTCGAGCGGGTGGTCCCCGAGATCCCCGCCCACCTGGTGAAGGTCGCCGAGTCCGGCGTCCGCGGCCCGCACGACCTCATCGCCTACGCCAACGCGGGCGCCGACGCGGTCCTGGTCGGCGAGTCCCTGGTCACCGGCAAGGACCCCAAGACAGCCGTCTCCGACCTGGTGGCAGCGGGCGAACACCCCGCACTGCGCCACGGCCGCGGCTGATCCACGGGTAGGCTGGGCCGCGATGAAGCTCTCCCGACTCGCACGAGGCTGTCGGCCCCGAGGCTGCCGTGCCCCCGCCCGCCGGGTGCACGGCCTGTCTCTTATACACA
>KL568557.1:9474-11458 GCA_000715605.1 Streptomyces speibonae | reverse complement strand
ACGGCCGCAGGGTCCGCTACGTCATCGGCGACGAGCCGGGCCAGGTCAACGGGCGGCGATGGCAGCGCGCCCCCTAGGGGCGCGGGGCTCTGCCCATGTGCGGCTCCGCCGCGTGGGCGCGACCAGCCACGGACGGCCCGCGGCCGTCGCATCACCCCCGCCCCACGGCGCACAGTGTTTCTCCACGCACTCACCGTGAGGTTTCCGCATGTCCAGTACCTTCTTCATCCCCGACCCGGACGGTCAGGTCCCGTCAGCCGAAGGCTACTTCGGCGCCTTCGGCGGCAAGTTCATCCCCGAGGCCCTCGTCGCCGCCGTCGACCAGGTCGCCGTCGAGTACGACAAGGCCAAGTCCGACCCCGAGTTCGCCCGGGAGCTCGACGGCCTCCTCGTCGACTACACCGGCCGGCCCAGCGCGCTCACCGAGGTCCCCCGCTTCGCCGAGCACGCCGGCGGCGCGAGGATCTTCCTCAAGCGCGAGGACCTGAACCACACCGGCTCGCACAAGATCAACAACGTGCTCGGCCAGGCCCTGCTGACCCGGCGCATGGGCAAGACCCGCGTCATCGCCGAGACCGGAGCCGGTCAGCACGGCGTGGCCACCGCCACCGCCTGCGCGCTCTTCGGCCTCGACTGCACGATCTACATGGGCGAGATCGACACCCGGCGCCAGGCCCTGAACGTGGCCCGGATGCGCATGCTCGGCGCCGAGGTCATCGCCGTGAAGTCCGGCAGCCGCACCCTGAAGGACGCCATCAACGAGGCGTTCCGGGACTGGGTCGCCAACGTCGACCACACCCACTACCTCTTCGGCACGGTCGCGGGCCCGCACCCCTTCCCCGCGATGGTGCGCGACTTCCACCGCGTCATCGGGGTCGAGGCCCGCCGCCAGCTTCTGGAGCGCGCCGGACGCCTGCCCGACGCCGCCCTCGCCTGCGTCGGCGGCGGCTCCAACGCCATCGGCCTGTTCCACGCCTTCATCCCCGACACGGACGTCCGGCTCATCGGCTGCGAGCCCGCGGGACACGGCATCGACAGCGGCGAGCACGCGGCCACCCTCACCGCGGGCGAGCCCGGCATCCTGCACGGCTCCCGGTCCTACGTCCTCCAGGACGACGAGGGGCAGATCACCGAGCCGTACTCGATCTCGGCGGGCCTGGACTACCCGGGCATCGGACCCGAGCACGCCTACCTCAAGGACAGCGGCCGCGGCGAGTACCGCGCCGTCACCGACGATGCCGCCATGCGGGCACTGCGGCTGCTCTCGCGCACCGAGGGCATCATCCCGGCCATCGAGAGCGCCCACGCGCTGGCCGGCGCCCTCGAGGTCGGCGGGGAACTGGGCCCCGACGGCCTGATCGTGGTCAACCTGTCCGGGCGCGGCGACAAGGACATGGACACCGCCGCGCGCTACTTCGGCCTGTACGACACCGACGCCGAGGTCGCCGCCGACGAGGCCGGCGGCACCGCCGAGATCGAGGGGGACGCCAAGTGAGCGGGAACGTGCAGCTGCTGAACGACACCCTCGCCGCGGCGAAGTCCGAGGGCCGTGCCGCCCTCATCGCCTACCTGCCCGCGGGGTTCCCCACCGTGGACGGCGGCATCGAGGCGGTCAAGGCCGCCCTGGAGGGCGGCGCCGACGTCGTCGAGGTGGGCCTGCCGCACAGCGACCCCGTCCTGGACGGCCCGGTCATCCAGACCGCCGACGACATCGCCCTGCGCGGCGGCGTCCGGATCGCCGACGTGATGCGCACGGTCCGGGAGGCGCACGCCGCCACCGGCAAGCCGATCCTCGTCATGACGTACTGGAACCCCATCGACCGCTACGGCGTCGAGCGGTTCACCGCCGAGCTCGCCGAGGCGGGCGGCGCCGGGTGCATCCTGCCCGACCTGCCCGTGCAGGAGTCGGCGCTGTGGCGGGAGCACGCGGAGAAGCACGGGCTCGCCACCGTCTTCGTGGTCGCGCCCAGCAGCAGGGACGAGT
>KL568557.1:6971-9314 GCA_000715605.1 Streptomyces speibonae | reverse complement strand
GCCGGCAGCGGCTTCGTCTACGCCGCCTCCCTGATGGGCGTCACCGGCACCCGCGAGTCGGTCGGCGCGCAGGCCGAGGACCTGGTGCGGCGCACCCGCGCCACCACCGACCTGCCGGTCTGCGTCGGCCTCGGCGTCTCCAACGCGGCCCAGGCCGCCGAGGTCGCCGGCTTCGCCGACGGCGTGATCGTCGGATCGGCCTTCGTCAAGCGGATGCTCGACGCCCCCGACGACGCGGCCGGGATCGAGGCCGTCCGTGCCCTCGCCGGTGATCTGGCCGGGGGAGTGCGCGGGCGGGCGTGACCCACGGGCCCGCGGCGGGCAGTCATACGGATCCCCCGTAAGGGTGGACCTCGGACCGGGGAGGCGCGGTGCGCCTCCCCGGTTCGTTCTGCGGGGTGTGAGCGAGAAGAACCGAGAGGGAAAGCGCACCGCCAGGGAGCGGCTGGCGGCCGAGCGCGAGAAGCACAAGGCGGCGGAGAAGCGCCGCCGCGCCGTTGTCGTGGGCGCGAGCGTGGTCTGTGTCCTGGGACTCGCGGCGGTGATCGGGGTCATCGCCGCCAACTCGGGGGACTCCGAGGGGGACAACGAGAGCGAGGCGTCCGGCCCCGTGGTGGCGCCCTCCGGGGCCCTGGGCAAGGACGGCCTGGCCATCCCGGTCGGCAAGGAGAGCGCCAAGACCACGCTCACGGTGTGGGAGGACTTCCGCTGTCCGGCCTGCAAGGAGTTCGAGCAGGCCTACAGTCCCACGATCCACGAGCTGACCGACGCCGGTCAGCTGAAGGTCGAGTACCACCTGGTCACCCTGATCGACGGAGGCATGGGAGGCTCCGGCTCCCTCAACGCGGCCAATGCCGCCGCCTGCTCCCAGGACGCCGGGAAGTTCGCCGCGTACCACGACCTGCTGTTCCGGAACCAGCCCCCGGAGACCGACGACGCCTTCGCCGACAAGGGCAAGCTGATCGAGCTGTCCGGCAAGGTCGACGGGCTCGACACCCCGGCCTTCCGCTCTTGCGTCGAGGACGGCACGCACAACACCTGGGTCGTCAAGTCCCATGAGGCCTTCCTGAAGAACGGCTTCACCGGTACGCCGACCGTCCTGTTCGACGGCAAGAACATCTACCAGGACCGCTCGATGACGCCCGAGAAGCTGAAGCAGATGGTCGAGGAGGCCAACAAGGAATAGCCCTCGTTCCCCAGGGACTTCCGGCGCCCCTGTTATGGAGCCGTTGCCGGGCCGCCCGGCGCGCGGCCGGTCCGGCAGGGTAGCGTCGACCTTGCCATGGAACTTGCCTACATTCCCAGCCCGTCGAGCGGGGTGCTGCACCTCGGCCCCGTTCCGCTGCGCGGCTACGCGTTCTGCATCATCATCGGCGTCTTCGTTGCCGTCTGGCTCGGCAACAAGCGCTGGGTCGCCCGGGGCGGGCGGGCCGGCACGGTGGCCGACATCGCTGTCTGGGCCGTGCCCTTCGGCCTGATCGGCGGCCGGCTCTACCACGTGATCACGGACTACCAGCTGTACTTCAGCGAGGGCCGTGACTGGGTGGACGCCTTCAAGATCTGGGAGGGCGGCCTCGGTATCTGGGGCGCGATCGCCCTCGGCGCGCTGGGCGCCTGGATCGGCTGCCGGCGCCGGGGCATCGCCCTGCCCGCCTACGCCGACGCCATCGCGCCCGGCATCGCCCTCGCCCAGGCGATCGGCCGCTGGGGCAACTGGTTCAACCAGGAGCTGTACGGGCGGCCCACGGATCTGCCGTGGGCGGTGGAGATCACGTCGTCCTCCGACGGGCGGGTCCCGGGTACGTACCACCCGACCTTCCTGTACGAGTCGCTGTGGTGCGTCGGCGTGGCGCTGCTGGTGATCTGGGTCGACCGGCGCTTCAAGCTCGGGCACGGGCGGGCGTTCGCGCTGTACGTGGCCGCGTACTGTGCGGGGCGGTTCTGGATCGAGTACATGCGGGTCGACGAGGCGCACGAGATTCTCGGGCTGCGGCTGAACAACTGGACCTCGATCGTCGTGTTCCTGCTGGCGGTGGTGTACATCGTGGTGTCGGCGCGGAAGCGGCCGGGGCAGGAGGACGTGGTGGAGCCGGGGGGCTCGGATCCCTCCGTCGAGGAGGGCTCCTCGGACTCCTCCGACACGGACTCCGCGGGTTCTGAGCCCGCGTCCGAGGACTCCAAGGACTCTGAAGACTCCAAGGGCTCCAAGGACTCTGAGGACTCTGAGGACTCCGAGGGGGCCAAGGACGGGGCCGGGTCGGCCAAGAAGGGCTGACCGTTTGTCGTACTGCTGCGAGGGCGTCCGGGGTTTTCCGGGCGCCCTCGGTGTATGTGGCCGGGGGG
>KL568557.1:2657-6722 GCA_000715605.1 Streptomyces speibonae | reverse complement strand
CTTGCGGGGTGCCGTCGCGCCCACCCGTGCCGCCCTGCGGCACGATTGCCCGCGGGAGCGGCGCGGGGGGGCGTGGGGCGGTGTGGGGTGTTAGGGGCGTTTGAGGAGGGTCAGGGTGCGGTGGGCTGCTGTTACTGATGCCGCGTCGATGAAGGTGCCGTTGGCGAGGGCCTGGGCGCCCTGGGTCGTGGTGGCCGCCTTGAGGACGGTTTCCGCTTGTTCGATCTCCTCCGGCGTGGGCAGGTAGGCCCGCTCGATGACCGGGAGCTGGCGCGGGTGGATCGCGGCGCGGCCCAGGAAGCCCAGGGCGCGGCCGCGGGCGCAGGAGGCCCTCAGACCCTCCAGATCACGCGTGTCGGGATGCACGGACTGGGCGGGCGGAGCCAGGCCCGCCGCCCGTGCGGCCACGACCACCCGGGAACGGGACCAGTCGAGGCCCGCGTCGTCACGTACGCCCAGGTCCGCCCGTAGGTCCGTCTCCCCGATGGCGATGCCGCGCAAGGACGGGTGGGCGACGGCGACGGCATGGGCGCGTTCGATGCCGAGGGCCGTCTCCAGGAGGGCGTACAGGGGCAGTGTGCCCCCGTCGGCGGACACCGCCAGGCGTGCGGCGCGTACGACGTCGGAGGGGGAGGAGACCTTGGGCAGGCGCAGGCCGGACAGGCCGGGCGCGGGAGCGACGGCAGCGAGGTCGTCCCGGGCCCAGGGCCCGGACAGGGCGTTGACGCGGACGTGGACGGGGACCGGTTGCGGGTCGCGCAGCAGTTCGGCGGTGGCCGCACGGGCGTAGGCCTTGCGGTCGGGCGCGACCGCGTCCTCCAGGTCGATCACCACCACGTCGGCGCCGGAGGTGAGCGCCTTGCGCACCACGGCGGGACGGTCGCCGGGTGCGTACAGCCAGGTCAGCGGGAAGGGCTTCACAGAGCGCCCTCCGCGCGGAGCTCGGCGAGGTCGGCGGCGGTGAGGCCCAGGCCGGTCAGGATCTCCTCGGTGTCCGCGCCGTGCGGGCGGCCCGCCCAGCGGATCGCGCCGGGTGTGGCGGAGAGCCGGAACAGGACGTTCTGCATGCGCAGCGGTCCCAGCTCGGGATCGTCGACGGTGGTGATCGTGTCCAGCGCCTGGTACTGCGGGTCCGTCATGACGTCCCGTACGTCCTGGACGGGTGCCACGGCCGCCTCCGCCTTCTCGAAGGCCGCCAGGACGTCCGCGCGGGTGTGCCGGGAGATCCAGCCGCCGACCGCCTCGTCCAGGACGTCCGCGTGCCGGGCCCGGTCCTCGCCGGTGGCGAACCAGGGCTCGTCGATCAGGTCCGGCCGGCCCACCAGCACCATCACCCGCTCGGCGATCGACTGGGCCGAGGTGGAGACGGCGACCCAGGTGCCGTCGGCCGTGCGGTAGGTGCCGCGCGGGGCGTTGTTCTGGGAGCGGTTGCCGGTGCGGGGCTGGACGTGACCGAGCTGGTCGTACCAGGTCGGCTGGGGCCCCAGCGCGGTCAGGATCGGCTCGATCAGGGCCATGTCGACGACCTGGCCCTCGCCGGTGCGCTCGCGCGCGGCGAGGGCGGTCATCACCGCGTACGCCGTGGTCAGCCCGGCGATGGAGTCCGCGAGGCCGAACGGGGGCAGGGTCGGCGGCGCGTCCGGCTCGCCGGTGATCGCGGCGAAGCCGCTCATCGCCTCGGCGAGGGTGCCGAAGCCCGGGCGGTGCGCGTACGGACCGAACTGGCCGAAGCCGGTGACCCGGGCCAGGACCAGACGGGGGTTGACCGCGGACAGCTCGGGCCAGCCCAGGTCCCACTTCTCCAGGGTGCCGGGGCGGAAGTTCTCGATGACGACGTCGGCGGTCCCGGCCAGGCGCAGGAGGACGGCGCGGCCGCCGGGGGTGGACAGGTCGAGGGTGACGGTGCGCTTGTTGCGGCCGAGCACCTTCCACCACAGGCCGATGCCGTTCTTCGACGGGCCGTGGCCCCGGCACGGGTCGGGTCTGCGCGGATGCTCGACCTTGATGACCTCCGCGCCGAAGTCGCCGAGCATGGTCGCGGCGAGCGGTCCGGCGAAGAGGGTGGCGAGGTCCAGCACCCGCAGACCCGTCAGCGGGGGATCGGCGGGGGCGGGCGCGGCCGGTGCGGTGGTGGCCGGGTCGGAGGGCGTCATGGGCGGGAGGCCTCCAGGTGGGTCAGACGGGCCAGGGCGTCGAAGCCGGTGCCGTGGAAATCGGCGACGGAGGTGGCCAGACGGTTCTTCAGCGGGGCCGTCCAGCGTTCGGGCAGCGCGTCGGGCGAGCCGGCGAGCAGACCGGCGATGCTGCCCGCGGTCGCGCCGTTGGAGTCGGTGTCCCAGCCGCCCGACACCGCGCGGCAGACGGAGCCGCTGAAGTCGCCGTCGGCGTGGGTGAGGGCGGCGGCGATCAGAGCGGTGTTGGGGACGGCGTGCACCCAGTGATGGGTGGCGGCGTGCTGGGCGTGCAGATGGTCGACGACGGTGGCGAAGTCGGCGTGCTCGTGGGCCAGCCGGATGGCCTGCCGGACGGCACGGGCGAGCCGGGAGCGGGGCGGGACGACGGTGAGCCCGGTGCGCAGACAGGCGTGGACGGAGGGGCCGCCGGCGGGGGCGGCCGCGGCGGCGGCGATGACGGCGGCGGTGAACATCGCCGCGTAGACACCGTTGGCGGTGTGGGTGAGCGTGGCGTCGCGGTGCGCCTGGGCGGCGGCGCCCGCCGGGTCGCCGGGGTTGGTCCAGCCGTGCACGTCCGCGCGGATCAGGGCGCCGATCCACTCACGGAACGGGTTGTGGTGGCGGGCGGTCAGCGGGGGTTCCAGGCCGCTGAGGAGATTGCGGTACGCGATGCGCTCGGCGGTGAAGGTGCGGCCGGCGGGGAGTTCGTCGAGCCAGACGCGGGCCACGTCGCCGGTGGTGAAGGCGCGGCCGTGGCGCCGGAGCACGAGGAGGGCGAGAAGGGGGTAGTTGAGGTCGTCGTCCTCGGGCATGCCGTCGATGTTCTCGGCGAGGGAGGTGGCCGCGGAGCGCCGGTTCCAGGGGTGCCGGGCGAGGAGTTCACCGGGGACGCCCCGGGCGGTGAAGTAGCCGGTCAGAGGCCAGTTGCCGGCGGCCAGGGCGAGCTCGCGGATGGCGGTGAGGGGGAGTTTCTCCACCGGTTTGCCCAGCAGGCAGCCGGCCGCTCTGCCGAGCCAGGCGGCTTCCAGGGCGGCGGGGTGCGGGGGCCGCGGAGCGGGGCCGCTCGCGGGGCGCGCCGGCCAGTCGGGGCACCGGGACCGGATGCCGGCCAGGCCGGTCGGTTCGTCACCGGCCAGCGAGCCGGGGAGGCCGGCGAGTTCGTCGAGGAGGTCGGTGGCCAGGCGGCGCAGGTGGGGCGAGGCCGGTTCGGGGGAGGCGCCCGCGGTGAGGGGGGCCTCGGGGCCGCCCGCCGCGTGCCACCGGGCGGCGACGGCCGAGGGCTCGCGGCCGTCCTGGGCGGCCTGGCGCAGCTCGTGGCCGATCAGGTCCTCCGGCTGCACCCAGGTCAGCCGGAGCATTCCGGGCCTCCCAGCCGGGCGAACGCCTCCTCGTGGGCGCGGCGACGGGCCACGTCGCGCGCGAAGATCTCGCGGGTCACGGCGGTGAGCGTCGCCGCCGGTTCCCACAGGTCCAGGCGGCTGGCCTCCGCCACGGTCTTGGCCCACTCCTCGGGGACCGGTGAGCCGAGGGCGCCGGTCACGGCACCGGCCATCGTCGCGATGGAGTCGCAGTCGCGGCCGTAGTTCACGGCGCCGAGTACCGCGTGCCGGAAGTCGCCGCGGGCCATGACCACCATGCCCAGCGCCACGGGGAGTTCCTCGATGGCGTGCAGCCGGGAGGGGCGCCGGGCACCCAGGGAGGGGGAGCGGTAGTCGGGGCCAACGGTGTCGTACGGGGCCACCGCCTCTCGCAGCGGGCGCAGCGCCGACTCGAAGTCCGAGTACCGCGCGGCCGCCTCGCAGACCTTCTCGATCGCCGCGCGGGTGCCGTCCTTGGCCAGGGACAGAGACGCGGCGACCACCGAGTCCGCCGTGGCCCCCGGGGCGCACGC
>KL568557.1:1709-2417 GCA_000715605.1 Streptomyces speibonae | reverse complement strand
CCTCCCTGCCGTACGACGACTGGTGGGCGCCCGCGACGTCCAGCGCCTCGGCGTAGGCGGCGGCCGGGTGGGCGGCGTTGACCAGGCCGACCGGGGCCATGTACATCGCGGCCCCGCAGTTGACGATGTTGCCGACGCCCGCCTCGCGCGGGTCGACGTGGCCGTAGTGCAGTCGGGCCACCAGCCACTTCTCGGCGAGGAAGATCCGGTGCAGGGGGATCGCCTCCGCCTCCAGCTCGGGGATCCAGCGCGGGTGCGTCATCAGGTCCGGGACCAGGTGGTCGGCGACGGCGTAGGCGTCCAGATGGTCGCGGACCCGCGCGTAGACGCGGATCAGCGCGTGCGTCATCAGGGTGTCGTCGGTGACGTGGCCGTCGCCCTTGTGGTACGGCGCGATGGGGCGGGCGGTGCGCCACGCGTCGCCGTTCCACGGGCCGACGACGCCGTGCACGCGTCCGCCGTGGCGTTCGGCGATCTGCTCGGGGGAGTACCCCTCGACCGGCCCGCCCAGCGCGTCACCGACGGCCGCGCCGACGAGGGCGCCGGTGATCCGCTCGTCGAGCGGCAGACCTCGGCTGCCGCTTTGTTCCTGTTCACGCGTCATGACCGGAATCATCCCCCCGAGGGGGCCGGGTACGCGGCTTCCAGGAGCCCGGCGAGTTCCACCAGGTCCGTTCCGGTGAGCCGGGGCAGGACACAGCCGGAGAG
>KL568557.1:1265-1400 GCA_000715605.1 Streptomyces speibonae | reverse complement strand
CGACGGTGAGGGCGAGGGCGACGGGGACGGTCTCGGCGGCGGCGATGCCGTAGCTGTACACGTGGTCGACGATCTGGTGCTCCAGCGGCGGTACGAGGGCGAAGGCCTGTCTCTTATACAAATCTCTGAGCGGGC
>KL568557.1:0-1028 GCA_000715605.1 Streptomyces speibonae | reverse complement strand
GCCGCGAGCTGCAGCGCGTGCCGGGCGTTGCGGCCGATCTCCGTGTCCTCGGGCAACTCGGCGCAGGCCGCGGCGGCGCAGGCGTGCGGTCCCGCTCCGGTCAGCGCGAGCGCGACGGCGGCGGCCATCGCGCGGGCGCCGTGCACACCGTCGCCGTCCTGGGTGTAGCGGGCGTCGAACTCGGCGAGGTCGGCGGCGGCCGCAGGGGCGCCGGGGTGGGCGACGGCCAGCACACAGGCGCGTACGCAGGCCGCGTCGTCGAAGTAGTGCGGGTTGTCGTGGCCGGTGGCGGGCGGGCGCAGGCCGGTGGCGAGGTTGCCGAGGCCGGCGCGGACGGAGATGCGGGCGCGCAGGGGGAGGACGGCGGACTCCGTCTCGGGCGCGCGGTCCGCTGCCGCGGCGATCTCGCCGGCGACGGTGTTCCAGGTCAGGTCGATGGCGGCGCGGGTGCGGCGTTCGCGGCTGAGGTCGCCGAAGGCGGTCTCGTCGCCGGCCCGCAGGACGGCTTCCGCGGCGAAGGCCGCCCATTCGGCGTCGTCGGAAGGGCCGAGACGGAGGGGTTCGGAAGGCTGGTTCAGGGCGATGGGGACGGGGAGGGTGGTGGTGGCGTTCTGCTCGGCGAAGGTGTCGAGTTCGCGGGTGAGGCGTCTGGTCCACTCGGGCATGCGGGCGGCGCGGTGGCGGGCGGCGGGCCATCCGGCGGCGTCGCCTGCGGCCAGGCCGAGGAGGAGGCCCTCGATTCTGGCGGGTGCGGTTGCCTGCGGCGCGGGTGCGGTGGCTCGCGGCGCGGGTGGCTGTTCGGCCTCGGCTTCGCCTTCGGCCGGGGTGTTCCCACCCGCACCACCCGTGCGGCTTTCGTGGTCAGGTGCGGGTGGCCCCTGTGGGGCGTCCTCGCCGTCGGCGGGTGCGGGTGGGGCCGGTGCGGGGCTTTTGTCGTGGTCAGGTGCGGGTGGCCTCTGTGGGGTGCCCTCGTCGTGGGCGGGTGCGGGTGGGGTCGGTGTGGGGCTGTCTCTTATACACATCTCTGA
>KL568556.1:92281-98843 GCA_000715605.1 Streptomyces speibonae | reverse complement strand
CCTACACCACTCCAAGGGGCACGACCCGCCATCGGCGCCTCAGCGGTCGCGCGACGCCGTCGAGGGGGTCCGGCAGCAGCCCTGGGTAGTCTCTCGGGACATCGGTACCGTTCTCCCTGGCGGCAACGGACCCGGAGCTGACGAACCCGGCCGACACAGCCATTCGGCTGGGCTCCCGCCCTGCACACTGCAATACCCAGCTTCTCAGCCCGACGCGCGCTTACCCTCCGGACATGTCCAAGGAAGCGGTCCTCTTCACGCTCTACGTGATCGCGCTTGGCCTGGAAGTGCTCGGCTTCTACTGGACGATCAAGGACATCCAGGGCGCGCGGGAAAAGCTGCTCCGATACTTCCATCGCGACCGCTACGTGTATCCGTCCAGCGCCGGAGCCGCCGTCGAAGCCCTCGGCCCCACCGTCGGTACGAGTGGGTCGAAGACGCTCACCGAGCGGGTCGAAGCCCTGGAACAGTGGCGCGAGAGCGTTCCCGAAGAACTCGACCGTCGCGACCGCAGGATGACGGCTCACTTGGAGACCCGCCTCAGCGGCGACCTCGACGCCACCCGCCGGTCCGTGGAGACCCAGTTCCGGCAGGTCAACGAGTACCTCGAGGGTGGGTTGCAGTCGGCGACGGTCAGCTACCGCGGTCCCGTGGCGCTGCTCCTCGGCGTGATCTCGGGCTTCTGCGCGAGTCTCGCTGGACTCATCAGCTGATCCCAGGCCCCAGCCCTCACCACATCGCCTCAACGGCCCAAGGCCCGCACCGCGCCTCCCGGTCCCTCGTTGTCGGTGACGATCTCCTCGCATCACCGAATCGGAGCCCGCCATGCGCGACGCCGCCATCGACATCTCCCCGCTCGACCTCATCGTGCTTCACCGGCCGGTCCTCAGCGTGTCGAGCGAACTCCTCCACGCCCACGGCGGCGACCTGGAAGAACTCCGGCTCTCCATCGCGGAAGGGTTCAGTACCAGCGGCGAGTGGTGCAAAGTCGGCGAGGATCTTCACACCGTCACTGCGGGAGATGCCGAGATCCGCCTGCGCCCCCGCGTGAACACCCCCGCCTGGGACGCGGACTACTTCCACGCGGGATGGTCCGGCACGTACGCGGAAGTACCAGCGGACCGGCGGGCGTCGATGGCTGCGTACGTCGACCGCCTGCACGACCTTGACGTGAGCCTCCTGCAGGAGTCCGACCTGCGCGCAGCAGCTGCCAACGGCGGAGCCTCCGCAGTCGACCGACTCGTCCGCTGTCACGTCAGCCGGGCAGATGAACGGCACGCGGCGCTGGACGGCCTCATCAGCGCCCTGATCAACTCGGATGGCACCCTCCCGAACTGGGCCCAGGACCTCGTGCACCGCGAGGTCGACGACCTGAACATGATCCGAGAATGGCTGACCAGCGCCGTTGTCGCTTACCACCACGGAACCGCCGGCCGCCGCCCCGACACCGTCTTCGGGGGCGTCCGCTACGACTTCGCCTGTGGCTCGGTGAACCTCGTACGCTCCTGACGTCCAGGCAGCCAGACGGGCTTCCTCCTGCGCGGCCTACAGAGCAGCCCCCTGCTCTACGGCTGAACCGAGGTAGGGGGCTGTGTCGTGAGCCGGTGTGATGTCAGGCGGTTCGCTCGGTCGCTTCGTGCGGCGGCTCGCTCTTCCTCGTTGTGCGGGTGCGTCGTTGGCGGGGGACGAGCTTCACGACCGCCTCGGCGGCCTCGCGGGCGAGGTCGTCCAGGACGGACTGGTAGATGTCCCGGGTGATGTGGGTGTCCGAGTGGCCAAGCATCTCCGACACGATCTTGATGTCCACTCCGGCGGCGAGCGCCAGCGTCGCGGCACCGTGCCGTAGGTCATGGAGACGGACCGGGGGCAGGCCGGCGGCTTCGAACTCGCGCGTGAACATGAGCGATACCTTGGCGGGGTGCAGGAGCGAGCCGTCCTCGTCGGTGAAGACGCGGCCGGTCGTCTTCCAGGCGGCGCCCCAGCGGGCCTGGTCCTTACGCTGGCGCTTCTGGTGCTCGCGGAGGGAGTCGACCGACTCGGCGTCCAGAGCGACCAGGCGTTCCCCGCTGTCGGTCTTCGGGGCCGCCTCGTGCACCTGCCAGCCCGACTGGACGAGCTGGGTGGCGACGGTCATGGAGTGGTGGGCCAGATCGATGTCCATCCACCGAAGCCCGCAGGCTTCACCACGGCGCAGCCCTCGGAAGGCGATCAGGTGCCAGAGGGTGTAGAGGCGGTGCGTGGCGACCTGGTCGAGGAACGCGCCGGTCTGCTCCGGCGTCCAGACCATGACGGGGCTGGGTTTCTCCCCGGTCCGCTTCCAGTGGCGTACCCGCTCGGCGGTCCAGACCATAGCCTTCGCGCGCGAGGCCGGGTTCAGTTCCACATGCTCGGCGGGGTTGAAAGGCGGGATGATCTGCTGGGCGATCGCGGTGTTGAGGGCGGCGCGCAGGGTGCGCTTGATCGTGTGCTGACTGTTGGTGCGGGTGGGCTTGCGGAAGGGCGGCATCTCGTCGATGGATGCCTTGAGCCACTTGCGGCGGGCTCGGTTCTCCGCGCCCTTCCAGGGGATGGTCTTCAGCTCGTTCAGGGCTGCTCGCCGTAGGGCGTTCTGCTCGATGATCTCGACGTTCGCGTCGTTGATGGCCTCGAACATCCTGTCCAGGTCGGCGACGCGGAGCCGGTCGAGCCGCAGGCGCCCCAGGTGGGGCTTGACGTGTACCCGTACGTCGCTCTCGTAGCGCTTGAGGGACGTGGAACGCAGCCGCTTCTTGCCTGCCAGCCACTCGTCGAGCCAGTCCCCGACAGTGATCTTGGAATGGAGGCTCTGGCCGGTGGCGTAGCGCCGGCGCGTCTCGTCGTAGTCCGGCAGCGGCTCCTTGTTCTTGACACAGGTCTCCAGCATGTCGCTGACCGCGAGATGACCGGCGGGGTCGTCCTCGTCGGGGATGGCGAGCAGCGCCCGGACCTTGTTCAGCTCCTTGGTGGCCTCGGCGGAGGACTCAAAGCCGCTGCGGCGGAACTCCCGGCGGGTGCCGTCAGGTCGGTTGGCCAGCTCGTGGCGTATGGACCAGGTGCCGTGGCGCCGGTTGGTGAGCTTGGGGCAGGACTTGCCGTAGTTCTTGCCGGTCTCGGGGTTGCGGCAGGAGCAGCGGCGCGTGACGGCGCCGCCGGACGTGGTGGTGCTCGGCAACGCTAGTCCTCGGGGTTGTCGACGAACGTGAGGTCGGCGGGCAGAGCGGGGGGAACCAGCCCGCGCTCGCGCATCGCGTCGCGGAACTCCCGGAGTTCTCTGCAGTCGTCGAACGCGAGGTGCTCGTACGAGGCCGCGGTTTCGAGGAGGGCGTCGCGGCGGACGGCGTCGAGGGTGATGCTGGCCTTCCGCCGCCGTTCCTTCGCCAGGCGGGTGGACGTCAGGGCGGTGGTCACGGCGTCGCTGTGGGCGCGGTAGGTGTCGAGCACGTCCCGGGCGGAGCCCTCGGGGGCAGGCTTGTCGAGGGGGGTCTCGCCTGTGAACCAGGACACCGCCTCCCACGTCGGGACCTCCCTGCCGGGGAGCACTGCCACCGAGGCGTCGCTGCCCAGAGGGAACAGCAGACTGATCGGCGGAACCCTGTAGACCTCGGCCAGGACGAGGAACTCCGCCAGGTCGATCGAGCTGCGGCGCCCGGTCTCCAGGTTCGTGATCGTCGTCTTCGGGACCGCGAGGCCCAGGGAGGCGCATGCCTCGGCAGCCTCCGCCACGGTGAGGCCGGCGGCCTTGCGCGCCCGGCGCATCTGCTCGGCGACGCGGGCGGTGAAGCTCGGAGACCAATCGGTGTTCGTCATGGCTGCAACTTACGTCGCGAGAATGTGTGGCTGCAACATCCGTGGTACTCATTCTGCCGTCAGAACAACTTTTAATGATGGGATGCGTCATGGCCGCGTGCAAGGTTGTCAGGGGGATGACCCGCGAGGAACTGCTCGCTCTGCCTGTCGCCGTCGATCTCGACACGGCGAACAAGGCGCTGACGATCGGCCGCAGCACGGGCTACGCGCTGGCGAAGCGGGGCGAGTACCCGGTCACCGTCCTCAAGCTCGGCAACGCGTACCGCGTGGTCACGGCGGACCTGCACCGGCTCCTTGGAATCGACCTGGCCCGGATCGTCGAGAGCGCAGAGCTCTGCTCGTAGGTGCGACGGTCCCGGTGTCCGCTAGTTCCGAGGATGTCGTGATTCCGTTCCGGCGTTACCGGCGTCACGGCCGGTGTGCGGGCGAGGAAACCCTGTGCGCACTAGGCAGAGGGCGCGGATAGTTACCGCATGGATGCGACTGAAGCCGCACGCGCTGTCGTCGAGGCACACCACCCTGACGCTCGCGCAGCCTTCCTGGGAGGCAGCGTCGTGACGGGCCGCCGCACGGTGACATCTGACCTCGACATCGTGGTGCTCCTGCATGGAGCCCCGGCACCGTACCGGGCAAGCCTTCAGCACGATGACTGGCTGGTGGAACTGTTCGCGCACACGAAGGCGAGCTGGCACGCGTACGTCGAGCGGGAGGTGCGCAAGCGCAGGTCACCGCTTCTCTGGATGTGTGCCGAAGGCCTGCTGCTCTTCGACGCCGATGGGCTCGGTGCGCGCCTGGCTGCTGAGGCCAGGAAGCTTGCCGCGACGGGACCACCCGCCGTGTCGGCAGAGGAGATCGAGGACCGCTGGTACGCGATCACCGATCTTCTCGACGACCTCGCGGGGTGCACGGACCAGGGTGAGCAGTTGTTCATTGCCACCGAACTGGCACGGCGAACCGGCGAGTTGGCGCTGGCCATCCGCGGGTCGTGGGGTGGAGGCGGGAAATGGCTGGCGCGCCGTCTTGAGACCACGGCGCCAGGGCTCAGCATGCGCCTGCACCACGCTGTCCGAGAGGTGCTGGAGGGCCGAGACGAGCCCCTCGTCGGCGTGGTGGACGAGGGGCTGGGGCAGGCCGGCGGCCGGTTGTGGGAGGGCTACAGGCGCGGCGGCTCAACGTCATGAGCGCACTGGGAGTTGGACGGGCACCTGCTGCCTCGCTCGACCTCCGGTGGGGGCGGGTGACGAGCGAAAACGGGTCGAGATAGGTGCTGAGGCGCTGGCACGCTGGGGCGATGTTGTTCAAGCTCACCGGGTCGAGTTGCTCGGGCAAGACGACGCTCGCCCACGCTGCGGCCAGCAGGCTCCGGCGGATCGTCGTGTGCGACTTCGATGAACTCGGTGTGCCGGCGGGTGCCGACCTGGCCTGGCGGCATCGCATGACCGAGATGTGGGTGCGACGCGCGCTGGAGTATCAGGACCGCGGAATCGACGTTCTGCTCACCGGTCAGTCCCCCTTGGGCGAGGTCCTCGCGGTGCCCTCCGCCCCACTACTGGACGGCATCGCCGTGTGCCTGGTTGACGTCGCCGACGAGGTCCGGCGTGTTCGCCTCGCCGAGCGCGACCCTGGCCGCTGGGAGGCGCCGGCGGTCGACGCCTTCCTCGGCTGGGCCGCATGGCACCGGGAGCACGCCTTCGACCCCCGTCACCGGCCTGACGTCATCATCGACAGCAGCTGGCCCGAGATGGTCTGGCGCCGCTGGACCGAGTGGAATGCCGATGATCCCCGATGGCGCGTTCAACTGATGGACACCACGGATCAGCCGGTCACGACGTCGGTGGACCAGGTTGAGCAGTGGATCAACGAGCAGCGAGATGCGCATCAGGCTGGCCGACTCGCTCTGAGCCGCGGTTGGGCTTCATGATCCTTCGGGAAGTCCGGGCGGGCCATCGACGATCTCGCTGAGGGCCAACGCCGAACCGGGGGGCTGACAAAACGGGGCCGACCCACACGGGTGGGCCGGCCCCGGGTCTCGGACTCAGACGTCGATGCGGGCGACCTTACGGCCGACCTTGAGGTACAGCTTGGCGCCGTCGAGCGCCCCGACATCGTTCACGACCGCGTCGAGCGTCTGCTGAACAGAAGCCTCCGAGAGCTGCGTGGTCCGCTGGTCTCCGTCGGATTCGCGGATGAGGCGGAGACCGTTCTGCTGGGCCACGCGGCGTACGGCGGAGATGCTGGGAGCGAAGTCCAGCGTGCGGCTGATCAGCGCCCCGAGCGTGCCTTCGGCGTGGTCCTTCAGGGAGACCACGGGGAGGTTCTGGGTGTCCCCGAAGGAGCGCTTGGAGAAGCGCGCCGTGAACTCCGCGCGAGCGGCGGCGGCAGCGTCCAGGCCGTGGAGAGCGGCCACCACCTCGCCGGCGAGGATGCGCTTGACCGCCATCGGGTGCGCGGATCCCGCCTCCAGGCGCTTGGTGACCACGCGGATCTCGTCGTCCGTCCACTCGGTGAGCAGCTGGAGGTACGGCTCGGTCAGGTGGTCGGGGATGGACATCAGCCGGCCGTAGACCTCGTCCGGCGAGGCCGTCAGGCCCACGTAGTTGCCCTTGCTCTTGCTCATCTTGGCGCCCGTGCCGTCGGTGCCCTCGATGAGCGGGGTGGTGATGACGACCTCGGGGGCCTGGTCCGAGATCTCCATGACCTTGCGGCACATCTGGAGGTTCAGCAGCTGGTCCACGCC
>KL568556.1:82292-92136 GCA_000715605.1 Streptomyces speibonae | reverse complement strand
CGAGATCTCCATGACCTTGCGGCACATCTGGAGGTTCAGCAGCTGGTCCACGCCGCCGAGTTCGACGTCGGCGTCGATGGCCACCGAGTCCCACGCCATGACGACGGAGTAGACGAACTCGGCGACGGACAGCCCGTGGCCCTCGGCGAGCCGGGTGCGGAAGTCCTCGCGCTGGAGCGACATGGACACCGGCACCCGGGCGAGGACCCCGACGAGCTCTGGCAGGGTGACCTTGTTCAGCCACTCCCCGTTGAAGCGCAGGTCGGCACGCTCGAAGTCGATGAACGGCGTGACCTGCTGCTGGTAGCCGCTCAGGTTGCGGGCGATGTCCTCGTCGGTGAGGGGCGGTCGCTCCGAGGAGCGTCCCGACGGGTCACCGATCTTGGCCGTGACGTCGCCGATGATGAAGACGACGTGGTGGCCCATCCGCTGGAACCGGCTGGCGATGATGATCGGCACCGCGTGGCCGAGGTGGACATCGGGTGACGTCGGGTCGATGCCGTACTTGACGACGAACGGACGTCCCGCCGCCTGCGCGGCCTCGATCTTCTCGGCGAGCGCCGAGGCCGAGGGGATCAGGTGATTCGCGCGCCCCTCGACCAGGGCGGCCTGCTCCTGGGGGGAGAGGTCGGAGAGGTCCAGAGTGCGCCGTGCTGTTGTCTCGCTGAGCAGCTGCGCGACCGTATAGTCCGCGCCCAGGTCTGCTCCATCGAGGATGTGCATGACACGGGTGACGGACTCACTCAAACGGCTCATGGCGCCTATACGCTCCTGCGTCGGACAACTGGCCTAATACGTATGGGATTTGAAGGGGCGATTCTATTGATCAGGAACTCCGTTCGCATCCTTGTTACGGCGCCGTCAGGGATGGGAGTGCTCGGATAGCCCCCGGGTTACGCCGATTCGACGGCCTTGCTCACGGCATGGCTGACGCGATCACGGAGCGCGTCAGCGGAGACGTATGAGAGTGCCTCAGCCAGCGAATCGAGTGCGGAGGCGAACTGGCTCTCCTGCTGGCGCAGATGCGCGTCGAGGAAGGGGACAACAGCACCCGTGGCGTCGCGGCGGGCCTGCCGTGCGTACAGCACGGTGAGGGAGAAGGCCCAGCAGGCGTGCAGGAAGCCGTATACGGGACGAGGAGTTCCCCGCCAGGGGGAGAAGAAGGTGACGTCGGCGGGGAGGCTCACGTCGTACGCGGTCAGGGCGTCGTTGAGCCAGTTGTGGGCGGCCTCGTGGATCAGGTCGCGGGCCAGGACCTCGGGGTGGGCGGTGTAGTCGGTGAAGACGGTGTCCGGGAGGCGGGTGAGGGCCCAGCTGTGGAGGGTCTCGTCGAGTCGGCGAGGGTTGAGCAGGCAGATGACGGGGGCGTGCTGGGTGAGCAGGGTCCCGAAGCCGTGCTCGGTCGCGGAGGCGATGGCGGCATGAACGAGGCCAAGGGCCTCGGGCGGGACGGGGCTGGTGTCGGGGCCGACGAGGTAGTACGCGGTTTCGGAGATCTCCGAGCGGAGCAGGTCCGCGGTGCGCGGGTTGAGCACGATGTGCGGGCCGGCCGACAGGTGGGTCAGGTCTCGCACTGTCGTACGGCGGTACCAGGCGAGGCGGTCCGCGTCCCGGGCGCGCGCCGCGTGTTCGGCGCCTTCGAGCAGGTGGTGGGCCACGGCGTAGTCGAGGGCGGACGATCCGAGGCGGTTGCCGAGTACGGATGCGATACGGCTGGTCCGTAGACGCTGGTGTTCGGCGATGCCACCAAGGGCGACCAGGGCTTCTGGGGAGAGAGCGCTCATCTGGGGCTCCGGGGGTGGAACGGGGCCGGACCGGGACGGGCCCGGCCCCGTGGCGGGTCAGGACTCGGTGGTGGGCTCAGCGGCGTCGTGCTGCACCGTGGTGGCCAGCCAGGTCTCGGTGGCCGCGTTGGAGGTGTGCGCGGTGGTGCGCACGGTGTCGCTGTCGCGCAGGGTCGCGACTGCCTCCAGGAACTCGTCGAACGTCTTGTCTTCTGCCACTGCTCGCTCTCTCCTCTGGTCGGGGCCGTGGGTTGGGGAGGGTGGCTGCGGGGCGGGCCGCGGGGGCCGGTCATGGCGGCGAAGCCTCCTACTCGGAGACGAAGAGCGTGAGGAACTTGCGAACACGGCCGGCGCGGACAGGTTCGGTGCCATGGACGAGCTGGCTGCCGAAGACCACGAGCGTGCCGGGAGCGGGTGCCACGCTCCATCGAGTGCGGGGCATGGTGCGGAACCAGGGGGAGGACATGTCCGTCCCGTCGTGTGCGAAGGGCATCCCCGTGGCGTAACCCGATCCGGCCGGTGCCTCGTCGGCGGACCAGACAGCGTCGCTGCCGGTGGTCTCCACGTAGAACGCCCCGCCGGTGTTCTGGATGTCCGTGAGCGTGACCGTCGCGGCGGCGATCTGGCGGGGACGGGTGAGGGGATCGGGGGCGATACCGTCAGCATGTGCGGTGATGTACTGGCCAGCGCCGTATTCGAGGTAGATCCACGGCCGGTGGCCGGTGACCGACGGCAGCGTGCGCGTGATCGCGGCCATGTGGAGCTTCAGGGCCTGGTCGAGGAGGGTGGTCGCCTCGTATGGGATGTCGGTCATCTCGATCCGGCCGGTCGGCTCGTAGACGTCCTGCGCCTCGGCGGGGGAGTGACCGGGGATCTCGTGGATGGTGGTGCGGCGGGCCGTGCCGTACCGGTCGCGCCCGAGGGGGCCGAGCGTGTCGTCCATGACGAGGTTGAGTCGCTCGATCTCGTCCGGCTTGAGGAAGCCCTCCACAGTACGGATGGACAGAGTCTCGGCGATGTGGATCATTGCTCGCCTCCGCACGCGCAGGGGCTGGAGGGCGGGACAGAGGCGGCTTCGGCCAGGGCCACCGTGAGTACGTGCACCGCTTGGGCGAGGTCCTCGAAGTACTCGGCTGACGTGGTGCCGGCAGCGGGCATGAGATGGAGGTCGAGCGTCGGATAGATCCGGCCGGTGGTGCGGCACGTGAGTTCGCTGCGACCGAGGACCAGCGAACACGCCCCGGGCAGGGAGGACTCGGCTCGGCTGGCGGCACGGCACAGGCGGACCGCTGTACGCGCGTACTCGGCACGGTCGCGCGGCAGGATGCCGACCGAGAGGAACCGGGGCTCGTCTCCGGGGAGGTCGGCGTAGGCGTGGCCCTGGCAGCTGTCGTAGGTGACGGTGTTCCAGCCTGAGGTGAGCACGTCGACGACCGGGCGGATGCCGGGCTCGATGCCCTCGTACCACTGGGGATGGTGGGGGTCGAGATCGTCTGCCTCGTGCACGCCGGGGAGGCCGACCGTGTTGATGTTCCCGTTGGCGCTGACCTGGAGACGCGCGGGCGAGCGGGGAACAGTGGGGTCGTCCCAGCGGGCCAGGAAGGCGGAGACGTGGTGCATGTTGTTGGGGCGGACGGGGCGCCAGCGCAACCGGGAACATGAGGCACCGGGCGGGAGGTCCGGTTGGGTGAGGAGGGCGGCGACGCCGTCGATCAGGCGTATGCGGTGATCGCAGTACGCGTCCTCGTCGCCTGCGGCGGCGAAGCGGAGGCGGACCGCCGGGCAGCCCGCGCCGCAGGTGTCGCGGTAGTCGCAGGTCGTGCACTTCGTGACCAGGGAGCGTGCCTGCTGAAGCAAGCGAGAGCCGCCCTGGGCACTGGCCACGTCCGCCTCGGTGTGGACGCCGCCGAGGGAGGCGAGGCCGGCCTGCGGCCAGGGCAGCTCGTCACAGCTTCCCAGGCGGTCGTCGGGATAGAGGGTGAGGACGTGGTCGCACTTCAGCTCGGAGAAGTGACAGGAACGGGTTTGTAGACCCCTCAGGCGGCGGATGACGGAGACGACGGGCTCCAGCTTGGCGCGGCGGAAGAGGCCGTCGGCGACCCAGTGGTGGGCGGCCTCCAGCACGAAGTCGGCGTACTGACGAGGTGTGACGGCCCAGGCCGGGCCGGTGGGGCCGATGGCCCGTCGCTGGAGTGCCCGGCTGGTCGGCGTACGGGATCCGGCCACCGTGGTCGACCGGGTGACCGCGGCGTCGAAGCACGGCACCAGGCTGACCGTCGTCACGGCGGGGAAGGAGGCGAGGTGCTCCATGACCTCGGAGGCCCGGCCGAGGACGTAGGGGGTGACGGCGCAGATGACGCCGACGCGGCGTTCCCGACGGCCGAGGAGCTCCAGGGCTTCGACCACTCGCGGATACGTGGGGCGGCCGTCGTAACCCACGCGCCACGAGTTACCGAGCGCGTCCCCGTCAAGGGAAATGCCGATCTCCAGCTCCGGGTAGTGCCGCTCGAACAGGTCCAGCCAGGCGTCGTCAAGCTGGAGACCGTTGGTCTGGAGGCTCACGCGGATGACGTTCGGCTGTGCGGCGAGCGCGTCCAGGATCTCCGCGATCCGTTCCCGGCCTGCTGTCAGGGGCTCCCCGCCGTGGAGTTCGACGCTGAGTGGACGCCCGGAGAAGATCGAACCGAGGCGGTGGACCTGTGCCGTGCTGATACGGGCGCCGCCCGGTGACTCCTTGCGCTTCTCGAAGCAGTACAGGCAGTCGATGTCGCAGGTCTCTCCCCGCAGCTTGAGGATGACGGAGACCGCCGTGTCCAGCCCGGTGCTCGACATTGGGGCGTAGAGACTCTCCAGGTCCGTGGGGGCGGTGCGGGTGACGGGCATCAGAGACCTCCCGAGGAGGAGAGGCGCGGTCTACGCGCCATCGGTGGAGACCGTGGACAGCCACCCGAGAAGCTGTCCGCCGGTGATGGGGATGTGGACGTCGCCGCGGCGAAGAAACCACCCGTCGGCATACCGCTGGGGCAGCCAACCGACGTCAGGGGCACCCAGGTTGGGGGGCGTCCGCAGCGGGTCGTTGACGGGCCAGCAGCTCAGGAGCGCTCTGGTCACGCGTCGCTGAACCGGACGGAACCACTCCCACGTTTCCGTGCGGGGCGGGGCGATCGGCGGATGGAACGGAGCGCTGGCAAGCAGCGGTAGCCACTTGTCGCCCAGGACTGGGTGGCCAGCCGCCGCGCAGCCGAGCGCGGCGAGACAGGTCTCCAGCTTCCGGCACACGACGCCGGCCGATTCGGCCAGGCCGTCCTCGACGAGGCCGGTCAGGTCTTCGGCGAGGCTCGCCGCGACCTCGGCCTGGTCGGCGACTGCCCAGCGTTGGTAGCCCTGGCGCTCCCCGGGGTCGAGCACCGGATCCCAGCGTCCGGAGCCGTACGAGAGAGCGGTGCGCAGACACATGAGGTCGTGCATCGAGGCGCGTACCCGGCGGAACGATCCGAGATCGTCGCGGCGGACGTCGAAGGAGCGGAGCAGGTGACGGAGTTCCTCGGCTCGTTGAGGCGCCGTCGCCTGGAGATCGACACGGACGCCGTCCACGATGCGTGACTCCCACGCCGGAAGGGGGCCGTACACGAGGCAACGCAGGTCGATGTCGCTCGCCGCGTGGGCGAAGCCGCAGGCGAGGGCTCCCTCCAGCCAGACCTCGCGGGCCTCACCGGATGCGAGCAGCGCCTGGGCGACTTTGTCGGCGATCTCCCGGCGTCGTCGTGCCGATGGGTTCACCGGTGCCCTCCTTCCATCAGGACTTTGTCGTCGGCAGTGATCTCCTTGAGGAGATCGACGGCCCATCGGTCGAGCGCGCCCCGCACGTCGGAGCGCTGGGCGCCGATGTGGGGTGAGACCAGGAGGTTGAGCGGCGTTGTGGAGTCGGTGAGGAGCGGCAGGTGCTCCCGCTCGACCGGGTCGAGGGCGAGACCCGAGAGCCTCCCGTCCGCCAGTGCCCGCAGGCAGGCGGCGATGTCGAGGGTCTCCAGCCGCCCGGCGCAGATCAGCAGAGGCCGCTGCGGCGCGACGCGTGCGAGGAAGTCCTCGCCGATGAGATTTTCGGTCGTGGGGCGCAGCGGCAGAGCGATCACGTGTACCTGCGACTGCTCCATGAGCGCTGTCTGCGACAGCTCATGCAGACCGGGAGGGTTCGACGGCCACGCAGCGAAGGATGTGCGGCCCACGTAGGGGGCGAGGGCCCAGTCGGCGGCCAGCCCCACCGGGCCCGCGCCCCAGATCCCTGTGGCCAGGGTGCGGAGTGACGCGCCCATGCATGCCTGCTTCTCGTGCTGGCCGAGCAGCAGCGCGTGCTGCCCTAAGGGGATCCGCCGGGCCAGTGCGAGGGCAGCGGCGAGGACCCACTCGCCCACGGCGCCCGCGCTGGCCTCGGCGTTTCGGTGCAGAGTGATGCCACGCTTGCGGAGGGCGCTCACGTCGATGTGGTCGATGCCGGAGCCGGTCCGTACGACGTGCCGCAGACGAGGGAGCGCGTCGAGCTCCCGCTCGCCGAGACGGACGCCTGAACGCAGGACGATCACGGCCGTGTCGGCGGGCAGAGGCGAGTTCAGGTCCAGTAAGTCGTGCACAAGAACGCCGGGCAGCGCGCGGCGGATCGCCCCCGAGTCCGCCGCACCGCGCACCACGAGGACTGCGCTCATCCGAGAGACTCCGGCTTCTCGTACCTGCCGAAGGCGAGATCACCCTCGCCGACGACGACGGTCACGGGCGACGGCGCGCCGAAGTACGCGTCGCAGGCGCGCTTCACCCCGGGGAGCCCGTCCCAGGCCCGCGGATTGACCGCAGTGTCCGCGTAGTCGTCGACGAGCAACACACCCGTCGGTACCAGGCGGGTGACGCAGTGCGTGAGTCCCGTGAGGGTCGAGTCGTAGAAGTCGCCGTCCAGGTAGACGAACGCGATCTCGTCGGGCAGCTCCTTGGGAAGGGTCTCGTCGAACCATCCCGGATGGATGACCGGCGCCGGCCTGCCCCAGGCCGCGTGCGTGGCGCGCACGTCGTCCGGGGACGACCGGAGCTCGCCCGCCGCCAGATGGTCCGAGTCTTCGGCGCCGGGCGCGGGCATGCCCTGGAAGGAGTCGAAGACGTGGATCGCGCGGTCGCGGTCGCCCAGCCAGTCGAGCACGCTACGCATCCAGAGGGCCATCGCGCCCCTGTAGCAGCCGAGTTCCACCACGGCGCCCGGTAGACCGCGGGCGCTCAGGTCGGCGAGCTCGCCGGCGATCACGCTGAGTCGGTCGGCACAGACCGTCCCGGAGTGCTCCCGCAGCAGCCACTCCCGCAGATCCTTCAACGTCGGATCCATGAAGGTCACCACCTGTCCACGAAGGGGTCGGCGAGCTCCCCGTTCAACGCCGCCGATAGCGGGCGGTTGATCCGGGGCAGCAGGTACACGTCGTTCAGACGTTCCAGCGGAACCCACTCGAAGCCCACCTGGATCGGGTCCGGAGGTTCCGGCATGCGCGGCTCGGCGTCGTCCACCTGCTCGGCGAGGAAGTTGAACTGAACCTTCTGTACGTCTCCGAACTCGCCCTGCCACGACTCGGGGACGTACTCGACGACGCACAGCAGACGCCGGGCCACGACCTGGAGGCCGGTCTCCTGTGCGACCTTGCGGTTCACGGCCTGACGCAGGTCTTCGCCGACCTGGGCCTTGCCACCCGGGAGGTTGTAGTGGAACCCGGCTTCGTCGTCATACGACAGCAGCAGGACGGTGCCGTCGCGCACGATCGCCGCCTTCACGGACACACTGATCCGAGGCAGCTCGGGCGTCAGAGGCACGACAGCGCCTCCGGTTCGCCGACGCGCATCAGGTCGCCGACCTCCGCCAAAGAGCCCGCGACGGTGGAGCGGAAGCTCCCTCCGCGCTGGAACTGACGAGCGGCGGTGCGCATACCCGCGAGGGCGGCACGGCTGAGCTGGTTCGCGTAGATGCAGAGGCGGAAGCCGGCCTCGCCGAGTTCGGCAGCGCTCAGGTCGGGGAACGCCGTGGGCACGCTGACCAGCGGCACGTCGTGGCTCCACGCACGTCCGATGGTCAGCGCCTGATCACCGGTCGTGTCCTTGGAGTGGATGAGTAGCGCATCCGCTCCGGCCTCGGCGTATGCCTTGGCGCGGGCGATCGCCGTGGCCATGTCCTTCTCCCCGGCGATCAGGGCCTCGGTGCGGGCCACGACCATGAGGCCGTCACCGGCGACCTTCCGTATGCGCCCCACCTGCTCGCACAGAAGCTCCCGGTCGGCGAGGGTCTGCGCCCGGTGGGCAGCGAAGCTGTTGCACTTCGGGTACGCGCTGTCCTCGACACACACCGCAGCGGCTCCGGCGCGCATCAGGTCGTACGCGAACCGCTCCGCCGTGCGCCCCGAGCCGCCCGCGTTGTCAATGTCCACGATGATGGGGAGTTCGGTGACACGGCCTAGCGAGGTGACCACGTCGGACAGGTCCCGGGGGCCCAGGACGTTGGCGTCCGGCAGCCCGGAGGCCGCCGACACCTCCAGACCGCTCACCCACAGGGCGTCAAAGCCCGCCTCCACCGCGACGTGCGCGGCGAGCGCGTTCACCGCACCGATCGCAAGAAGCGGGTGCTTCCGCTCGCTGTCGTCGAGGGCCTGGCGCAGACGCGTCGCGTTCGTGCCGTCAGCCATGGGTCTCTCCTCCTTCCGCGTGGGCGGCGAGCGACGGCACCAGCTGCCGTTCGCGCAGTACGTCCCAGGCGGCAAGCAGCACTTCGGACCGGAGTCGGCGGGCGTCCAGGCGGACCACATTGCCGAGGAGAGGGAACTCGTCGGGCTTCGTGACCACGGCCTCGTAGGTCTCGCGAACCCGGCTCTGGACGTCGTGCACGTCCCAGTCGGCCCGGACGGCGTCACCCTGGCGGGCCTGTGCCCGGCTCATCGAGGCGTCGGTCTCCAGGTCCAAGACGAGCGTGAGATCGGGGGCAACGGTGAGGTGCGCGGCCAGCGTCTCGTACGTCTCCGACGCCCTCATGCCGTGCTTGACGGCGAAGAAGGCCAGCTCGCTGAGAAGCCAGCGATCCGCGATCACGGGCCGGGCCGGTCGCTGGGGGAGCACGAGGCGATCCAGCGTGGCCCGCTTGTCCGCCGCGATCGCGGACAGGTAGGCGTCACGGTTCCCGGCGTTCGGCTGGTACTTGCCGGTGACGATGGCAGCGGCCTGGTCGGCCGCGAGGAAGTTGGTCGTGAGTACGCACAGCGGGGTAACGCCGTAGAGCCCCTCCCAGAGCCGGAACAGGCCCTTGCGCAGCGTTGTCTTGCCGGTGCCGTCGAGCCCCTCGATGACGATGAACGGATGGCGGTGGTTCATTCGACCTGCCCTGCCCCGGTGCCGCCGGCGTACTTGGTGAAGCGACCCCGCCAACGGGCCGTGGTGGACACCAGGTCCACTAGCCGCAGCTCCGCCAACTCGTCGACGAGGCGGGGCAGCTCAGGCTCGACGCAGACGCCGGCCTCGATGGCCCGGCAGTACGCGGCGCGGAGGGCCGGGTCGTCGTCGGAGTTACGCAGCGCTGCCTCCAGCACCCGCGTGGCCATGCCGTGGGCCACGACGCTGACCGCGGTGCCCAGGGCCTGCTCATGGAGCGGGCCCGGGTGCGGCTCCAGCGTGGTGTGGTGCACCCCGCGGTGGCGGATGACCGCAAAGAAGCCCACCCACCACGCGGCGGCGGCGCTGGCAGCGGTCACGGCGTCGGACCAGGCAGTTCCAGACTGCTCGACGAGGATGTTCTGCGCAGCGGTGTCGGCGGCACGGTGAAGTGCCCCGCGCTGGTTCCGCGTCTCTGCTCCGTGCCGCTGGGGCAGCTCCAACCAGAAGCCGAGGCCGACGTCCTCCAGCAGCGCCCTCGCGGACTCGTCGCCTGCCGGCAGCGGAGAGGGGCACTGGGCCAGCACGGAGACATCGGCGCCCGGCACGTCCGGCAGCGCCTTCTCCTCGGCGACGGCAGCCCGCCATTCGTCGAGATGGAGATGCAGCCGCTGGGTCAGCAG
>KL568556.1:77025-82071 GCA_000715605.1 Streptomyces speibonae | reverse complement strand
GTCAGCAGCCCGTCTGCCAGCGTCTGCCAGGCATGGGCCAGCGGCGGCGAATCGGGAGGCCGGGGCGGCAGGGTCAAGGAGGTCACAGGTCGGATCCTCACGTCCGGGGAGTCGCGGCACGCGGCTCCGGTCGGCGGTGCTCCACCACGATGGCCGCCACGAAGGCCCACGCCTATGAGTGTTTATGAGCCCCATCAGCGGAACGTGTCCGGATGATCGCAGAGCGAGGGAGAATGCCGACCATGGTCGACAGCGGACAGCGGCGGTGTACGCGCTGCGGTGCCCTTCTCAGCCGCTTCAACGCCGGTACACGATGCGCCTCGTGCCAGGACGGGCCGGCCGCCCGACGGGCCGACCCGGCCTTCTGGCGTGATCCGACGGTCCGGCGGGCCGTGGCCGCATGGGAACTCGGCACCGTCGTCAAGCTGTTCAGGAAGCACACGGGCCTCTCCCAGGCCGGCGTGGCGCGGATGGTCAGCATCGACCAGGCCGAGGTCAGCAGACTGGAACGAGGGCTCAAACAGATCCGCGACCGACGGCAGTTCGTCCAGTGGACCGATGCGCTGGGAGTCCCGGAGGAACTGCTCGGGCTCCTGCCCACGGCCGATCCGCACACCCCGGGCTCCACGGGACGACCGGGAACGGGGGACACCGGAGCCCGTGGGTACGCGGCGCTGCCCGAAGGGCCGGGCCAGCTTCTGTTACCCGCCGGCCGGTCCGTCTCGACGACGGCGCTTCCTGTACTGACCCTTCCTGCGGCCTCCTTCCTCGGGGACAGCCTGAGACTCGACTCCCGCCCGGAGCTGGATGCCTGGCGCACCATGCCGATGCGCGCGCTCGTCGTCGCGAACCGCACGGTGGACGGGGCGGTCCGACAGTTCGTCACCGACGCCCGACCGAGCGGCGTACGCGCCACCGCCTCCGCCCCGGTCGACATCCCCGCCGCGTACGAACTGGACGATCTGACCTACGGCATCCTGTGGGCCGTGTCTGGTTTCGAGGCGGCACTCCTCGGCGATGACCAAGTTCTGTACAACTCGCTAGCGTCGCTCACAGCTTCCCCAGGCTCACCTCCCGCCTCCGACCACGGCCTGACCGAAGTCTCCCGGATGCTGATCGGCTCGGAGACCGCGGCCCGGTACATCCTGGGCCACCGTGACCACCTGGGCGATGCGCGCGTGTTCTGGACCAGGGAACAGCGCGGTGAGGAAGCCGCCACCTGGCTGTTCTTCCGGCACAAGTACCAGTACCTGGAACGAATGGCGCCCAGGCGTCCGGGTGGTACCAGCGGCCGGGGGTTCTGCGTCCCCGAGACTGCTGTCGCCTCCTCGCCCGCGTACGAGCGCGTTCTGCTCTTCCTCGCCATCGCGCTTATGGAGTCCTTCGGCATCCGCACCTGGGTGACTGACGACGGAGGCTTCGCTCACACCGACGGCTTCGCCCTCTCCCCGGGGCGCCGGGCCGTCATCGCCACATGGGTACGGACCGAGGGGGCCTCCCACCTCGCGGTCACCGCGCGGCCGGGAGCCCTGCGGACGTTCGCCGATGTGACGGGCCACGTCAGCCAACACTCGGCCACGGCGGCCGAACAGGCCGGACAGCGCCTGGCGGCGACCGCGGAGTACCTCGGCCTCGATGCCTCCTGGCTCGGGCGACGGTGCGCACAGTTGTCGGCGGCCGGTACGGAGCGGCTGGCCCGGCCACGCAGCCGGTTGCTCGGCCTCGAAGGGCTGGAGGCCGCCTGCCGGTTCGTGGCCGAGCAGCTGGTGATCATTCCGCGTACCCGGACGGCGCCGACCCGATAGCCTGCGTGAACCACTCGTGAGGCCGCGCTCGGCGGCGTCCGGACAGGGGAGCAGGGGATATGACGGAGTCGGTCAGGAACGTGGCGGTCTTCTCCCTCGGCGGCACGATCGCCATGACCACGGATCCCGCCACCGGAGGCGTCGTACCCGCGCTCTCGGCCCACGAACTCCTCGCCGCGGTGCCCGCCCTGGCCACGAGCGGCATCGGCCTCAACGTGCGGGACTTCCGACGTCTGCCCGGCGCCTCCCTGACCTTCGAGGACCTCACCGCACTGTCGGCCGCGATCGCGGCGGAGCTGGAGACCGGAGACGTCGACGGCGTCGTCATCACCCAGGGCACCGACACCATCGAGGAGACCGCCTTCCTGCTCGACCTCTACCACGGCCACGAGCAGCCGGTCGTCGTCACCGGCGCGATGCGCAACCCCACGCTGCCCGGCGCCGACGGTCCGGCCAACCTCCACGCCGCCGTCCTGACCGCAGCCGACCCCGGACTCGCCGGCGCTGGCTGCCTCGTCGTACTCGGCGACGAGATCCACTCGGCCCGGACCGTCCGCAAGTCCCACACCACCAGCCCCGCCGCCTTCACCTCACCGGCGTGCGGCCCTATCGCGCGAATCGCGGAGAACCGGGTGCGGATGGTGGGCGGGCTGCCGCGCCGCGGACCAGTGGTCGGCGCCCCTGACCGCGAGGCGCGCGTCGGGCTCTACACCGTCACCCTCGGCGACGACGGCACACTGCTCGACCTGTGGGACGGCAACTGCGACGGACTCGTGGTCGCGGCCTTCGGCGTCGGCCACGTCCCGGAGCGCCTCGTCGAAGGGCTCACCAAGCTCGCGTCCCGCATCCCCGTGGTCCTCGCCTCCCGCATCGGCAACGGACCCGTTCTGTCCGACACGTACGGCTTCCCCGGCTCCGAGAAGGACCTCCTCGGCCGAGGGCTCATCGGCGCCGGAGACCTTGGCCCGTACCAGGCGCGGCTCCTCCTGCACGCCCTGCTCGCCCAGGGCGCCGACGGAGCGACGGTCCGCGAGATCTTCACCACCGCCTCCGCCCGCTGACCCCACCTCATCAGGAGACACCCGCACATGCGCGCTCACGAGCTGACCGTCGGCCGTACCTTCGGCGTCACCTTCGACCACGGGGAGGACTTCTTCGAGGCGCTGTCCACCTTCTGCCGGGACAACGGCGTACGGCAGGGATACATCCCCTCGTTCATCGGAGCCTTCGCGGAGGCCGAGATCGTGGGTGCCTGCGAGAAGCTCGCCGACCCGGACGCACCAGTCTGGGCGAAGACGTACGTCACCAACGTCGAGGCGTTCGGCGCCGGCACCCTCGCCCACGACCCGGCCACCGGCGGGATACTCCCGCACATCCACGTCTCCGCCGGCCTCAAGGCCCAGTCGGCCGACGGCAGGACGAGCCACCTCCTCAGTGCCAAGGTCCAGTTCCTCAGCGAACTGATGGTCGTGGAGGTCACGTCGCCCACGATGACCCGGCCCCGGAACCCCGACCTCTACGACGTTCCGCTGCTCACGTTCGGCTGACCGGAAGGAGCCGGCGAAGCCAGGGGTGGTCGGGCGCGATCACGGTGATCGCGTTCGCCAGCCAGGCGCGTGCCGGAGCGTCGAGCAGCGGCAGCACAGCTTCGAAGTCGGTCTCGTCCTTGTCCCGGGTCGCCTTGGCCTTGTAGAAGAGCTGGACCTCGGGCGCGAGATACGGGATGCCCGTCTCGGTCGTGCGTCCGAGCTGGTCGATCGGGAGGCGGATCGCCGGGTCGCGCCGCGAGACCCACTGGGTTCCCTCGGCCTCGTCCAGCATGAGCTGCACCGACCAGGGCGCCTTGGGTGTGCGGCGGCACCAGATGTCGTGGAGCGGCGGATGAAGGACCTCTCCACGACGCCACGGTCGAAGCTGTCCCTGGCCGGGCGGGTCCGCCACGTACAGGTCCCAGTCGGCCAGCAGTTCACGTACGAGGGCCTGGTCGCGCCGGAGGACGAGGACGTCGAGATCGCCGTGTGCGCGCAGCTCGCGGCCGACCGCGAGTTCGATCGCGTAGCCACCGGCGATCCACCACCGGAAGTCCGCCTTGGCGAAGACCTCGGCCACATCCTCGGGACGTTCCGGCATCCAGCGTCCCAACACGTCAGCACTCACCCGCCCATACTCCCAGTGACCGGGCGGGCGGAAACGAAGGCCGGCGGCGGGTCGCCGGTCTCGCTGGAGCGCCCTGCCGCTCGCCCCCTGCGCTCATAAACGCCCATGAGCATCAGGGGCACCAGCGGCCATCGTTGAGCGCGTGACTCGCGACCGGCCTCGTGGCCGGTGCTTGAGCCACGATCCTCCCGGGGCCGCACGCCCGGAGCCGGGTGCTTCTTGCGGCCGTACGCCTCTCAGCGGTGTAGCTGCCGCGCTTCCGCGACCACGTCGCAGCCCCGGGAGACGGCCACCGACGTCACCCACAGGAGGTCCGCCGCCCGATGATCAGCGCGCCGTCCGCCGCTCTCGGCCTCGTGTACCGCTGGACCGACCACACCATCAACCCGACCGGCGAAGCCCGCGCGGTTCTGCGACGTGTCCTCAAGGACCTGGGCCTGCCAGGAGAAGTCATCAGCGACGGAGTCCTGGCCGTCTCGGAGCTCGTGGCGAACGCGCACGAGCACGCGCGCGGCCCGTACGAGATGTACCTGCGCCGGGCTGCCGGGAGGTACATCTGTGAGATCCACGACGGGGATCCTGTCGTCCCCGCTGACTTCTACCCGGCTGCCGCGCCCTCGCGGGAAGCCGCCACGCCGGAGAACGGAAGTGGACTGCTCACTGAGAAGCCGTTGTCGTACCGTTCTCGGGACTTGGTGATCGAACGGTCGTCCCGATCGGGTGGTCGTGGTGTGCTCGGCGCATGAGAGGAGGGCCTCCTGAACAGCTCGCTGGTGTCGAATCACCGAGCATCAGGAGGCCCTGGTGTCGCAGTCTTGCGTGCCGATGCCTGTGCAGTCCACCGCGGGCACCCGGGAGTGTGACTGTCTGGCTCACCGGTTCGGAAACGCTGCCGACCATGCGCTGCACGAGCGCCGTTACCCGAGTGACATGACGGACGCGGAGTGGGCGGTGGTGCGGCCGCTGCTGCCGGAGCCTGGCTGGATGCGCGGCCGGGGCGGGCAGCCGGAGGCGTACTGCCACCGGGCGATGCTGGACGCCATCGCCTATCTCGTGGACAACGGGATCAAGTGGCGGGCGATGC
>KL568556.1:76440-76864 GCA_000715605.1 Streptomyces speibonae | reverse complement strand
CTCGTGGACAACGGGATCAAGTGGCGGGCGATGCCGGTCGACTTCCCGCCGTGGGACCGGGTCTACGCGTTCTTCCGCCGCTGGCGCGACCACGGCCTGGTCCGGGAGTTCCACGACCGGCTGCGCGGGCAGGTCCGCGAGAAGGCGGGGCGGGATCCCCGGCCGACGGCCGGGATGATCGATTCGCAGTCGGTCAAGGCGGACGCCGTGGTCGGCGCCGACAGTCGTGGCTTCGACGGCGGGAAGCTGGTCAACGGCCGCAAACGGCACGTCGTGGTCGACACCCTCGGCCTGCTGCTCGGCGTCATGGTCACCGGCGCGGATGCCGGCGACCGGGCCGCTGCCCGCGTCCTGCTGGAACAGGTTGCCGCTGCCCACCACCGCCTGGCCCTCGTCTGGGCCGACGGCGGCTACACCGGCAGCC
>KL568556.1:69176-76268 GCA_000715605.1 Streptomyces speibonae | reverse complement strand
CGGCGGCTACACCGGCAGCCTCGTCGAGCACTGCCTGGCCACGTTCGCCCTGGTGGTGGCGATCGTCAAGCGCAGCGACAACGTGAAGGGGTTCGTGGTGCTGCCCAAGCGGTGGATCGTCGAGCGTCTGTTCGCGCACCTGATGCGCAGCCGCCGCCTGGCCCGCGATTTCGAGCGCCGTGTCACCAGTGCCGAGGTGATGATCTACTGGTCGATGACCGCCCTCATGATCCGTCGCCTGGCCCGGCCGCACCGGGAGCGAGGGTGAACTGTCCGGGAGTGGGCTCGGCCAGCCAGCCCCGGGCGACCAGGCGTTTCGCCTTCGACCGCAATGCCTCCACCCGTGCCGGCACCACGTCCATGCCGAACCCCGCGGCCATTTCCTGGCACGTCACAGGCCCCTGCTCCAGACGGGCCCGGTCCGCGACTGCTTGAACGATCCGCTGGTAGTCGACCGACAGCACCGACGAGGCCATCCCCGCACGCCACACCGGCACCTGCGATTTCGGCCGGGCCGCATCACGGGATGTCGGCCACCCGCCCGCTTCCCGCGGACCGGCAGCGTCCTGAACGCCGGCACCGGCGGCTCCGTCGGGAGCCAGAACCGTGTCGACTCGCCGCCGGGCGATCAACCACTCCCGCAATTCCTCCTCGGCCGCGGCCAACTCGGCCTGGACGCGGTCGGCTTCCTCACGAAGCCCGTCGACCCGGCGTCGAGCAGCATGTTCCTGTTGTTCCAGCAGTCCGATGATCGAGGGCATTCACGGCCTCCCACGGAACGACAACGTGACAGGCCACTACTTTCACGGACCTACCGCACCCATCCACGACCTGCGGAAACCCACTGATCACACTCGGAAAGACAACAGCTTCTAAGGACGAGCCGACGTGGCTTGCTGCGGGTGAGGCGATGGCCTGCTGGGCCACGGCGCCGCCGAGCCCGAGAACAGCGACCGCCGCGATGGCGACGCTTGCGCGTCTGTGCATGAAGAGCTCCTTTGGTTCCTCGTGATGCCCCAGTGGTCACGCAGCGCAACCATTGGGCGCGGACGAGTAAACGCTACAAGCGTTCGATAATGGGTCAACGTCTTTGTGATGCGACGCCAAGCGATCAAGCCAACTAGTTGCAGTTGCGTGTAAGGCGCAGCAGCTCGGGCACGGGGTTCGCTGAAAGGTGCAGTTGCTCTACTGCAATACGAACAAGTTTAGTGATGTAAGTCATAGAGAGGGGTCGATGTCATGTCGTCGAACCGCGAAGCGCCTGCCGGTCCTGTCCGTCGGGTCACGTTGGTGGCCGCGCCCTTTGTGGGCGGGGCATTAACCACTGGCATAGCGTTCCTGCTGTTCCGGGACTCGTTCCCGGACAGGGTGGCCACGCACTTCACCCTCGATGGCACCGCCGATGGCTACAGCTCGCCTGCCGCAGCACTTGGCCTATACATGTTGGTGTTCGTCATCGAGGCCGTCGGAACGATCGCCGCAGGTTTCTCGGCCAGGTCGGCGCTCACCACCGCAAGGTCACTGACCATCTTCTCCATCGGCCTGGCCGCGGCGACCGCCTACATCCTCATAGCGGCCATGTGGACCGCCAGCGGCTCCGATGGGCACACCCCAGAACTGCCTCTGTTCCAACTGCCCGTAGGAGTCGTCGTGGGTGCCGCAGCAGGCGCCGCAGCCTGGCTGATCTCCCGGAGGCGGGCATGAACCGGGACTCATCTCCGACGGCTGTCACGGTCTGGCACCGTCACCTGGCCAGCGGCTGGATGCTCGCCACCGGCCTCGTCTCAGCTCTCGGCCTCGTCGTCATCGCCGCCGTCGACCGCCCTCACCGGACCCTGGCCCTGTGGCTGCTGATCATCTCCGCCGCATTCCTCATCACCGGCGCGATCCGTGTCACTGTCTCCCCCGGTGGCGTCACCGCCGGATCGGCGCTCCTCCCGTTCCTACGCCGGCGCCTCCCCCTCGACCGCATCGAAGCCGCATCGGCCCGCTGGACCCGGCCCACCGAGATCGGAGGGTGGGGCTACCGCTGGAACCCGGGCCTGAGCGCCATCTCACTGCGTGAAGGGGACGCGCTGTGGCTCACCCTCAGCAACGGCAACAAGTTTGTGATCACCATCGACGACGCCGAGACCGCCGCGCAGCTCACCAACCAACTCCTCGCGCACGGCCACAAAGGTCGCTGACATGCTGGTCACCATCGACCGCTCCTCGCCTCTGAGCCTCGCGGAGCAGATCGCCGCATCGGTACGCCGCAACATGGCCGACGGCAAACTCCGCAAGGGCGACCGCCTGCCTCCCGCCCGCACCCTGGCTCGCACGCTGGACATCAACATGCACACCGTCCTGCGCGGATACCAACTCCTCAAGGACGAGAGGCTCATCGAACTCCGCCCCGGCCGGGGAGCGGTCGTCACCGCCGACGCTCCCAGCAAGGCGCTGGTCATCGAGGCATGCCAGCACTTCATCCAACTCGCCCAGAGGACGGGCATGGCCACCCCGGACATCGTCCAACTCGTCACAGACCGCCTCAATCCCATCGCCTGAGATCAGTTCGCCGCCGGGTTGCGGTTCTCCGTATCCGCAGAGCTGCCGCTGCTCAACGATCCACCATGCGTGAGCGATGCGTGAGCGGATGATGTGGCAGAGGCCAGCATGGCGTGGACGGAGTCCAAGGCGATACCCCCTCTGACCAGGTGGTTCCGGACGCAGAAGAACCGTCCGGAACCACCCAGCAAGCTTTGGCCAGGACCTTTAATCCATTGGTTGTGGGTTCGAGTCCCATAGGGCCTACCCAACGATCAGCCCCTGACCAGCGGCGCAAGCCGAAGGTCGGGGGCTGATCCGCACTCAGGGGCGGCTCGGTGATCGTCTGCTCGCCCGATGCTCCCCCGAGGTGCCGACGATCAAGATGAAAAGCGGCCCCGGCCGGCGTTGGCTTGCCGGTCGGGGCCGCGGGCCGCCCACCCCGAGCACGGGGGAGCTGCGGGGCGGGCGGGGTCAGGTGGCAGTGGGGTGCTCCTCGCGGCAGGCGCGCCGCCATGCGCGGTACAGCCGCTCAGCCTCCGGGCACTCGGGTCGCGGCGCCTCCGGCCGGTCCACGTTCGGCCGGCACGCCTCGCAGGCGACGCTGTGGTCGGCGAGCGCGATCAGCGCCGCGTCCTGCCCGCCGTTCACGGCTGCGGCCGGTCGGCGAACGGGATCAGGCGGTACCGGGTACGGCAGGGTGCGCACGCGAAGTGCGTGATGCCGGAGCCGGATCCCTGCTCGATCGCGTCGATGAGCCGGATGCCCTCGGCGTGGCCCTGGTGCCAGTGGCAGTAGCCGAAGGCGGTGCGGGCGCCTTCCTCGGTGCCGGGTGGCTGGATAGGCTCTGCCATGTCGTCGCTCCTCATCAGCGGTGGCCACGCCCCCGGCCGGTCCCACGGCGCGGGGGTCTTCTCGTGCTTGGGACCATACCCCTTGCATCCATTGCATGCACTACATACAGCGCATGCACCGCTCGCGGAGAGTGATCAGTCTCCATAGCGTGATGCGCATGATTGACCCCACCTCGGAGGTACCGCGCTGGCGGCAGGCGCACGCGATCCTCGTGGACCGCATCCGCACGGGCATCTACCCGCCCGGCACTCGGGTGCCGTCGGTGGTCGCCCTCACCGAGGAGCTGGGCATCAGCACGCCCACCGCGCAGAAGGCGCTGCGGCAGCTGCGCGAGGACGGCCTGACCTACACCGTGCCCGGCCTCGGCTCCTACGTCACCGACCGCCCCCAGGCATGACGAAACGGCCCCCTCCCACCCCGAAGGGTGAGAGGGGGCCAAGAAGCGGTTCAGCGGGACAGCAGCGAGAAGAGGCCCGTCCCAGCACCAGCCACACCAGCCAGGACAGCGATCGTCGGCAGGGGCCACTTCCCCCGCTCCAGCGTGCGAAGCCGCGTCTCGTGGTCAGCGACGTCCTTGCCCAGCTCGGACAAGCCCTGCGCGATCCCGTCGAGCTTGGTCTCCACCCGGGTCACGCCATCACTCAGCGACCTCAGCTCCTGGTACATCTGCGCGGGCGGTATGTACACGCCCGGGTCCGGCGGCGTCACCTCGGTTCCTCGCTGGGCTTGTTGGGCACGGCCCAGGTGAAGCCGAGCGCGGCGAGGACAGCTAGGACGGCCGCCCACCCTTCGGCCGCGGTCACCGTGTCGTCCGTGACGGCGACGGAGAGGGAACCGGCGCCGGCCGCCACGGCGGAGACGACGGCCTTCCACATGCCGGAGATCTTCACGGCTGCTCTCCCTTCACGAGGGCCGTGAGCTGGGCAACCTGCTCGGTGAGCGTGTCCAGCTGGGCCTTGAGCGTGTCGTAGTGCGCATCCCCGTACTCGAGGAAGTCTTCGGCCGCGATCTGCCGCGGCTGGCCTTTTTCGTCCACGCGGAACTGGTTGGAGATTCGGCGTCGCCAGACAGCGTCGGCGAGCCTGTCGATGTCGGCGTCACTGAGCGCCATGTCGTCCTCTTCCTGGTCGGTGCGGTCCCACCCGGCCGGGTGGGTGAGGCGTTCGGCCACGCGGCCCCGCATCGAGGCCATCGAGAAGCCGCGCGGGTCGACCTTCCCGGGCTGCCACTCCTTGTGCCCGATGACCGAGCGCTCGTTCCAGCCGTGCAGCCGGCACACGGCGGCGGCCGCGCGCTCGATCGCCTCCAGCTGCACGGCCGGCCAGGGGTCTTCGCCGTCGCCGAGGTTCTCGCACTCGAAGCCGTAGAAGTGCCGGTTCCCGTCGGTGTTCGCCTCGTTGTCGGCGGGCAGCGACCGCTCGGCGATGACCGCCCGGAGGACGTCGTCGTCGCCGAGGCCGGCGTGGTTGGCGCGGCCGTAGCCGACGAGGTGGACGCGGCCGTCCTTGGTGATGACGCCGTGGCACAGCGGGCCGGGCAGGCTGGCGTAGCCGTGGCGGCAGATGTCGACTGTGCGGGCGCTGCCCTTGGTGACGGTGTGGTGGATCATCACGCCGTGCATCGGGCCGAACGGTCCCTTGTGGTTGCGGTTGTGGTCGCGCCAGTCGCCGACCTCCACCACGGTCAGGCCCTCGCGGAGCAGCGCGGTGAGGAACGCGGATGCGGACGCAGGTGGTGCCATCAGGCCTCCAGGGACGAGAAGAGCCCCGGCCGGGGCGGCGCGGAGCGGGCGGGGCGGCTTACTCGTTGCCGGACACCCAGGTCGCCATGAACGTGATGTTGTCGCCGTCTGCGATCGCGGCTGTCGGCGACATGGTGTACAGCGTGCAAGTGCCGTTGGAGGCGATGGCCAGCGAGCCGGTAGCCACACTGCCTTTGTCGAACGCGGCAATGAGGGTGGTCGGGGGCCGCCAGCCGTCCGGCAGGGTCGCGCACGCGGTGTTGGTGATGTTCCCGCTGCTGTTGGCGGTGATGTTTGACAGCCCGGTGTACGTCACGACGACGCTGATCGTCGTCATGCCGTTGACCTTGTACCCCTGGAACGTGTTCGTGTCGAAGTCGGTGGCGGGCACCAGGCCCGACGTTGTGGAGTCGTCCACGGTGTTGTCGTTGAGCCGGTCCGCGGTGATGCGCATCCCGGCGAGCCAGGTAGCGATGGCGCACCTCCTACATTCCTACGTACACGGGGCGGGCCAGGCGCAGGTCCTGGCCGCTGCTGTGGGCTTTGCTCACGTCGTTGATGCTGCGGGTGACGGTGAGCTTCTGCGGGTGGCTGGTCTCGGCGAAGTCGCCCCACGACGCCACGACCGGCAGGGCGTTGGTGTTCGCGGACGACAGGATCGACCGCATGCCGATCGAGCCGGCCGCGGTGAGGTCGGTGTCCGTGGTCTGCAGCTGCCAGTCGCCAGGCTCGGGGGTGCCGTCCTGCCAGGTCTTGGCGCGCAGCGTGGACCCGGTCACCTGGAAGCGGATCCAGAAACGCGTGTCGGCGGCGTGGGTGAGGTCGGTGGTGTGCTGCACCAGGAACGACTCGCTGCCGCTCACCCGCTTGCGGAGGGTGAGGATGACGTCCTGGTCCGGCTCGAACTCGACCCGGGCGAGGTAGCTGTTGCTGGTGTCGAGCCAGCGGGCGACGAGGGCGAGGAAGTGCCCGCCACCGGTGGCGAGGACGTCTGTGGAGACGCTGGCGATCAGGTCGACGTCCGGGCCCGGCGCGGGCATCACGCAGTATCGGCTGACGTTGATGCTGCCCAGCGAGACCAGGCCGCGCCCCTGGAACGCGGCGCGGACGGCGGCCACGTAGGCGTTGAACGCGTCGGTGCGCTGCCCCGAGTCGCGCATCGCCCGGGACAGGTCCCCGCCGGGGAAGAACGCCGCCCGCTGCGCCCGGGACAACTCCAGCTGCACACCGGCGCCGATCAGCGTCTCGTTGCAGATGTTGGCCGGGTCGGTGCCCGCGATCTCCGACGGTGCGGTGACTACGGTGAAGCCGGCGAACCGGAGGTTGGCGGTGACGCGGGCGACCAGTTCCGTGTCCAGGCCGCCGATCGCGGTCTCTGCCACCCCGGTGGTGCCGGTGTAGCCGTGGAAGGACAGGCAGCGGTGCGCGTTGTGGACGATGCCCTCGCAGATCGGCTCATCGAAATTCGTGCTGGTCACGTGCAGATCACCGTTGCCGGTGTTCTTCAGGCCCGCGAACTCGTAGTGGTCCATCAGGCCGGCGCCGACGGCGCGGGCGGCCTCCCCGGAGCCGCCCTCGATGCCGCCGCCGTGGATCGCGATGGAGCACCAGGTGGCGCCGTTCACCAGCACTTGGCGGCGCTCGTAGTCGACGCCCTCCGTCTCCGCTGCCGCCAGCTCCGTGTAGGAGGCGTACAGGTCCGCCACGGGTCACCCCCCTGTCACGCTGTAGTCGGACGCGCTGCCGCCCGTCGTCGTCCACGCCTGGCCGCTGTCGGCGGTCCCCCACCCGGTTTCGACGGTGCGGGCGAACGCGTCCTGAGCGGCCTGAGTGCAGGCGGTCACCCGCATGACCTCACCCCCGGTGCGGATGTCGAAGGGGAAGTCCAGGGGGTAGGTCGGGGAGTCGACCCAGCGCGCCACCGCGGTGGTGGTGACGTCCAGGACCGTGTCGTCGGCGTCGGCGGGCGC
>KL568556.1:65736-68946 GCA_000715605.1 Streptomyces speibonae | reverse complement strand
CAGAGATGTGTATAAGAGACAGGTCCGAGCCGACGACACCGGCGGTCCAGGGTTCGCCGGGCACGCAGGTGAAGGTGATCAGCCAGGCGTTCGGGCCTGCGTCCTCGCTGTATCCGGCCACCAGCACGTCGACGTCGTCCGGCCCGTGGTCCGCGGGGAGGTTCGTCAGCCTGATCTTGTCCCCGACGTCGATGCGCAGGATGTCGTCGATGTGCTCGAACACCCGCTCGTTGGCGAGGTTCAGGGTGATGCGGGTGTAGCGCACCCCGGCATATGTGCCGAGGTGCAGTTTCAGTCCGGCGACCTGCCGGGCCTGGCCGTCGGTCTCCAGGCTGTAGGTGTAGGCGGTGTCGTAGCGGCCCACCCCGCCCTCTTCCGGGGGCAGGACGGACAGCTCCCCTTCCTCGAGGACCTCCCGCGCCGGGACCGAACCGAACTCCCTGCGCACGCTCACGTCGTTCTCGGTGAGCTTGTCGTCGTCGACCGGCTTGAACGGCGGCGAGATGAGCCCCGCTTCGTAGTCCAGGACGAGGGCGGGCGGCTGGTTCCACAGCGTGGACTGTCCGCGGTGGATGACCTCGATGCGGTCCCGCGCGTCCAGCAGGTAGCCGAAGTTCGTCTGGCTGGCCTCGTTCAGCAGGTCCAGCAGCTTCCGGCGGCCCTGGATGCCCATGGGCTGCTGGAAGCTGCTCTCGCCCGCCACCGACGCGGTGTAGCCCCCCTCGGTGGCCAGCCGCTCGATCCTCGCCCCGGCCTTCTCGCCCTGGAAGCCCAGGTAGGCGTCGTACATCTCGGCGGCCGTGGGACCGTCGCCGTCCCAGTAGGTGAGGTAGCCGAACGAGCGGTCGGACATCGTGACGTTCGGGACCGTGGCGTAGCCCCAGCCCAGAATGATCTCCCGCGCCGATGTGAACACGATGCCCGTGATGGTGCCGCTGTCGACCAGGGCCCCGTCGACGTACATGTACCAGTCGGTGCCCGAGCCCGTGGGGTCCATGGACAGCCGGATGTGGTGCGGGTCCTCGTCGTAGATGCCCACCCCGGTGATGTTCGCCAGCAGCCCGGCGCTCGAGCTGGTGGCGCCGTCGGACTGCCAGATGAGGGAGATCTGGTCGAGGCTCCCGGTGAAGATGACCTGCATGCGGTTCTGGGGGTCGCTGTCCGTGCGGGCGCCCCGGTCGGTGAGGATGACCTGCCCCGTCGACGGGGTTCCGCCACCGGTCAGGAACAGGTCCACCGACCAGAAGGCGTCGGTGCCCGACGTGCGGGGCAGGCCGCTGCGCAGCAGGCCGGTGGTGTTGGCCTTCACCAGGATGACCGGTTCGATCCAGTCGGCCAGGCTGCCCTTCTGCCACTCGCCGGCGGTGTCGACGCCGAAGAAGATTTCCATCTCCATGTCCTGGCCGCCGACCAGCGACTTGGCGCCGATCGTGCGGGGGCCGTCGGTCAGCGGCCAGCACTCCACCGGCTGGCGGGCCTTGATGAACCGCAGCAGCGCGGAGTCCTGCGGCCGGTTGCCCGCGTCCATCCTCCGGGTGAGCCCGGAGGGGTGGATGGAGACGTAGTTGTCGTTGCCGGACAGGTCCCGGGTGGGAGGCCAGGCGGGCACCTCCCCGGCCATGCGGATATGCCGGTTGGAGAAGGAGGCGTCGCCGCCCAGCGACCAGGTCAGGCCGGTGGAGTCCGTGAACGTCGTCTCGCCCGCGGTGGCCGACGCGGTATTCATGTCGACCGTCACCGTGCCGTTGTCGCGCAGCTGCAGGGCATAGGCCTTGCCGCGCATCCGGTTCAGGACTCCGCCGGCGGGCGTGGCGTTGAAGTCGAAGCCTGCCCCCAGCTCCATGTAGCCGGACCCGGCGTACACGCTGGTGGTGCTGCCGCCCACGATCGGGTCGCCGAGCAGGCTCCAGTCGTCGTCGGCGTCGTCGACGGTGCGGCCGGTGTAGAAGCGCAGCTCGTAGCCGCCCGCGCCGTTGTCGATGTCGAGGGTGACGCGCAGCGCCAGACGCTGCCCGTTGTAGGCCTTCACCGCCTCGGTGGCGTCCTGGTCGATGCGGGCGGCGAACGTGCCGTCGGGGGACCACATGAACGTGGGGACGCCGTCCAGGATCTCCAGCGCCCACGAGCGCTGGTCGCCGGTGGACTGGTAGCGCAGCGCCAGCATCTGCGACTCGCTCCAGTCCTCCAGGGCGACGTCGATACGCAGGTCGAAGTCCCCGGTCACGTCCAGGGCCGGATCGTCGTTGATGAACAGCGAGGCGTAGTCCAGGCCGCCGTCCAGCTCGGCCCACAGCGAGCCCACCTCGTAGCCGAACCGGAACGGGGTGTTGCGGCCGATCTGCCCGTACAGCGGCGAGAGCGGGTTGCGGGGGGCGTACCGGTCATCGCGAGAGTCCAGGTCGCACGTGCACGAGGTCGGTGACGCGGTGGACGCCGACTCCGAGGTGAGCCCGCGCGAGACGCTCACCGGGGCCGTCGTCACCCGCACATCCTCGGTGATGTCGTTCCACGCTCCCCCGTAGAGCAGCTGCGCCCACACGGGCGGGGGCAGGTTCGGCATGTCCTCACCCTTCTGCGAATCGGACCACGTCCCCGCCGGCCTCCACACGGACCGACTCCTGGAAGAACTCCCGGAACGCGCGGCTGCCGCCGACGAACTCGAACCGGATGTGCGCCTGCGCCTGGGTGGCGCCGAGCGTGGACGCGAACGACGGCTGTCCGACGCCCATCTGCCCGGCGGCGGGCCGGTAGGCGGCCGGGTCGACCAGGGAGCGCATGGCGTCGTCGACGACTCCGGCGTTGTCCTCGGCGCCCATGGCGATACCGGCCGGGATCCAGTGTCCGATCTCGTCCGCGGCGAGCTTCGACGGGGACCCGATGTGCAGGAAGTCCTTCACCGGGTCGACGATGTACCGGCTGGCGAAGTTGGACACCTGGGACCACAGCCAGCCTCCGGCCGCGCTGATGCCGTCCCAGATGCCGAAGACGAAATCGAGGCCGGCGTTGTAGAAGCGCCAGCCCTGGCTGGAGAGGGCACCGGCCAGGTTGCCGGGCAGGTTCCGCACCCAGCCGATCATGGACGTGCCGCGGTCGACGACGGCGTTCTTCGCCGACTGGAAGGCGTTCCAGGCCTGCGCGCGCACGGCGCCGCCCAGCCCGGCCAGGGCGTCCCAGGCGCGGCCGGGAAGGCCGCGCACGCTGCCGATGAGG
>KL568556.1:63983-65525 GCA_000715605.1 Streptomyces speibonae | reverse complement strand
CCCTGCCGATGAGGCTGTCCCACTGGCGGCCCACCGGCTCGGCGATGTAGCGGGACCACAGGCCTGCGAACCACTGGGCGGACGCCGTACCGAGCACCCCGAACGCGCGGCCCACATCGGCCGCGAACCCGGAGATCCCGTTGATGAACGACTCCCACCAGCCGGGCAGCTTCTCGTTCACGGCCTGCATGAGGCGTGCGACGAACCCGCCGATGATGAGGCCGGCCACCGCGCCGAGCGCCCCGGCGATCACCAGCGGCAGCTGCGTGAAGGCCAGGATCAGGGCGCCCGCGATCGCCACGACCTGGAACAGCTGCTCGGGGTTCTCCATCGCGTACTCGGCGAGCTTCACACCGAACTGCGCGAGGCCTTCCGCCGCCTTGGGCGCCAGTTCGGTGACGATCTTCTCGCCGATGCGCTGGCCCAGGATCACCACGAAGTCCAGGACCCGGTCGATGCCCTCGGTGCCGCCCTCCCCGGCCTGCGCCCAGGCGTCCTTGACCGCATCCGAGAAGCGGTCCTTGAAGTCCATGACCGCGGGGATGACGTGCCCGCCGAGGAAGTCGATGACGTTCTGCTGGACGCCCCGCTTGAAGGCCTCCATCTTCATCGCGGGGGAGTCCTCGAGCTTGTCGACCACCTTGTCCGCGGCACCGGCCACCTCGTCGAAGCCGCCCGCGGCCGCGGCGCTCGCCGGGTCCAGCGCGTACAGGGCGTCGGCCTGCGTGTTGGCGAGGTCCCCGAAGAGGACCTGGGCGGCGGTGAGCCGGGTGGTGGCGTCATCGGTGCCGCGCAGGGCGTCCATGGTGTCCTGCAGCGCCGAGGTGGCCTCGTCGCCGCCCGCCCGCATGCGCCGGCCGATGTCCTCGCCGGACAGCCCGATCGACGTGAACGCCTCGTTGACCTGCTTGCCCCCGGCCAGAGCCATCTCGGAGAAGATGCCGATCGCGTCCGCGATCGCGTCGGAGTCCCGGGCGCCGGCCTGAAGCCCCTGGGAGAGCAGGCCCATGGCCGTCTCGCCGTCCAGGCCCACCCGCCGGAACAGGGTGGAGTACTCGTTGAACGTGTCGAGCAGGTCATCGCTCTTGTTGGCGACGCTGCTCAGGCCGGAAGCGATGAGGTCCATCGCCTCGTCGAAGTTGTCCGCCAGGCCCGTCTTCACCAGCTGCCCGGCCGCCGCCGTGGCCTTGTTGACGTCCTGGTCGAAGGCCTTCGCCAAGCCGAGGGCCTTCTTCGTCATGTCCTCCAGGCCCTGCTGGTTGCCGGCGAAGTCGTCCATGTTCAGCGTCACGGACTTGATGGCGTCGCCGACCTCGGTGGCCGACTCGCCCCACCCCTGGGTGAACACGTTCGTCATGGCGTCCGTGGCCGCGCCGACGTCCGCGGTGGTGTTCGCCAGCTGCGCCTCGAGCTTGGCGGTCGCCGAGGACACGTCCATCGCCTGCTCGAGCGTCGACATGAGCGCGGCCCCGGCCAGAGCCCCCGCCGCTGCGCCGGCCGCGGCCATCGCGGTGCCCATCTTGGAGCCGTTCGCGGCGGCGG
>KL568556.1:54959-63802 GCA_000715605.1 Streptomyces speibonae | reverse complement strand
CCTCCGTCTCGGTCTCCACCGTCTCCCGGGCCGACCGCATGCCCGGGCCGGTGTTGTCCCGGGCGGACAGGGAGAAGACCAGGCTGGTGTCTGACACGACGAGCCCCCTTCGATACGGGCGTCACCGCCGGCGCTTGGCCTGCTGGGCGGTCTTCTCCAGCTGCGCCTGGTAGGCGTCCAGCCAGTCCAGGTAGTGGTCCTCTTGCTCGACCGTCATCCGGGCCCAGTCGTCGGGGCCGAGGTTCAGCAGGTGGGCGGCGTTGCCCAGGTGCTTCAGACGGCGAACGGCAGCCGGGCTTTTCCCTCGTCCTCCGGGGCGTCGTCGTAGCCCTTGAGCATCCCCTCGATGAGGGCTTCGTCGGCGTTGTTCTCCCGCATGCGCTCCACGGCGAGGGTGATCTCGCCCTTGGTCATCTCGACCGTGAGTTCGTCCCAGCAGAAGTCCACGTCATCGAAGCTCAGGCCGGGGTGCTGCCGCCGCAGCAGCACGTGCAGCAGCGCCCGACGGCACAGGGAATCGCCCTTGAGGACGCCCTGAGCGAACTCCCTGAAGGCCCTGCCGGTGCGCTTCTCCAGGGCCTCCCGCTCGGCCGACAGGAGCTTGTTCGGGTTGTAGTCGAAGACCTGCGGCTCGCCGTCTTCGGGGGTGTATGTGACCTTCACAGTGGCCCTCTTCGTTCAGTTGGATCGGGACGCGATGCGGTTGACCATGTCGGCCAGGGCGAACTGGACCTGCCGCGTGTAGTGGTTCTGCTGGCCCTCGAAGGCCCGGTCGAACCACTTGACCTTGCCGGTCTGCTGCACCCACACCGCGCGGTTGCCGAACACCGGGTGCCGCCAGCCGCCCGCCCGGTTGGTGCGCTTGGGGGCGTTGGGGAAGCCGCGCAGGTTCTTCGTCTTGAACGCCTTGATCTTGGCGCCGGGGAACTTGCCGGTGATGCGGACCTCGGGCCGGATCTTCCGGGCGATCGCCGTCTTCAGGGCCGGGCCGTCGTGCGGGGTCGTCGACGCCATCGACATGATCGACGACTTGGCCTGGGCGGCCCCCGGCTTGAGCGCCTCACGCATGTTCTTCGTGAGCTCCTTGCGCAGCTCCTTGCCGTCCTCCTCGGCCTTGAGGGCGTTGGAGATGGCACGCAGGTTCTGCGGGGTGAGCTCGAGGTTGAGGGACGCCGTGGACGCCATCGCAGGCCGCTCTTACGTGGTGGCCCGGGTGACGGCCCCGGAGGTGGTGAAATCTTGGCTCACGGTGGCCTCGTCACCGACCGACCCGGTGATCGGACTCCATCCGTTGATGAGGATGTTCCCGGAGTACGACGGGTTGGACGTGCCGACGGCGGCCTGGTCGGCGCGGACCTCGAACGGGACCACGGTGCCCAGCAGCGGCCACATGATCGAGTCCAGCTCGCTGGCGGCGAAGTCCTGGAGGAACTCGCAGGCGAGCGTGCCTGACTTGAGCCCGCCGATGACTTCCTTCCAGCCCAGGCTCTTGTAGTTGGTGACGTCCTTCTCCTCCACCTCGACCGCGATCTCCGCCTTGCGGGTGTACTCGGAGAGGTCGTTGGAGTTGATGGACAGGTACTCGGCGAGCAGCACCATCGTTGCCACGGCCGGCCTCCCTTTCAGACATGACGAGACGCCCGGGCCCATGGGCGGGCCGGGCCAGAAACAGGGTGGGTCAGCCGATGCCGAGGGCAGCGGCCAGGAGGAACGAGGGCGTCGTGCCGGAGATGGTCCAGGCGAGACGCCACCAGGTGTCCGTGACGGCCGTGCCGTCGGTGCGCAGGATCTGCCCGCCCGGCTCGGTCGCCGTGTCGAACGTCAGCCGCGTGGTGGCGCTGGTGAAGTCTTCCGTCTCGGACGACTCCACGGCGACCGTGATGGACGGCGTGGTGCCGGCGGCGGACAGCACGTGCAGGGAGGCGTACATGCGCTGCCCCGCCAGGAGCGCGCCCATCTCCAGCGCGGTGCCGCTGCCGGTCGCGGTGCGGGCCGTGCCCGGCTGGTGCATGACGACACCCCGCACCAGCGGCCAGCTGCCCTTCGCCATGGACGTCCACGGCGCGACCTCGCCGACCGACTCGCCCAGCTTGTAGTCGGCGCGCAGCGCCTTGGTGAGATACGCCAGGTCCCCGATGAACTGGGTGCCGGTCGGGCACACCGTCCACGGGCCGACCCCGCCGAACTGGGCCCAGGACGCGTCATCGACCTTCGTGTCGTCGCCGGCCTCCCACTGCCCCTCACCGGCGATCTCCGACGAGGCCAGCCCGCCGACCACTTCCACGTAGCCGTCGGAGCCGTAGTTCGTGGTCGGCTTCGCCTCCACCTCGGACGACAGCTCGACCTTGTTGGAGCGGCTGGTGAGATCCAGGCCGCCCGCGAAGGTGCGGACGTTCGTGAGGACGGTCTTAGCCACCGTCGCTCTCCTTCCTGCTCTTGCGGCGCCCCCGCGGCGGGGTGTCGGTGACGGTCTTAGCCACCTCGGACGCCACCAGGTGCGCCGCCGCGGCGGTCGGCAGGTCGATCACGTCGCCCACCGCGGGCCACGGCCTCCCGCACAGGACCGCGCCCGGCTTCCCGGCGACCAGGATCCGGATCTTCATCAGGTACTCCCGTCTCCGATGACCTTGATGACCAGCTCGGCACCCACGTAGGTGGATCCGGCGTGCTCGAACCAGCGGTAGCCCTGCACGCGCTGGACGTGCAGGTCATGCGCGAGACCGTCCAGGGCCATCTCGCCGGGTGCGCCGCGGGCGGCCTGGATCGCGGCCTTGAGGGAGGCGTCGCCGGAGCCGGACAGCAGCGCGTCGATGATGCGCTGCGAGGACCGGTCATCGGCGCGGCCGGCCAGCACCCGGCAGGTGAACAGCAGCTCATCCAGGCGGCGGCCCATCGCCTTGTCGAAGTTGACTTCGACCTCGCCGACGAAGAAGCACGGGGCGGTCACGGCGTCCGGGACGTAGCCGGTGCACGTGAGCTTCCCGATTCCGGCGGGAAGGACCACCGCGCGCGCGGCGTCGGCGATCGCGTCCCGGACCTGAGAGATCTGCACGTCAGTCTCCTATCCGAAGCCGTCCTGCCGGTAGGGCTCGATCAGGTTCCACACGTCCGGGTCCCGGCGCGACAGCCGCACCACACCCCACTCCGAGGAGCCCATGACGCCCTCGGGGGAGTCCTTCCGCTTGAACAGGCGGGCGGCCTGGATCAGGCAGGCCTCGGTGATGTCGTCCGGCACTGCCGGCCAGCCGAACCGGGCCGTCACCCGCACACGGGTCCGGGAGGCGCTCCACACGCCGCTGAGGCGGAGCAGGCCGTCGATGGGCTGTCCGTCCAGCAGAGCGTTGTCCGGGCTCGTCTCGTAGCCGGTGACGTCCGTGAACGCACCGCCCGATCCGGTCTCCACGGTCAGGCCCGTCTCGCTGCCGATGTCGTCGACCAGGAGCAGCTCGCCGTCCGGCTTGCGCACCACGCGGCCGTGCGGGTTGTACGTCCGCTGCACCGGCTCCGCATCGAGCCAGAAGCGGCGCCCGCACGCGCGGTCGATACCGCGCGACGCGGCCGCCAGCGCCTTGGTCAGTAGCCCGTCCCGGCTGTCGTCGTCCGAGGCGATCTCGAGCTTGGCCTTCAGCTCGGCGAGATCGCCGTACTCATTGGCCATCCCCGCCCCCCGCCTGCCGCGCGGGCGGCACGTAGTCCGCCTCGGACAGCCACATCTGCTTGTGGTGCGTGGTCTTCACACCGGTGTGGACGAACACCGGCAGCTGCAGTGTGGACAGCCGCCAGCAGAACGACAGGTCCTCCGACACCCAGCGGCCGTCGCCGTAGCGGACGCGGTCGAACCAGGTGTCGCCGTGCTCGGCGCGGACCTTCTCGGCCGCCGATCGGTGGATGAGCAGGCAGGCCGCCCCCGTCCCGGCCACCTGGATCAGCGTGTTGTCCGGGTACTCCCAGCGGGTGGCGAAGCCGACGTTGCCGGCCTCGTCGTGCGCCGGGTTGTAGATCGTCGGCACCGGCATGATGCGCCGGCCGCCCATGCCGTCGAAGTGGGTCTCGCGCGCGGCGAAGCACAGGCCGCCCACCACCGGCCGTTCGACCGGGTCCGCCGCCTGGACCAGGCGCTCCACGGTGTCCGGGTCGAAGCCCATGTCCGTGTCGACGAACCACAGCCACTCGTGCGGGGTCTCGTCCAGCCACCGGGTCATGACCATGTTGCGGGACTCCACCAGCGAGCCGCTGCTACAGGAGATCATGAACGGGCCGCTGGTGCCGATGATGCGGCCCTCGCCCAGCTGGTCGTACATGAGCAGCCGCATCATCGACTCGTGCCACGAGTGCGACACCGTGTGCGGGTGCAGGTAGGCCACCTGCACCAGACCGTCCCCGGCCGGGGCAGCCTGGCTACTCACCGGGCTTGCCCTTCCGCGCCGTCGCTCCCTTGCGGGCCGTCGGCGTGCCGCGTACCTCGCCCGGTGCGCGGGTTGCGCGCTCGACCCCGCGTGACGGCGCGGCCGGCATCTTGATGTCCGGCTCCGGCTCGGCATCGGTGAACAGGTCCGGGCGTTCCCTCACCAGCGGATGGTCGTCGGCGATGGACTGGCCCGGCTTGAGGACCTGGAGTCCTCCGGACCAGCGGACCGCGCCCGAGCAGGTGGCGTACTTCACGATCTTCTCCTCTCAGCCAGGACGGTGTCCGGGCCGCCGCGCAGGCTGAGTACGCGGCGGCCCGGAGACGCGGGTTACGCGGACCGGTTGACCAGCAGCCGGAACGCGCTCGGGTTGACCACCCCGGCCCCGACGCGGGCCCACGCGAACCATCCGCGCTGCCCGGTGGGCCGGTTGTTGGTGGTGTCGAACAGCTGCGGGATGAACTCCACGGTCATGCCCGCGCGCTGCGCGACCAGGTAGCCCTTGAAGTCGCCCACGGCGAGGAGCGGCTGGGTGCCGGTCCCCGAGGGGGCGTCCTCCATGAAGTCGTTCATCGGGTACTCCTTGCCGAACAGCCGCGGGATCGCCTCCTGGGTGATGTCCACGGTGAAGTTCGGGTCGGTGGTGCCCAGCTGACGGACCGTGTTCTGCACGTCCGTCGACGACAGCCACGCGGTGGTGCCCCGCCGCCGGTACTTCTGCGGCAGCTGGTTCCACAGGCCGTAGATGTCCACGGCGCCGACCACGCCAGCGGTGGTCAGCTCGATGTTCGCCGGGCTGGTCAGCGCGTCCAGCGACGACACCAGGCCGTTCGGCTCGTTGCTGCCGGAGGTGCCGGTGGTCAGCTTCTCCGCCAGCAGCTCGTCGTAGCCCTCGGCCAGGAGCATGGACATCTGCTCGGCGAAGCCGGGCCAGTCCATGCCGATCTCGATCGAGAACGGGATGAAGCCGTCCGCCCGGTGGGTGGGCACCTCGGGCTGTGCGATCGTCGGGCTGTTGTCCGTGGCGGCCGACGCCTCCGCCTTGAACGACCAGGAGACGCCCGCGGAGCTCAGGCCGCGCCACGTGTCGTTGGTGATGGTCTCCACCCGCGCGAGCCGCAGGATGTCGTTCTCGGACCCCTGCGCCGTGAGGATGATCGTCGGGTCGATCAGCACCGGCACCGCGAACCCGCCGGAGGCGTCCACGCCGATCGACATGGCGCGCTTGATCAGCTGCACCTGCTCGACCGCGCGGGACTCCTCCGGGGTGAAGATCGGCGTCTGGCTGGCCGCGATCTTCTGGAACGCGCTGCGGTAGTGCGGGTTCTCCGTGGCCAGCAGCAGCCGGCCGACCAGCTCACCGTTGGTGTCGCCGGTCTGGGTGCGCAGGACCTGCTGCACCTGGGCCTTCTGGTCGTCCCGCAGGTGACGGCCGCCGGCGGACGAGCTGACCACGGCCATGGACCGGTCGTAGACCGCACGGCCGGTGAGGGTGCGCGGGTCGTCCGCGAACGGGTCGTTCTGCGGGGTGAACTGCGTCGACGACCAGCGCTCACGGGAGGCCCGCAGCCGCTCGGACCGCTCGAACGCACGGACCTCCTGCTCGCGGAAGCCCAGCTCCGCCTCCAGGTCATCCCAGCTGCGCTGCGCCGCCTCGTCGAGTGCGCTGCCGCCGGCCTCCTGGTCGAGGACGCCCATCTCCTCGTGGATCTGCGCCACCCGCGCGGTGGCCGCCTCGAGGTCCTTGGCCCGCTCGAAGACGGGCTCGTCGTCGTTCTTCTTCGCCATGGTCTCTACCTCTTCACGCCGAGTAGGGTCATGCGGCGACGGCGTGCCGCCGCGGAGAGTCCGTCGACGTGGCGGGCCGGCTCGGAGCCGGGTGCCGGGGTCATCGGGTCGGGACGGTGCCGGGAAGCGGGCCCCTCCTCGGAGGGGGTGCTGAGTCCGTGCATCGCCCGGAAAGCTGCGAAGCTGCGCGTCAGTTCCTCGACCTGGTCCTGGTCGCGCTCGCGCAGCGAGTCCATCAGCCAGTCCACACCCGAGCGCGTCGCCCGCAGGCCCGCGGTCGCGTCCGGGTTGGCCGGCCAGGTGACCGGGCCTGCCTCGAACAGGCGGACCTCCTTGATGGTCCGCTCGGGCAGCCCGTCGGGGTTGTGGTCGCTCACGCCCGGGTCGTGGTTCCAGTCCTCCCGCACGACCTCGAACATGAACGAGCTGCCGTAGGCGCCGGCGCGCAGGCCCGGGATGAGGTCGCGGTTGTAGGAGGTGTCCAGCAGCGGCACCTCCATGTACGGGGAGGACTCCCGCTCCTCGAGGACCGTGGCCACACCGAGAGCCTTCTGGTCGATCTGCATGTCGCGGCCGTGGTTGAACAGCACCTTGATCCCGGCCGGGCCCTGCGCCTTGATGGTGCGCTTGAACGCGCCGCGGGCGGTCTTCTCCAGGAACCGGCCCTCCCACCAGGAGTCGATCTCGTACCAGGTGTCGAACCGGGAGAACTCCACCGTCATCACGTCGCCGGTGTCGTCGGCCGCCGCGGTGTCGTCGGCGTCGACCACGTCGACATCGGCCCGGGCCTTGGTCAAGGTCGGCGCCATCGCGGCGCCACGGATCAGCTTCAGCCCGCGGATCGCGGCCATGGTCACTCCTCTGCCTGAGCGTCATCGGTGTCCGCCGGCGCGGGCCCCGGGGTGAACGGGGCGTCGCCCCACGGCACGGGCGGGAGCTCCTCCAGCCGCCGCACCTCGTTGATCGTTTCCCAGTTGTTCGAGAGCGCGGACGCGTGCGCCTGGTAGCGCTGCAGCGTGTTGGTCTCCAGCAGCGCGTCCCGGTTGAGCTTCACGTACTGGGGGCGCGGCAGGAACTCCGACAGCAGCCGCTCGATGCGCCGGATCCACTTGCCGATCGCGAACTTCAGCAGGGTCAGCTCGCGGTCCTGGATGTTCGCGTAGGTCATGCTGCCGCCGGTCTCGTAGCCGAGGATCTCGGCGATACCGGGGCCGAAGATGCGCGCGCACTCCGCCGCTGAGTAGCCCTGGGTCTGGAGGAACTGGCTCTCCTCCGGGGCGACCTGGATCGTCTCGTACTCCCAGCCCTTGCCGAACACGACCGGCTCACGGCTGCCACGCAGCGCGGCCAGGAACCGGTCCTTGGCCGTGCGCACCTGCCCGTCGTCCAGGGACACCTCGCTGTTCTTCAGGATCGCCGAGGGGTGCGCCCCGTCCTGGAACCACTGCAGCCCGAACTTGCTGCCGGTGAGCTGCAGGCCGATCGTCGTGGCGTGCAGCCGGACCGGGGACATGCCCAGCACCACACCGGGCAGCGGGTTGACGCGCCGGTGCAGGAACGTGCGGGTGTCGGCGACCTGCTGGCCGTTGACCGCCCACCGCACCTCGCCGCCTTCCATCCACCCGGAGATCTCGTCCGGGTGGAACAGCCGCACCTGCTGCATGAAGCCGGCCGTGGCGCGCTGCAGCTCGTCGCCGAAGAGGTTGCCGCGCAGGAGCCACGACATCACCGCCTGGTAGCGCCAGTCCTCCAGCCCGTGCCCCGAGCCGTCCGGGTCCTCCAGCCACCACGGCGTGCCCAGCTTCCGCGCGTCCTCCCCCACGCCGCGGAACACGTCGACCGGCAGCTCCGACACCAGCGAGGCGATGAGGTCGCAGGCCGACCACACGGCGACCGCCTGCAGCGAGGACTCCGCCCTGGACAGGTCGACGTCCGCATACGAGCGGGACGTCTTGAACAACGCAGCGACCTGCTCGAGCGACATCCCACCGTCACGCTCCAGCCGCCCCTTCGCCCCCCGGCCCCGGCTGCGCCACCACACGCTCACGGCATCCTCCGATCCGCCAGCAGCAGGAACGCGCCCAACGCCACGAACCCCAGCGGCGCCCACGCCAGCCACAACCCGTAGGCCACGAGGAACGGCCCCAGCACTCCGGGCCCCGCGCGCAGGCAGAACCCTGCGGCCTCTGCGGCCCGGCCGGCCGCAGCCCGCCCCCGCTTCCGTCCGCCCTTCGCCATGCCCACACTCCTCAGAAGATGTTCGCCAGCGGGTCGTATCCCTCGAGGACGTGAGGCCCCCGGATGAGCAGGGCCCAGCGGGCGAAGGTGACCGCGCACAGCGGGCTGATGTCCACCAGCGACGCCGTGCGGTCCAGCTGCCAGGCGTCCCCGTTCCGGCGCGTCCTGGCCCCGTTCACCGCAGCCGTGAGCGGCACCTGGTCCAGGTGCCGGACGGTGCCCTGGTTCATCGCGTCGGCCAGCTGCCCGCACGCCTCCGTGATGTCTCCCGCCCGCATCACCGCCAGGTCCCCGCGCTGCGGGTTCGCCTTGTCCTTCGGCGACTCGATGCCCGCGGCCGCCAGGTCATCGATGAGCGACCCGGCCGGCGCACCCGACGAGGCCACCGCGACAGCCACCGGCTTCCACAGC
>KL568556.1:53604-54779 GCA_000715605.1 Streptomyces speibonae | reverse complement strand
CCCAGTCCGTACCCGGACGGCGAGCCACAACCTCCAGGTGAACCTTGCCGTCCGCACGCAGCGACGCCGCAGCGATCGAGGCGTGCGCCCGGTCCTGCGACACGTCGATGGCCAGCGCCACACTCGCAGCGTCCGGCCGGCTGCCGGAGTCGACCAGGCCCGGCCACTTGCCCTTCGGCACGTTCGGATCCGAAGGCGGCGTCGGCTTGCGCGTCCGGTTCAGATACGCCCGGTCGAACTCCGCCGGGTCCATCTTCTCCAGCTCCGCCGCGATGATCTCCTCAGTGACCGTGTGCCCCAGCGCGGGCAGCGTCGCCCGCCACGTCGCCGGATCATCCCGCGGCATGTCCTCCGGCGCGTACCACTCGAAGTACGCCGTGCGCGGCCGCGCCGCCTGCGGGTCCTCGGCGAGCGCAGCCCACAACGCCTCGATCAGCGCCCGCCCGTTCTCCCGCTTCTTGTTCAGCCACGTCGACTTCGTCGTCCCGCCGGCCGACGCCCACCACAGCTGCGCCATCGCCCGCGTCAGCATCGCCGGAGAGAACGCCTGCTCCAACCGGTCATCCTCGTGCGCGAACGCCTCGTCAATGAACCCCAGGTCCAACGGTGGACCGTGCCCGGCCTTCTCGGTGTTCGCGGTGATGCCCATCTTCGAACGGGTCGACGGCCACAGGATCGCCTCGTTGCCGTTCGACTTCCGGATACGGGCACGCTTCGCCAGATCGGAGCCGCTGATCTTCTCCCAGAACTCGTCCTCCCACCGCTGCCGAGCCATGCCCCGGGTCTGCGCCGCGTAGACGATGTTCTGCCGCTGCCACGCCAGCGCACGATGCACCTGGGCGGCGAGACACAGCTCGGTCTTGCCCTGCTGCCGGGACACCGACAGGCCAACCTCACGGTGCGCGAACAGGCCGGTCTCCGGGTCGATCTCCAGGGCCACGTCGCTGACGTACTTCTGCCACGGCATCGGCGGGGCCCCGAGCTTGGCCATCACCTTCCACAGCTTCGGCCCCAGCGACGGCCGGTCCGGATGCCGAGGCGTCCCCCAGCGCGGCGGGCACTCCAGCCCGTACCGCTCCCGCAGGTCCTCGGCGAACTCACTCGGGGGAGCCCAGGTCTCCGAGGTCGTCGTCATCGTCAGCGGCCCGCCCCTCCAGCTGTCTCTTATACACATC
>KL568556.1:50082-53382 GCA_000715605.1 Streptomyces speibonae | reverse complement strand
CGCCCCTCCAGCAGCTGGGCGAGCGTCTGCCGGAGCTCGCGGTTCAACTGGGGAAGCTGCCGACCGTCCTCCCCACCGCCGGCGTCGATCTCCCGGGCCAGGGCGTAAGCCATCTCCGACAGGGACGGCTCCACCCCCACCAGGTCCCCGAGCTGCTCGACGTCGTCACGCACCGTGCGCTCCACGGGCCCCGGCTCGCGCCTCGGTGTCCTCGCCACGGCGCCCCCTTCCATGATCATCCGGCCGTGATCGGCCCGGGGGGAGAAAAATGAAAGGGGGGCGCGGGGTTGCGATCGGCCTCTGTCCAAAGAACGGACCGCCGACCGCCGACGAACCGAGACGATCACGCGTCTGACCTGCAACGATGCTCGTTGCTCTGCGTGTTCACGCGCGGCGGGAGGGGTGCAGTCCTGCTCGGCCGCGCGGCGGGCACGGGACGGTCGGGCATGCTGCGCCGGGCGGCGGCGGGGGCGGCCGGCCGTGCTCTGCCCGGGAGCGTGCACCCTGCCCGGTGCTCACTGTGGGTAGCAGGGCTAGGGTCCGGCGAACCAGTCGACGCTGGTGCGCAGCTGGACGACGGAGGCGAGTGGCTTGTCGCCCTTCTCGTTGTTGCACTTGCGGAGGCAGACGGGGCAGCCGGCGTTGCCGTGGATGGGGGCGAGGTTGTCCGGGTCCATCCGTGCGCCGCCCTTGGACCTGGGGATGATGTGGTCGACGGCGTCGGCCGCAGCGTGCCCGCAGACGATGCAGATGTCCGACTCGGCGAGGATGCGGGCGCGCATCTGCCGGTACTCGTAGCTGACGAGCTCGGACCGGTCCGTGGCCATGGTTAGTGCTCAGCGTGCAGGTGGTAGGCGTCGATGGCCTGGCGGGCGTCGATGAAGCCGGTGACCGTGCCGCAGGGGCAGACGGTGCAGGCTCGCCCGGTCTGTTCGTAGCGCGCCCATCCGTCTGCGTCAGGGGTGAGGGTGCGGACCTCTGCGATGAGTTGCGGGCAGTGCATGGTGTCCTCCCGGCGTGACGGAGGCCCCGCCGGTGGGCGGGGCCTCGGGTGTCGTGTGGCGGCTACTGCTGCACGGTGCCGTCCAGGGCGTCGGCGACCTTGGGCGCGAGACGCACGCTGTCGTCGCGTGCTGCGCCGTCGGTGGGCAGGCTGACCGCCCAGTTGTCCGCGGTGACGGCGACGCCGCCGAACTGCTTGGACAGCGGGACCCATGCGGCCAGGGCCTCGGGGTTGGGGAACAGGTTGATGCCGGCTTCGCCGGGCGCCTGGTCTCCGTCGGTGACGGTGAAGGTGTAGGCCTTGCCGCCGACCTCGCTGATGTAGGTCTGCTCCGTGTTCTCCTCGGGCGTGGTGACGGTCAGACCGACTGCCTTGAGGGCGTCGGCGATGTCCTGTGCGCTGTCGTAGCCGTCGGCTTCTGCGGGGCTGCCGGAGGGGTCCGTCTTCGCGTTGGCGGTGGACGGCTTGGTGTCGGCCGGGTCGCTGCTGTCGTCGCTGCCGCATGCGGTGAGCGTGAGGGCGAGCACGGCGATGATGCCGGCGGTGATGGTGCGGGTGCGCATGGTTCCCCCGAGGGATGGCTGGTGCTGGCGGGCCCATCATCCGGCATGTGGGGTTGGGGTGTTGCTGGTGTGTTCGTCCTGTGATGTTGGGGTCCGCGCAGGGCGAGCGGCCAGCAGCATCCCCGCACGGTGTGAGCGATCGGGTGGTGCCCTGCGCGGACGTGTGTGCACGGCGAAGCCCCGGGGGCTCGGTGGCCGCTCCGGGGCTTCGTCGTGAGTCTGTGGGTGCCTCGGCCGCTCCGCGACGAGCGTTGGGTGCCGGGGCTGAGGCTTGGCCGATGCCGGTCGCGGCTGTGGCGTCGGACCTCTGTGCCTCCGGCTCGGGGCCGGGGCTGTCTGTGGTGCCGTTTGCGGGCACAGTTGTTCACCGAGATCGTGACACGGTGTCTGACCAGGGTCAAGCTGCCTTGGAGGCCCGCCGTTCGAGGATGAGGGTGGTGACGTCTTCGGCGGCGTACCAGGGCTGTCGGGGGCTGCCTCCGGAGCGGTTCAGTCGGCCGCGTCGGACGAGTTGGCGGACGCCGTCGAGGCTGATGCCGAGCAGGCGCGCGGTCTGGTGCGCGGTGAGGTGGCCGGGTCGGATGTTCTGCGACTCCATGCCCCCATGATGCCTGGGGAGGGAAGTCGAGCGAGGGAAGCGAAGGGCCCCGAGGGCCGGGCCGACGTCCACTCGGGGTCGCCCTTGACGTTTCAGGTGTTCCGAGGCTCCCAGGGGTAAATCTCGTGCTCGGGGTCCCACCACAGGACGTGGAAGACGTTGCCTTCCATGAAGCCGTACAGCCGGGGCTTGCTCCAGATCCGGAAGCGGCCGATCTTCGTCATATCGCCGAGATTTAGATCTTCCAGACGTCGCAGCGCCTCGGGGAGTAGCCCACTTGGAAGGTCGTACTCGGTGTAGACGCTCGACTCGCGGATCTCCTGCACGGTCATCGTCTCGAACTGAACGAGCCGCTGAAGGACTGCGTGCCAACTCTCCGTAGTGAACTGCTGCAGACCCCAGCGCCCCTCCATGTCGGCGTGGGTGAACCGCCAGCAGACCCGCTCATGCGAACTGCCCGCGCCGGGGAGTTTCCCCTTCGCGGGCAGCACGATCTGCTTGCCCTGGGTCGGCTTGCTCGGCGCCGCCAGGCGCTTCTTCGGTTTTGCCACCCCGCCCCGGTTCTTCCGTCAGTCGTCGGCGCCTGTCGAGACAAGCCGCGAGAAGTACTCGAACATGTCGACGTCGCTGAGTTCCTCGTTCGACCGCTCCAGTTCGCGGGCGCCTGCGCGTCGGCGGGCCATGTCCCACGGGCCTTCGGTCTGATGGCTCATCTCGGACAGTTGGTGGGCGGTGTACTGGTTGAAGGTCTCCAGCACAATGTCGACCGACTCTCGCTGCCCTGTGGTTAGTGCCTTCGGGTCGCCCGTGATGTCTTCCGCGTTGAGGTTAAACCTGCCGCGGTGGCATGCGTAGAGGGCGGGAGCCACTGGTCCGTTTGCCCAGGCTTCGAACCGCTCCGGAAACATTGGCTCGTCCTCCCACGCCAGGTGGTAGCCGTAAGCGTAGTAGCAGAGCTTCTGAAGCTTCATTGCCGACATCGGGGCAGCCTTCGACAGGATGTATGCCGCCACGTCGTGGACTGTTCCCATGGTTGCCCCCTTCCGTCTCGTCCCTGCCACGGTAGCCCAGCCTTACCACAAGCGGCTCGGCGGGTGGAGTGGCGAGCGAGACAGTCCCCCAGACAGCCCCAGGGT
>KL568556.1:45341-49893 GCA_000715605.1 Streptomyces speibonae | reverse complement strand
GGCGAGCGAGACAGTCCCCCAGACAGCCCCAGGGTAGCGAGCATCCCTGACAGTAGTAAGCGGGTGGGTGAAGTTCTGGACGCGTGGTGACTAATCGAACGCCCGATCGGACAAATGGTCGGGTAGCGACCTGGTCGGTTTTCGGAGCCGGCTGTCTGCCGAGACCGTCAGCATCTGCTGGGTAGCAGAGACAGGCCGGTCAGGAGGCCCCTGAGGACTCACCTCGGGGCGTTCGTCGTGGTCGGGGAGGGATCCGACTCGGGGGAGGCCAACGGCCGGAATCGACCGGACAGCGCCTTCCAATCGGGGGTCCCTCCCGCCTCCCTCGGCTGGCCTTTGTGCAGGTCAGCCCAGGGGAGGCCGGTCGGGGAGGCGGGCGGGGAGAACTCCCTCGATCTTGGCCGCCTCCCTCAGTCGTCTTCGGTCTCGGCAAGGCGGTCGAGGATGGCATCCTGCACGCGGTCCCGGGACACCACCATCCGGCCGGCCGACTTGTACTGCTCGGCTCCGTAGGGCTCCAGCGCCCGCTTCAGATCGGTCGGCGACCACTCCCGGTACTCCAGCGGGTTGCGCTCGGCGAGCCGGTGCAGCACCTCCTGCACCAGCATCCGCTGCTCGTCTCCGAGGGCCGCGGCGACATCCGCGAGCGGGTCCGCGTCCTGGTGCTCCGGCTCGCTGCTCGGTTCCACCCCGTCGCGCAGGCCCATCGCGCGCTCCACGACCGGGGTGACCTCGTCGATGCCCTTCTCCGGGTCGCGGGCCACGTAGTGGGAGCGGATCACCTCGAACGGCTTGTTGGTGAAGCCGACCGTGACGGCGGTGCCGATGTCCTCGCCGGGGATCAGCGTGGTCGCGGTGACGCCGGCCTTGTGCTTCCCGGAGCCGAGCAGGCCGTCGTTGGCGACGTGGTCACCGACGGCGAAGGCGACGCGGTGGGAGGTGTTGCGGGTGACGTCGCGCGGGATGGAGTCGGCGGTGGGGGAGACGGTGACCCAGATGAGGGTGATGCCCGTCTTCCTGGCCTTTTTCATCACCTTCACCGCCAGTTCGGCGGCCTCTTTGCCGTGCTCCTTGTGCATGAACAGTTCGTGGCATTCGTCGAAGACGACCACCTTGGGCCGCATCCGCGGGTCCTTCAGCGCCAGGTCCCGGGTGAGCTTGGTGTTGTCGCCGCCTAGCTCCTCGAGGAGCTTGCCCCGCTCGGTCACCTCGTCGCGCAGCCTGCGCAGCGCGCGCACGGCGGCCTCGATCTGCTCGTCCTCGTCGCCCTTGACCAGCGCGCGCAGCCGGGGCTTGAGCGGGTCGTAGTCGACGTTGTACGCCATCACGTAGGCCTCGACCTCGACGAGCGGATCGAGGATCGCCCCCAGCAGTAGGGCGATGACCAGGGACGATTTGCCGGAGCCCATGATGCCGCCGACCATCCAGTTTGCGGCCATGAGCTTGCCCAGGATGGGCTCGCCGCGCTGGGAGACGGCGACGGGTACGCCCTTGAAGTAGTCGGCCGTGCCCTCGGTGAGGAGCGGCCAGGGCGGTACCGGGCCGGACAGGGAGCCTTGGTCGGCGACCCACAGATCGAGGGTGCCGGGCAGCTTCGGCGGCTCGGTCGGCCACACCTCGACCGGCTTGCGCAGCAGGTTGTGCGCCAGGACGTTCTTCCGCCCGGCGACCATCTCCACCGTGACGCCCATGGGGAGCTGCAGCTGGGTGTGCCAGCCGTTCCCGGACCGGGTCGTGGGCGATACCCAGCGGGGCTGCCAGCCGTCCTTGATGGCCTTGTTGAGCGGGGCGATGCCGAGGTTGCCCAGGGCGCGCAGGATGGCGCCCTCGTCGGGCACGACGTCCCGGTCCTCGGCGTCCGCCGGGAGCGCCCAGGCGGGGGCGGTGTGCTGGTGCCGGCCGACCGTCCAGGCGCCGGCGAGGGCGAGCCAGGGCAGCGCGTACAGGAGCGGCTCCCACACCACGCCGGCGATGAACGCCACCCAGGAGACGAGTTCGATTGTGGCGGCGAGCGGGGTGAGGACGTCGGTCACGTTGTGGCTGGCGGCGGCGAGCATGACGCCGAGGAGCAGCAGCACGCCGGCGCCCGCGCCGACCCCGGTGGCGATGGCCTTGGGCGCGTTGAGGACCATCTGCAGCAGCTCGACGCGGCGGCGGTGGCGGGCGAACCGGTAGGCGTAGGCGCGCTGCTCCCAGGTGCGCACGAGTTCTTCGTTCCCGGCGGCCTCGGCGGCGCGCATCATCCGCTCGTGCCGGGCGGTGGTGCGGGAGTCCCAGGCGCGGCGGGCGAGGATGCGGGCCCCGCCGATGGTGTAGGCGCCGTGCCGGATGAGGGTCCGGTATCCGTCGTGGGTGCGGACCTCGACGATGACCCGGCGCAGGTGGTCGATGCGCACGCGGCGGCGCGGTTTCTCAACGGTCTCGGCGGGCGGGTCGGGCGGCTGCTCGGGGGCGAGTTTCAGCAGGGAGACCTGCGGGTTCGTGTGTCCGTTGACCCGCTCGGGCGCGGTGTCGGTCATGATGTGGGTTCCTTCTCCCTGACGGGATGATGGGGCCCGGGGCGGCCGGTGTGCCTGGCAGCAGTGCGGCCGCCTCGGGGCGTAGCTACTTCTTGCGGCGGGCGTCTTCGCGGGCCTGCGCCCTCTTGGTGATCTCCTCGGCGCGCTTCTCCAGGGCCTTGGTGCCCTTGCCGCGGGCCTTGCGGCGCTGGATACGGGCGCCGATGACGACGGTCCGGGCGATCTCGCCCCAGGTGTGGGGGTCGTGGGGCGTGGCGGGCATGCTCAGGCCTCCGTCTCGGGCAGGGCCTGGGCGATGGCGGCGAAGGCGCGGGCGGTGTCCGCGAGTACGGATCCGGCCTCGGCGATCGGTGTCACCTTGTGGTGCAGGTCGGGGTGGGTGGCGTACCGCTCGGCGAGGCTGGCGAGGGCTTCGGCACGCTGGGCGGCCTTGCGGGCCTGGTGGATGGCTTCCTGGCGGGTCATGGTGCCTCTTCTCGGTGGTGGGCGCCGGGGCTGTCCCGGCTCCCCTTGGGCCCCGCCGGTGGGGCGGGACCCGCGGGCAGCCGGTCAGCGCTTGCGCTGCATGTCCTGCCACACGCTGCGCAGCACGAGCAGGCAGACGGTGGCGCACACGGCGCCGACGGCGACGGCGACCGCGAGGAGCGCGGCGGCCATCGCGAGGAAGCTGATGGCGACGGCTCCGCCGATGCCGGCGGCGACGTACATGCCGACGGGGCGGCGGGCAGGCGGCGGGGCCGGTGCCTGTGGCTGCTGCTGGTTGGTCAGCTGCTGCGCGGCGAGGATCGCGGCGATCTGCTGCACCATCTGCGTGTTGTCCGCGGCCTCCACGGCGTCTCGGGCGGCCTTCTCCAGGGCGTCGCTCATGCCGTCCACCGCCTGATGCGCTCGGTGATGCGGGGCCAGGCCCACGCGCCGGCCGCGAACGCCAGGACGGCCGGGTGCGTGACGACGGCGGCGGCCGCGGCGAGGACGAGGGAGGCGAGCGTGGGGTAGAGGACGAGGAGCGCCAGGAGGGCGCCGAAGGCGAGGCGCATCATGCGTATCCGCCTTCCATCGGCTTGGCCGGGGACTCCGGCTGCTCCTTCTTCGCGGCCCGGGACAGGGCGGTGCGGACGTAGGGCTCGTCGACGAGCAGGCGCCGGTGGCGGGCGATGTGCTCGACGATGTCCTTGGCCTTGGCATCCGGTCCGAGAGCTGATGCGGCCTCCAGGACGGCGCCTTGCAGATTGACCGGTTCCAGGGCGCTGGCGGGGGCGCTGACCTGCTGATGCGCGGGCGCATCATCGCGCTGCACGTCGTACTCGGGCGGCTGCTGACCGAGGACCATGGCGATGGCGACGGGGTCGACGCTGAGCCCGTAGTGGGCGAGGACGACCGCGAGTTCGGCGGGAGGCGCATCAGGTCGCGCATCCGCTGCGATCCGGATCGCGTCGGCCGGGTCCATGTCGGCGAACCGGGCGCGGAGCATGTCCGCGGCGGACGCGGTGCGGGGCCGGGCGGGCGGCTCGGCGGGCGCGGCCGCGGCCGGGGTGCCGTACATGGATGCGAGGGCCGCATCAGCTCCTTCGCGGACGCGGTGCCGCTGGACGTCGACGAGGCCGGCACCAAGCTCGGTGTCGCCGACGCCGACGTAGCGGGCGAGCCGCCAGTAGGAGCGGACGGACCTCTTGCGCTTGCGTGCGTCCGGGTGGCCGTCGGCGACCGCCCGGTGGAAGGCGAGCTGCCGGGCGGCGTCCGCGTTGCGGCGCTGCACCTCGGCGTCCGTGCCGGTGGTGTAGACGACGATGCTGCGGGCGATGAAGCCCAAGCCCTCGGCGGCGCCGGACATCGCGAGCGGGGTCACCGCGTACACGGCGGCCTCGCGAGGGCTGCCCGCGATGGTGATGCCGATGCAGGAGGCGGAGACGGGGGCGAGCCACATGCCGAGCCGGACGACGGCCGGGGAGGACTGCCCGAGCATGGTCCGCCCGAGCATCACCATCGCGAGGATGAGGGTGAGGCCTTCTCCGGCGGCTGTCTCTTATACACAT
>KL568556.1:36610-45142 GCA_000715605.1 Streptomyces speibonae | reverse complement strand
GTGGCCTGCCGGTGGAACTCGGTGACGGCGTTGCTGTAGGTGCCTGCGCCGCCGACGACGCCGACGGCGAGCATCAGGATGGCCGCGGCGGTCAGGACGATGCGCTGGCCCTTGGTGAGCTTCCGCGTGGTCATCGGCGCTCACCACCCTCGGGGGCGAGCCAGGCGAAGGGGCGGAGGGTGCCGGACGTCTTGAACACGCGGATGGCGGAGCCCTCGGGCGCGTGGGGCAGGGGCGCTACGCGGCCGCCCTCCAGGGAGGCGAGGAGGCGGGCGGCGTGGTGCTCGCAGCCGTTCGCGCCGCCGTTGTGGGCGTCGAGGACGGTCACGGCGACCGGGCCGCCGCACGGCGACGGGTCCTCGGGGTGGGCGGCCGGGCAGCGCAGCGCTGGCGGCTCGACGGCGGCCGGCCGGGTGGTCGGCTCAGCACCGTGGGCACGGAGGAGGAGGCGGAGAGCCTCCTGGAGGGCGGGGACGCTGTCGCTGTCGAGGAGCTGCTGTGCGACGCGGATGGCGACCTCGAGGTCGGTCGGTTCGCGCAGCTGGTCGCGGACGGCGAGGGCGGCGGCCCCGTAGAGGGGCTCGTCGATGGGGTGACTTGCGGGCGTGTCAGGGCCCGCGAAAAGATCGGTCATGCCGACTCCTGGTTAGGTCAGGGGTTCGGTAGAGGGTCGGGCGGTGCGATCGCCCCGGGTGCGCCAACACCTGGGAGCTGCTGTCCGGCCCTCGCTGTCTATTCGGTTGTGGTCGTGCCCTCAGCCGGGCGCTTGCGCTGGTAGCGCTTGATGGCCTGGTCCACGGCTTGCCAGCTGCGGCCCAGGTCCCGGGCGACCTCTGCTCGGGAGCCAAGTTCTTCGACTCCTTCGAGCAGGGCCTCGGCTCGTCGTGCGGCGGCTTCGGAGGCGAGGTCGTTGAGCCGCGCCAACAGCTCTTCTTCCTCGCGGACCCGCTGCCGCCAGGGCTTCGGTTCCATCACCCTGACTCTATCCAACATGGGGGTTGGATGCAACGCATTCATGCAACCTCCCTCGGCTGGAAGTGCAGCAGGAGCAGCCAGTCCTGCTCGGACTCGTAGCTGTATCCGCACCACCTGCACCGCACCCGGGTCTGGCCGGGCAGCCGGGAGACGACCGCTCCGCAGATGACGCCGTCACTGTCAGCGGCCACGCAGGTGCCGAGCCGCTGCGGCCGCGGCGCCGGATCCCCGACGATCGTGCGGGCCTGCATCTCCAGCTCCCGCACCTCCCGCGCCATGTCCCCGGCCGCCGGATAGTGGTCGACGATCCAGTCCAGCTCCATGGCCAGCCACCGGCAGTTGGCGTCCAGGGAGGACGGCGGCGGCGGGCTGTGCTGCGGCCAGCGTTCCCGCTGCACGTCGACGCGCCACAGCTGCAGCACCTCGGCGGCGCGGGCCATGTTCACCGTGTCGAGTACGTCCTCGTCGAGCGGCGACCGCGGGCCGGCCGCGGCCTTCGTCGCAACGATGTCGCCCCAGCCGTGACCGCGGGGCACCAGGCACTGGGCGACCTCCGTGTAGAGCACGGGGAGTTCCCCCAGCCGCTTGGCCAGCTGGACGGTGTGCCGCTCGCACAGGTACCGGCCGGCGGTCTCCTCGCCGCACAGCTCGCACGCCGCGGTCACGGGACGAGTCCGTAGCGCTGCTGGACCCTGTACAGATCGAGGCTGCGCAGGAACCGGTCGCCGGCCGCACGCTTCTGTATCTGGCGGGACTCGGCGATGGTCCGGCGGGCCTCCCTCATGGCGAGGCCCATGTGCCAGGCGGCGATCGTCCACGCGCCGAGGACGAACCCGCAGACCAGCATGATGACTTCATTCGAGGTCAAGGCGGACTCCTTCTGTGGTGTGCTGGGTGAGAGGCCGGGCCCGATATCCGCGGGCCCGGCCGTTCGCGTGCGGGTCAGCGGCTGAGGTACGGCTCGGTGAGGTCCGCAGCTTCGGGGTCGTAGTGCGCGTACACGTCGACCCATTCCGAGTCGTAGCTGTTGTGCAGGCTGGCGCAGGTGGGCATCCCAGGGGATTCGATGTACATGGCTTCGATGCTCGTGATGCCGTTGTCCTCGATGAGGGCCCAGCCGTGGACGCGGTGCCGTTCGGTGCCGATCACCGCTCGGCGGCCGTCGTCGCCGCTCTCGTGGGTGTAGACGGTCGCGACCCAGCCGGGCTGAGCCGGGATCAGGGACAGGATGCGCGGGGCCTTGACGTTGCTGGTCACTGGTCCTCCTCGAGGAGTTGGGGGTTGATGGCGCCGCCGATGGACACCCACAGCACTTGGGCTTGGGCGCTGGCGAAGTCGCGGCGGCGGGCCTGGTCTTCGAGCTGGTCGTAGGTGAGGCCGAGCCGGGCGAGTGCGGTGCGGGCCGCGGCGTGGAACTCGGCTTCGGTCACCTCGATCACCACGTCGTCGGTGTCGTCGGGCTCGGGGGCCTCTGTGCGGGCGGCGGCCTGGTTGCGGAGGCGTTGGGCGTGCCGGTGGGCGAGGCCGCGCTGCCGGGCGGCGTTGAGGGCTGCGCGCCGGCGTTTTGCTTCCTCGGCGCGGCGGCGGGCGGCGGCGATCTTCTCCGCCACGATGTCGTCGACGTTCACGTCCAGCCCCCGTGGTGCTGCGGCCGCAGGATGGGCAGGGGCTGCGCGCGGAGTCGTTCGATGGCCGGGGTGAGGCGGCCGTCGCCGATGGCAGCCAGTTGAGCGTCTGAGGCGCGCCGCATCTTGCCCCACACCTCGCTGAGGGGGATGTTGCTGACCGCGATCAGGTAGCCGGTGCCCTTGTAGGGGCTGCTGAGGTCCGTGCAGTGCGCGTAGCGGTGCAGGACGTCGCCGGGCTGGTTGGTCTGGTCGCCGTGCCGGTGCCAGTTGGCGCACCACGTGCACCAGGCGAAGACCTGCCGCAACGTCTCCGGTTCGCCGGGCTGCCTGCCCAGGAAGCCGTACAGGGTCGGTGCTGCGAGTCGGGCCCTGAGCCGGCATTCCCGACAGAAGCAGGATCCCGGCTGATGCTCCTTCATGATCGTCGCTCTCCCTTACACACAAATTTGATTGATGAGATTGATGAGATTGGGGATGACCTGCTGTTTCTCGGTGACGAGATTGGTGACGAGAATGCGATTCGGGGTGACGAGATTGGTGAGGATGGGAGTCCCAATCTCGTCACCAATCTCGTCAATCTCGTCAGCCACACCCTGTGAAGAACCCGCAGGTCAGAGCCAATCCCGTCATGCTCGTCATGTACGTCAGGCTGTACGGGGGAGGTCCGCCTGGACGGCCTGCTCCCACGCCTCAGGCAGGTACCAGTGCGACGTCCGCTCCCGCCCGAACCCCTGCTGCTTCGAACGGATCCCGAGCTTCTTCTTGGCCCGGTCGACGGCCGAGTCGCTGAAGCCCTCCTTCTTGGCGGCCTTCTTGATCTCCCGCGCCTCGTCGGAGCCGCCGACGTCGGTGAGCCAGCCCTGCAGCCACTCGACAACCTCGCTGCTCGACCCGGCCGAATCGCCGTTCGTCTCCGCCCGCATCACGTCCCGCACGGACGTCGCGGACTCCGGCCCGAGAACGAACCGGGAGACGTAGGTGGGCCCTTCGCTGGTGTCGACGGTGACGGGCTGGATCTCGTAGCTGTGCGACGGCAGGCCGACGCGCCCGAGGTTGTTCTTCTCCAGGCTCATGACGAACTCCTCTTCACCCTCTTCGTTCTCCTGCTTGGCGAACGCGATCAGGCTGCGGATCAGCTGGCCGAATGCGCCCGATCCGGCGATGCGGCTGAGAGGGTCGGAGCCGCCCGCCTTGGTGAAGTGGGCCAGGCCGAGGATCGTGAAGTCGTGCTGGTCCGCGGCGGCCACTAGGGGTTCCAGCGCGGAGCGGACTTCAGCGGCCCGGTAGTCGTTGATGCTGGCGTCGATCATCGACAGCAGCGGGTCGGCGACGAGCAGGCCGACGCTGTACGCCTCCGCGGCCTTGCCCATGAGTGAGATGTCCTTGGGCAGGGTGAGCCGAGCGTGTAGCTCCTCGTCGTCCCGAACGTCGACACGGAAGACGAGATCCATGTTGGCGCCGGCGGCCACGAGGCGGGGCGCGATGGTGTATGCCCATGAGTCCTCGGTGGCCGCGTAGATCACGCCGCGGGGCTTGCCGTGGAGCTCGCCGGGAAGGGTGCCGGTCGTGATCCTGGCGGTCAGCCATACCGCGAACTGCGACTTGCCCAGGCCGGGCCCGCCGGCCGCGATGGCCAGGGAGTTCAGCGGGATCCGCCCGTGCGAGGTCGGCGGGGCGCCCTCGGGGGTGGTGTCCCACAGCCAGCGGACCCGTCGGAGCCGGATCGAGGACGCCGGGGTGAGGACCAGGCGCCGTGCCGTGTCCTCCTCGGCGCCCACGTTCGGCTGCCAGTTGGGCTCGTCGCTCACGCCGTCACCGCCGGGTCGCCCGGGTACGGGACCGGAGCCCACACCTGGATGAACTCGTAGTCCTTGTGCCCGGCGGCGAAGTGGTCGGCGGCGTCCTTGCCGGTTCGGCTTTGCGCGACGTAGATCGAGTGCGCGATGCCGCGGAGGCTGTCGACGACGGCGATGGCGTGTTCCTGGCCCTTGTCGTCGCGGTCGGCGACGATGGTGACGTCCGCACCTTCGAGGTACCGGGCGTGCTCGGCGGTCCACTTTCCGGCGCCGCCCGCGTTGCAGGTGGCGGGCAGGCCATGGTCGACGAGCGCGTGGACGTCCTTTTCGCCCTCGCACACCCACACGACCCGGTCGGCTTCCTTCGCGGCGAGCAGCTCGGGCAGCCGGTACGGCACCAGCGGCACGAGCCGGTTGCCGCGCTCGTCGTTGAGGGACCAGCGGCGCCCCGACTTCGCAGTCGGGTCGGGCCGCCACTGCGCGAAGTCCTTGTGATCGCAGCGGGTGACGCCGTGGACGACGGCGCCGTTCGCGTCGCGGTAGATGTACTGCGCGACCCGCTTGTGTCCGGGGCCGCCCTTGTCCTTGCCGCGGTCTCGGCACGGGATCCACAGGTCGTCCATGGGCCGGTCGCGCGGCCGCTCGAGGGGCGTGTCGAACAGGTCGGCCAGCGTCCAGCCGATCTCTGCGAGGAACTCCTCGTTGCCCTGGCACTTGTGGCAGTAGACGGCGACGCCGTCCGGGGTACGTGTGATGGCGACAGTGTCGGGGGCGTCGCCGCCGTGGCAGATGCCGCGCGTGCGGAGCTTGCCGCCCTGGTAGCGCGTGGGCTCGCCCCGGTCGCGGAGGAAGTCCGCAAGCCTGTTGAAGGCGATCTCGTGATTCACGAACGTGCTCTCTTCTGCGAGCTGGATCAGATGGTTCGTGGGGCGGGCGGGCGCCGTAGGGGGAAGTCGGCGCCCGCCCGCGGTCATGCGGCCTTGCGCTTGGCCTTGGCGATCTCGTCGGCCGCGGTGGAGATGTCGGAGATCCAGTGCCGTGCGACGGTGTGGACGGCGCCCGGGGTGGGCTGCTCGTCGAGGTGCGCGCGGATGCTGGTGAGGACGATCTCTCGGCGTGCCCGTTCGGCGGCGCGCTGCACGTACAGGGCGCTGTCGTCCGACGCGTCGAGGTCGACGGGTTCGGGGACGGGCCACTGCCCGGGCGCGCCCGCGGTCATCGTCGGCCTCCGAGGGCCCGGTAGGCGAAGACGATGGCCTCGTCGCGGTGCCCCTCGCAGACGGGGATGTCGCGGCGGACAGGGCTGCCGTCGTGGACACGGAGGACGGACCCGGCGGGCTTCGGGCATCCGCCGCAGCGGTGGTCCCGGAAGTTGTCGAGGGTGCAGTCGCACCAGGAGCACTGTTCGCCGTTCGGGAAGTCGTTGACGATGGCGATGGTGCGGCCGTCAGCGGCCACGTCTCGCGCCTGGGCGAGGGCCTGGTCGGACCAGAACGTTTCCTGCGCGGTGCGCGTCACGATGCCCTCCTCTGGGCTTCAGCGGCCTGGGCCGCGCGGTAGGTGTTCGGGTTGGAGCGGCGCTTGCCGGAGGCGATGGCGCGTTCGTCGATGACGGAAGCCACGGAGTCCGGGGTGGGCGTCGTCCAGGCGCGGGCCGGCCAGCCGGGGCCGGGCGGGATCTCGGGCAGGCCCTGGAGGGCGCGCGGGGTGTGGGCCGGGCAGCGGAGCCCGGTCACGAACCGGCGGACGCCGTCGGCGGTGCGGCAGTGACGCCGCTCGGACCCCAACCAGTGCCCGCACTCGGGGAGGGTCGTTTCCTTCACGCCGCCTCCCTGGCCTGGGGCTGGTGGAAGGCTGCGCGGATCGCGGCGCGCTGGGTGTCGTCCAGGGGCGGCGCGGCGTCGACGATGCGGGTGATGCGCGCCCAGTAGGCGGCGTTCTGCGCCGGGTCATCGAAGCGGACCGGGCGGGCCGGGCGGCCGGAGGTTTCTCCGGCCGCCGGCGTGTTCATCTCGGTGGTCACCGCGGGGCTCCACCGAGCTTGCTCTGGATGAGTTCGACGATCTCGGCGAGGACGCCGGCCGGGTCGCCGGACTCCTTGATCGCCTCGCCGACGATGTCCCAGAACCGGATGGCTTCGGGGGCGGCGTTGGCCTTGTGCTCGTCGATGCGAGCGAGGGCGTCTTCGACGTCCTGGCTGTGGGTGGCGGTGCTCATGCCGTCACCCCCTGGTGGGCGATGAGGGCGCGGACGGCGGCGAGGCGGTGCGCGGGGTCCTGGCCGGTGGGGACGACGATGAAGCGGTCGCCCTTGACCTCGGCGTACAGCGCGAAGAACTTGTCGCGGAGGTTGGCGTCGAGGGTGGTGGTGTCCCATTCCTCGATCTGCAGGCCGTGCTCGGCGGCGAGGGCCTTGACGGTCGCGTGCGGGTCAGGCTGGGCGGGCTGGGTCGACGGCTCCGTTGCCGTCGTGGGAAGCTGCATGTGAGTGGTTCCGTTCTTCTACTTGCAGGTAGGTGCGGATTGCTCGACAGGAGCGGCCGGCTGGTACCCGGCCGCTTCGTCGTTCCCGGCGTGCTCTCCCGGCTGGTACTCGGGAGAGGCGCCGTGGCTCGCCGCCTTGGCGAGCAGCTCTTCGTCGAACTTCTTGACGGCCACTGCCGGGTACAGGAAGCGGCGGCCGACCTTCGTGCCCTTGGGGCCGTAGCCGATGTGGCGCCAGTACCGGACCGTGCTTGCCGCCGTGCGGTACCGCTCGGCTATCTCCGCGGTGGTGAAGTAGTGCTGCATTCGTCAACCTCGACAGGGATGTACGTCGGGTTCCCGAGTGGTCCCCTGATGCTCCTGAAGCATGCCAGCGCTTCAGGAGCGCCGTCAACCTTGTGGGGGGTGACGCCAGCGCTCGCCGTCGATACCATTCATTCCCATGAAGGATGAGCAGTGGCCAACGCGAGCCAGCGCCGAAGATGAGGGCCTTGATGCCGACGCTTTGCGGATCGCGCTGGGTCGGCGCCTAAGGACGGCGCGGACCGCTCTCGGCCTGTCTCAGCAAGCGGTGGCGGACGCCATGAGGTCGCGGGGGTTCAACTGGAGGCAGACGACAGTCGCCAAGACGGAGGCAGCTGACCGGCCCACCCTCTTCACCGAAGTGGTTGCGCTATCCACAATCCTGAAGCGCGAGCTGGGCTTTTTCCTCAGTGGCCGCACGGCCCTTGATGAAATTAAAGAAGAGACGGCGCGGGAAGTCAGGAGCACAGAGGAGCTTCTAAGTGCCGTAAAGAGCCAACTTGCGCATGCTGAGATGCAACATGCAAGCGCCCTAGTAAGGCGCGGCGTTGCCTTGGCGATCAATGAATTCTCGTACACGCTAGATAGTTCCGAGTTGAAGCAGTCATTCGAAACATTCTCCCAGGTGTCAGCGTTCACCGTGCCTGAAATCAAGCGGATTCTGGACGCTGCGGGCATCCCTCCCAGCGTGCTAGAAAGGGTGGACGCTACTGCCCTTCGTGTCGCGGCTCAAGCGATCCAAAGGGAAGGTGGGGCCAGCGATGATGGGTTGGCGTGGCACTTCTCGAAGAAGGAGGCTTCAGAATTGGTTACGCGCTACCTGGCCGGCGAGGAGACGCCATCCTACTTTGCTGACTTTCTCAGGTCGCAGCCAGCCTACAAACAGGATGCTTGCCGGATGCTCATCGACGAGGTGATCGAGCATGTGGAGTCTCGAAAGGGGTAATCGATCCTCCGCGCTTCCAATGGAGCTCCACGGCGTCGTAGTCGAAGTACCCCCCGTCCGGCATACGTCCGGGCCGGGGGGTTTTCAGTGTCACGGTGACCAGGGCTCGCAGCACGTTGCGCTTCCGCTCCAGAGTCAGTGCCTTCCACGCCGCCCGCACGTCGGGCGCCCCCACCAGCCCCACCAGAGGATCACGCGTCGCTGCGCGCGCCAGCTGCCGCGTCACGCCCTCCAGCTGGCCGCGGGCCGTCTCCATGCCCTCGGTGAACGCGTCCAGCTCCAGCTGCCCGGCACCGAACAGGCCGCCCAGGTCTCGCATCCGCTGCCGGATCCGCTCGCCCTCCGCCTGGAGGCCGGCTACGTCCACGCCGTCCGGTACCGGCTCCAGCAGCTCGTGCGCG
>KL568556.1:34511-36389 GCA_000715605.1 Streptomyces speibonae | reverse complement strand
GGCTCCAGCAGCTCGTGCGCGTCCGGCCGTGACAGCCGCTCGATGATGGTGTCCTCCACGTACTGGTCGACGACATCGGCGCGCCGACCGCCGCCGTGCCCGGTGCCGCATTTGTAGCTGGGATAGTTCCGCCCGCCGGACTGGGTGACGGTCATACCCTTGCCGCACTGCCCGCGGCCGCACTCGTACAGCAGCGACCCGAGCCACTTCGGCTGCGCCCCCGGGGTCGTCGTCCTGGCCGGGTCCTTCAGGATCGCCACGACGGCCCTGTACTTCGCCTCGTCGACGATCGGCTCCCACTGCCCGCGCCCGACTTCCTCGCCCCTGTAGACGGCGATTCCGGCGTTCCTGGGCCGCAGCAGCATGTCCCGCATGTCGGTGTGGCTGACCGGGTTCCCTCTGGTCGTGAGGACGCCCTTGTCGGCGCACCACTTCACCAGCGACCGGATCGACCCGCCGGACAGGATCTCGTCCGTCCAGAAGCGGAGCGCCTCGGCTTCCTCCGGGACGGCCCGCATCATGTCCAGCTCGGGCACCTCGACCTCTTCGCCGGTCTTCCGGTCGGTCTTCGTGCGCATCTCCCCGGTGGGCACCCCCCAGCCGAACGGGCGGATCCCGCCCATCCACTCGCCCTTCAGCGCCTTCTGCCGGCGGGCCCGGGCGACGCGCTCGCCCTTATGTTCGGACTCCTGGCGGGCGACCGCGCCGAGGATCCGCGCGGTCATCCGCCCGGACGGGGTGGCGAGGTCGACGGTCCCGGCCTGGACGGTGTGGGTGGCGATGCCGCGGCGGTCGGACAGCTCGATGTACTCCTCGAGCTCGACGATCGAGCGGGTGAGCCGGTCCGTGTGCCAGACGATGACGACGGTGGCCTTGCCCTGGTCCAGGTCGGCGAGCATGCGCCGGTAGTCCTTGCGGAGCTTCCCCGAGAAGGCACTCACATCATTGTCGACGTACACCTCGACGACGTCCCAGCCCATCCGTTCGGCGAGGGCTTCGCAGTCCTCGCGCTGCCGCTCGACGCCGAGGCCGGCGCCTGTCCTGTCCTGGCTGATGCGCACGTAGATGACCGCGCGGGTCTTTGCGCCGAATTCGACGTCGGTAGCGGAGCGAAGCTGTGGGCTCATCGGCCCACCCGCCCGGACTGCACGCTGTAGGTCGTGACGCCCAGCTGCGCAGACATCTCGCTGTACGCCCTCTGCAGCTCAAGACCGCGGTACAGCCGGTCTTCTGCGTAGACGAGCACCGTGTCGGCTTCCCCGCGTTCGAGTCCGGCGAGCATCTCCTTGTAGGCCGGGCGCGCGGAGAGGCCGGAGCCGCCGTCGTCCTGAAAGACGCGGACGATGTCGTACCTGGCGGCCGGGCCGGAGAGCGAACCGGCGAGCCTTCGCATGTCCTGGATCTGGCTCTCGATCGCCATCGGATTGCTGCGAGCGACGTGCGCGTAGGCGTAGCAGCGGATGACCTGGGGTTCCGTTCGGGCGTCGCCCGTCTGGGTGTTCGTCATGGTCTGAGTCTGCCGCAGTAGTGGTGTCTCTGTCCCGGGTTCGGGAAGACCACCCTGCTGAGCGCACTCCTGGGCCTGGTCGGCCCGGACGAACGCGTCGTCCTCGCGGAGGACTCGGCGGAACTGCGGCCCGAGCACCCGCACGTCGTACGCCTGGAGACGCGGCCCGCCAACCAGGAGGGCGCGGGCCTCGTCACCCTCGAGGACCTGGTGCGCCAGGCGCTGCGGATGCGGCCGGACCGGCTGGTCGTGGGAGAGGTGCGCGGCCCTGAGGTGGTCCATCTGCTGGCCGCCCTGAACACGGGCCACGAAGGCGGCTCGTGCACTGTCCATGCCAATGCGGCGGCGGATGTGCCGGCCCGGCTGGAAGC
>KL568556.1:33579-34235 GCA_000715605.1 Streptomyces speibonae | reverse complement strand
TCAGAGATGTGTATAAGAGACAGATACGCGACCGCGGCGGGCGGCGGCGGATCGCGGAGGTGCATGTGCTGGAGCGGGACCCCTCGGGGCTGGTGCGGACGGTGCCGGCGCTGCGCTGGGGACCGGCGGCGTTCCTTCCCGAGCCGGGATGGGAGCGGCTGCGGGAGCTGCTCAGGGGTGCCCGTGCGGGTGACGGACGACGGGAGAGGACCGCGGGATGAACGGCACGACCGGGATGTCGACGGCCGCGGCCGCGGCCTGTCTGGGAGCCGCGGCGCTGGTGCTCGGCGGCGGGAGCGCGGGGGCCGGGCGGCCCCGGCTGCTGCTGGCCGGTGGGGGCGCCGTGGAGAGCGGTCCGCCGGGCCGGGCCCGGGCGCTCCGTGCCTGGGCGCGGATCCGCGGCCGGTGGCGCGCCGAGTGGTGGTCGATGGCCGCGGGGCTGGTGCTGGCGGCGCTGGGTGCGTCGGTGCTGCCGGTCGTCGCGGGGGCGGCCGGCGTGCCCCTGCTGCGGCGGGTGCGGCGCGCCGCGGTGCGACGCCGGGCCGGGGAGCGGCGTGCGGAAGCGGTGATCGCGCTGTGCGGGGCGCTCGCCGGTGAGGTGCGCGCCGGGCGGCAGCCGGGCGAGGCGCTGCTGCCGGCCGCGCGGGACTCCGGCG
>KL568556.1:32753-33452 GCA_000715605.1 Streptomyces speibonae | reverse complement strand
CTGCCGGCCGCGCGGGACTCCGGCGGGCTCGGCGATCTGCACGCCGCCGTGCTGGCGGCGGCGCGGTTCGGCGGGGACGTCCCCGACGCGCTCGCGGCGGCGGCACGGCAGCCGGGCGCCGAAGGGCTGCGAGGGCTCGCCGCGTGCTGGCGGGTGGCGGTGGACCAGGGGGCCGGCCTCGCGGCGGGACTCGACCGGCTGGGTGCGGCGCTGCGGGCCGAACGGGATCAGCGGGCCGACCTGCGCGCCCAGTTGGCCGGTGCCCGCGCCACGGCGGTGATGCTCGCCGGGCTCCCGGTCGTGGGTCTGGCACTGGGCGCGGCGCTCGGCGCCGACCCGCTGCACATCCTGCTGCACACGGCGTCGGGGCTGGTCTGTCTGGCGGCAGGCGCAGCGCTGGAGGGGCTGGGGCTGTGGTGGGCGCTGCGCATCATGGCGGGTGCTGAGGAGGGGACGGCGTGAACGCGGACGTTGTCCACAGGCTGGGGGTGGCCGTGGGGACCGTACCGGCGCTCGTCTGGCTGGCGGCCCGGTGGGACCGCACGCGGCGCGAGCGGAGAGTACGGCGGCGACTGACCGGTCTGCTCGCTCCGGAACACGCGTCGCCCCCCGCCCGCCGCGGGCTGCCGCGCGCCGCGCGGAGGTGGCTGCCCCACATCGGCGTGGTCTGTGCCGGCTGGGCGCTGCTGGGCGGGCCCG
>KL568556.1:31176-32517 GCA_000715605.1 Streptomyces speibonae | reverse complement strand
ATGTGTATAAGAGACAGGTCCGGACACCGCGCGAGCGGCACGGCAACTCCCCCTGGCGGCCGACCTGCTGTCCGCCTGCATCGCGGCGGGCGCCGGGCCGGTCCTGGCGGCACAGGCCGTCGGGGAGACCTTGGGCGGGCCGGTCGGCGACGCCCTGGCGCGGGGCGCGGCTGAGGTGCGGCTCGGCGGGGAACCGGAAGCGGCCTGGCACCGGTTGGCGTCGCTGCCCGGGGCTCTGCCGTTGGCCCGGCTGCTCGAACGGGCCGACACGTCCGGGCTTCCCCTCGCCACGCCCGTGGGCCGGCTGGCCGCCGAGGCCCGCACGGAGTGGACCCGAGCGGCGACCGCGCGGGCCCGGAAAGCGGCCGTCCTGATCAGCGCACCCGTGGGGCTGTGCTTCCTGCCCGCGTTCATCGCGGTCGGCGTCCTGCCCGTGGTGATCGGACTCGCGGGCGGAGTGCTGGGAGGAGGTGGTCGATGACGGACCCACCGGACGGACAGCAGGACACGGAAGACCGATGCGAGTTCTCCTCACGGAGGTTGAGATGTATCAGGCGGTACGGGCACGGCTGCGTGCCCTGGTGTGCAAGGGGCGTGGGCGTGCGGCACGGAGGGACTCCGGAATGGTGACTTCGGAGTACGCCATGGGAATCGTGGCGGCCGTGGCGTTCTCCGTCGTGCTCTACAAGGTCGTCAACAGCGGTCCGGTCAGCACGGCGCTGCGCAACATCGTGCAGCAGGCACTCGATGGCCGGATGTGAGCGCCGGGCCGACCGCGGGTTCGTGACGGCGGAGGCGGCCCTGGTGCTGCCCGTCCTGGTGATGTTCGCGACGGCGCTGGTCTGGGGCCTGCTGGTGGTGGCCGCGCAGATCCAGTGCGTGGACGCGGCGTACACCGGCGCTCGCGCGGCGGCCCGTCAGGATCCGCACGACGCGGTCGTGGAGGTGACCCGCGAGGCGGCGCCGCCCGGGGCCCGCATCACGGTGCGCAGGGAGGCGGAGCGGGTTCGGGTGGTCGTCGAGGCCAGGCCGCCGGTGCTGCACGGGTTGTCGTTCGACCTGCGGGAGGAGGCCGTGGCGGCGGCGGAGGACACGGTGGGAGCGGGAACGTGAGGATGGTCCGGAACGGCGGTATGCGGTGGCGGGCGGACGACCGGGACGACCGGGACGGGCGGGACGGGCGGGACGGGCGCAGGCGCGCGCGGTGCTCCGATCAGGGGTCGGCGAGCGTCTGGAGCATCGGGGCGATCGCCGTGCTGTGTGTGGTGTTCGGCATCGTTCTCACGCTGGGACACGTCGTCGTGGTCCGGCACCGGGCCGCCGGCGGTGCCGACATGGCGG
>KL568556.1:30438-30916 GCA_000715605.1 Streptomyces speibonae | reverse complement strand
GCCATTGGGCACATGGCGGTACGGCTGCCTGCGCGCGGGCGGACCGGGTGGCCCGGGAACAGGGCGCGCGGCTTGTGCGGTGCGTGCTCACCGGCGAGGTCTCGGACGTGTCGGTGGCGTCGGGCCGGGGCCCGTTCACGGTGGATGTCAGAGCCCGCGCGGGACCGGCCGCGGGGGCGCAACCCCTGCCGGGCGCGCTGGCCCCGCCCTTGGCCGACGCTCTGGCTCCGGCCGACGCTCGAGTTCCGGCTGGCGCTCCGGACCCGGCCGGCGCTCCGAATCCGGCCAAGGTCGGCGCTTTGGCTCCGCCCGGTGCTCGGGATCCGGCCAAGGTCGGCGCTCTGGCTCTGATTCCGGCCCTGGCTACGCTTCGGCACCGGCCGGCGCACCGACCTCGGCGTTGGCTGTGTCTCGGGCACTGGCCCCGGCTCGGGCACTGGCCCCGGCTCGGGCACTGGCCCCGGCTCGGGCACAGGCC
>KL568556.1:25747-30273 GCA_000715605.1 Streptomyces speibonae | reverse complement strand
GGCTCGGGCACAGGCCTCGACCCCGGCTCGGGCTCCGGCCTCGGCTCCGGCCCCGGCCCTGGCCTCGGCTCCGGCTCCGGCCCTGGCTCGGGCACAGGCCTCGACCCCGGCTCCGGCCCTGGCTCGGGCTCCGGCCTCGGCCCCGGCTCCGGCCCTGGCTCGGGCCCCGGCCTCGGCTCGGGGCCCGGTTCCGGTCGGCGTGGCTCCTGTGCCGGGCACGCTTTCGGCCACGGACCCGGCCACGTCTCCGGGCTCGGCTACGCCTCAGTTACGCCTCAGTCCCCGAGGTTCGAGTCACCCCTGCACCATCCGCCTCGCTGACCCTGGCAGCACCGTCGGCACCGTCGGCAGCGCCCGCTCCGTCGGGTCCGGCCGAACCGTGGGCTGTGCCGGCTCCGTCGGTCCGGCCGGCACCGGCCGCGTCTGTTCCCTCGGTCCTGACCGCACCGTCGTCCTCGTCGGCCCCGGCAGCCCCGGTCGCACCGTCGGCTTCGCTCACCCCGTCCGTCCCGCCTGGGCCGTCGGCCTCACTCGGCCCAGAGCCCTCGGTGACGTCCTCCGCCTCGCTCACCCCGGCCGCCCCGGCGGCGGGATCCTCCGTCTCGCCCGGCTTCTCGGCCGGTGCGCCCTCGAGGAGCACCGTCAGGAGGCGTACCGCACCGCGCTTGTGCAGAGGGTCGTTGCCGTTGCCGCACTTGGGGGACTGGATGCAGGAGGGGCACCCGGCGTCGCACTCGCAGGAGGCGATGGCCTGGCGGGTGGCCGTGAGCCAGGCGCGGGCGGTGTGGAAGGCGCGTTCGGCGAAGCCCGCGCCACCCGGGTGGCCGTCGTAGACGAAGACGGTGGGCAGCAGGGTGTCGGGGTGGAGCGGGATCGAGACGCCGCCGATGTCCCAGCGGTCGCAGGTCGCGAAGAGCGGAAGCATGCCGATCGAGGCGTGTTCGGCGGCGTGCAGGGCACCGCCGAGGATCTCCGGACCGATCCGGGCCCGGTCCAGCTGGTCCTCGGTGACGGTCCACCACACCGCGCGGGTGCGCAGCGTACGAGGAGGGAGGTCGAGCTTCGTCTCGCCGAGCACTTCGCCGGTGATCTGACGCCGGCGCAGGAAGGAGACCACCTGGTTGGTGACCTCGACGGAGCCGTAGCACAGGCGGCCGTCGCCCCACGGGATCTCGGTGTCCGTCTCCAGCACGGAGATCGACGTGGTGTCCCGGGCCACCGTCGTGTACGTCGGGCTCGCCTGCTCGACCAGGGCGACGGAGTCCTCCAGGTCCAGGGAGCGCACGAGATAGGTGAGGCCCTGGTGCAGATGGACCGCGCCCTCGTGGACGCTGCTGTGCGCGGCGCCCGCGTCGACCGTGCCGAGCAGCCTGCCCGTACCGGCCTCGACGACCTGCACCGGCCGGCCGCCCTCGCCGCGGATGTCGGTCAGGTCGGCGGCTCGTTCGCGGCGGGTCCAGTGCCAGGCCCTGGTCCGCCGGCGCAGCAGCTTCGCCGCCTCCAGCTGCGGGAGCAGCCCTTCGGTGGCCGGGCCGAACAGGGCCAGGTCCTCCTCGGTCAGGGGGAGTTCCTCGGCCGCGGCGCACAGGTGCGGGGCGAGCACATAGGGGTTGTCGGGGTCGAGGACGGTGGACTCCACGGGCCGGTCGAAGAGGGCCTCGGGGTGATGGACGAGGAAGGTGTCCAGGGGGTCGTCGCGGGCGACCAGGACGGCGAGGGCACCCTGCCCGGAGCGTCCCGCGCGCCCGGCCTGCTGCCACAGGGACGCCCGGGTCCCCGGATAGCCGGCGATGACCACCGCGTCCAGGCCGGAGATGTCCACCCCGAGCTCCAGCGCGTTCGTGGCGGCGAGGCCGAGGAGTTCGCCGGAGTACAGGGCGCGTTCGAGGGCACGGCGTTCCTCGGGGAGGTAGCCGCCCCGGTAGGCCGCGACACGCCGGGCCAGCGAGCGGTCGACCTCGGCGAGGCGCTCCTGGGCGATCACCGAGATGAGCTCGGCGCCCCGCCGGGAGCGTACGAAGGCGACCGACCGGACGCCCTGCACGGTGAGGTCGGTGAGCAGGTCGGCCGCCTCGGCGGTGGCCGTACGGCGGACGGGGGCGCCCTTCTCGCCGTGCAGCTCGGTCAGCGGAGGCTCCCAGAGGGCGAACACCAGTTCACCGCGCGGTGAGGCGTCGTCGGCCACCTCGACCACCGGCAGGCCCGTGAGCCGGCGGGCGGCGACCGCGGGCTCGGCGGCGGTCGCGGAGGCCAGCAGGAAGGCGGGCGAGGCACCGTAGCGCGCGCACAGGCGGCGCAGGCGGCGCAGCACCTGGGCGACGTGCGAGCCGAACACCCCCCGGTAGGTGTGGCACTCGTCGATGACGACGTACTTCAGCGACTTCAGGAAGGAGGACCAGCGGGGATGGGACGGCAGGATGCCCCGGTGCAGCATGTCCGGGTTGGTCAGGACGTAGTTGGCGTACTGGCGGATCCACTCGCGTTCCTCGAACGGCGTGTCCCCGTCGTAGACCGCGGGACGCACCGAATGGCCCAGTGGTTGTGAAAGTTCCTTCACGGCCCGGCACTGGTCCGCCGCCAGGGCCTTCGTGGGCGCGAGATACAGGGCGGTCGCCCCGCGGCCGTTCGGGGCCTGCGCGCCGTCCAGGAGGGTGGACAGGACGGGCGTGAGATACGCCAGGGACTTGCCGGACGCCGTACCGGTGGCGACCACGACGGACTCGCCGTCCAGCGCGTGCTCGGCGGCCCGTGCCTGGTGGACCCAGGGACGGTCGATCCCCGCGGAGCGCACGGCGGCCACGACTTCCGTGCGGATCCGGTCAGGCCAGCGGGCATGCCGACCCGCACGTGGGGGCAAGTGCTCCGTATGAGTAATGCGCGAAGCCCGGCTCGGTCCGGACGCGAGCCGGTCCAGGACCACGCCCGGCGCGGTGGTGGAGGGCGTGTCCGTCGGGGGTCGATCGGATCGGTGATTCTTGGCCATCGGCACCGAGTGTGTCACTGGCGTGACGGACAATGGGGCCAAGGCGTCGTGCACGCCTGCCGGTAAGTGATTGAATGCCATCGCGGCTGGCGAACCGTCCCGGGGGCTGAGCCGAGATGCCCCAAGGGCGACCGCTCGATAGCTAGGTGCTGGAGGATCCGTGGACCTGTCCCTGTCGACCGAGACCATGGGCGATCGCACGATCGTCAGGGTCGGTGGCGAAATCGACGTATATACCGCGCCCAAGCTGCGCGAGCAGCTGGTCGAGCTGGTGAATGACGGCAGTTTCCACCTTGTCGTCGACATGGAAGGCGTGGACTTCCTCGACTCCACCGGACTCGGCGTGCTGGTCGGCGGCCTGAAGCGTGTCCGAGCCCATGAGGGCTCACTGCGCCTGGTCTGCAACCAGGAGCGCATTTTGAAGATTTTCCGTATCACCGGCCTCACCAAGGTGTTCCCGATCCACACCTCGGTCGAGGAAGCGGTGGCGGCGACCGACTGACCACCGCGTTCCCGTGCCCCGGTGCCCCGGGTGGCGGAGCAAGAACGCGGAAGAAGGACCATGAGGAGGGCCGGGCGTCCGGCGGCCCGGCCTCTCCACAGCACGCCCGTAGTTGCGAGGGGGATGCATGGCCACCGTTGAACTCCGCTTCAGCGCGCTGCCCGAGCATGTCAGGACCGCCCGTCTCGTGGCGGCCGCGGTGGCGCGCAGGGCCGGAGTGGACGAGGCCGTCCTCGACGAGGTCCGGCTCGCCGTCGGCGAGGCGTGCACTCGGGCCGTGGGGCTGCACCAGCACGGTGGCATCTCGGCGCCCGTGAGGGTGCTGCTGATCGAGGAGGAGAAACAGTTCTCCATCGAGGTCGGCGACGAAGCGCCCCACGCGGTCCCCGGCGACCGCGGATCCGGTGACGGATCCGCCGACGCCGACGGGGAGACCGAGGAGGACGAGATGGGCCTCGCGGTCATCAGCGGACTCGTCGACGACGTCGAGGTCAGCGCGGGGGAGAGCGGCGGATCGATCCGCATGAGGTGGCCGACCGTGCCGCCGCCCACCGTCCTCGCCTGACCCGGTTCACCCGGACAGCGACCCGTTTTCCGAAGGGCCCCCTGGTGGGGGCCCTTCGCCATGTGCGGGTGTCGGCACCCGCCCTTACAGTGGTCTCGAGCGGTTGATCGCGTGAATTCCTTCACGATCGACCGGTGTCCTGGAAATGCGATCACGTGAATGCCTCAAGGGCATTACCGATTTCGGGCAACTGGCCGCCCGACGATCATTGGGAAGAGTGCGTGCAGGCCATTTACATTTCCCGCGCTCTGTTTTGATCAGGTTCCGGTACCTACAATCCCGTCCACATCTTGAGCTCAGCCCAAGCGTCAAGGAGGACGAATGGCGGGGCTTTCCATCTCATACGAGTCGGGCCGACCCACAACCCTCGCGGCCGCCGTGCTGACCGACGACAACCGCCTGCTCGTGGTGGCCATCGGGGTCGTCGCACTGGCGGCGCTCGTGGTCGCGGGAGCCCTGGTGCGCCAGGTGCTCGC
>KL568556.1:21590-25537 GCA_000715605.1 Streptomyces speibonae | reverse complement strand
GCACTGGCGGCGCTCGTGGTCGCGGGAGCCCTGGTGCGCCAGGTGCTCGCGGCCGGCGAGGGCACCGACAGCATGAAGAAGATCGCAGGAGCGGTACAGGAGGGCGCGAACGCCTATCTGGCCCGCCAGTTGCGCACGCTCGGCGTATTCGCCGTCGTCGTGTTCTTCCTGCTCATGCTGCTGCCCGCGGACGACTGGAATCAGCGTGCCGGACGATCGGTGTTCTTCTTGATCGGAGCGGCGTTCTCGGCGGCCACCGGCTATATCGGCATGTGGCTCGCCGTACGCACCAATGTGCGGGTCGCGGCAGCGGCACGCGAAGCCACTCCGGCCGAGGGCGAGCCGGAAAAGGATCTCACCGCCGTCTCGCACAAAGCGATGAAGATCGCTTTTCGTACGGGCGGCGTCGTCGGCATGTTCACCGTGGGCCTCGGCCTGCTCGGAGCCTCCTGCGTGGTGCTGGTCTACGCGGCGGACGCGCCGAAGGTGCTCGAGGGGTTCGGCCTCGGGGCCGCGCTCATCGCGATGTTCATGAGGGTCGGCGGCGGCATCTTCACCAAGGCCGCCGACGTCGGCGCCGACCTGGTCGGCAAGGTCGAGCAGGGCATTCCGGAGGACGATCCGCGCAATGCCGCGACCATCGCCGACAACGTGGGCGACAACGTCGGCGACTGCGCGGGCATGGCGGCCGACCTCTTCGAGTCGTATGCCGTGACCCTGGTGGCCGCGCTGATCCTCGGTTCGGCGGCGTTCGGCGACGCGGGGCTGGCGTTCCCGCTGCTGGTGCCGGCGATCGGAGTCCTCACCGCCATGGTCGGCATCTTCGCCGTGGCGCCGAGGCGCGCCGACCGCAGCGGCATGACCGCGATCAACCGCGGGTTCTTCATCTCCGCGGTGATCTCCGTCGTCCTCGTCGCGATCGCCGTGTTCGTCTACCTGCCGTCGTCCTACGCGGACCTGGACGGCGTCACCGACACGGCGATCGCGGACAAGGGCGGCGACCCGCGGATCCTCGCCCTCGTCGCGGTGGCCATCGGCATCGTGCTGGCCGCCCTCATCCAGCAGCTCACCGGCTACTTCACCGAGACCACCCGGCGTCCCGTGCGGGACATCGGCAAGACCTCGCTCACCGGTCCGGCCACGGTCGTGCTGTCCGGTATCTCCATAGGCCTCGAATCGGCGGTCTACACCGCGCTGTTGATCGGTCTCGGCGTCTACGGGGCGTTCCTGCTCGGCGGTACGTCGATCATGCTGGCGCTGTTCGCGGTGGCGCTGGCCGGCACCGGACTGCTCACCACGGTCGGTGTGATCGTCGCCATGGACACCTTCGGCCCGGTCTCCGACAACGCGCAGGGCATCGCCGAGATGTCCGGCGACGTGGAGGGCGCGGGCGCCCAGGTGCTCACCAACCTGGACGCGGTCGGCAACACCACCAAGGCCATCACCAAGGGCATCGCGATCGCCACGGCCGTCCTGGCCGCGGCCGCGCTGTTCGGTTCGTACCGGGACGCCATCACCACCGGCGCGAGAGACGTGGGCGAGCGGCTCAGCGGTGAGGGCGCGCCGATGAGCCTGATGATGGACATCTCCCAGCCCAACAACCTCGTCGGCCTGATCGCCGGCGCCGCGGTCGTCTTCCTCTTCTCGGGGCTGGCGATCAACGCGGTGTCGCGGTCGGCGGGTTCGGTGGTCTACGAGGTGCGGCGGCAGTTCCGCGAGAAGCCCGGGATCATGGACTACAGCGAGAAGCCGGAGTACGGCAAGGTCGTCGACATCTGCACCAAGGACGCCCTGCGCGAACTCGCCACGCCCGGACTGCTCGCCGTGATGGCGCCCATCTTCATCGGGTTCACCCTCGGTGTGGGTGCCCTGGGCGCCTTCCTCGCCGGAGCGATCGGCGCGGGCACGCTGATGGCGGTGTTCCTCGCCAACTCCGGTGGCGCCTGGGACAACGCCAAGAAGCTCGTCGAGGACGGCCACCACGGCGGCAAGGGCAGCGAGGCCCATGCGGCGACCGTGATCGGGGACACCGTCGGGGACCCCTTCAAGGACACCGCGGGGCCCGCGATCAACCCGCTGCTGAAGGTGATGAACCTGGTGGCGCTGCTCATCGCGCCCGCGGTCATCAAGTTCTCCTACGGAGCGGACGAGAGCACCGGGATGCGGGTGCTCATCGCGGTGCTGTCGCTGGCCGTGATCGTCGGCGCGGTCTATGTGTCCAAGCGCCGCGGGATCGCCGTGGACGGCGAGGACAGCTCCGAGACGGAACCCAAGTCGCCCGATCCGGCGGTGGTTTCCTAGGGGCGGACGGCGGACACCGCATCAAGGTGCGGGCGGGTGGCACGGATTGGTGTGCCGCCCGCCCGCACCGTCGTCTCGGCACCGTCGTCGTGAGCCTTCTCTCGCTTGGTGCAAATGGCTTCAAAAGTTGTCTTAACGGACGTTCGACGGGTGGTCGTCGCCCATCCGGCGTGTATCTTCCGGGGCCGAAGGCCATGGAAGGGACCAACCCGGTGAACAAGAAGCTCGCGGCCGCACTGTCCGGCGGTGCGGTACTGGTACTGGCGCTCACGGGATGCGGTGGCGACGACAGCAGCGAAGAGCTCGACGCCTGGGCGAAGGAGGTCTGCGACTCGGTGCAGCCGCAGGCGGCCAAGATCAGGTCGGCCAACGCCGCGATCCAGAAGGAGACCTCGGACAACAGCACTCCGGAAGAGGTCCAGAAGGCCGACTCCAAGGCGTTCCAGGACATGTCCGACGCCTACAAGGCGATCGGCGCCGCCGTGAACAAGGCCGGGGCGCCGGACGTCGAGGACGGCGAGAAGAAGCAGAAGGACGCGGTCAAGGAGCTCAACGGCATCTCCGCTTCCTACGCCTCGCTGCGGAAGCAGGTCGACGGCCTCGACACCGACGACCAGGCGGAGTTCGCCGACGGTCTGAAGGACATCGCCGCCGAGCTGGACGAGCTGAGCAAGAGCGGCAACAACGCCCTCAGCGCGCTGGAGGAGGGCGACGTCGGCCAGGCCATGGCCCGTCAGCCCAGCTGCCAGACCGCGACGGCGTCGGCGGGCGCCACCAAGAGCTGACGCCGCAGCGGTAACGAGGCCCCGGGGGCCGCGGGCCGCCCTGGCCCCCGCACCCCGGCAGCCGCAAGGCCCCCGGGCCGGAGACCCCCCGGCCGTCGGCAGCCTCGGACCACCAGGTCCTCAGCAGTCGCAGTGCCCCGGGCCGCAGGACCACCGGACCGCAGGACCGCCGGGAGCCGCAGAGCCCCGGCCCGCCGGGATTCCCGGCAGTAGCGGTGCCCCGGTCGGCCGGGCCCCCGGGAGGCGCATGCGGCTCCGGGCTGCGACCCCCGGCGGCCGCCTCCGGGCCGGATGACCCTGGCCGTTGCGGGCGAGGCCAAGGTCAGGCCCTCCGAAAGCGCGCGTAGCCCGGGGCCGCAGGACCTCGGCAGCCGCATGGCCTCCGGGGTGGCAGCCGCCGGGTCTCCGGGCTGCGCGGCCCCGTCAGTCCCGGTCGGCCAGAACTCCGGCAGCGCACGCGGCCCCGGGCCGCAGGGCCCTCGGCGGCCGCAGGGTCTTCCAGGCTGCGTGAACCCTGGCAGTCGCAGTGCCCCGGTCCGCCGGGCCCCGGCAGTGCACGCGGCTCCGGGCGTACCACCCCTGGCAGTCGTGGCCCCCCGGCCCGCCGCTGCCGTCGTACGCGCGGTGGGATGGGGGGACGCCACAATGGGGGCGTGAGTGACGTCAGCCTGCCGCCCCTGCCCTCGTCCGACCGTCCCGACGCCGCCGCGCGGTTGCGGGACGCGCTGCTCGCAGCCTCCTTCACCGCCGACGGACTGCTCGATCTGCTCGGCGCCCCCGCGTACGCGGCGCTGGCCCGCAGCGAGACGGTGCCCGCCCTCCGGGCCACGCGCGGGGACACCCCGCTCGAGACGCTGGTCC
>KL568556.1:20442-21411 GCA_000715605.1 Streptomyces speibonae | reverse complement strand
TGCGCCCCCAGCCGGTGCCGCACGCGCGCGTGGCGGACGTCCTGCCCGTCGACGTCTGCCTGGAGAGCGGGTGGCTGACCCGCACCGGTGCGGACGAGCTCGCCGCGGCCGTGGACGTGCGGCCGTACGGAGGGCCGTCCGGCGAGGACTGGTTCATCGTCTCCGACCTCGGGTGCGCGGTCGGCGGCGCCGGCGGCATCGGCAGCCGGGACGAGGGCGTGGTGCTCGGCGTCGGCGGCGCCTCCACGACCCTGGCCGGCATCACCGTCCGTACGCCCGTGGCCTCCGTGCTCGACATCGGCACCGGTTCCGGTGTCCAGGCCCTGCACGCCGCGCGGCACGCCACCCGCGTGACGGCCACCGACGTGAACCCGCGCGCGCTGCACATCACCGCGCTGACCCTGGCGCTGTCCGGGGCCCCGGCCGCCGATCTGCGCGAGGGGTCGCTGTTCACGCCGGTCCGTCACGACGAGACGTTCGACCTGATCGTGTCCAACCCGCCCTTCGTGATCTCCCCGGGTGCCCGGCTGACCTACCGCGACGGCGGGATGGGCGGGGACGATCTGTGCCGCACGATCGTTCAGGAGTCGGGGGAACGGCTGAACGAGGGCGGGTTCGCGCAGTTCCTGGCCAACTGGCAGCACGTCGAAGGGGAGGACTGGCAGGACAGGCTCAGATCATGGGTGCCCCGCGGGTGCGACGCCTGGATCGTGCAGCGCGAGGTGCAGGACGTCACCCAGTACGCCGAGCTGTGGCTGCGCGACGCGGGAGACCACCGCGGCGACGCGGCCGCGTACCGGGCGCGGTACGACGCGTGGCTGGACGAGTTCGAGGCGCGGAAGGTGAAAGCGGTCGGCTTCGGCTGGATCACCCTGCGCAAGTCGGGTTCCGCCGTGCCCTCGGTCACGGTGGAGGAGTGGCCGCACCCGGTGGAGCAGCCGCTCGGCGAGACGGTCCGGGCGCACTTCG
>KL568556.1:19776-20206 GCA_000715605.1 Streptomyces speibonae | reverse complement strand
GGCGCTGCTGGAGGCGCGCTTCGAGCTGGCCCCCGAAGTCGTGCAGGAGCAGGTCGGGCTGCCCGGTGCCGAGGACCCGGAGCACGTCGTGCTGCGGCAGAACCGCGGGATGCGCCGGGCCACCAAGGTGGACACGGTCGGCGCGGGCTTCGCCGGGGTGTGCGACGGCACCATGAGTGCCGGCCGGATCCTGGACGCGATCGCCCAGCTCCTCGGCGAGGACCCCGTGGTGCTGCGCGACCGTACGCCGGCCCAGATCCGGCTGCTGGTGGAGCAGGGCTTCCTGGAGCCGGCCCGCTGAACGGGCGGCGTCACGACGCGGAGCCCACCCGTCGGCGCCACGCGCAGCCCCGTCCGCGGCACCCGCAGCCCTCGTCCGCGGCACGCGCCGACCCCGCGGGTGCACGGCGTCGGCCGCGGCAGCGATGTC
>KL568556.1:13360-19550 GCA_000715605.1 Streptomyces speibonae | reverse complement strand
GGCCGCGGCAGCGATGTCGTGCCGGCCCGGCGGGCACACCGCGCCGACCCCAGCAGCGACGCCGTGCCGACCTGGCGGGCACACCGCGCGACCACCCAGGTGCTCGGTACCGGCCCCGCGAGGGCACCCCGCGAGTCCCCGCGGGTGCACCGTGCCCGGGCCATCGGACCACCGCGCCGGGCCATCGGTGCACCGCGCCCGGACCCACCGGTCCGGTTTACCCGCCGGACCCGCCGACATCAGCAGCCACAGCACCCTCACCCGCCGCATCCGTCCCGCCCGCACCATGCACCGCCGGTCTCCTTTTCACATCCCTCCGAAAATTTCCGTCGTCGGCCCCGACCGGTTCCGGCCGAGTTGCTCCGCTCCGTAGCTCCCCCGTTCACCTCCGGTTCGCCGGGGCGCCGCCCGGGGGTGGCAGCGTCCCGTCCGGGCCGGTGTCACTGGACGGGAAAGAGGGGCGCGGGGGAGTCATGGAGAGCGGACCGGCGATCTTCACGGGAGTGGTGTTCTGCCTGTTCGGGGCCGCGTTGCTGACCTGGACCGTGACCCGTGCGCGGCAGCACCGCCCGGTCGCCCAGGATGTGAGCCCCGTCGCATCCCTCGTCGTCGCCGGGCTCGTCGCGGTGACCGCCCTGGCCCTCGGCGCGTGGTCCCTCACCCGGCTCTGAAGAGCGGGGAACTCCGGCCGCCCGCGGTAACCGAAAGGTTGCGCTCCGCATATACCCGGGCGGAGTCTGGACACTCCGGGCGGCAGGAACGGTGGTAGTCGGGTTACCGTTCGAGTGGCCGTTGCGGGCTTTTCCCGTTTGACACGGGGGCGGGATGTACCGTCACACTCCGCAGCGTCACCATGACCCGACCCCCGGGGGAGAGCGCCTGGGGAGGCCCCAGCGTCGACCGGAGAGAAGAGCGAAGTTGTCCCCGACCAGCGAGACCGCGAACGGCGGCCGCCGACTCGTCATCGTCGAGTCGCCTGCCAAGGCGAAGACGATCAAGGGTTATCTCGGCCCTGGCTACATCGTCGAGGCGAGCGTCGGGCATATTCGCGACCTTCCCAACGGCGCTGCGGAGGTACCCGAGAAATACACCGGCGAGGTGCGCCGGCTCGGTGTGGATGTCGACCATGACTTCCAGCCGATCTATGTGGTCAACGCGGACAAGCGGGCCCAGGTCAAGAAGCTCAAGGACCTGCTGAAGGAGTCCGACGAACTCTTCCTCGCCACCGATGAGGACCGCGAGGGCGAGGCCATCGCGTGGCATCTGCAGGAAGTGCTCAAGCCGAAGATCCCGGTCAAGCGGATGGTCTTCCACGAGATCACCAAGGACGCGATCCGCCAGGCCGTGGCCAACCCGCGCGAGCTCAACCAGAAGCTGGTCGACGCCCAGGAGACCCGCCGCATCCTCGACCGTCTCTACGGCTATGAGGTCTCGCCGGTCCTGTGGAAGAAGGTCATGCCCCGGCTGTCGGCCGGCCGTGTCCAGTCCGTCGCCACCCGGCTCGTGGTGGAGCGGGAGCGGGAGCGCATGGCGTTCCGCAGCGCCGAGTACTGGGACCTGACGGGCACCTTCGCGACGGGCCGCGCGGGGGACGCCTCGGACCCGTCGTCGCTGGTCGCCCGCCTGCAGTCGGTCGACGGGCGGCGGATCGCGCAGGGCCGTGACTTCGACTCCCTGGGGCAGCTGAAGAGCGCGAACACGCTCCACCTCGACGAGGTGAACGCCCGCGCGCTGGCGGCCGCCCTGGAGAACACGCGGTTCGCCGTGCGTTCCGTCGAGTCCAAGCCGTACCGCCGCTCGCCGTACGCCCCGTTCCGTACGACGACGCTCCAGCAGGAGGCGAGCCGCAAGCTCGGTTTCGGCGCGAAGGCGACCATGCAGATCGCGCAGAAGCTGTACGAGAACGGCTACATCACTTACATGCGTACGGACTCGACGACCCTGAGCGACACGGCGGTCGCCGCCGCCCGCGCCCAGGTCACGCAGCTGTACGGAGCCGACTACCTGCCGCCGCAGCCGCGCACCTACGCGGGCAAGGTCAAGAACGCGCAGGAGGCGCACGAAGCGATCCGCCCCTCGGGGGACCGTTTCCGCACGCCCGCCGAGACCGGGCTGACCGGTGACCAGTTCAAGCTGTACGAACTGATCTGGAAGCGGACCGTCGCCTCGCAGATGAAGGACGCCACCGGCAACTCCGTCACCGTGAAGATCGGCGGTACGGCGTCCGACGGCCGGGACGCGGAGTTCAGCGCCTCCGGCAAGACGATCACCTTCCACGGCTTCCTGAAGGCGTACGTCGAGGGCGCCGACGACCCGAACGCCGAGCTCGACGACCGCGAGCGCCGGCTGCCCCAGGTGAACGAGGGCGACGCCCTCACCGCCGAGGAGATCACGGTCGACGGTCACGCCACCAAGCCGCCGGCCCGCTACACCGAGGCGTCGCTGGTCAAGGAGCTGGAAGAGCGCGAGATCGGCCGCCCGTCGACGTACGCGTCGATCATCGGGACGATCCTCGACCGCGGCTATGTGTTCAAGAAGGGCACGGCTCTGGTGCCGTCGTTCCTCTCCTTCGCCGTGGTCAACCTGCTGGAGAAGCACTTCGGCCGGCTCGTCGACTACGACTTCACCGCGCGCATGGAGGACGACCTCGACCGCATCGCGCGCGGCGAGGCGCGGGCCGTGCCGTGGCTGAAGCGTTTCTACTTCGGTGAGGGAGCCGGCAACGGCGACGCGGCCGAGGCGGGCAACGGCGACGGGGACCACCTCGGCGGGCTCAAGGAGCTGGTGACCGACCTGGGCGCCATCGACGCGCGCGAGGTGTCGTCCTTCCCGGTGGGCAAGGACATCGTGCTGCGGGTCGGGCGCTACGGCCCGTACATCGAGCGCGGCGAGAAGGACAGCGAGCAGCACCAGCGGGCCGACATCCCCGAGGACCTGGCGCCCGACGAGCTGACCGTCGAGCTCGCCGAGGAACTGCTCGCCAAGCCCAGCGGCGACTTCGAGCTGGGCACCGACCCGGCGACCGGGCACACGATCGTAGCCAAGGACGGCCGCTACGGCCCGTACGTCACGGAGGTGCTGCCCGAGGGCACCCCGAAGACGGGCAAGAACGCGGTCAAGCCGCGCACGGCCTCGCTCCTCAAGTCGATGTCCCTGGACACGGTGACGCTCGAGGACGCGCTGAAGCTGATGTCGCTGCCGCGCGTGGTCGGTGTCGACACCGACGGCCAGGAGATCACCGCGCAGAACGGACGCTACGGCCCGTACCTGAAGAAGGGCACCGACTCGCGGTCGCTGCAGTCGGAGGAGCAGATCTTCACGATCACGCTGGAGGAGGCGCAGGCGATCTACGCCCAGCCCAAGCAGCGTGGCCGGGCCGCGGCCAAGCCGCCGCTGAAGGAACTGGGCACCGACCCGGTCAGCGAGAAGCCGGTCGTGGTGAAGGACGGCCGCTTCGGTCCGTACGTCACCGACGGGGAGACCAACGCGACCCTGCGCTCCGGCGACAGCGTCGAGACGATCACGCCGGAGCGCGGGTTCGAGCTGCTCGCCGAGAAGCGGGCGAAGGGCCCCGCCAAGAAGACCGCGAAGAAGGCCACCAAGAAGGCGGCGGCCAAGAAGGCGCCGGCGAAGAAGACCGCGGCGAAGAAGACCGCGGCGAAGAAGACGACGGCCGCCAAGAAGACCACGGCCGCCAAGAAGACGACGGCGCAGAAGACGGCCGCCAAGAAGGCTGCCGCCTCGAACGGCGCCGAGGACTGACCGCGGTGGGGTGCCGGCACCCCACCGCGGCGACGCCGGGCGGTCTTCGCCCGGCGTTCGGAATGCGAACGCCCCGGCAACACTTTGGTGTCGAGGCGTGTGCATGCCAGGTGGGTCGCTCCGGGCTGTCGTCGCGGGCCGATAGGCTGAACGCATGACGCGAGCCGAGCAGCCAACGGCCCCTCAACCGGCCCCCGACGACTCCCTTGTCGCGGACTCCCGCGAGCGTGCCGTCCGCGCCCTGCTGCGCCGGCCGCAGCTGAAACGGCTGTGGAGCGCGCAGCTCGTGGGCGGGGTCGGCGACGTCCTCGCCCTCCTGGTGCTGATCCTCCTCGCCCTTCAGGCGGCCGTCCTCGAAGGGGCGTTCGGCGGCGGTTACCGCGGTGCGGCGTTCGCAGTGGCGACCGTTTTCGGCGTGCGCATCCTGGCGACGCTGCTGTTCGGCGCCGTGCTCCTCGGCCCGCTCACCTCGCTCACCGCGCAGGACGGGCCACTGGACCGCCGCTGGACCATGGTCGGTGCCGACGGGCTGCGCGCCGCGCTGCTCATCGTGGCCCCGCTGTGGATCGACTGGACGCCCGACAACGCACTGGCCGTGCTCCTCGTCACCGCCTTCGTGGCCGGTGTCGCCGAGCGGTTCTGGACGGTGTGCCGGGAGAGCGCCGCGCCCGCGCTGCTGCCCGCTCCGCCGCCCGAGGGCGCGACCGTACGGCCGCTGCCCGACCACATGGACGCGCTGCGCCGCCTGTCGCTGCGCACGAGCTTCGTGGCGATACCGCTCGCGGCCCTCACGCTCGTCGGCGCGGCCCTGCTCAACAACCTCCTGGGCACCGGCGTCGCGTGGTTCGACGAGCACCAGGCCGCGCTGGCGTCGTACGTCGCGGCCGGACTCTTCGCCGCGTCCCTGTCCCTCGTCACCTTCCTGGAACTGCCCGACACCCGCACGCCCCGCGCGCGCTCCCCGCTGGAGGGCCTGCGCCGCCCCAGGAGCGCCGCCGGTCCCGACAAGGGCCGCACGGGGGCGCTGCCGCTGCTGGTGCTGGCCTGCGCGTCCGTCGCCGCCGCCGTGTCGGCCGCCGTCGCCGTGGCGGTGCTGCACGCCAAGGACCTGGGCGGCGGCCCGGTGCTCTACGGCCTCCTGGTGGGCGCGCTGACCGGCGGTGTCGTCGTCGGCATCCGGACGGCGCCCGCCCTGCTGCCGGCCCTGTCGCGGCGCCGGCTGCTCGCGCTGTCCCTCGCCTTCACCGGCGTCGCGCTGCTGGCCGCCGGGCTCGTGCCGGACGTCACCAGCGTGGTGCTGATCATGGCGCTGGCGGGCATCGGCGCGGGCATGGCCGCCAACACCGGCCACACGCTGCTCGACCAGGAGACCGAGGAACAGCGCCGGATCCGCACCACCGAGCATCTGTACGCGGTCGTACGCGTCCTGGTGGCGCTCGGCGCGGTCGTCGCCCCGCTGGCCGCCGCGGCCATCGGCCCCCACCGGCTGGAGAACGGCCGGTTCGTCTTCGCGCACGGCGGTGCCGCGTTCACCCTGATGCTGATCGGCGCCCTGCTGCTGCCGGTGGCCGCCCTGGTGCTGGCCAAGGTCGACGACCGCTCCGGGGTGCCGCTGCGTCAGGACCTGCGCGACGCGCTGCTCGGCGGTGACGACCCCGACCAGGTGCCCGTCGGCACCGGCTTCTTCATCGCCCTGGAGGGCGGCGACGGCGCCGGCAAGTCCACCCAGGCCGAGGCCCTCGCCGAGTGGATCCGCTCCAAGGGGCACGAGGTCGTCCTCACCCGCGAGCCCGGTGCGACCCCGGTCGGCAAGCGGCTGCGGTCCATCCTGCTGGACGTCTCCAGCGCCGGTCTCTCGCACCGTGCGGAGGCACTGCTGTACGCGGCGGACCGCGCGGAGCACGTCGACACCGTCGTCCGGCCCGCCCTGGAGCGCGGCGCGGTCGTCATCACCGACCGGTACATCGACTCCTCCGTCGCCTACCAGGGGGCGGGGCGAGACCTGTCGCCGACCGAGATCGCCCGCATCAACCGCTGGGCGACCAACGGTCTCGTACCGAACCTGACGGTGCTGCTGGACGTCGCCCCGGAGACCGCGCGGGAGCGCTTCACCGAGGCGCCGGACCGGCTGGAGTCGGAGCCGGCCGAGTTCCACGCGCGCGTGCGGGCCGGCTTCCTCACCCTCGCCGCCGCCGATCCCGGCCGCTACCTGGTCGTCGACGCCGGGCAGGAGCCGGAGGCGGTCACCACGGTGATCCGGCACCGGCTCGACCAGGTTCTGCCGCTGTCCGAGGCCGAGATCCAGGCCCGCGAGGAGGCCCGCCGCAAGGCCGAGGAGGAGGCCCGCCGCAAGGCGGAGGAGGAGGCGGCCCGCAAGGCCGAGGAGGAGCGTCTGGAGCGCGAGCGCCAGGAGCAGCTGGAGCGGCTG
>KL568556.1:11835-13109 GCA_000715605.1 Streptomyces speibonae | reverse complement strand
GGCTGCTCGCCGAGGAGAAGGCGCGGGCCGAGGAGGAAGCCCGTCGCAAGGCGGAGGAGGAGCGCCGCCGCAAGCAGGCCGAGGAGGAGGCCCGGCTGCGGGCCGAGGCCGAGGCCCTGCGCCTGGAGAAGCAGCGCAAGGCCGAGGAGGCGTTGCTGCGCGCGGAGGAGGCCCGGCGGATGGCCGAGCAGGCGGCTGCCGCGGCCGAGGCGGGACCGCCGAAGCCGAAGCGCGGCGCCGAGGGTGCGCCGTCCTCCGGCCGGCAGGCGGATGAGGCGGTGACCGTGCCGACGCCGGTGGTGACGCCGACGAACGCCTCGGGCGGACCCGTGGACGAGACGGCCAAGCTGCCGCGGGTGCCGGACGAGGACGCCGCACGGCGGGCCGGACGCTCCGGTGACGGGGTGCCGGACGCCGAGGTGACGACGGAGCTGCCCAGGCCGCAGGTCCCGCAGGACGCGGCCGAGGAGACCGCGGTGCTGCCGCCCGTGCCGCCGGGCGCGGCGGACGAGACGGCCGTACTGCCGCCCGTGCCGCCGGGCGCCGCGGACGAGACGGCCGTGCTGCCCCCGGTGCGCGATGACGAGCCCGGACCCGGTGCCTCCGACGGCGGCGACGACCGTACGCGCGAACTGCCGCAGGTCGGCTCCGAGCACGCGCCGCGCCGACGCCTGCAGCGCTCCGACTGGGCCGAGGAGACCCCCCTGGACGACCTGCCCACCCTGGCCGACGAACTGCTGGGCCCCCGCGACGAGGAGCCCGACGACGAGGACGACGGCGGCCGGGGACGCGGGCGGCGACGCGGGCGCTGACCGGACGGGGCGTGCGGATTCGGTGCCGGGCGGGGCGTGCGGATTCGGTGCCGGGCGGGCAGGGCGCGTCCGCGGGGTCGGTGCGTATCCGTGTCGGCGGTGCCCCGGTTGTCAGTGCCCACCCGCACAATGGAGCCCGTAGGGCAGACGGGGCAGACGGATCCCGTAGGGCAGACGTGACGGACGCGACGGAAGGGAGGACCGCCCCATGACCGTGTGGGACGACCTCGTCGGGCAGGAACGGGTGAGCGACCAGCTCGCCGCCGCCGCCCGGGACGCCGACGCGCTCGTCACCGCCGAGGCGACCGGCACGCCCCCGCCCGAGGCGTCGAAGATGACGCACGCCTGGCTGTTCACCGGACCGCCCGGCGCGGGACGCAACCAGGCGGCGCGCGCCTTCGCCGCCGCCCTCCAGTGCGTCAGCCCCGACCGCGCGCTCGGCGGCGCCCCCGGCTGCGGCTT
>KL568556.1:4344-11615 GCA_000715605.1 Streptomyces speibonae | reverse complement strand
CGGCCTGCCACACCGCGCTCGTCGGTACCCACGCCGACGTCAGCTCGATCGCCGCCGTCGGCGCCCAGATCCTCGTGGACGACATGCGTGACACGGTCCGCAAGTCCTTCACCGCCCCGGCGAACGGCCGCTGGCAGGTGATCCTCGTCGAGGACGCCGAGCGGCTGAACGAGAAGTCCGCCAACGCCGTCCTCAAGGCCGTCGAGGAGCCCGCCCCCCGCACCGTCTGGCTGCTGTGCGCCCCCTCCGTCGAGGACGTCCTGCCGACGATCCGCTCCCGCTGCCGCCACCTCAACCTGAGCACGCCCTCGGTGGCGGCCGTCGCCGACATGCTCGTGCGGCGTGAGGGCATCGAGCCGGACGTCGCCGCCGCCGTCGCCCGCTCCACGCAGGGCCACGTCGACCGGGCCCGCCGTCTGGCCACCGACCCCGCGGCCCGCGCCCGCCGGGCCGCGGTGCTGAAGCTGCCCCTGCGCGTCGAGGACGTCGGCGGCGCCCTCAAGGCCGCACAGGAGCTCGTCGACGCCGCCGCCGAGGACGCCAAGCAGCTCGCCGAGGAGACGGACGGCAAGGAGACCGAGGAGCTGAAGGCGGCGCTCGGCGCGGCGCAGGGCGGACGGCTGCCGCGCGGCACGGCGGGCGTGGTCAAGGACCTCGAGGACATGCAGAAGCGCCGCAGAAGCCGTACCCAGCGCGACAGCCTCGACATCGCGCTGACGGACCTGACCAGCTTCTACCGTGACGTCCTCGCCCTCCAGCTCGGCTCGCGCATCGCCCTCGCCAACACGGACGCCGAGGACACGCTGGAGCGTCTGGCCCGCGGCTGCTCCCCGGAGTCCACGCTCCGCCGCATCGAGGCGATCGCGGCGTGCGGCGAGGCCCTGGACCGCAATGTGCCCCCGCTGCTCGCGGTGGAGGCGATGACGATGGCGCTCAGATCGGGCTGACGCACACCTCTTGCCCACCACCGCGGCCGCCTGCCGCCGTAGCCCGTACGGGGCACGGTGTGCGCGCAGAGCGTCCGATCCGTCGCGCACAGTTACGATCGCCGTATGCACTCAAGGCGCACCCCTCGCGGGATCCGTACCGGAGCCACCCTGCTCGCCGCCGCGTTGCTCGTCGCGGGCTGCTCCTCCGGGAGTTCGACGAGCACGGCCAGCTCGCAGGCGGAGGAGGCGGCGGCGCTGATGCCCCTGCCCCGCTCCACCCCCGCGGAGCTCACCCGGTACTACGAGCAGAAGCCGGCCTGGCGCGACTGCGGCGCCCCCGGCTTCCAGTGCGCCACGCTGACCGCCCCGCTCGACTACGCCGAACCGTCCGCCGGTGACGTCCGTCTCGCCGTCGCCCGCAAGAAGGCCACGGGCCCGGGCAAGCGCCTGGGCTCCCTCCTGGTCAACCCTGGAGGCCCGGGCGGATCGGCGATCGGCTACCTCCAGGCGTACGCCGGGATCGGCTACCCGGCCGACGTGCGCGCCCGCTACGACATGGTCGCCGTCGACCCGCGCGGCGTCGCCCGCAGCGAACCCGTCGAGTGCCTGGACGGGCCCGAGATGGACGCGTACACGCGGACGGACGTCACGCCCGACGACGCGAAGGAGACCGACGCGCTGGTCGCGGCGTACAAGAAGTTCGCCGAGGGATGCGGGGCGGACGCGCCGCGGCTGCTGCGCCACGTGTCGACCGTCGAGGCGGCCCGGGACATGGACATCGTGCGGGCGGCGCTGGGCGACGACAAGCTCCACTACGTGGGCGCCTCGTACGGCACCTTCCTGGGGGCGACCTACGCCGGACTGTTCCCGGACCGCACGGGCCGTCTCGTGCTGGACGGCGCGATGGACCCCTCGCTGTCCCCGCGGCGGCTCAACCTAGAGCAGACGGAGGGCTTCGACACGGCGTTCACCGCCTTCGCGAAGGACTGCGTGCGGCAGAGCGACTGCCCCCTCGGCGACGCGGGCACCACTCCCGAGCAGGCCGGCAAGAACCTCAAGGCGTTCTTCGACGACCTCGACGCCCGCCCGATCCCCACCGGCGACGCCGACGGCCGCCGGCTCACCGAGTCGCTCGCGACGATGGGCGTGATCGCCGCCATGTACGACGAGGGCGCCTGGCAGCAGCTGCGCGAGTCCCTGACGTCGGCCATGCGCGAGAACGACGGCGCCGGACTCCTCTTCCTCTCCGACAGCTACTACGAACGTGACGCCGAGGGCGAGTACACCAACCTGATGTTCGCCAACGCGGCCGTGAACTGCCTGGACCTCCCGCCCGCCTTCGCGTCCCCGGACGAGGTACGACAGGCGCTCCCCGACTTCGAGAAGGCGTCCCCGGTCTTCGGCGAGGGCCTCGCGTGGGCCTCCCTGAACTGCGCGTACTGGCCGGTGGAGGCCACGGGCGAGCCCCGGCGCATCGAGGCGAAGGGCGCGGCCCCGATCGTCGTCGTCGGCACCACCCGCGACCCCGCGACCCCGTACCGCTGGGCCGAGGCCCTGGCCGGCCAGCTCTCCTCGGCCCGCCTCCTCACCTACGACGGCGACGGCCACACCGCCTACGGCCGGGGCAGCGCCTGCATCGACTCCGCGATCAACACCTACCTGATCGCCGGCACCCCGCCGAAGGACGGAAAGCGCTGCTCATAACGGTGCCACCGGCCCCGGATCCCCCCACCGGGGCCCGCCCCCGGGGCCGGTACGAAGCACCCTCGGAAACTGTGTAGACTTACCGACGTCGCTGATCGCACCATGGTGCACACAGCACGCCGCCTTAGCTCAGATGGCCAGAGCAACGCACTCGTAATGCGTAGGTCTCGGGTTCGAATCCCGAAGGCGGCTCATTTTGAACCCCAGGTCAGGTCTCTGACCTGGGGTTTTCTGTCATTCATGCTGCGTCGTCCGGACTGGGCTGCGGCGGTTGACCTGCGCACGCGCAATGCGTAGGTCGGAGGTTGTGGAGTGTGGTTCCCCCCGGGGCGTGCGTGCGGATGCCCCTCTGACCTTGTGGTTTCGAGAGTTCGCCTCTGCCTGATCGGTTCTGGTTGGCAATGGAGTGCGGGAGGGGAGCGCACCGGTGCAACTGCAGTGCGGCGGCTGGCGTTAATGGGGGGCGGCCGAGTGGGAAGTGCTGACTCCGGCCAGGTTGTCGATGTCGCACAATCTGTGCAGGAAGGTGGGCGCGGTCGGTTCCGTCGGCCCGGTGGTGCCGTCCGGGGTGAGGGCGGGGGTGTGGGTGCCGTACGCGCGAGGTGCGCGGTCGTACTCTCGGGGGTTCCGCCGCCCGCGTACGATCCGCCGCTTCCCTTGACGCGGATCCACCCCGACCGAACCCCACCCGGCCGGAAGAGCCGCAGGGCGGCCCAGCGGCACGAATCCGGAAGGGCCGTGAAACGAGCCCGAATCCTTCAATGGGCACATCGACTGGGGAGTAGCGAATAAGTGCAGCTATAATAACTGCATCTATATGTGGGAGCTGGTGCTGTGGACAAGCCCGCCGAGATGTTCGATCGTGTCTTCGAATGGGCCGAGCTGACCCGGTTCGCCACCCTGCCGGGCCCGCGGGCCACGCTGGGCGTGGTCTCCGGTCGCCGGCGGCAGGGCAAGACCTTCCTGCTCGACGCCGTCGCTCGTGCCAGTGGCGGCTTCATGTTCACCGCCACCGAGACCACCGAGGCCGACGCCCTGCGTCAGTTCGGTGAGGCACTGGCCCGTTATCGCGGGCAGCCCACTCCGTTCCGTTTCGCGCACTGGGACGAGGCGGTCGCGGAACTCATGCGCATCGCCGACGCGGGCGGCCCCACCGTGGCGGTCATCGACGAGTTCCCCTTCCTCGCCAAGGCATCTCCCTCCCTGCCTTCGATCATCCAGCGCGCTCTGGACCCTGCTGCCCAGCACACCAACACTCCCGTGCGTCTGCTGCTGTGCGGTTCCGCGCTGTCGTTCATGGGCCGGTTGCTGTCCGGCAATGCTCCGCTGCGTGGCCGAGCCGGCCTCGAACTCGTGGTCCCGACCCTGGACTTCCGGCTCGCTGCCGAGTTCTGGCAGATCGACGACCCGCGCACGGCGTTGCTGACCAATGCCATCGTCGGCGGCACGCCTGCCTACCGGCGTGAGTTCACTCAGGGGGACACCCCTGCCGGGCCGGACGACTTCGACGACTGGGTCATCCGCGCCGTGCTCAACCCGGCGCGTCCGCTCTTCCGGGAGGCCCGCTATCTTCTCGCCGAGGAGCCCGAACTCCACGACACCGCGCTGTATCACTCGGTACTGGCGGCCATCGCCGTGGGCAACGCGGCTCGTGGCGGCATCGCCGACTATCTGGGGCGCAAGTCCACCGACCTCGCCCACCCGTTGAGCGTTCTCCAGGACGTCGGCATGATCACCCACGAAGCCGATGCCTTTCGCCGCAACCGCTCCGCCTACCGCATCGCCGAACCGCTCGTCACCTTCTACCACGCGGTCATGCGCCCGGCCTGGGGTGATCTGGAACGCCCCGGGCGGGCGCCCGACGTATGGCGCCGAGCCCAGTCCACCTTCCGCAGCAAAGTCGTCGGTCCGCACTTCGAGCAGGTCTGCCGGGAATGGGCCCGCTGGCATGCGGCACCCGACACCCAGGGAGGACACGTCACACGCGTCGCTGGCGGAACCGTCAACGACCCAGCTGCCAGGACCAGCCACGAGGTCGACGTCGCAGTCCACGGCGAGAGCCAAGAGGGGCGCCAGGTGCTGCTCGCCATCGGCGAAGCGAAGTGGAGTGACGTGATGGGAGCCGGCCACCTGGAACGCCTCCGGCACATCCGTTCCCTCCTGACCAGGAGTGGCACGGCTACCGAGGCAACGAGGCTCTACTGCTTCAGCGGCACGGGCTTCACCGATGAGCTGAATCACCTCGCAAAGAACGACCCCACGATTCAGCTGATCGACCTGCCCCGCCTCTACCGCGGGGAGTGACTCTCGATCTGCGTGCGGGGGACCGGTCGGCCGTACCGGCCGGTGGACCCGTATGAGGACTTCGGGCTCTTCGGAGAGGAGGGCGCGGGCTCGTACCACCATGCGCGATCCGTCGTCGGACGGTCAGGGTGAGCGCGGGCAGCCACCACGAAATGTCGGTGGTGGGCCGCAGATCCTCGGCCTGGGACGGTGCGTCGCGATTCGGCGGTAGCGTGGCGAGGCTAGGCGAGCAGGGCTGCGGACAGGCGGGGCGGAATTCATGCGGATGCGGTATGAGGCCGGGGCTGAGGAGGAGTTCGAGGCGGCGTGCGGGCTGTTGGTCGACCGGCTGGTTCGGTGGGCCGCGGAGCAGGGGACGCCGGTGGACGCGTTCATGGCCGAGGCGGCGTTGGACTACCGGCACCGGGCGACCGTCGACGGTCGGCTGGGGCTGTGGGAGCCGCGGCATGTGGAGGAACTGCTGCTGTCCTGGCTCCCCCAGCAGGTCACCGAGCTTCCCGGAGAGGAACGCGGCGACGGTCCGGGCACGTTGCGCACCCTCCTGCGCTTTCTGCATGCCGTGCAGTTGGCGGACCCGCGCGGTCCCGCAATCGGTGAATCCCTCGGCGCGGTGGACGCGGCCGAGGAGCGGTATCCGGCGGCGATGGCGGACCGTACTCGCTGGGGCCTGGCGAAGTTCTGGGCGGTGACCGCTGCCGAGCAGGGCGTGGACGTCATGGACGGGGCGGCGTTGCAGCGGTTCGCGGACCGCGCTCAGCGCGGGGACGTCGCCTACGACCAGCAGGCCCTTGACGCGATCATGGATCGGCGGTTGAACGGCCACGTCTTGGCCGACGGGGCCAGGGCCGAGCCGCAGCTGCCTGTGGTACTGCCTCCGGACAGTGAACTGCGAGGACGGGCCGAGACGTCGACGACTGTGGCGCAGTTGCGGGGTCTTGTGCAGTGGGCGGGGCACGAGGGGCGGGTGGTAACGGCCGCAGGGCGGTTGCGGATGACGGACGCCCGCGAGCTGGTGGACGTGCTGGGCACCGGGGACAGGACCGAGGGAGTGCGCTCCTCGGCGGACCTGCCGCGGCTGGGACTGCTGGTGGAGTGGGCGAAGAAGGCGCGGCTCGTCCGGGTGGCCAAGGGCCGGTTGTACGCGGTGGCCAAGGCCCGGCCGGTGCTGGCCGACCCGCTTCAGCTGTGGCTGCGCGCCTTCGACGCGTGTTTCGAGTTGCGGCAGGCCCTGATCGGGGCGCGCAGTGGCCGGCATGTTGAGTCGATGCTCTTCGACATCTACGACGAGATGCTGGAGGACGTGCTGAACACGCTCTACAGCCTGCCGTACCCGATGCCCTGGCCGCGGCTGCGTGACTCCGTGCACCTGGGCTACCGGGCCCGTTTCCAACTGGAGGTCGGCTCGGACCTCCGACACCGAATGTGGTTCGAGCAAGCAGACCGGGACCTGCGTTCGGTGCTCGACGTGCTGGTGGACCTGGGCGCGGTCGAGCGTGAGCAGGGGATGGCCGATCCGGTGTTCCTGGAGGTAGATCTCTCCGATCCAGAGGATTCCGGACCTGAACTGCCCGCGGGCATGCCGCAGGAACTCGCGGAGTTGCTGGGCGTCATGGGGGCGGCAGCGGATCCGGCGGTGGCACGGGAGCGTGACCGCCGCCTGCGTGAGGAGCTGACCGCCGGGCCCGTCGAACTCATCCGCCTCACCGAACTGGGTACCCGGGCTGTACGGCAGCGGCTGCTGGCGGCCGGCCGGGATGCACCGCTGGTCGGTGAGCTGGTCCAGGCACCGGCGACCGGCCTGCTGGGGGTGCTGGCCGAGGACTACGACCCGGATGCCGCCCGTACGGAACTGGCCGGCTGGATTTCGGCCCGCGGGGAGCGGGAGGGCGCACTGCGGCAACTGACCTGCGCCGTACGGACCATGATGGGTGCGGCTTTCCGTACGCGCGCACAAGCGATGCTCGACGCGCTGGCGACGGCGTTGCCCGACGGCGAGGGCGAGCGGCTGCTGCGGGCGCTGCGCGGTGACGGTGTACTGGCTCCGCTCGCGCTGAGCGCGCTGGCGCACCGTGATCTGTTGTCCCCCGAGGACATGACCGACGCAGAGCACCTGCTGGTGCTCGCCGAGAGCCTGCTCCAGCTCGTGGAGCTGGCGGGCGGCTCGGGCGGCGCTGAGGAGGCACTGCGCGCCCAGGGGCCCGAGGCCAGGGACGCGGTCGCCGCCGCGCTGGACTCCGCCCACCCGGACCGGGCCGGACTCGAGGAACTCCGGCACCTCGCGGCCAGGGCCTGGCGTACGTCCGCCGTTCGTCACGGCGGCGTCCGCAGGCGTGG
>KL568556.1:0-4136 GCA_000715605.1 Streptomyces speibonae | reverse complement strand
CGGCGGCGTCCGCAGGCGTGGCCGTTCCACGGGCAGGGGCGGGCGCAAGCGGCGCCGGTGAATGGGGGCGCCGATCGGTTCGGCGGGCGGTCGCGAGGACTTGGCGGTGCTCGGCGCTGGACGACTCGGTGGCGCGCGTTAACGTCGAGGCCATGGCCGAGGGATGGGACGAGGACGGGCTGCGGGCCGTGCGCGGCGCGCTGCACGGGTCGGACGGGACGGTGCTGCTTGCCGCGCTGCGCCGCGGACCCGTGAGCGAGGTGCTGCAGCTGGCCGGTGACGGCGTGGCCGGTGCCGCTGCTCTGGGGTTGCCGGGGGCCGCGCAGATGGCGGCCACGTTCGTCGGGGCGCTGCAGGAGCGGGGTTTCCGGGGCGATGGGGAACTGGCGGACGTGCTGCGCGCGTCCGTGGGGCACGCGGTGAACCCCTCCCCTCGTCCGCTTCCGGTCGATCTGGAGATGCTCGCCATGCTGCTGGAGGGCGACCCGGCCGAGGCCGGTGGTCGGCTCGATCTGCGCACCGGGGAGTGCCGGCCGACCTTCACCGATGAGCTGGAGACCGGGTTCGAGAAGGCGGATGATCCCGAGCGATGGCTGTCCGTGCCGGCTCTGGGTTCCTGGGACGGTTACCAGGACATGGAGCTGTTCATCGAAGAGCCCGGTGACGCCGCCCTCGCCGATCGGCTGCGGACCGCCATCCGTGGCCGAGGTGCCTTTGGGCGCTTCAAGGATGTCCTCGCCCGTGACGAGCGGGCCCGGCGCCGATTTCACCGACTCAGCGATGAACGACAGCTCGGACGGGCCCGCGCCTGGCTGGCCGAAGAGGGTTATCGTCCAAGGTGCCCGTTCCGCGGTGACGGATAGAGCAACCCCGACGGTGTGCGAGGACAAGAGGATTGGCCTGGCACCGCGTGCCGATGGTCCGCCTGGCCCGTGCGGTCCTCTGGGCGCCTGGTTGAGGAGATGCTCTGCCCATGCAGCCGAGAGGCCGAGCGCGCGGCGGAGACGTGACGGCCGCTGCTCCGCCGACAGCCGGCGAAGCAGCGGCCACCAGGGTTGCGGTCAGCGTCGGAAGCCGCGCTCGGGGTCCCGGGCGTCCGGGTATCCGAATGGCTCGAACCAGGCTGCAGCGCGCAGGTCTCCCATGCCGAGGTGCTGGTTCACGTCGCCGTCCGGGTCCTCGATGCCGTCGAGGCGGGCGTCGAACAACATGAGTACGTCATGGTCCTGGAAGAACAGGTCGGAGCAGGCGTCCCAGTCGTAGTCGTCGCGGTGTTCGGGCAACTTGCCGTGTGCGGTGTCGCGGGTGTCGATGTCATCCAGGTAGCTGGGCGCGTCCTCGATCGCCAAGTGCAAGGCCATCTCCTCGGCGGTGCACGAGGGTTGGGGCCATCGCCCGTGTTCCAGGTCGCCGGTCAGGTCGTCGAAGGCTCGTGCCAAGCGTCGGCGCCAGTTCCGGTCGGCGGACCAGGTGAGAGAGGGCAGGCGGGTGAACAGCTCCCAGTCGCCGGGGCGTTGCTTGGTCACGGGCTGATCACGCAGGTCGTCGGCGTCGTCATAGGCCTGGTCGGCCAGAACGCTCAACGCGGTCAGGAGCAGGTCGGCGGTGCGCGGGGTGAGTTGCCAGCCGCAGTTCTCGCAGTCCTCGTCGTCGCAGGAACACTCCTTGACCGGGAAGAGCGCGACCAGGTCGGGCCGCTCCTCGTCGGTTGGTGTGCCGGGGATCGCGTCGCGCAGCCGCCACCCGTGGTGGAAGTGGGCTGTTACCGGGACGGGGCTCCAGTCGGTGAGCTCGTCGCCATGCTCTGCGCGCAGCAGTCCTGCCTCGCTCTGGTCTTCCAGAGTGTCGGCACCGGTGATCCAACTGCCGCTCTCGGTCAGGGTCATCACGGCGCCGATCACGTCGCGAGGATCGTCCTCGTCCAACTCGGACGCGGGCAGCGGCTCCCAGCCGTTGTCGATCGCCGCGCGTATGAGTGCGTCCTCATCGGTGATGTGGAACTCGCGCAGGTGGGCGATGCGTACTACCTTGCCTGGCAGGTCCTTCAGATGCGCGCCGTCAGGCGTTCCTGACCTCGATGTGGTGGGAGCCTCGTCGACTTGTGTGTCCTGGTCCTCCCCGAGGCCTTCGTCAGGTGGGCAGAAAGTCGTGCCTGCGGGGGCGGGCCAGGTTCCTGACGCTGCGTGGGCCGTCGCCGCGCGCAAGGAGCTGGCGGGGGCGTCGGGAAGCGCCGTGGCCAGAGCGTTCAGGTCTTCCGTGACGACGGCGGTGTCGCGGGAGGCCAGTGCGCGGCGCAGAAGCTGGACCGCTTGGTATGCGTGGTGCTTGTCCTTGCAGGTCAACACTCCGGTGAGGGAACGAGCGCCGTGGTAGGGGCCGATCAGGGCCATGACGCGGCTCTTGCTGGGGCTGTGCTCGCACAGGAAGTCGACGACTGGAGTGAGTTCGGGCTCGGTGGCCATGCGGGAGACTCCGGGGACGCGTTGGGTGCACAACCTTGCGGATGTGCATGCGAAAGGGAGATTTCCGCTGGTGAGCGCGGTGCTGGCGCGCTCCCGGACGGGGAAGGATGTGAGCCGCGGCTGGTGCCTCCGGTGCTACCGGCGGTCCGGACCGTGCGGAAGCCAGCGTACGTCAGGGCACTGACATCGGACGCCCAGGTCGTTGGACAGAGCTGTGCTGAACGGCAGCAGCCGGATGCCGCCGCTGACCCGGCGTCGCACTGCTGGCGGATTCTGCGGCTTTGTGGCTTGGGCAAGGTAGGTGGCTGATTGACTCGCGGGGTACAGATCCTCTGTGATCACCAAGCGCGACGATGCGTCCCGTGGGCTAACACGTGAGGAACTGCTCGCACTGCCGCGTGAGGAACTGCTCGCACTGCCCGCGGCCGTGGATCTGGAGGCGGCGAACCGCGCGCTGTCCCTCAGCCGCACCACCGGGTACGACCTCGCCAAGCGGGGCCGGTATCCGTGCACGGTCCTGCGTCTGGGCAACGCCTACGGGGTCGTCACCGCCGACCTGCTCAAGCTGCTCCACATCGACGTACCGGAGCCCGCAGGCGTCGACGAGCCGACGGCTGTCACGCCCGAGGTGGAAGGAGGCCGCATTTCGTCGAGCTGTTGTTGTTGCTGTGTGTGCCGCCGTGCTTGTCGGCGTGGGGCGTGTGGGCGGGGAGACCACGGATGATGGCAATCGGTCTCGTGTGTGGGATCTCGACAAGCAGTGCGACGGTTGTGTCGCTACCGTGCCTGTAGGCCGGTTCATCGCCCTGTCGAAGGGGTGGGGAGCGCAAGGGGAGCGCGGACGCCTGTGGACGGTGCAACACGGCGTACGAGCAGCGGGACCGTGATCAGTGCTCTGATCTGCGAAAACAGGATCTGATGCGATCGCGTGGCACGACTCGTCATGATCTCTCACGACCTCGTAATGCGTAGGTCTCGGGTTCGAATCCCGAAGGCGGCTCCACTTGGGACCAGGTCAGATGCCCTCTGACCTGGCCTTTTGTGTTGAGTTCCTGATGGCTGGCCAGATTGCAGGGTGGCCGTCAGGGTAGGGGAGCGCAAGGGGTGCGCATCGGGGTCTAAGGGCTCGGGCCTGCGACCTGGTCTTTTGCGGGGGTCGGCGATTTCGCTGCTCTGGTCTTGCGGAAGTCGGCGTGTCGGTGGCCGGGCCTTGTGGTCAAAACAGGGCGAACGGGCAGTCGCGCACCGAATTCAGGGTGTGGGATGTTGTGAGCGCAGAGTCATCTTCTCGGCTGTGGACATCATGGATCCTTCGCTGGTGATGAATCGGAGGTCAGCAGCTTCTGTCGGGTTTCCACAAGTGCTCGGGCTGACATCCAGGCCGAGGCTGTCTCGCCGTCTGGCAGCCGCGCTGAGCAGGGCGTCGCACATTGAGCCAGCGCCGGTGGCCAGGCCGTAGGCGCAGTGTTCAACTTCGGCTTGATGTGGTCGCGTTAACCATGCTGACTCTGGTCCCTGGTTCGCAGCCACGTAAGATCACGTCGCCCGATCCGATATCGACAGGAGGCCGAACACCCATGCCGGATCAGCGTGTTGTGGTCGTGACCGGGGGAGGAACGGGGATCGGTGCGGCAACCGCGCGGCTGCTTCGGGTCGTGCCCCTTGGAGTGGTGT
>KL568555.1:54531-58211 GCA_000715605.1 Streptomyces speibonae | reverse complement strand
GTGTGCGCCGGTAGGCTCCGTCCCGCCATTCCTCGACGCCGGGTACGGCGGTGGCGGCGAGGTGGCCGAAGAGGTTGTCGGGGTGGAGCGGGGCGCGGAACGGCAGGCGCAGGCAGAGCACGCCCGGGGTGGTGCCGGCGGCGTCCTGCGGGGCCCGGGTGCGCAGGCCGCTCGGGGAGAGCGCGAAGACCTCGCGCACGGTGTCGTTGAAGGTGCGCACGGAGGAGAAGCCGGCGGCGAAGGCGATCTCCGCCATGGGCAGCCGTGTCGTCTCGATGAGCAGCCGCGCGGTTTGGGCGCGCTGGGCGCGGGCGAGGGCCAGGGGTCCCGCGCCCAGTTCGGCGAGGAGCTGGCGTTCGATCTGCCGGGTGCTGTAGCCGAGGCGGGCGGCGAGTCCGGGGACGCCCTCGCGGTCCACGACGCCGTCGGCGATCAGCCGCATGGCGCGGGCGGTGAGGTCGGCGCGGTGGTTCCACTCCGGTGAGCCGGGGCTGGTGTCGGGGCGGCAGCGTTTGCAGGCCCGGAACCCGGCCTGCTGGCATGCGGCGGCGCTCGGGTGGAAGACCATGTTCTCGGGCTTGGGCGGGACCACCGGGCAGCTGGGCCGGCAGTAGATGCCGGTGGTGCGGACGGCGGTGAAGAACCAGCCGTCGAACCGCGCGTCCTTCGACCGCACGGCGCGCACGCAGCGCTCGGTGTCGGTGTGCATCCCCTTCTGCATGTCTCAAGCATCGGGCACGTACGGTGTGCCGGTCTGGCGGGATTCCGACATCGACGTCACCTGTCCTGCGGCTGCCCGGATCGCTCGCCGTGCAGCCGCAGGACACCGGTCCCGGCAGGAGGGCCTCCCGTTACCGGGTCGCCGTGGGCCGGCGCGAGGCGGCCATGGCCCGGTCCACGTCGGTGAGCGGACGCAGCCGGTAGGTGTACGCGTAGTCCCGGTCGGCGAAGAGCTTGAACTCGTCGTGGGTGTGCGCGCCCCAGCTGTTGTCGCCGCCGACGCCCATCTGGCGGTGGTTGACCCGCAGCACGACCGCGTCCCGCGGGGTCAGCTGGTAGTCGTGCCGGACGCCGGACGACAGGTCCTCCGGGGTGAAGTGGGAGGCGTTGATCTCCAGGAGGGGTTCGCCGGACACCAGCAGACCGCGCCCGCCGCGGTCGGTCAGGGCCGCCCAGCGGACGTCTGTCTTGTTGCCGTTCTCCTGCGGGCGGATGTACGGGGTCCACTGGTCGGCGACGGTGGAGGAGTAGCGGCCCACGTCGGTGCCGGTGTTGCGGTCCCAGTGGTTCTCCTCGGGGCCGCGGCCGTAGTAGTGCAGGCGGTCCAGGCGGCGCGGCAGGAACAGCAGCGTGCCCACCTCGGGGATGTACGGCAGGTCCGCGGCGCCCGGGTGGAGGGTGTTGTCGACCTTGATCTCGCCGTTGCCGAACACGGTGTAGGTCGTGGACCAGGCGGATTCCACCGTGGTGGGCAGAGTGCCGGTGACCTCGATCTCGACGGCGCGGTCGTCGAGCGTGCGCAGGGTGACGCCGGTGACCTTCCGGCGGGCGCCCGCGTCGCGCCAGGTGGCGTTGCGCAGGTGCTGGCCGTTGCCCTTGTCGTTGTCGGTGGGTGCGCGCCAGAAGTTGGGCACGGGTCCGGAGGTGATGAGGCGGGTGCCGTGCGCCTCGTAGGAGGTGATGGTGCCGCTGTCGCGGTCGATCGTGACGGAGAAGCCCCGGCCGGTGATGCGGATGTCCTCGTCGCGGTCCTCGTGGCGCAGCGCCGGGACGCGTGAGAGGGGGACGGGGGTCACGGCCGGGCTCGCGGCGTCGAGCGGGAGCTGGTGCCGGGCCACCTCGAAGCCGGCCTTCGCCCACTTCGTGGGCTCCGTGGTGGTGAAGGAGAGCTGGAGGAAGTACTCCGTGCCCGGTTCGGGGTCCCGGGGCAGGCGCACGGGCAGGCTGATGTCCTTGCCGGACTGCGGCGGTACGTCCAGCTGGTCCCGGGTGAGCCGGCCGCGCCGTACGACCTCGCCGTCCGCGACGAGTTCCCACCGGCCGTCGAACTCGCGCAGGGGGGTGAACAGGTACTCGTTGGTGAGGGTGACGTCGCCGGGGCCGCCGCCGGGGGTGCGGGCGGCGCCGATGGCCTGGTAGACGCGTTTGACCTCGGCGGCCTTGCCGGTGTGCCGGCGGTCGGCGGTGACGACGCCGTCGGCGGCGAAGGCGCCGTCGTTGGGGTTGTCGCCCCAGTCGCCGCCGTAGGCGAGGAACGTCTTCTCCCGCGGCCGCTTCGTCTCCGTGCGCACGGTGGCCGCGTCGAACCAGAACCGCACGCCGTCGTCGTCGGGGCCCCGGGTGTCGGAGGCCAGTTCGGCGGCGGTGAGGGGGCGGGCGTAGACGCGGGCGCGGCGGATGGTGCCGCTGAACTCCCGGATCTGGTTGTCGGCGTCGGAGGCGAGCGCGAGCGGCGTGGTGGTGCTGCCGGGCCGCCGGTCGGTGGTGCGGGTGGCCCGGACCGCGCCGTCGACGTACAGGGCCAGGGTGCCGGCGCCGGCGTCGAAGACGCCCGCGATGTGGTGCTCGCGTCCGGTCCAGTCGTCCGGCAGGTCCCAGTTGGCGGCGATCCACTGCCCGTCGGAGTGGATGAAGAACTCGAGCCTGCGGTCGGTCTGTTTCAGCGCGTACTGGGTGTCGCCCTTGGCGATGATCGGCTGGTGCTGTCCCGTGACGTCCTGGGTGATCCAGGCCTCCAGGGTCAGGGAACCGGTGAGGTCGAGGCCGTCGGCGCGTTCGAAGACGGTGATGCCGGACAGGCCCCGGTCGCGGTCGAGGCGGCCGCGGGTGGCGAGGATCTCGCCGCGCAGCCGGGCCGGGCCCGACTCGGTGAGCAGGGTGCGGGCGGGGACGGGCGCGTGGAGGGACTGGTCGGCGAAGTCCCAGATCCAGCCGCCCTGGAGGACGTCGTGACGGCGGATGATGTCCCAGTAGTTCTTGAAGTTGCCGTTGGAGTTCCCCATCGCGTGCGAGTACTCGATCATGACGTACGGCCGGGTGTCGGCGGTGTCCCGGGCGCGCTGTTCGATGCGTGCGGGGCTCTCGTACATCCGGGAGCGGATGTCGCTGATACCGGGCCGGTCGTCCCCCTCGTACTGGATGACGCGGGTGGGGTCGTAGGAACGGATCCAGTCGTGCATGGCGGTGAAGGTGGAGCCGCCGCCGGCCTCGTTGCCGAGCGACCAGATGACCACCGAGGGGTGGTTCTTGTCCCGGTGGACCATGTTCTGGGCGCGGGCGACGCAGGCCGCCGTCCACTCGGGGTGGTCGCCCGGGTAGGAGGAACGGATGCCGTGGGTCTCGAGGTTGGTCTCATCGACGAGGTAGAGGCCGTATTCGTCGGCGAGTTCGTACCACAGCGGGTTGTTGGGGTAGTGCGAGGTGCGGACGGAGTTGATGTTCAGCCGTTTGATGAGGGTGATGTCCGCGATGAGGTCCTCGCGAGTGAGGGCGGTGCCCCGCTCCGGGTGCATCTCGTGGCGGTTGGTGCCGCGCAGGGAGACGGGCCGGCCGTTGACGCGCATCAGCCCGTCCTTGATCGCGAATTCGCGGAAGCCGACGCGGTGGGAGAGCGTCTCGATCACCTCGCCGGCCGGGTCGCGGAGCCTGAGGACGGCGGTGTAGAGGTTCGGCTGTTCGGT
>KL568555.1:53416-54293 GCA_000715605.1 Streptomyces speibonae | reverse complement strand
CAGCCCGCTCAGAGATGTGTATAAGAGACAGCTGCTCCAGCGGCCGGGACCAGACGGCGTGCCCGCGCGCGTCGTAGAGCTGGGTCTCGACGGTGTACCGGCCGCTCCCGCCGTCGCCGTACGCCCGTACGCTCGCGGTGACCGCCAACTCGGCGTCGGTGTAGCTGTCGTCGAGGGGAGTCTCCAGTTTGAAGTCGCGCAGGTGCACGGCCGGGGTGGAGTACAGGTGGACCGAGCGGAAGATGCCGCTCAGCCGGATCATGTCCTGGTCCTCCAGCCAGTCGCCGTCCGCGTAGCGGTACACCTCGACGGCGATCTGATTGGTGCCGGGCTTCAGCAGGTCGGTGATGTCGTACTCGGAGGGCGTGCAGGAGTCCTCGTCGTAGCCGGCCAGTTCGCCGTTGATCCATACGTAGTGCGCGGACTTGACGCCCTCGAAGTGCAGGAAGGTGCGGCGGCCCTGCCAGTGGCGCGGAACGGTGAAGGTGCGCCGGTACTGCCCGACGGGGCTGTAGCGGGTCGGGGCGGCGGGCGGCTGGGGTTCCTCGCCGCGGCCGTTGGGGCCCCAGTACGGGTAGGTGATGTTCACGTAGATCGGGAAGTCGTATCCGTGCAGCTGCCACACGGACGGGACCGGGATGGTGTCCCAGTCGCCGTCGTCGGTGTCGGTGCGGTGGAAGTCGGGGTCCCGGTCGTCGGGGCGGTCGGCGTAGGCGAACTTCCAGGTGCCGTCGAGGCTCAGCCGGTAGGGCGAGCGGGCGCGGTCCCCGGCGAGGGCCTGTCCCACGTTCGCGTAGGGCGTGAGCGTGGTGTGCGGCGGCTCGGTGCCGACCCGGAAGACACCGAAGTCGTTCCACTCGGGGGGGGGGGCGGCGGG
>KL568555.1:43346-53213 GCA_000715605.1 Streptomyces speibonae | reverse complement strand
CCGCCGGCCGGCCGCGTGCGCGGCGCCGGGCGGGGCGGACAGGGCGAGGGCGCCGAGCGCGGCGGCGCCCGACTCCAGCAGGCGGCGGCGGCTGACGAGCGGCCGGCCGGTGGAGACTTCGTGGGGGTGCGGCATGACCGTGGCCTTCCTCGGTTCGACAGGGCGCTGCGCGGACTGAGGGCACGCGGATTCCCCCTCGGCGCCGCGACGCCTCGTCGTGACGGTGGCGTTGCGCCAGGGAAGAACCACAACGGGTGGTGACGGAGCGACTACTGAGCCAGCCACACCCTAGAACTCGAACACAATCGAATCAATGATGCCGTCGGACTCTGTGCAGTCCTGATGGTTCCGCCCCCGCGTTCCGCCATCTCGCGCACACCTCTCGGCACCCGGCCTACCCATGGGTAAAATGGGAGCAAAGGTGCCGGTTGTCATCCCTAGCAGCCGGCACCGCGGTTCATGCCCTCGAACCCGTACCGGTGAGAAGAGGCGCGTCATGGACGCATGGCTGATCTGGCTGATCGTCGCGGCCGTCCTGGCGGTGGCGGAAATCTTCACCCTCACTGCCGCTCTGGGCATGCTGGGGGTGGCCGCGCTGGTCACCGCGGGAGCCGCGGCGGCCGGGCTGCCCGTGGGACTGCAGTTCCTGGTGTACGCGCTCGTCGCCGCCGGCACGCTGCTGTTCGTACGTCCGCTCGCGCTGAACCACCTGCGCCCGGCCGAGACCGCGCGCTTCGGCACGGACGCCCTGATCGGCAAGCCCGCCTATGTCCTGTCCGACGTGACGGGCACCGGCGGCCGGGTCCGTATCGACGGTGAGGAATGGACGGCCCGCAGCTACGACGAAACCCTCGTGATCGCCTCCGGAACGACCGTCGACGTCATCGAGATCAGCGGCGCCACCGCGCTCGTCTACCCCCGGGACTGAAGCCATGGACATCTCCGCCTCCCTGCTCGCCGGCCTGATCATCGCGCTCTTCGCGATCTTCACCGTCGTACGGGCCGTCCGCATCGTGCCGCAGGCACGCGCTCGCAACGTCGAGCGGCTCGGCCGCTACCACCGCACCCTCACCCCCGGACTGAGCCTCGTCATCCCGTACATCGACCGGGTGCACCCCCTCATCGACCTGCGTGAACAGGTGGTCTCCTTCAAACCGCAGCCGGTCATCACCGAGGACAACCTGGTCGTCGAGATCGACACCGTGCTGTACTTCCAGGTCACCGACCCCCGTGCGGCCTTCTACGAGATCGCCAGCTTCCTGCAGGCCGTCGAGCAGCTCACCGTGACCACGCTGCGCAACGTCGTGGGCTCGATGGACCTGGAGAAGACCCTCACCTCGCGGGACACCATCAACAGCCAGCTCCGCGGGGTGCTGGACGAGGCCACCGGCAAGTGGGGGCTGCGGGTCAACCGTGTCGAGATCAAGGCGATCGACCCGCCGCAGTCCATCAAGGAGGCCATGCAGAAGCAGATGCGGGCCGAGCGGGACAAGCGGGCGGCGATCCTCGGGGCAGAGGGTCAGCGGCAGTCGCAGATCCTCACCGCCGAGGGCGACAAGCAGGCGGCCGTCCTGCGCGCGGAGGGCAACCGGACCGCCGCGATCCTCGAGGCCGAGGGCCAGTCCCGGGCCATCGACGAGGTCTTCCAGGCCGTGCACCGCAACGATCCCGACCCCAAGCTCCTCGCCTACCAGTACCTCCAGGCACTCCCCCAGCTCGCGAAGGGCTCCGGCAACAACTTCTGGGTGATCCCCAGCGAGATCACCTCCGCGCTCCAGGGCGTGTCCAAGGCCTTCACCGAAGTGCTTCCCCCGTCCCCCGCCACCCGGGAGAAGCCGTCGGACGACGAGAGCGCCGCCAAGGCCGCCGACGACACCGCGCAGGCCGCCCAGGCGGCGGCGGAGGCCGTGGCGGACGCCGCGGAGGCCGACACACCCGGAAGCCTGAGGCACCGGGGTCTGACCGGGGGGAGCGAGAACGGCGCGGCGTGAGGACCCGGCGCTCGTTGTTCAGGTGCCTGACGCCCCGACCCGCAGAACGCGGATGACGCGGTCGGCCACGGCGGCCGAGAACGCGTGGGGACACGCCACGCCCAGCCGCCTGGCGGTCTCCCGGAGATACAGGTCCACCGTGCTCTCCACCAGCGGCACCAGCGTGTCGACCGCCGCGCGCCCCCGGCGGTGCCCGGTGAGCAGCAGGAGCAGTCCGAGGACGGCCGCGGGCCACCAGTGCGTGAGGGCGGCGACGGCCAGGAGTCCCGCACCCCACGCGGCCGTCCGGCACGCCCCGGCCAGCGTGTCCCGGACGCCCTGGATGTCGTCGCGCACCTGGCCGTCGGCGACCGACCAGATGTGCGGCCATATCTCGGCCAGGTCCATCCGGTACCGCCGCGCCACCCGGTCCGCGGCGCCCGCCATGCGCTGCGCCATCCAGGTGGGCTGGTCCGGCTCCCGTTCCGAGTAGGCGTCCCTGCGGGACCGCAGGCGCCGTAGTTCACCGGCACGGTCGGGGGCCGCCACACCGCGGAGTCTGCTGCGCGCCAGTTCCTGCCGCGCTTCCGCCTCGGCCGTGCTGTAGGCCCGCGCCCTGCGGTCCCAGCGCCACAACCGCCACCGCACGAGCGACCGCGCCCACCGGCCGGTCCCGGCGGGCAGCCACAGCCGTTCGACCAGTCCGCCCGCGGAGGACGCCGCCAGGCCGGCGACCGCCGCGCCGAGGAGCACGACCGCCGCGGCCATGATCAGTCCGGCGGGCTCCTGGTACGTCCTGTCCGTGCTCACGGACGTCACATAGGCGCGGAGGCGGTCGGGATCGAGCGCGTGGGTGAACCCCTGGTGCCGTCCCACGAGCACGCACGCCACGAACAGCAGGCCCGGCCCGAGAAGGACGGTCGCCCAGCGTTCCGCGGCCTTCTTGGACAGTTCCTGCAGGAAGGTGTTCATCAGGCCAACCGCACCCGCTCGAGCGGCTGTTCGGCGAGCGAGCACCGTGCCGCCGCGGACTCCACACGGTCGCAGCGTTTCAACGGGCAGACGTAGCAGAAGACTTCGGGGTCACGCTGCCGCACGCCGGGCAGCGGGCTCCATGAGCGGTTCGGCCGGGTGAGTCCGTGCAGGCCGATGGCGGCGAGGGCCTCGTCGATGGCGTCCAGCACCGCCGCCAGCCGGTCCGGATCGGCGTCCTCCTGCCGCACCAGGGCGGTGAAGGTGTCGAACAGTTCCTCGGCACCGGCTTCTTCGAACATGTCCGCGAGATCGCCATTTCGGCCGTTTTCCCGGCACAATCGGTGTACGCGCTCGGCCAGTTCCACGGATACCGCATCATCGTCGCGAGGTGTGGCGTGATCGGTCACGGGCCGAGAGTACCGAGACACGCCCTGAACGGCGTCGGAACAGAACAACGGGGGGCATGATGCGGCAGGTTCTTCTCGCGCGCGTCCAGCGGCGCGTCACCATGGCGGCGAGCGGCGCCGACGCGGAGACGGTGCTGTCCCGTGAGGCACTGGCCGAGGCCGCGGCACTCCTGGCCCGTCACCGTGCCCCGGGCGTCGACCTGCCCGCGCTGCACGCCTGCGGCTTGTTCTTCTTCCATCGCGCCCTGAGACAACAGGGCAGCCCCTCCGGTGTCCGCGACTCCGCGGCGGCGGCCCACCTGCTCGCCGCGGTGAGCGTGACGGCCCCGGACAAACTGCCACCGCCCTTTCGAGTCCTCTATCGCCGACTGGGCACGGACCCACGTGAGTTGTTCTCCACGAGCACCGGGTTCACCACCGACCCGCTGGTGTGGTGGGACCTGGCACTGGAGACCATGCGCGGTGCCCCGGCCTCGATCGAGGTTCCCCATCTCCTCCTCGTCGCCGACGTCTTGCGCCTCAGCCGTCTGTCGGCGACCCCCGAGCACCCCCAGTACGCCGACATCATCTCCGCGCTGGGCGTGCATCTGTGCCAGCTGCGGTCGGCGACGCGGGACACGTCGGTGGCGGCCGAGGCGTTCGAGGTCTGCGGCATCGCCCTGGAGCTGCTCCCCGAGGACAGCTCCGGGCGCCCGCTCTTCCTGCGCAACCACGGCAGGGAGGCGATCGTCCTGGCCACGGAACTGGACGATGCCGCCGCGGCGCGGGCGGCCGTCGAGAGCTTCCGGGCGGCCGCCCGACTCCCCGACGCCGACGGCAGGGACGGGGTGAACCTGGGCAGCGCCCTCGTCCAGTGCGCACGCCTCACCGGGAACGAGCAGCTGTACCGGGAAGCACTCCAGACGTACCTGCGGGTCGCGCGCTCCTCGCCGGAACTGCGCACGACGGCCGTCAGCAATCTCCGGTCCCTGCTCGGGCGGCTGCTCCAGGAACCCGGACACCGGGACATGGTCGCCGAGTTCTGCCGGTCGGTCCTCCCCGAACCGGGCACGGAGACCTACGCCGACAGCCCGGTGCTGCACGCCGCGTGGTACCTCGAGAACACACCGGCGCGGAACGGGCACGCGCCGCCGGACCCGGCCGCCATGGTCGACCTGACGCGCCGGCTCCTGGCCGTGGCCCTGGACGACGCCGGCCGGCGGGACGCTTCCCTGGCCGCGTCCACCGCCCTGCATCAGCACGCCCAGCTGACGCACTCCGCCGCCGAGGCGCGCGAAGCCATCGCCCTGGCCCGCACGGGCCTCGACCTCAACGCACGCCTGGACCCCTCCCAGGAGTTCTTCTTCCGGCACGCACTGGCCTCGGCCCACGGTGTGCTCTACGAGGTGACGGGGGACGCCGAAGCACAGCGGGAGGCGGTCCACCAGGGGCGGCTCGCGGTGGACGGCCTGGACGGCGCGGACGACGTGCAGCGGGCCTCCGCACTCGCCCAGTACGCCGGCGTCCTGCACCGCTACGCCGCACGCATGGCCGACGGTCCGCGGCTGCACGAAGCCCTGGCCCTGCAGCGCCGGGCGAGCGACATCCCCGGCCTGCCCGACGGCCTTCGCATCACTCTGCTCTGCGGACTCGCCGGGATGCTCACCGATCTCCACGTCCTGGAGCGTCCGGAGACGCCGGACGCGCTCCGCCAGGCCGTGACGGCGGCCGAACGGGCACTCTCCCTCGCCGGACCCGGCAACCCGAGATGGGCCCACTTCGCCCGCCACGAACTCATGCACGCCAGAAGGCTGCTGGGTGAGGCGGAGCGCGACCCCGGCCTGCTGCGCTCCGTCGTCACGCTCGCCGGGGACATTCTCGGGGCCGACGAGAGCACGCTGGTCAAAGGGATCGCCCACACCGCCGAACTGGAACGTGCGCGTGCCCTCGGCGCACTGGCCCGCATGGACGACGGCGACGACGACCGGCGGGCCGCACTCACCGGTCTGGCCCACGTCGCGGGCTCCGCGGAGATACGTCCCTGGGTCCGCATGCAGGCCGCCGTCGCCCAGTTGCAGCTGTCCGACCACAGCGAACCCGAGTCGCTCGACCGCGTCGCCACAGCGGTCGAACTGCTCCGTCTCAACGTGGCATCGGGTGCGCTGTGGGACGACCGGGCCCACGTGGTGCGGACGTTCGCCGAGCTCACCGACGAGGTCGTGCTGACCGGACTCGGCTCCGGCCGGCCCGAGCGGACCCTGGAGTTGCTGGAGAACTGTCGCGGGCTCCTGTTCCAGGACCTCGGCGCCGGTTTCCGCCTCGCTCCCGAACACGCCGCTGTCAGGGCGGAGATCGAGGAGCTGGCGGACCGGCTGCGCGCCCTGGACGCCAAGGACCGCGCCGCACAGGGCGGCGTGGACGAACGCAGGGAACTGAACCGCGAGATCGTCGCCGAGCGCGCGGAGCTGATGAGGGAATGGCAGCGCCTGGAGGGACTGGTCCCCCAGGAGGACTCCCCCGACCTCGCCCTGCTGGCCGCCGAGGGCCCGGTCGTGGAGGTGGTGTCGACCACCGAGGGCGGGTACGCTTTCCTGGTCACCGGCGACAGCGCCGAACCGGTCCGGGTGCTCCCGCTCCCCGGGCTCGACACCGCCACGGCTCACGACCGGGTACTGACCTTTCTGACCGCCCGCGAGTACGCCACCGAGGACAGGTATCCCGGCCGGGTACGGCTGCTGGCGCAGGGAGAGGTGCGGGCCACCCTCGACTGGCTCTGGGAGGCGGCGGCCCGTCCCGTCCTCGAGGCCCTCGGCCTCACCGCCGCGCCCGAGGGCACATGGCCCCGCCTGTGGTGGTGCCCGGTGGGTTTCCTGGGCCACCTCCCCTGGCACGCGGCCCAGCCGGCCGAGGGGGACGGCGTACTCGACCGGGTGGTGTCGTCGTACACCACCAGTCTCCGCTCGCTGCACTTCGCGCGGAGCATCCCCCGGACGGATCAGGGCGAGCGGGCGCTGATCGTCGCACAGCCCGAGGTGGCGTCCGCGGAGCCGTTGCGCGGGGTGGAACGGGAGATCGCGGCCGTGCGCCGGTACGTGCCGCAGTCGACGCTGCTGGAGAAGGCGGAGGCGACGAGGGCCCAGGTGCTCGAGGCGCTCCAGTCGCACTCGGTCGTCCATCTGGCCTGCCATGCCGAGAGCGATATCCACGCCCCCGGCCGGAGCCGGCTCCTCCTGGTGGACCACGAGGAGTCCCCCCTGACCCTGGCCGACCTCGCGGGGCTGCGGCTCGCCGGGCGTCAGCTCGCCGTGCTGTCGGCGTGCAGCACCTTCCAGATCGCCCCCGCGCTCGCGGACGAGGCCCTGCACATCACGGCCGCCTTCCAGCAGGCGGGGTTCCGGCACGTGGTCGGTGCGATGTGGCCCGTGGCCGACGACGTCGCCACGGCCGTGTCCGACCGGTTCTACGACCGGCTCACCGGCGGGGGCACGCATCCGCCGCGGACGGACGACGCCGCCCGGGCGCTGCACGACGCCGTGTCGTCACTGCGCGCCCAGTACCGAGCCGCGCCCACCAAGTGGGCTTCCTTCGTCCATGTGGGGGCCTGAGACATGACCGACGTCGACCGACTCTCCGTACCGGCACGCACACTGCTGGGCCGGGCCGTCTGGCTGGCCCCCGAGCACGTGCCCCACGACCTGGTCGCGGCGCTGTCCCCGGACGGCCCGGACGGTCCGGACGGCGTGGTCGCCGAACTCGTACGGGCCGGCTTCGTCGCACCGCACCCGGACGGCGGCCTCGTACCCGATGCCCGGGCCGCCGAGTCCGTCCGGTCCGGCCTCGACGACGACAGCCAGGTCGACGCCGTTCTGGCGCTGGGCCGCTACCTCGGCGAGCGGGACTCCCCCGGCGAAGTGGCGCGCTGCCTGACGTTGCTGCCCCACCTGGCCCACTGGGCCGGGCTCACCCGTCCCGAGGACGACGTCGTCGGCGGCGCGATGCTGCTGAACCGCGTCATCGTCCTCCTGCTCCACCAGAGCATCAGCGAGCCGGCGCTGCCGCTGGCCGAGCGCTATGTGCGCACCTGCGAGCTGCACGTGGGCACCGACGACGCGAGGACGTGGGGCGCCCGGTCCCTGCTGGCCTCCGTCCTCGACCAGTGCGGTCAGGTCCGCAGGGCCGCCCGGCTCGCGGAGCAGGTGATCGCCGGCGTATCGGCGGCCCACGGCGAGGACCACCCCCAGGCGTGGAACGCCCGGCAGAACCTCGGAGCCATGTACATGCGGCTGGGGGAGTTCGACCGCGCGGCCGCCCTCGTCCGGCAGCTCATCGACCACCACACGGCGGTGTCGGGACCGGGGGACCGCATGACCCTCATGGCACGCCACAACCTCGCCGTGATCCTGCGGACGGCGGGCAGGCTCGCCGAAGCGGTGGAGATCTGGCAGGAGTGCACGCCCGACTTCGACCGGTTCCTCGGCCCCACCGACCCGGACACCCTGGACGTACGCCACTCCCTCACCGACGCACTCGAGGAGCAGGCCGGACTGGACACCGACGGCATGAGCCTGGAGGACGCCGAGCGCATGCTCGCCCACGCCTCCGAGGGTCCCGGCCGCGTCACCCAGCGGAATCTGAGCGTACGGCTCCACCGCGCCACCATGCTGCGGAACCAGGGGCGCCTGGACGAGGCGGAGTCGGAGTTCGGCAGCGTCATCGCCCTGGGAGGCGCGGAACTGGGACCGGGACATCCTTTGGTCGTCTCGGCCCACTACCGCCTCTCCCTCGTGCACCACATCCGCGGCCAGGACGACCGGGCGCTGGAGACCGCCGAACGCGGCCTGCGGGAGGGTGTGCGCTCGCTCGGCAGGAAGCACCAGGAGACCCTGCTCTCCGTCTTCGCCGTCATGGGCCTGCTCGCCAAGCAGAGGCGGGCGGCCGAGTTGCAGCAGATGATCGAGGAATGGCTCGCGGACATCATCGAAAGCTGGGGCTTCGGCCATCCCGCCGTCCGCGAACTGGCCAGACACCGCGCCGGTCTGGCTCTCTACGGCACCGAGTGGGCCCGGTAGCCGCCCGCCTTTCGAACGACGCTCGGGGACCGCCGGAGCCACGCACAGCGGGCCGGCCGGCGCCCTCAGGCGCGTCCGGCCTTCGGCCGCACCTTTCACAGCGGTGAACCAGGCGTTCTACTGGGGACGTCGGTGAGTTGGTGACGGCAGTGAGGAGCGGGACTCGTGACGCAGGTTCAGCTGCAGGAAACCCGGCGGTTGCTGCTGGTCGAGGACGACCGGGAGTTGGGCGGCATGCTCTCCGAGGTACTGCGGGACGAGGGGTACACGGTCGACGTCGCGACGGACGGCCAGCAGGGCCTGCACCTGGGGCTCGTCCGCCGGTACGACGTACTGGTCGTCGACCGCCGCCTGCCGGGGCTCGACGGCCTGGACCTGCTGGGCCGTCTCCGGTCCCGTGCGGTCCGTACACCGGTCATGCTGCTGACCGCCATGGGAGCGGTGCACGACCGGGTCGACGGCCTGGACGCCGGAGCCGACGACTACCTGGTCAAGCCCTTCGAACTCGACGAGTTCAACGCCCGATTACGAGCGCTGCGGCGCCGGGCACTGGAGACGGCCGACCGGCTGGGAATCGGTTCGGCGAGTCTGCACGTCGGCCGCCGGGAGGTGGAACTCGCCGACGGGGAGCGGATCGCTCTGGCGGCGCGGGAGTTCGAGCTGCTGTGGGTGCTGGCCTCCAGCCCCGGCACGGTGTACTCGCGGGCGGAGCTGCGCCGTGCGGTCTTCCACGAGGCGCCCGCGTCGTCCATCGTCGACACCTACGTCTACTACCTGCGCCGCAAGCTGGGCCGGCAGGTGGTGCGCACGGTCCGCGGCCTGGGCTACCGCCTGGGGGCGCTGTGAAACCGTCCCCGCCGGCGGAATGGGCGGCGGTGCGGCGTGCGCGGGTGAGGATCTCCCTGATCACCGGCGCCATCATCACCCTCGTCGTCACGGTGGTCGGCGGCGTGACGCAGACCGCGATGACCCACGCACAGAACGAACAGGTACGGCGGGAGCTGCGCTACGGCGCCGCACGCGGTGACCTGGACAGTCCGCCGGTGTGCACCTGGCTGTTCGCCTCCGATGTGACGCCCCTCGCGAACGCGCCGGCCGGTTTCCCCCTGCGCGGTGACATGCAACGGGTGCGTCACGACGGACAGGCCGTGGAGCGCACCGTACTGCGCAACGATACCGTCTACCTCGTGCGTACGCAGGCCCGGGCGGACGGCACGGTGGTGCAGGCGGTCTTCGACATGCGGTTCCAGCTCGCCGACCGCAGGTATCTCTGGTGGGCCCTGGGCATCGCGGAGGTGCTGGGGCTGATCGCGGCCGCGGCGACGGGTGTGGTCCTGGGCCGCCGGGCCGTCGCGCCCCTGGCCGAGGCGCTCGCCCGGCAGCGCCGTTTCGTCGCGGACGCCAGCCACGAGCTGCGGACCCCCATCACCCAGGTGTACACGCGGGCGCAGATACTCTCGCGGCGGG
>KL568555.1:42140-43054 GCA_000715605.1 Streptomyces speibonae | reverse complement strand
TGTCGGCGAGTCTCGCGGCCGATCCGGCGCGGCAGTCGGAACTGCGCCCGGTCGAACTGGTGGGACTGGCACGGTCAGTGGCCGCGGACGAGTTGGACCGCGTCAGGGACAGGGGCCTGACGGTCGTCGTGGACGGCCCGTCGTACCCCCTGCGCGTCAGGGGGGTCGAGTCCGCGCTGCGCCGCGCCGTGGGCGAGCTGCTGGCCAACGCGATCGGGCACACCCCGAGGGGCGGGCGGATCACGGTGGACCTCGCACACGCCGGCGGCGTGGTCGAGCTGACCGTCTCGGACACCGGGTCCGGGTTCGAACCGTCCGACGCGGCACGGCTGTTCGAGCGGTTCCACCGGGGCGGGGCGGGCGGCCGCTACGGGCTCGGCCTGGCGCTGCTGCGCGAGGTCGTGGAACACCACGGCGGTTCGGTCGTCGCCACGGGCCGCCCGGGGCGCGGCGCCCGCTTCACCATCAGGCTCCCCGAACTCCCGTCCACCGCGTCGGATCCGGCCCGTGCGGTCAAGGAAGGGCGGTCGTCGTGAGCAACCGTGCCGCGGCGCGGACGTCGGCGTCCAGAGGGCGGTCCGGGTCGACCGCGTCGACGGTCCCGACGAGGGCGTCGAGCAGCCTGCCGCAGCGGGGCGCGGTGGGCGTGCGCGCTCCGACGTGTGCGGCTTGGCGCAGACCGACGGCCAGTGAGCCGGCCAGCAGGCCGAGCAGCCGCGCCATGTCGTAGGAACGCAGGGCGGCCTGGGTACCGAAGGGGACGACGTCCTGGTTGTGGAGGTTGGTCGGCAGGCTCTGCATTCCGGCCGGTGTCGCCGCGCGCCGGATCTCGGCGACGAAGGAGGTGGTGGCCAGCTGCACGCCCTGCAGCCCGTGCTGGAGCCCCGGCGTGGTGGCGAGCATCGGCGGGAGCT
>KL568555.1:39578-41994 GCA_000715605.1 Streptomyces speibonae | reverse complement strand
AGCCCGCCGTTGCGCGCCGGGTCGACCAGCAGGTCGAGCTGGCGCTCGGCCAGATTGCCGAGCTGGGCGGTGACGGAGGCCAGCAGGTCGGCGGCGAACGCGGCCGGCTGGCCGAAGAAGTTCCCGCCGTGCACGACCTTGCCGGAGATCGGCGCGCCGTCGGCGTTCCCGTCACCGTTACCCTCTCCCTCTCCGTCTCCGTCTCCGGGGAAGAACAGCGGGTTGTCGGTGACGCCGCGCAGGTCCGCGGCGACGACGTCGTCGACGTACCGCAGCGCGTCCTCCGCGGCTCCGAGCAGCTGCGGGGCGCAGCGGATGCTGTACGGCTCCTGCAGGGGCCGGGTGCCGGACGGCGTGGCGCCGGCGAGGACGTCACGCATGCGCGCCCCGACGCGGGCCGCGCCGGGATGGCCGTAGGCGCGCAGCAGGTCCTCGTCGAGGAAGCCGGGGTCGCAGCCGAGGAGGTCGGCCAGCAGGCAGGTGAGGTCGGCCAGCGCGCGGTGTGCGGCGCGGACGGCGCCGTGGGCCAGGGCGAGGGCGGCGGTGGTGACGGAGGTGCCGTTGACCAGGGCGAGCGCGTCGCGGCCGTCGAGGGCGAGGGGGTGGAGTCCGGTGGCGGTCAGGGCCTGGGCGGCCGGCAGGCGTCGGCCGTCCGCGTAGGCGTGTCCGCGGCCGCGCAGGGCCTGCGTGGCATAGGCGAGCGGGATCAGGTCGCCGCTGGCCCCCACCGAGCCGTACCGGGGGACGGCGGGTGTGAACGTCGTGGCGAACATGGCGATGAGCCGCTCGACGACCTCGGCGGACACGCCGGAGAACCCCTGGGCGAGCGACCGGGCGCGCAGCAGGAGTGCGGCGCGGACGATGTCCTCGGGCAGGTCCGGTCCCTGCCCGGCGCCGAGGTGGGCCAGTGTGTTGTCGCACTGGTCGGCCTCGTCGGCCCGGCCGGCATAGCCGACGAGTGCGCCGAAGCCGGTGGTGGCGCCGTAGATGCGGCTCTCCTCGCCGCTGTCGTCGTGCCGCAGGCCGCGGAAGAGCGACCGGCTGCGGTCGATGCGCGCGCGGGCCGCCGCGTCCAGGGTGACGGTGAGCGGCCGGGCCGCGCGGGCCAGGACGGTGTGATCCAGAGGTCCGGTCAGTGAGACGGTGTCCGTGGTGGTGAGCACGGCCGGAGAACCTACGCGGCGCATCTCAGAGCGTTCTGAAATTGGGTGGCTAGCTTTCGGGCCATGGCGCACGACTACCTCATCATCGGAGCGGGACCCGCGGGACTGCAACTCGCTGCCTCCCTGGAGCGTGACGGTGCGGACTACGTGGTTCTGGAGCGCGGCAGTGTTCCCGGGGCGTTCTTCACGCGCTTCCCCCGGCACCGCCAACTGATCTCGACCAACAAGGTGCACACCGGATACGACGACCCCGAGCTGCGGCTGCGCATGGACTGGAACTCCCTGCTGAGTGACGATCCCGAGCTGCTGTTCACCCGCTACAGTCCGCGCTACTTCCCGCCGGCCGACGACCTGGTCCGCTATCTGTCGGACTACGCCGCCCGGACCGGGGTGCGGGTGCGGTACGACACCACGGTGACCCGGGTGTCGCGCGGCGAGGACGGGTCGTTCACCGTCACCGATCACACCGGCCGGGTGAGACGGTCCCGGCGCGTGGTGATCGCCACCGGCCTGTTCCTGCCGAACCTGCCGGCTGTCCCCGGCATCGAACTGGCCGAGCGCTACGACACGTTCGAGACCGACCCGGCGTCCTTCACCGGTCAACGCGTGCTGATCATCGGGCGGGGCAACTCCGCGTTCGAGACGGCCGACAGCCTGATGGAGACCGCGGCCGTCATCCACGTCGTCGGATCGGGCTCGTTGCCCCTGGCCTGGAAGACCCACTACGTGGGACATCTGCGCGCGGTCAACAACAACTTCCTCGACAGCTACCAGCTCAAATCACAGAACGCGCTCCTCGACGGCAAGGTGCTGGAGATCCGGCGGGAGGGGGACCGGTTCAGCGTGCCGGTGTCCTTCGAGCGGGTCGCCGAAGTGGTCAAGGACATCCCCTACGACCGGGTGATCGTCGCGACCGGCTTCCGGTTCGACACCTCGATCTTCGACCCGGCCTGCGCCCCGGACCTCATCGTCGACGGCCGCTTCCCCGCGCTCACCCCGGTCGGCGAGTCGGTGAACGTGCCGGGCCTCTACTTCGCCGGGACGCTGACCCAGGGACATGACTTCAAGCACTCCACCACCGGTTTCATCCACGGATTCCGCTACATGGTCCGCGCCCTGCACCGCGTGCTGCGCCATCGCCACCACGGCGAGCCCTGGCCGGTGACGGAGCTGGGCGAGACCGCCGAGCAGGCCACGGACGCGATCATCACCCGCGTCAACCGGTCCTCCGCCCTGTGGCAGCAGTTCGCCGT
>KL568555.1:38709-39370 GCA_000715605.1 Streptomyces speibonae | reverse complement strand
TTCTGGGCGATCTGCTGCTCGTCGCCCCCGACGGCAGCCTGCGCTACGCCGAGGAGGTCCCGGTCCGGCACGTACCCGACGCCGTGCGCGAGCGGGACTTCGGGCCGGTGGACGCACACGCGGTGATCACCCTGGAGTACGGCGCGGACCACGACCGGGTGGACCCCTTCGACGTCACCGTGGGGCGTACGTCGCAGCAGGACGTGGCGGGGCTCGACGGCCGCTATCTGCACCCGGTCGTGCGCTGGTACCGGGCCGGTGAGTTCGTCGCCGAGCACCACATCACCGAGAACCTGGAGAACGAGTGGGACAGCGAGGAGTTCCACCGTGCGCCGCTGCGCGCGTTCCTCGCCGACCGCCTCGCCTCCGTGACCCCGGTGACGCCGTGACGCTGCGCGCGGTCCACGACTCGGCACGCAAGACACTCGACCCCGTCCACTACGACTTCGTGGCGGGCGGTGCGGGTGAGGAACGTGTCCTCGCCGCCAACGAGCAGGCCTTCGACCGGTACGCGCTGCTGCCCCGGACGCTGCGCGGCAACGACGCGCGGGACACGTCCGCCCGGCTGCCGGGCGTCCCGCGGGCCGCGCCGGTGATCGTCGCGCCCACCGCGTTCCACCGGCTGATGCATCCCGGCGGCGAGCGTGCCACGGCCCGTGCC
>KL568555.1:36540-38527 GCA_000715605.1 Streptomyces speibonae | reverse complement strand
GGCGGTCGACGCCGTCGTCGCCGCGGCCCGCGAGGCGGCCCCGGATCCGGCCGTATGGTTCCAGTTGTATCCGCACCCGCGCCGGGAGGTCACCGAGGCGCTGGTACGGCGCGCCGAACGGGCGGGCTGCACCGCGCTGGTGGTCACGGTCGACTCGCCGGTGTTCGGCCGGCACACCAGGGACCTGCGCAACGGGTTCACCGATCTGCCGGCCGGTTACGCGGCGGAGAACATGAGGGATCTGCCCGGCGCCCCGCCGGGCGCCCTCACGGACATCCCCATGTCCGCGGCCCTCACGTGGCGGGACTTCGAAGAGGTCACGCGCATGACCGATCTCCCCGTGCTGGCCAAGGGGATCCTGCACCCGGCGGACGCGCGCCTCGCCCTCGAACACGGCGCCGCCGGGGTGATCGTCTCCAACCACGGGGGCCGCCAGTGCGACGCCGTACCGGCCGCGCTGGACTGTCTGCCGGGCGTGGCCGGCGCGGTCGCGGACCGCGCGCCGGTGCTGGTGGACGGCGGGGTGCGGCGCGGCAGCGACGTCGCCGTCGCCCTCGCGCTGGGCGCCACGGCCGTGGGCGTGGGGCGCCCGGTGCTGTGGGGCCTGGCCGCCGGCGGAGAGGCGGGGGTCCGGGAGGTACTGGCGGCGCTGATGGACGAGTACGACCACACGCTCGCGCTGTGCGGCGGGCGCCGCAACGCCGATCTGTCGCGGGACATGGTCGTCCGCAAGGGAGATCCGCGGTGAGAGGTACGACGAAGCGGACCGCCGGGGACACCTGGTGGCTGCCCCGTGGGGTGGTGGCCCTGCGGGTGCGCATCTTCGAGAAGGTCAACGGCGACCGTACGGTGACACTGCCCAGCCAGACCCACGGGCCGGAGGTGTTCGAACGGGTCTACGCCCACCCGGCGGCGAACGGACGCAGCGCCGGGGCGGGACTGTCCGACCTGTTCTGGTACTGGCTGTCGCCGGGACCGGAGGTGCACCAGGAGCACCTGGAGCCCGGTGAGCGGTACGAGGACGTCGCCGCGACGACCCGGCGCATGCTGGCCGGGCGTTCGGACGACCTGATGGCGGCGGCCACCCGCGCCTTCGCCCGCACCCTGGACCGGGTCCCGGACGGCACGGTCAGCCTGGTGCGCCTCCGTGACCTGGTGATGCCCGCCTGGGCCGAGTTCTGCCACGAGCTGGTGTTCGCAGAGCCGTGCCCGCCGCGCGCCCGGGACCTGATCACCGCACACGCCGACGACGTCATCAACGCCCTGAAGTGCACCGGCCTGCGCCACCCCCGGCGGCGGGCCCGGCTGACCGAGTACCTGCGCGGCAGGGTCGCCGCCGGTGACGTACCGCACCCGCTGCCCGCGACGCTGTCCCTCACGGAGCAGGTGCACTACCTCCAGGGCACGATGTTCAACACGGCCGTCGTGCAGTTGTCGGAGGCCACCGCACACGTCCTGCTCGCCCTGGCCCGCCACCCCGAGGTGCAGCGACGCGTCCTGGACGACACCGACGACGACACGTACCTCATGCGGGTGCTCGACGAGACGATGCGGCTGTATCCGCTGTTCGGCATCGCGCACCGCATCACCACCGGCGAGATCCCGCTCGACGAGGACACCGTGCTGCCGGCCGGTTCCGTGGTGTGCTTCAGCTACCCCGGCTACCACGCCACGGGCTACGACCGGCCCGACGCGTTCGACCCGGACCGCTGGGCCGCCCTCTCCGCCAAGGACGCCCACCACATCCCCTACGGCATGGCCGCCAACCGGCCCTGCCCGGCCTGGCGGCTGTCCCCCCTGGTGCTGCGCGCCGCGGTGCGGGAGGTGCTGCGCCGGTTCAGGCTGGACTCGACGGCACCGCACACGCGGTCCCTGCCGCACCGCGCACCCTGTCTGCTCATCCCGCGCGGCCTGTCTCCCCGGCCGCGCCGGGTCGGGGCGCTGCGCCGTTACGTGCGGATGCGCGACGGCGTGGAGGACGTCACAC
>KL568555.1:33538-36345 GCA_000715605.1 Streptomyces speibonae | reverse complement strand
GCGCTGCGCCGTTACGTGCGGATGCGCGACGGCGTGGAGGACGTCACACGAGGGCTGCGGCAACTGGTGCTGGGCACCGTCATGGTGCTGCACGCCCGCCGGCAGCGCCTGGCGGGCCGCTACTTCGAGGAGCATCCGCCCGGCGGGTGCCCGGTCGCCCACGGCACCGGACGCTGACGGACTCCGCCCTCCGGCGCCGCCGCACCTTCCCGTACGTCACTGACGCCTACAGGAGCCCGCCGTGCCCCCCACCACCTCTCTGGCAGCCACCACCGACCCGAACCTCGAACTCGTCCTGCGGGTCCTGCCCGCCATCGTGACCATCCTTGCCGCGTCCGCCGTCTGCGGCCGGCTCGCCCTGTGGGTGAAGCAGCCGCGCGTGCTCGGCGAGATGGTGGCGGGTGTGCTGTTGGGCCCCACCCTGTTCGGTGCCCTCTTCCCCGACGCCCAGAAGGCCGTCTTCACCCCCGAGGTCAAACCCGTCCTGTACGTCCTGAGCACCATCGGGCTGACGCTCTTCATGTTCCTGGTCGGAGCCGGCCTCGACCACACGGCCACCGGCGGCGGCAAGGACGCCAGGAACGCGGGCGTGCTGGCCGTGTCCGGCATCGTCCCCTCGCTCCTGCTCGGAGCCGCGTGCGGCTATCTGCTCCACGACCGGCTCTCCCGGCCCGATGTCACCCCCTTCGAGTTCGCCCTCTTCGTCGGTGGCGCCCTGTCCATCACGGCGTTCCCGATGCTGGCCCGCATCCTGTACGAACGGGGCCTTGAGAACTCCCGACTGGGCCGCATGACCCTGCTGGGCGCCTCCATCGACGACGCGGCGGCCTGGTGCTTCCTCGCCGTGCTCTCCGCCCTGCACTCCGGTGCCGGAGCGCTCCACGCCCTGCGCACCATCGGGCTCACCATGGTGTTCACGGCCGTCATGCTCACCGTCGTGGCGCGGTTGCTGCGCCCGATGGGCGAACGGGTCGCGCGCACCGGTGTGTTCGGCTTCGACCAGTTGTACGTCGTCCTCGGCGTCGTCCTGCTGGCCGGGCTGTTCACCGACTACATCGGCATCTACTCCGTCTTCGGCGGCTTCGTCGCCGGGCTCGCCATGCCCCGCGATCCGGCGTTCCGCCTGGCCCTGCACAGCCGCATGATGGACGTCGTCTGCGTGCTGCTCCTGCCCATCTTCTTCGCCTTCTCCGGGCTGAACACCGAACTGGGCGGTGTCGCCGGCTGGGGCATGTTCGGGCCCTTCCTGCTGGTCCTCGCGGCCGGATTCGCCGGCAAGTACCTCGGCTGCGGCCTCGCGATGCGAGCCACCGGCTTCAGCTGGCGCGAGTCCTGGGCCGTGGGCGGGCTGATGAACGCCCGCGGCCTCATGATCCTGATCTTCATCAACATCGGGCTCGCCCAGGGCATGATCACCAAGAATGTCTTCGCCATCCTCGTCCTGGTCGCGGTCCTCACCACGGCGGGCGCCGTGCCGCTGTACCGTCTGGCCCTGCCCGAGCGCATCGAACGCGGCATGGCCCGGCCGCAGCAGGCCGCCGCCGGTTCCTCCTCGGACAAGGAGGACGCCGTGCCCGCCTGAGCCGTCCAATCTCAGAGCCCTCTGATGTGGCGGCAGTAGCGTTCCGCCCATGGTGCGCGACTACCTGATCATCGGGGCAGGCCCTGCCGGACTCCAACTCGCCGCCCTCATGGAACGCGACGGACGGGACTACACCGTCCTGGAGCGCGGGGACAGGCCCGGCACGTTCTTCACCCGGTACCCCCGACATCGACAGCTGATCTCGATCAACAAGGTGTACACCGGGTACAGCGACCCGGAACTCAACCTGCGGATGGACTGGAACTCGCTGCTGAGCGACGATCCGGACCTGCTGTTCGGCCGGTACAGCGAGGAGTACTTCCCCCGGGCCGACGACTTCGTGCGCTACCTGGGCGACTTCGCGGACCGCACCGGTGTGCGTGTGGAGTACGGGACGGAGGTCGTCGGCGTCTCCCGCGCCGACGGCCTCTTCACGGTCCGCGACGCCACCGGACGGACGTGGCAGGCGCGGCGCCTCGTCGTCGCGACCGGTGTCTCCCGGCTCAACGAGCCGGACATCCCCGGGGTCGGACTCGCCGAACGGTACGACACCTTCGACACCGACCCGCAGTCCTTCGTCAATCAGCGCGTGCTGGTCATCGGCAAGGGCAACTCCGCCTTCGAAACGGCGGAGTCCCTCATGGCGAAGGCCGCGGTGATCCACGTCGCCGGCCCGCACTCCCTCAAAATGGCGTGGAAGACCCACTTCGTGGGACATCTGCGCGCGGTGAACAACAACTTCCTGGACAGCTATCAGCTCAAATCGCAGAATGCCGTCCTGGACGGCACCGTGGAGAACATCGAGAAGACCACCGACGGCGGGTTCCGTGTCACCTTCCGCTACGCACGGACCACGGAACGCCTCCGCGAACTGTTCTACGACCGCATCATCCTGTGCGCCGGATTCCGCTTCGACGCGGACCTCTTCGACGACACCTGCCGCCCCTCCCTCGTCATCAACGACCGGTTCCCGCAACAGAGTTCCGCCTACGAGTCGGTGAACGTACCCGGCCTGCACTTCGCCGGCACACTGACGCAGCAGCGCGACTTCAAGAAGGGCACCAGCGGCTTCATCCACGGCTACCGCTACGGGGCACGTGCCCTGTACCGCATCCTGGGCGCCCGTCACCACGGCGAGCCCTGGCCCGCCCGGCCGCTCGGCGCGGTGCCGGAGGAGATCGCCGACGCCGTGGTGGCCCGCGTCAACCGGTCCTCCGCCCTGTGG
>KL568555.1:29820-33348 GCA_000715605.1 Streptomyces speibonae | reverse complement strand
TCCTGGGCGATGTGATCACCGTGGACGGCGAGGGCGCCCGCTACCAGGAGGAGGTTCCGCTGGAGTACGCCACCGACGGAAGCCTCGGGCCGGCCCGGCACCGGTTCGTCGTCGACCTGGAGTACGGACCCGACCACGACGACGTCGACCCGTTCGACGTCACCGTCCCGCGCGTGACGGAGAACGACGTCGAGCACGCGATGGACTCCAGCTACCTCCACCCCGTGGTCCGCCACTACCGGGACGGTGTTCTCGAGGGCACCCACCATCTGGCGGAGAACCTGGAGAACGAGTGGGACATCCCGGCGGTGCACCAGCAGCCGCTGGCCGCGTTCGTCAAGGCGTGCCTTGACTGAGCGGTTCCCCGGCCGCCTGCTCGACCTGCTGGAACGGGCGGGTGCGCGCACGGTGTTCGAGCACGACGGCCGGGCGGTGTCCGGGGCGGAACTTCTCGGGACGGTACGACGCGTGACCGGGGCGCTGCGCACGCACGGCGTCGGGCCCGGACACGGCGTCGGCATGCTCCTCGGGGTGAGCCCCGAGGCGTTCGCCGCCATCGTCGCGGCGCACGTCCTCGGCGCCCGTGTCGTGGGAGTCAGGCCCGGCCTGAGCGCGCGGCAGCGTCGGCACGTCCTGGCGGAGACCGGCTTCCTCATCGCCGACGGCTCCTACGACGCCGCCTCCTTTCCCGGCCGCCCGGGGACGGTCCTCGCACTCGGTGACCTGCTGAAGGCCGACGACGACGGGATACCGCCCGTGCCCCGGGCCCGCCCGCAGGACGTGGCCCGGCTCCTCCACACCAGCGGCAGCACCGGACTTCCCAAGGCATGCGTCCAGACCTACGGGGCCCTGACCGCGGCCTGGGCGCTGCGGCCGGAGGACTGGCCCCCCGCCATCGGCGAACTCGCCACACGCCTCGGCCGCTTCCTGGTGTTCGGCACCCTGGCCAGTCAGGTGATGATGGAGTACGGCCTGCTCACGCTTGCCGCCGGGGGCACCCTGGTGACCGCGGAGCGGCCGGACCTGGCCGACAGCATCGAGCACCACCGTGCGACGGCGAGCGTCGCCACCGTGGCCCGGCTGACCCAACTGACGGCGCGGCAGCGGACATCGCCCGCGGACCTGCGCAGCCTGCGCGCGCTGATGGTGTCCGGGTCCCCGTTGGAGCCGGGACGGATCGGCGAGGCCCTGGACGTACTGGGTCCTGTGGTCTTCCACGGGTACGGGCAGACCGAGACCGGGATGATCTCCATGGCCACCCCGCGGGACGTACCGGGTTCCCTGGGCGTCCCGCCCGTGGACCTGGAGGTCCGGGACGCCTCGGGCCGGCCGCTGCCGGCGGGCACCCAGGGCGAGCTCTTCGTCCGGACCCCGGGGCAGTGCGCCGGCTACTGGCGGGAACCGGGCCTCACCGCCGAGGTGTTCGCCGACGGCTGGGTGCGCACCCGCGACCTGGGCCGCCTCGACGCCGAGGGCCGGCTGTGGCTCGTGGGCAGGGCACGCGACGTGATCATCGTCAACGCCAACCTCTACTACGCCGGTCCCGTCGAGCGGCTGCTCGCCACCCATCGGTCGGTGGCCGAGGCGTACGTCGTGGGCGTGCCCGACGACGACACCGGCGAAGCCGTGCACGCCTTCGTCGTCCCCGCTCCCGGACACGTCCCGGACCTGGCGGAACTGCGCGCCCTGGTGGCGGCGCACCTGGAGGAGGCAAGCGCGCCGACCCGGCTGACCCTCATCGAGGAGGTGCCGCTCACCCCGGGTGGCAAGCCCGACAAGAAGCGGCTCGTGTCCGAGGGAATTCAGGCGGCCGGAACACCCGGGAGCTGACGGGGGGCAGCGGGAGCGGCACGGCGCGAACACCGCGCGGTCGGCGTCGGGGGACGGCGCCGTCGGCATGCTCAGGCCGCCCGGCCGGCGGCGGCGACGAGGGACGTACGGCTGCCGAGGGCGTCGGAGAACTGGTCGACGACCTGTGCGAGGGCCTCCGCGGCGCCCTGGGTGACCGTCAGGGTGCCGTCGTCGCCCACCGTGAGCTCCTTGTCGAGGGTGAACCAGCCCTGGACGATGTGCGCGGCGCCCATGGAACTGAGCACCGGGCGCAGTGCGTAGTCGATCGCCAGGACGTGTGCCGTCGTTCCCCCGGTCGCCAGCGGCAGGATGGTCTTGCCGGCCAGACCGTACTGCGGCAACAGGTCCAGGAAGGACTTCAGCAGCCCCGAGTAGGCGGCCTTGTACACGGGCGTGCCGATCACCACTCCGTCGGCGCGGGCGAACAGTCCGGCGGCCTCGACGATCGCGGGGTGCCGGACGTCGGCGCCGAGGAGCGCCTCGGCGGGGAGGGTGCGGACGTCCAGCGGGATCACCTCATGGCCCTGGGCGGTGAGCCGGCCGTCCAGGTGGCGCAGCAGGCGGGCGGTTCGCGAGGTGGCGGAGGGGCTTCCGGAGACGGACAGGACGGTGGCCATGACGGACCTTTCGCAGAGGTGTGTGAGGTACCGGGGGTCTGCCGTGGGACGACGGCGTGCCGCACCCGGTGGTGGTGAAGGGATATGACGGGCTCTCAGATGTCCGGCCCTGCCCCACAATTGAGCAGCACCCCGGGCTTCCCGTCAACTACCGCCCGAATACCGGACCGGTGAACTCGACAGTTCCCGTAGGGACCGCCGGTGGATTGTGAACGCAACGCTTCAGCCGTATGTCGAATGGTTCAGGATATGAGATGCCGGTGCGGACCGCATTGACGCGACCTGGCCCCACTGCGACTCTTTCGAACGTGAGCATTTCCGAAAACCTCACCGCGCGGCTGCATGTCGACCTCCGACTCCAGGCCAGCGCCATCTGTGCCGTCGCCCGCTGAACACACCCCGACGGCACGGCTCTTTCCTTTTTCCTCCTTCACCACCGGCCGGGTTTTTCCCACTGTCACGATCCTGGGCCGCGGCAGCCTGCCACGAGCTGCCCATTCCCCTGCCGGTAAGGGCTTTTCCCGCGTCAATCATCTCGCGTCAACAGGAAGTCTCCCATGACCACCACCGCGTCGACCCGACGTCATTTCCTCTCCCTTCTCGGCCTTTCCGCGATGGCGGTGAGCTGCGGCACCACGGCCGGAGCGGCGTCCGGACGGCAGACCAGGACGCTCCGGTACCAGGGCTGGGCCGGCCAGGTGACCCTGCCGGAACTGGCCGAGGACCTGGGTTTTCTGGAGGACGTGAAACTGGAATGGGTCGGCAACACCATCAGCGGACCGCAGGACATCCAGTCCGCGGCCACGGGCCAGGTCGACTTCGGCGGCGCGTTCAACGGCGCGGTCGTCAAACTGGCGGCGAACAACGCCCCCGTCAAGGCCGTCATCAGCTATTACGGATCCGACAAGGACGCCTACAACGGCTTCTACGCCCTCGAGGACGGCCCCCTTCGCACGGCCAGGGACCTGGTCGGCAAGAAGGTGGGGATGAACACGCTCGGGGGCCACGCCGAGGCCCTGCTCGACCTCCATCTGCGGCTGTCTCTTATACACATCTCTGA
>KL568555.1:28061-29630 GCA_000715605.1 Streptomyces speibonae | reverse complement strand
GGGCCGGCCTGCCACGGGCGGAGATCGAGAAAGTCGAGCCGCTCGTCGTGCCCCCGGTGAACACCGAGCAGGCGCTGCGCCAGAAACAGATCGACGTGGCCGTGCTCAGCGGCATTCTGCGCGACAAGGCGGAGGCGGCGGGAGGCGTACGCCTGCTGTTCACCGACTACGAACTGCTCGGCGCTTTCAGCGCGGGCACCTACGTGATGACGGACCGTTTCCTCTCGCGGAATCCGGACACCGCACGGACCTTTGTGACCGCCGTGGGTCGGGCCATCGAATGGTCGCGCACCACACCCCGCGACGAGGTGGTGGCCCGGATGACGGACATCGTGAAGAAGCGCGGCCGCAACGAGGACACCGCGCCACTCGCGTACTGGAAGTCCTTCGGCGTCGCCGAAAGGGCGGGTCTGATCACCGGCAAGGAACTGCAGTTGTGGATCGACTGGCTGGCCGACCGCGGCGACATCGACAAGGACCGCGTCACGCTGTCGGACCTCTACACGAATGACTTCAACGGCAACAAGGCGTCCTCGGCCGCGACGAAGAGCGGGAGCTGATTCCCATGCCGGACACCACCACCCCCAAAATCGTTTTTGAGCACGTACGGAAGGAATTCACCGTCAAGGACCGGACCGGGACCCGGCAGACCACGAGGTTCACCGCCCTGGAGGACATCGATCTGCGCATCGAGGCCGGTGAGTTCCTCGTCCTGGTCGGCCCCAGCGGCTGCGGGAAGTCGACCCTGCTCGATCTGCTCGGCGGCCTCACCCGGCCGACCGGCGGGCGGATCCTGCTGGACGGCGATCCGGTCACCGGACCGGGCCTGGACCGGGGCACCGTGTTCCAGCAGTACGCGCTGCTGCCGTGGCGCACGGCGCAGGGCAACGTCGAATTCGGCCTGGAGGCCAGGGGCGTCCCGCGACGCCGACGCGCCGCCCGGGCGCGGGAGTTCCTCGACCTGGTCGGTCTCTCCGGTTTCGAGGACCGTCATCCGCACGAACTGTCGGGCGGAATGCGGCAGCGGGTGGCGATCGCCCGCAGCCTCGCCTACGACCCCGACGTCCTGCTGATGGACGAACCGTTCGCCGCCCTGGACGCCCAGACCCGGGAGTCGCTTCAGGACGAACTGCTCAGCGTCTGGCAACGCACCGGCAAGACGATCGTCTTCATCACGCACGGCATCGACGAGGCCGTCTATCTGGGCGGACGCGTCGCGGTCATGACGTCCCGGCCGGGCCGCGTCAAGCAGATCGTGCCGATCTCCCTCGGCTCCCGTACGGCGGCGGACGACCTCCGTTCCAGCCCCGAGTTCGCGCGCCACCGGCACGAGATCTGGACCCTGCTGCACGACGAGGTGGCCAGGGCCCAGCAGTTGGAGAAGGAGGAGGCTTCCGTATGAGTCCCGCAACCGCCGCGGAGCGGACCACCGCACCGAACGTCCGGGCAGCGTCCGGGTCCGGCGCCCCGGCGTCCACGGAGTCCGCGTCGTCCGAGGCGGCGCCCTCCGCGCCGCGCCGGGCACCGTCCCGGGCCCTCCGGGTCCGCCGGACGCTGCGCCGGCTGCCG
>KL568555.1:27582-27841 GCA_000715605.1 Streptomyces speibonae | reverse complement strand
TGCCGTATCTGCTGGTCACGGGCGCCACCCGGTCCGCGGCGATCGTGGCCCTGCTCCTGCTGTGGGAGACCGCACCGCGCCTCGCCCTGGTCGACCGGGCCTTCCTGCCCCCGTTCAGCGAGGTGGCCCAGGCCTGGTGGGAGCTGGCCGCCGACGGCCGGCTCGCCGACAACGCCCGGGCCAGCCTGGTGCGTTCGTTCAGCGGGTTCGGCCTCGCCGTGGCCCTCGCCCTGCCGCTCGGGCTGCTGATCGGCTGGGT
>KL568555.1:24933-27354 GCA_000715605.1 Streptomyces speibonae | reverse complement strand
CCGGCCGGTCGCCGATCTCCTCAATCCGCTGCTGGAGGTGTTCCGCAACACGGCCGCCCTGGCCCTGCTGCCCGTGTTCGTCCTGCTGCTCGGCATCGGCGAGACCTCGAAGATCTCCATCGTGGTGTACGCGTGCACCTGGCCGATCCTGCTCAACACCATCAGCGCCGTCCGCACCGTCGATCCGACCCTGCTGAAGCTGGCGAAGTCGATGAACCTCTCCGCGCCCCGGCTGTTCCAGAAGGTCGTCCTGCCCGCCTCGGTGCCGGTGATGTTCACCGGCATCCGGCTGGCCGGGGCGGTGTCGATCCTGGTGCTGGTCGCCGCCGAGATGATCGGCGCCAAGGCCGGACTCGGCTACCTGATCAACTCCTCGCAGTACAACTTCGCCATCCCCCAGATGTACGCGGGCATCATCACGATCTCCGCCATCGGCGTGCTCTTCAACCAGTTCCTGGTGGCCGTGGAACGACGGCTCACCTCCTGGCGCCGGCCGGCCGGCGGCTGACCCCGGCCGACGCCCGCGCCCCCGTCCTCCCGCGTCACCCCACCCCTTCGCATCACCCCACCCCTTCGAACCGAGGAACCCCATGCCCGCGACCACGCCCCGCCAACTGCACCTGAACGCCTTTCTGATGAACGCCGGCCACCACGACGCCGCCTGGCGCCACCCCCGCACCCAGCCCGAACGGATCACCGATCTGCGCTACTTCCAGCAGCTCGCGCGAACCGCCGAGCGCGGACTGCTGGACTCGGTCTTCCTCGCCGACGGTCTCGCCCTGTTCGGCAAGGTCCGGCACAACGCCCTCGGCGGCTTCGAACCGCTCACCCTGCTGTCGGCCCTCGCGGCCGTCACGGAGCACGTCGGCCTGATCGCCACGGTCTCCACCACCTTCAACGAGCCCTTCCACACCGCCCGCAAGTTCGCCTCCCTCGACCACCTCAGCGGCGGCCGGGCGGGCTGGAACATCGTCACCTCCGGCACCGTGGACGAGGCCCGCAACTTCGGACAGGACCAGCACCTGGAACACCGGCTGCGCTACGAGCGCGCGCGGGAGTTCGTCGACGTCGCCACCCAGCTGTGGGACAGCTGGGAGGACGACGCGATCGTGCTCGACCGTGAGCGCGGTGTCTACGCCGACACCGACAAGGTGCGGGCGATCGATCACCGCGGGGAGTACTTCGGGGTGCGGGGGCCGTTGAACGTCTCCCGCTCCCCCCAAGGGCGCCCGCTGCTGGTGCAGGCCGGTTCCTCGGAGGACGGCAAGGAGTTCGCCGCCCAGTACGCCGAGGCCGTCTTCACGGCCCAGCAGACCCTCGCCGACGGCCAGTCCTTCTACAAGGACCTCAAGTCCCGGCTCTCGAGGTACGGCCGCGCCGAGGACCAGGTCCTTGTGCTGCCCGGTATCGCCCCCGTCATCGGCTCGACCGAGGCGGAGGCCCTGGCGCTGGAACGGGAACTGACGGAACTCCAGGTGCCCGAGTACGGGATCGCCCAGCTGTCCGGGATGCTCGGTACCGATCTGACCGGGCTGCCGCTGGACGGGCCGCTGCCCGAACTGCCCGAGGAACGGGACATCAACGGCAACAAGAGCCGTTTCACCCTGGTCGCCGAACTCGCCCGCCGCGACGGCCTCACGCTGCGCGAACTCATCGCCCGGCTCGGCGCGGGCCGCGGTCACCGGGTGTTCGCGGGCACCCCCGAGCAGATCGCCGACCAGCTCGAGGAGTGGTTCACGCACGGCGCCGCCGACGGCTTCAACATCATGCCGCCCCTGCTGCCGGACGGTCTGGAGGACTTCGTCGACCACGTCGTGCCGATCCTCCAGCGGCGCGGACTGTTCCGCACCGAGTACACCGGCCGCACCCTGCGCGAGCACTACGGCCTGGACCGCCCGGCCGTCCCGCCCGCGCCGGCGGGTGCGGCGGACCGCAGGACCGCCTGACCCGGCCGGGACACCACCGGCCCGCCGCCCCTCCACCGATCACCCATCACCCATCACCGAACGCCAACCGGAAGGAACACCGCACATGACCACCAGCACGGGCTTCGACCTCCGCAGGATCGGCGGCCGTATCGGCGCCGAGGTCCTCGGCGTGGACCTGTCCGCCGGCCTCGACCCCGCGATCACGGCCGAGATCCACTCCGCCCTCCTGGAGCACAAGGCCCTCGTCTTCCGCGACCAGCAGCTCGACGACGCCGGCCAGCTCCGCTTCGCCTCCCTCTTCGGCGAACTCACCACCGCCCACCCCACCGTCCCCTCGGTGGACGGTGAGCCGAACATCCTGCCCGTCGACGGTGACGAGGGCATCCGCGCCAACCAGTGGCACACCGACGTCACCTTCGTCCGTACGCCCCCGAAGGCGTCCACCCTGCGCGCCATCGTGGTCCCGCCCTACGGCGGCAACACCCTCATCGCT
>KL568555.1:23145-24708 GCA_000715605.1 Streptomyces speibonae | reverse complement strand
TGTGGGCGGTGCACACCAACGACCACGACTACGCGGTGCCCCGGTCGCAGAAGGCGGCCGAGTACCGCAAGCGTTTCGTCTCCCGCCCCTACCGCACGGTCCACCCGGTCGTCCGCGTCCACCCCGAGACCGGGGAGCGCGGCCTGTTCATCGGCGGCTTCGCCCAGAGCCTCGTCGGTTTCGGCTACTCCGAGTCCCGTGACCTGCTGCGTGTCCTGCAGTCGTACGTCACCCGCCCGGAGAACATCGTGCGGGTGTCCTGGACCCCGGGCGACCTGGTGATCTTCGACAACCGCAGCACCCAGCACTACGCCCCCGACGACTACGGCGACCTGCCGCGCCTGCTGCACCGGGTGACCGTCGCGGGCGACGTGCCCGCCGGGACCGACGGCACCCTCAGCCATGTCCTCGAGGGTGACGACGCCTCCCACTACACCCCCGCCGTGGCCTGACCCGCCCGCCGCTGCGGGCGTCAGCGCAGCCGGGCGGCGAACGCCGCGTGGGCGCGGTCGTCGAAGAGGACGAAAGTGACCTCTTCGACGGCCGTGACCGCCGCCCGGACCGTCTCGAGGGCGATGCGGGCCGCGTCGTCCATCGGCCAGCGGTAGACACCCGTGGAGACGGCGGGGAACGCGACCGTGCGGGCGCCGAGCTCGTCGGCGACGCGCAGGGACTCGCGGTAGCACGAGGCGAGGAGCGCGGAATGGTCCTCCGTCGCGCTGAACACGGGGCCGACGGTGTGGATCACCCAGCGGGCGTCCAGGTCGCCCGCCGTGGTGGCGACCGCCTGTCCGGTGGGCAGGCCCTTGCCGTACCTCGAGGCGCGGAGCCTGCGGCACTCCTCCAGGATCGCCGGGCCGCCCCGGCGGTGGATCGCGCCGTCGACTCCTCCCCCGCCCAGCAGGGAGGAGTTGGCCGCGTTGACGATCGCGTCGGCGCTCTGGCGGGTGATGTCGCCCTGGACGAGCGTGAGGGTGGTGGTCATGTCCGGCGGAGCCTCCTCCAGACCGCCTTCGCCGCGTTGTGTCCGGACATGCCGTGCACGCCGGGCCCTGGCGGGGTGGCGGACGAGCAGAGGAACACGGCGGGGTGCGGGGTGGCGTAGGGGAACAGGGAGAGCTTCGGGCGCAGCAGCAGCTGGAGTCCGGAGACGGCGCCGGTGGCGATGTCGCCGCCGACGTAGTTGGCGTTGCGGGCGGCTAGTTCGGGCGGTCCTGCCGTGGCGCGGGCCAGCACCCGGTCGCGGAACCCGGGGGCGTAGCGCTCCAGTTGGCGTTCGATGGCGTCGGTGAGATCGCCGGTCCAGCCGTTCGGCACATGGCCGTAGACCCAGAAGACGTGTTGGCCGGCGGGGGCGCGGGTGGGGTCGGCGACGCCGGGCTGCACGGTGATGAGGAACGGCGCGTCGGGGGCCCGGCCCTCCTTGGACGCGGCGCGCAGCGCGGCGCCGATCTCGGTGCTGTCCGCGCCGATCTGCACGGTGCCCGCGGCGTGGGCCTCGGGGGCGGTCCACGGTACGGGGCCGTCCAGCGCGTAGTCGATCTTCTGTCTCTTATACACATC
>KL568555.1:18688-22895 GCA_000715605.1 Streptomyces speibonae | reverse complement strand
GAGATGTGTATAAGAGACAGGTCGAAGACGTATGCGCGGGCGGGCGGCAGGTCGTCGAGCCGCTTGACCTCGTAGTCGGTGTGGACGGCGCCGCCGAGGTCCTTCAGATACGCGGCGAGGGCGTCGGAGATCGCCTGGGAGCCCCCGCGGGCGACGGGCCAGCCGCGGGCGTGCGCGGCGAGGGCGAAGACCAGGCCGACGGCGCCGGTGGCGAAGCCGTTCAGGGGGGCCATGACGTGGGCGACGAGGCCGGCGAACAGGGTGCGGGCCCGCTCGTCGCGGAAGCGGCGGGTGAGCCAGGTCGACGGGGGCAGGCCCAGCAGGCCGAAGCGGGCGAGGGTGACCGGGTCGCGCGGCAGGGCGGTCAGGGGCAGGGACATGAAGTCGCGGACCAGGCTGTCCCACCGGGGCAGGAAGGGCGTGACGAGGCGGCGGTAGGCGCCGGCGTCCCGCGGGCCGAAGGAGGCGGCGGTCTCCCCCACCGACCGGGACAGCACGGCCGCGGTGCCGTCGGGGAAGGGGTGCGCCATGGGGAGGGCGGGGTGCAGCCACTCCAGGCCGTAGCGGTCCAGCGGGAGGTCGCGGAACGCGGGCGAGTTGACGGCGAGGGGGTGCGCGGCGGAGCACGGGTCGTGGCGGAAGCCGGGCAGCGTGAGCTCCTCGGTGCGGGCGCCGCCGCCGACGGTGTCCCTGGCCTCGAACAGGGCCACCGAGAAACCGCGCCTGGCCAGCTCCACGGCTGCGGTCAGGCCGTTCGGCCCCGCACCCACCACGACCGCATCGAGCATCGACGGCACCTTCGGACTCCTTTGTCAGCCGGCGGCCACTGGGGGTTCAGGATATGCCGGGCGCGCGGCGGACTTCCGGGGCCTTCGGCACGGGGACGGGTCAGACGCCCGACGACAGCAGGGAGACCACGCGCCGCGCGGTGGCCGCGTCCCGGGCCGCGGTGAAGGGCAGGGTGTTGCCTCCCCTGATGTCGAAGGGTTTGCCCGCGCGGGTGAGGTGGGTGCCCCCGGCCTCCGCCACGAGCAGCAGCCCGGCCGCGTGGTCCCACGCGGCCTCCCAGGAGAACGCGGTGGCCTCCGACGTGCCGCGGGCGACGGCCAGGTACTCGAGGCCGGCCGAGCCGCAGGGGCGCGGGGCGACGCCGTCGGTGCGCAGGCCGAGCAGGGCGCGCTTTTGTGTGTCCGTCGTGTAGTCCGGGTGGGAGGTGGCGACGCGCAGCGCGCTGCCCGGGTCCGGGACGCCGGCGCGCAGCGGCTTGCCGTCGAGGAGGGCGCCCCGTCCCCGGACGGCCGTGGCGAACTCGCCGCGGGCGGGGGCGTAGGTCCAGGACGCGTGCACCACGCCGCGCAGGGCGAGGGCGACCAGGGTGCAGAAGCCGGTGTCGCCGCGCACGAACTGGCGGGTCCCGTCGACGGGGTCGACGATCCAGACCGGGGCCTCGCCGCGTATCGCCTCGTAGGAGGCGGGATCGGCGTGCACCGCCTCCTCGCCCACGACGACGGAGCCGGGCAGCAGGGCGGCGAGCGCCTCGGTGAGATACAGCTCCGCGTCGCGGTCGGCGTCGGTCACCAGGTCGTGCGGGCCGGTCTTGTGGTCCACCTCGTGCTCGGCGAGGCGGCGCCAGCGCGGCATGATGTCCTGCGCCGCGGCCTTGCGGACGGTTGCCTCCACGTCGGAGGCGTGCCGGGCGAGAAACTCGTCGATGGTTTCACTGTGGTTCTCGATCATGACTCCATGAGAGCACGCCGCACTGACATTCCCGTCCCCCTCGGTGCACTCCGGGTGGAATCAGCGGAAAATTGGGGTGCCGGCCCCCGGTTCCATGGGCTTCCCGCCCCTGCCTCCCTGGGTTCAGCGGCCCACTGCGTAGCCCTGCTGGCCGCGCGGGTTGGCCGCCGCGGAGAGGACGCCGGTGGCCGGGTCCCGTGCGACGGCGCACAGCCGGCCCTCCGACCAGGCGTCGCCGACGGTCACCTCGTGGCCGCGCCGGCGCAGCGCCTCCACCACGGCCGGGTCGGTGCGGGACTCGACGGTGACACTGCCCGGGCGCATGCCGCGCGGGTAGAAGGAGCCGGGGAAGCTGTCGTTGTGCCAGTTCGGGGCGTCGATGGCGCCCTGGAGGTCGAGTCCGCCACGCACCTCGGCACGCAGGGCGACGGCGAGGAAGAAGTGCAGCTGCCACTGGTCCTGCTGGTCGCCGCCGGGGGTGCCGAACGCCATGACGGGCACGCCGTCGCGCAGCGCCAGGGACGGCGTGAGGGTGGTGCGGGGGCGCCGGCCCGGGGTGAGGGTGTTGGGCAGGCCCTCCTCCAGCCAGGTCATCTGCAGCCGGGTGCCGAGCGGGAAGCCCAGCTCGGGCACGACGGGGTTGGACTGGAGCCAGCCGCCGCTGGGCGTGGCCGCGACCATGTTGCCCCAGCGGTCCACGATGTCCAGGTGGCAGGTGTCGCCGCGGGTGCCGCCGTCGGCGGAGACCTCCGGCTCGCCGGGCACGGGGGACGTGGGGCTCTTGGCGACCGTGGGCTCCCCGACACCCATCGGGACGGAGCCGGGGTCGTCGGTGGCCACCACGCGCGCGCGGGTGCTGAGCCGGGGTATGCGTCCGCCGGGGCTGCCCGGCCGCAGGTCGTGGGAGGCGCGGGGGCCGACCTTGGTCCGCCGCTCGGCGTTGTACTCGGCCGACAGCAGGTCGTCGAGCGGCACCTCGGCAGCGTCCCCGTACCAGGCCTCGCGGTCGGCCATGGCCAGCTTGCAGCCCTCGATCAGGAGGTGCAGGTAGTCGGCGGAGCCGTAGCGGGGCAGCTCGGGCGGGAGCAGGGCGAGCTGCTGGAGCAGCACCGGGCCCTGGCTCCAGGGTCCGGCCTTGCACACCGTCCAGCCGTCGTAGTCGTACGTCACCGGGTCCTCGTAGCCGGCGGACCAGCCGGCGAGGTCGTCGGCGGTCAGCGTGCCGGTGTGGTGGGCGCCGCTGGTGTCCAGGGTCGGGCGCCCGGCCTGCCGGACCAGGGCCTCGGCTATGAACCCGCGGCGCCACACCTCCCGCGCGGCGTCGATCTGCGCCTCCCGGTCACCGGCCCCGGCGACCTCGGCGAGCAGCCGCTTCCAGGTGGCGGCGAGGGCGGGGTTGCGCAGCAGCTCACCGGGGCGCGGGGACCGGCCGCCCGGCAGATACACCTCGGCCGATGAGGTCCACTCCGTCTCGAACAGCTCGCGCACGGTCTCGACGGTCTGGCCGATCCGCTCCACGGGCGGGTGCCCGTCCTCGGCGTACCCGATGGCGTACTTGAGCACGTCGGCGAGGGGCTTGGTGCCGTGGTCGCGCAGCAGCAGCATCCAGGCGTCGAAGGCGCCGGGCACGGCCGCGGCGAGCGGCCCCGTACCGGGGACGAGGTCCAGGCCGAGCCCGGTGTAGTGGGCGACGGTCGCCCCCGCCGGTGCCACGCCCTGCCCGCACAGCACCCGCACCTCACCGTCGGCCGGTGCGAGCAGGATCGGCACCTCGCCGGCCGGGCCGTTCAGGTGCGGCTCGACGACATGCAGCACGAAGGCCCCGGCCACGGCCGCGTCGTAGGCGTTGCCGCCGTCCTCCAGCACGGCCATCGCCGACTGCGAGGCCAGCCAGTGGGTGGAGGACACCATGCCGAAGGTGCCCTGAAGGGTGGGGCGGGTCGTGAACATACAGCCTCTCACCTCGTTGTACGTGGAGCGGCCCGGGCGCCGGGCACGCGGGAGAGGTCGCCCGCTCCCCCGGCAGGCTATCGACCGCCCCGCGCGCCTTCCATGCCCTGTTCAGCGTGGAGGGGCTTCCCCGGGCCGGTGGCTGGCCCTGATGTGGACGCGTTCGCCCTGCGGGCCGAGGATGCTGAGGAATTCCACCGGGCGTTCGTCGGCGTTGCCGAACCAGTGCGGGAGGTGGGTGTCGAATTCGGCGACCTCGCCCTCGGTGAGGACGAAGTCGTTGTCACCGAGAACGATGCGCAGGCGGCCTCGCAGGACGTAGAGCCAGTGGTAGCCCTCGTGGGAGCGGGGGTCGGGCTCGCGGCCGTCGGTCAGGCCGGCGGGCAGGATGTGCTTGAACGCCTGCAGTCCCCCGGGGGTGCGCGAGAGCGGGACGACGGTCATGCCGTTGCGGGTGAAGGGCTGCGGATACACCCGGGGGTCCAGCTCGGTGGGCGCGCCGATCAGTTCCTCGACCGGC
>KL568555.1:10602-18458 GCA_000715605.1 Streptomyces speibonae | reverse complement strand
GGCAGCAGGAGTTCCAGGCCCGGTTTGCGCTGCCCGGATTCGAGCCGGGACAGAATGCTGATCGGGATACCGGTGGTCTGCGACAGCGTGGTCAGGGTGACACCGCGGCGCCGCCGCAGCTCGCGCAGCCGCGGGCCGACGGCGGCCAGCACCGCCTCGACGTCGTCGCTCATGTGTCCACCTTGCCCCCACTTTTCGGTTTCCGCAAAGAGCTTTGCCCGATCGTGGAATCGGGAGCACCGTGACGGTGCACTTTCACCGTCCGAGCGACCGAGGAGAACCGACCCCGTGGACGCCCAGCACTGGGACGACATGTACCGCAGCCGAGAGCACGTGTTCAGTGGCAAACCCAACCCGGTACTCGTCGGCGAAGTCACCGGCCTGACACCGGGCCGGGCTCTCGACGCCGGCTGCGGCGAAGGAGCCGACGCACTCTGGCTGGCCCGGCAGGGCTGGCAGGTCACCGCCGTCGACATCTCCGCCACCGCCCTGCAGCGCGCCGCCGCAGCCACCACCCGCGACCTCCGGGCCCGCGTGTCCTGGCAGCAGACCGACCTCACCGTCACCCCACCCCCGGCCGCCGGCTTCGACCTGGTGTCCCTCCACTACTTCCCGCTCCGCCGCCGCCCCGGCCACACCACGCTGCGCCGCCTGCTCGACGCGGTCGCCCCCGGCGGCACGCTGCTCTTCGCCACCCACGCCCGCGACGGCCTCACTGCCTCCGGCGACTTCGACCCCGCCGACTACTACCAGCCCGACGACATCGCCCCACTCCTCACCCCGGACTGGACCATCCTGGTCCACACCACCCGCCCGCGCACCGGACCGGCCCCGGCGGGCACCCGCCACACCCACGACACCGTCCTGCGCGCCGTGCGGCGATCGTAGGTCCGCACCCTTCACGGCACCGTGGAAGCCGCTAGTCCTCCGGGCCCAGCAAGTCCTGCAGCGCGGCACGTACTTCATCCGGCTGCTGTGCGGTCACGGTGACTTGTCGGCCGTCCGCTGTGGTGATCTGAACGGCAGTGCGTGCCTGTCGCCTTCTCAACCACACGGTAAGAGCCTGAACCAGTGGAACCAGCACTGGCCCCCGGGCAGGGCGACCTCGAGCGCGACGAGAGCCGCCCTGCCCAGCGCACTCTTCGGTGCCACTGGCACGAGTTGGGCCTGGCCGCGAAGCGACGGCTCCAGCTCGAGTTGTTGCAGCAACGACTGCAACTCCTCCGGATCACCACGTTCCGTCTGGATCCGGACATCCGTCGTGTCCCTGTGAGGTGAAGGCCTCCGGGAGCGGTCCTGGTCGGCTTCGTCGGAGCGTCCGAGCTCGTTGAGGGCCGCGGCTTCCAATGACTGTGCACGCTGCAGGTCACCGGTGAACACAGTCGGCCGCTGCGCTGTCAACCTGCGGAAGATCTCTACCGCCTCATGAGCCTCATCCAGGGCCGTGTTCAGGTCCAGACGCCGGCTGGTTCGCAGCCACGCTGCGGCACTGAGCGACTGAGCGAGGCCGGGAAGGAAAGCGTCGGGGTTCGTTGCGACGATGTGCCGTCGCATACCGATGGCTTCGTCGATCGTGGTCAATGCCTCGGCCCATCTTCCGGTCTCCGACAGACGGAGGCTGAGATGGTGCAAGGCGTCGGCAAGTCGCGTGCCGGGCGCGCCGGGGCTGGTTTCGGCCAACTGCCGGGAGACGGCGACTGCTTCCTCGGTGGTGATGAGGGCTTCCTCATGTCTGCCAAGTTCCGACAGTGCCGAGCCGAGGTTGAGCAATGTGCTTGCCAAGGTGTCGGGCTCGATCCGGGGAAACCGTCGACTGACCTGGACGGCCTCTTCGATTACGTCCACCGCCTCGGTCGGCCTGCCTGCCTTCCTCAGCGCACTGCCTTGGTTGTTAAGCATGGTGGCGAATTCGGGGAGGTACGTGCCAGGACTGGTCTCGTTGACTTGGCGGCAGATGCCGATCGCGTCGTTGCTCGTGCTGAGTGCCTCATCGTGCCGGCCGAGGTCCGCAAGGCGGTTACTGAGGGTGGACAGGGCCACGGCGAAGTGAAGACGGAGGGTGCCGGGAACGGACTGCGTCGGATCGTCCGAGACTTTGACAGCCTCGCGGGCAGCCTGAAGCGCCGTGTCGAACCGGCCGGTCTCCGCTAGGCGGTTGGACTGGGTGACGAGCGCTCTGACGAGGGACGGCCGGTGGTCAACAGGGTCGTTCGAGGCCAGGCGTCGGTATACCTCGATCGCCTGGGCGGCGGTGGCAAGAGCTCCAGCACGGTTCCCCCTGTGCCAATCGTGCTCTGCGAGAGCCATGAGGCGACCGGCCTGATCGGCCGGGTCGGTCCGGTCTTCGGCAGGGGATCCTTGAGTGAGGCGGCGCAGTAGTTTGTCGGTGCCGGACCCGGTGACGGGATCGATGACGAGCGCACGCAGAGACCTCAGAAAGTACGGAAGGTCCGTGCTGGCGCTGCCAGGCAGGAAGACGGGCACTATCCGGCTTTCGTTGGCCGAGGGGTGGGCGAGTTCGTTGCGCAGAAGGCGGGCTTCGAAGGTCACGCCGACCGAAGGGTCTGCTTCAGGGTATTCGGCGCGGCGCCTGTACGCAGGGGAGGCGATCACCAGGATGACGTCCGCCGCGTCCATTTCCTGCTGCATCCACGCTGTCCAATCCCGCGGGACTTCAGCATCGACCTGGTCGAGCCGGACACGGATGCCTTCCGCACTCAGCAACTGTCCCAGTCTGCGCACCTGCTCGGCGTGGGCACCGTTGTCGTCCTCGTGGGCATAGGAAATGAACACTCGTGGCGGCACGCGGTCGACCGACCTGCCGCGTACGCGGTCATCCGCGGCAGGTACGGAAGGTGTGCCAAGCAGAAAGTCCAAGTGAGGAACACGCCGCATGTACTGGCGGCAGACTTCCGTGAATCCCCGCTCGGTGACAAGGGCGCTCATACCGACGACATCGAGACGGGGGGACCCCGAGATGTCGTCTCGCATGGCGACGACGAAGCCCAGCAGAGACTCCCCGAAGAACACTGGTGATCCGGACAGTCCCCTCATCACGAACTGTTGCGTACCACGAGGCAGCGTCAGGGAAAGGGTGGGTTCGAATTCGTACGTAGCACGACTGTGGGGAGAGGTGGGATACAAGACGCCGGTCAAATGGCCGCTTGCCTGCGGGAAGGCGTTGTCCTTGAGAGTGATGCCAGTGATGTGACTGGAGCTCAGTGGTTCGGTACCGGTCAGTTGTGCCCAGCGCGGGAGGGAGAAGCTGTCGGTGGAAGGCTCGGCGAGGTCTTCTTCGGCAAGAAGCAGGGCGGCGTCATAGTCGTCGTGACTCCATAGCAAGCGACAGTCGACCCAGCCGTCCGCTGTGACAGAGCCTTGCCTGGTGCGGATCTTCACATTCCCCGCCTGACTGGGCCGGCCCAGGATGTGCGCAGCCGTGAGGATCAGGCGGGGCCCCAGCAGGAAACCGGTGCCCCAGTGATCGAACCTGCTCCCGGCGGAGACCGTGTCCCCGGGTCCGGCAATCATGACGAGCCGGGTACGTGATGGTTCGTCCGGCCATCGGAGGTCTGGCTCCGGGCTGCCGAGGGAAACGTCGGAACCCAGGGCGCCGCCCATGTCTTGTTGACGCGCGCCGTGCGGCCGGAGCTCGCGCAGTACGGCAACTGCGGCGTCGGCGGCGTGATGGGCGGCTGTGCTGGGGTCCTGCGCGTGCTTTCCGGCGCTGAGGCTGTCGCTGATACCCCGGATGATCAGTGTGTGCAGGATGCCGGCGTGATAGGTGGCCCGGGTCAGACCGCCTCCCTCTATCGCGATGGCGGCAACGTCGCTGTCATGCTCGAGGAGATGACGCACAGTCGTGGACTCGGCAGCGGGTACAAATACGGTCCCAGCGATCGGCTTGAAGTGAACAGGGTACTCGGCGCCCAGCAGGGCGTTGCGGGCCACCCTTTCCACGTGGCTGGGGACGTGCCACGCGGCAGGGCGGCCGAAGAAGCGCGCAAAGGTGTGCATGCCCCCATGGATGTCGTACGCCTTGGTCGCCACCACGACGTCACCGATGCCGATGTCGTCCTTCAGGCCACCCGCGACACCCACGAGGAACAGGGCCGCGGGGGAGAACCAGGAAATGACGCGTTCCGTGAGGGCGGCGGCAGTAGCGTTCCCCGCCTCGACCCTGGCAAGGGCGACAGACCAGGGGGTGCCGGGGAGTCGGCCGACGTCGGCGTGGGTGCCGCTGGGGTGCACGAGTGTCTCGACGTCGGTGAGGTGTGCGCGTACGGCGTCGTACTCCAGAGGCAGGGCCGTGAGGATGACGACGGTGGGGCCGGCGCCCGCGTGGTGGCCCTGGGAGCTGGGCTGCGGAGAGGTGGTGGCGACTCCGACACGGGTCAGCAGGGACTGTCCGACGTACGCGAACGGCTGAGGGCCGCCCGTAGGAGCGGTTTCCTGGGCAGGTGTCAGCAGCCAGGCCGGGAAATCGGAGGAACGGCCCACCAGGGTGGCCATCCGCGCTCCGACTCGGCGGCTGCACGAGAGCAGTTCGGTCGCGGGAACCGCGTCCAGCAGGAGGTCTTTGGCCTCGGCGGTGAAGTCGAAGAGACGGTGGCGGATGTCTGCCGGCGCCTGCGGTTCCGGAGGGAGGGGGGTGAGCAGGCCACTGAGGAAGACTTCGGCCAGGGTAGCGGTTCGGTTGCTGCCGGGCAGACAGGAGTGCACCAGTTGCATGACGGGCACGGTCAAGGGCGCCATCGCTGCGAGGTGGGCGGCGAGCCGTACGGACTGGGGAGAGGCGGTGCGGGTGAAGGCGAGGGCAGAGGCGGTGGCGCCCACAACGGGCGGGGCGGGCGCGGCGGCTCGAGGTTCCCACAGCCGCAGCGGCATGGGATGACCGACGGTGGTGAGCGCCGTGGCCCATGAGGCGAGACCGGGCGGGGTCAGTTCCAGCACCGGGACGGGAACCCCGGCGAACGCTGAAAGCGTCGGCGGCAGAACCGGGTGGGTCACTCGCCAGTGGGCGTTGGGCGCCCCGGGGCGTGGTGTGGTGATGTGCCAACTGTCTGCAGTGATGCCAGTGCCGGCCCACAAGGGGCGCGGCAGGACATGGATCAGCGCTGTGGGGCCCGCGGTGGCCCAGTCCTGGAGAACGGAGTGCATCCGGCCGTCGCGCCAGGCGGGGGCCGCACCGTCGGTGAGGACGATGACCATGGTGCGTCCGGAGGGATCTGTCACACAGTGCGGGGGCAGCGCCTGTGCATCGCCGCTGTTCCAGGGGCGGACCAGAGTGATGGACCGTGGCGACTGGGGGTCCCGGTAGCGCAGCTGGTGGACTTCGATCTGCCGGAAGGCGCCACTGCGCTCGAAGACGGCGAGGAGTTCGGCACAGTGGCGTTCCCACAGCAGCATCGAGGTTGCGCTGTCGATGACGAAAGCCAGCCGGAGCCAGCGCTCGGGCTGGGGGCGCAGGACCACTTGCGGAACACGAGTGTCGGCCTGGGCCGCGGCGGTGGCTTCCTCGTCCACTTCCGTCGCGCACGCGCTGGGGATACGGCGCTTGAGCGGGCGCAGTGCGCGGCCGAAAGCGAGGTCACCGCCCAGGGCCTTGAGTCCGGGGACCCGTAGCCCGAGATCCGTGCTGTGCCCGGTGTTCCGGGCACCGGCCAGGGCCGCCAGGTCCGAAGGGTCCGCGAGGGGCTCTGGAACTGAGTCCTCAGGACGGCCACCTGGTACGTCTTCCCGGGGTGGCGGTGTGCGGTGGTCGGCCGGCCCGGACGCGAAGGCGCCCGAGGCTGCGACGGTGTGCTCCTCAGGTCGGCCGGTGGTCTGCTGCGCGACCGCCCATTGAGCGGCCAGAAAGGTGTCCGTGCCCTGGGGCAAGCGGGAGACCAGCCACAGGGCGTCGAGGAGTTCCTCGTCGCCGAACGGCATCCCGGTGGCGCGCAGGATCCGCTGCAGATCCCGGAACATCGCTCATCCACCCGCGTTGAGCCGGTGCAGCACGGTCTTCAGCAGGCCTTCCGGATCGTCGAGACGGAGTCCTCCGAGGCGGAGAAAAGCGGCGTTAAGCAGCTGATCGGTGGCAAGTTCCCCGACGGCGCGCTGGCCCATGAAGGTCTGCAACAGATCTCCTGCCGCGGCCAGTGCGTCCTCGCCGAGATGCTGGGTGATGATCTCTTTGAGCCGCTCTTCGTCGGGGTCGGCCAAGTGCAGTGGCAGACAACGGCGCCGGAAGGCGGGCGGAAAGTCGCGTTCTCCGTTGCTGGTGATCACCACGATGGGAAACTGTGTGCAGGTGATGCAGCCGCGCTCCACAACGGTGCGGCCGCCGTGGTCCGCGGTGAAGACCTCGACCTCTGGTTGTGTTCCGGGGAGGCGGGAGAGCTCGGGGATCTCGAAGCTGCCCTCCTCGAACACCGTGAGGAGATCGTTGGGCAGGTCCACGTCTCCCTTGTCGAGTTCGTCGATGAGGAGGACGCGCGGTGTGTCGGTCGGCGCCAGCGCCGTCCCGAGCGGGCCGAGCCGCACAAAATTTCCGATGGGCGGCGGTGGCTCGTCGTCGGCGCGGGGAAGATTGCTTTCCTGGAGGCGGCCAATGGCGTCGTAGCGGTACAGCGCGTCCTGGAGGGTGGAGCGGCTGTTGACGGGCCAGCGCAGGACGTGGCCCAAGTCCAGTTCATGCGCGATGGCCTCGGCGAGCGAGGTCTTGCCGACTCCGGGGTGGCCGGTCACCAGCAGCGGACGTCGCAGATGCAGGGCGGCGTTGACCACTTCGGTCTCGGCACGGCCGATCACGTAGCCGGTCCGGTGATGCACCGGGTTCCCGGCCTCCCCGTCGGGCTCAGGGAGCTCGGCGGGGCCGAAGCGGCGCCAGGGCGGCGCTTCGGGGAAGGAAACGTCGGTGCGTTTCCTGCCGTCGCCCCGGAAGATCCGCCACGGGGCTTCCTCGGCGTGGGCCTGCGGGTTGCTGCCGCGAGGGTCGGGTTCGGCCTGGCTGGTCATCAGATACTCGCTTCGTCGCTTGCGAAATGACGGGTCATTGTCAGGACCGGAGGCAACGTCCGTTCAGGATTGTCCAGCAGCAGAACCGGCCGGACAGGGTGACGTGCAGGATCCGTGCAGACCTTCGCCCAATACCTGCGGACCCGTTCGGGCAACTCGGGGAGTGCACCCTCGGGGTCGAGCGGCGCGAAATGCGTGTCGGCAACGGCCTGGGGGGCGTCGTGATCCCACAGAATCACGGGGTAGCCCAGATACAGGGCCAGCTGGATCAGCTGAGCGCTGTCGTGGCAGCCGGTCCGAACGACCACGCGGGCCACATCATGATCGTCTTCCAGGGCGCCGTAGGCGCTCATGCCTTGGGTGTGCCCCTGGTCGAGGTACACCGTTCTGCCGTCGGCACGGTTGCTCCACCGTCTCTCCAGCCTGGTGCGGCGTTCCTCCTCGTGCTCGACACTGGCCAATGGGGCGCAGCGCAGGGTTATCCGACGCCGGACGGCGAGCAGCAGAGGGACGACGTGACTGGCGTCGGCCCAGGTGTACACGGGGACGGCGCGCATGTCCCCGGCATCCAGCACGATCTCCACCACCGGCGCTTCGGCGTCGCTGACCGACAGCGATCTGGTGGCGCGTTGGATCAATTGGACGGCCTGCGCCGGCGCGAGCGGGACGCCGTTGTCCTCGTGCGAGTACCGGACCAGTTCTCCGGTTCCTTGATCGGTCCAGACGACGCAGGTGAACGTCTCGGTGGCGTGCTCGGGATAGACCTGCACGACGATACGCGGGGGGTTGCCGGATCCCTTGAAGGCACAGGCCCAGGCACTGGCGGTCGCGCGCAGCTCATCAAGAGTCTCGGC
>KL568555.1:7209-10385 GCA_000715605.1 Streptomyces speibonae | reverse complement strand
GCTCATCAAGAGTCTCGGCATCCACTCCGAGCCGCTCGGCGACCCGCCGGCCCCACACCTCCAACTCCCGGCACCATGTCGGATACTGGTCGAAGACCGCGGTGAGGTGCTGGGTGAAACGGATGACCGCGGGAACTGTGCGTCTTCCGTGATCAGTGTGGCTGTATCCGCCAGGATGCTGCTCAAGGTTCTCCATGTGGGCCAGCAGTTGGGCTTCCCCCACTGTGCCGCCGGTTTCGATCTGAACGCCGCTCCCGCCGGGCAGAATGTGTTGTGTGATCGCGTTCACCAGGGCCGGAGACATCTCGGGTGCCTGTGTCAGCAGCTCACGCAGTCCGGAGTATTCGCTCACCGACAGCAGCCCCGGCGGAGTATGGCTGAGAGCCAGAGCGAGGAGGGGCTCCGCCGTATTGGATTCGCCGTCTGCCGACAGCAAATGGATGAGGGTGGCCATCGCTCGCGGAGTGTCGAGCAACACCTGTGCGAAGACCTCGGTGGAGTAGCCGGCGGCGAGCCGGGCCGCCCCGCACGCCCTGGCCACCTGCGCGGCATACACCTTGCGTCTTCCCTCGTGGGGCAACGCGCTTTCGAAGATGCCGCTGACTTCGAGCCGGGCGGTGTGGTCGACCGGCGCCGCATAGGTTTCGGTGTCGTCCTGTGTGCCGTCGAGCGTGCGGTAGCGACAGGTGACCGGGGTCTGCTCGGGTCCTCCGGCCGCGCGTTGCGCTTCGAAGTGCTTTCTGATGTCGTCGTGGAGCGCGGACAAGTCCGGGTGCAGGTCGGCAGCACGCTGTTCCAGCCACTCGAGCAGCATCGTGGAGGACGCGCCGCTTCCGGCCGCGTCATCCTGTTCGGCGGCCTGTCCGTCGAGGGAAGCGTGCAGCAGGAACTGTGGACCGTCTCCCGGTCCGGGTTGGGGAAGGGCATGACGACGGGCGCGGACTCCGCGCCGTGTTCTTCCACGAAGGTGGCGCAGGCATCGAAGAAGAGAACCTGTTGGCTGAATCCGCGAGATGCCATCTGGGTGAGGAACACCCGAAGTTCCTCCACACGAAGGCAGAGTTTGTCCTCGGCGGAGGCATCAGGGTAGAAGAGCAGCCGGCTGTCTTCTCCCAGAACGCCATGGCCGCCCCAGTAGACATACAACAGCTCGCCGGTCGTGTCTTTCAGCTCCCGGATGAAGACATCCCGGATCTCGCCGGCCGAGGCAACCGTCCGGTATCCGAGACCCGCTTCGGTGGCAGCCGCCGCGAGGGATGCCTGGCTCTCCTCCAGAGGGGACAACAAGAATCTGATGTTCTGCGGCGGTACCCCGCCCTGTTGCAGCCAGCGCGCGAAACGCAGGGCGTCCTCCCCCGCCCCGCGCAGACTCCAGCCGCGTGGGGCGTGAGGGTAGTGCTCCAGCCCCACGACGACGGCGTGGATGTCGTTCGGATCGACGCGGTTCAGTGCAGCCATGTGCCGATGGCGTCCCATACCTTGCTGTTGGACCAGTAGGCGCTGTGCGCGAAGGGGAAAGGCTGCCCATTGCTGACTTCGACGTCACTGGCATGCCGCGGGAACACCTTCGCCGCACGGTAGGCCAGCAGATCCCATGGGTCGTAAATGTTCAACCAGCTATGCGGGAAGTGACCTGGCAGCGTCTCCGGGTGTTCGACGGAGGCCAAGGCGCCGCACTCGTAGAAGAACGGTGCCTGCGAACCGACGGTGATCAGCTGATCCACCCTCCTGCCGAGATCTTCCATGGCCAGAAGGTCCACACAGGCAACACCGCCCAGGCTGTGGGCCAGCACCGTGACCGCTTCCCCCGGCGTGTGCTCGATCGTCCGCTTGATCAGCTGCCGTACTCCGTCCCCGCGGGCCTGGTAGCGAAGGATGTCCCCGGTCATCGGCAATACGCCGTCGCTGAGTGCACCACGCCGGTTCGCAGCGGTGCGCGTCATGACCCGCATGGCCGGCATGGCTGCGGCTTTCCATACCTTGCCGGGCAGCGCCCGGCTTTGTGAATGCAAGTCGGAGCTGAGCGCGGCAAGCAGTGCGTCGCGGGTGAGACCGTCCACTGCGTCGGCCCCACGCTCGCCAGCCGCCGACAACGTCGCTGCTACGACTGCTCGTGCCACCGCATGCCGGTGCTCGTAGCCGTTCTCGTCAACCGTGGCCGCGGCGTCCCGCAGCTCGGGTGACTCCTGCACGGTGCGCAGCGCATCACCGAGGTCGTCGAGCAGACCACGTGCCCGGAAGGCCGCGACGGCGTCGGTGGAGGGGCGGTAGGTCCGGATCAAGTCCAGGAATCGCTTCGAGGGCGGAGTTCCTCGTCCCATACCCGATTTGGCTGCGGGCCGCAGGCCCAGCAACCTCAGCTCGTATCCGGGGTCCGCATAGAGCACCCCCCCACACCGCGATGCTCTCGTCACCGGCCTCGGACCTCCCGCCCCCGGACTCTCCGTAGCCGGGGACCGAGGCTCCGCCGCAGATGAATTTCGCCCCCTCCTCCGCCCCCCAGAAACAACCACGCACCTCCCGGCCGGGCTTGCCGAGCGCGGCTCGCACCACCTCGAAGGTCGCGTTGTACGACTCGGCACGCACACCCGTTCCGTGCACGAAGACAATCGAACGTTCCACAGGCCCCCGTTCCGTTCATCCGGTGCTCTCGCACAGAAGGGCACCGCACTACAAACCAGGTCTGATGGTAGCGATTCTGGCCCCGAGCAGGGCCACGATGCTCAGGTTCCTCGATGCACAGGATGTGGTTCCGCACCGCATGACCGCCCACGGCTGCGTCCCGGCGTGGCTGAAGTGGGGGCGGAAGGTGGCTTGTTCGCGACCGGCGCGAGTGGTCGTGGGCTTCGCGTCGTGCGCTTCCCGGGCATGTGCCTCGGGAGGGCACGTAACGGTGGTTTCGGGCGGAGGTACTGGTTCCGTACGGGAGCCGCAAGGCCCAATGGAGAGGGCGGAGTTGGCGGCCGACGCGGCCCCGCTTCGCCACCGCTCCCCACACTTCGTCCCCTCCGGAGGGAAACCCTTGGTGCACCAGATGGCATCGCGCCCCTACCGACTGGCCGTGGCACCGACCGTGCGGCGCATGACCATCGTGGCCCGGGTGTACGGGTATCCGCCGGACCACAACGCCGGCTCGGAGTGGATGCTGCATTCGATGCTGCGTCCCCTCGCCGAGC
>KL568555.1:3829-7019 GCA_000715605.1 Streptomyces speibonae | reverse complement strand
CATTCGATGCTGCGTCCCCTCGCCGAGCGCGGCCACCATGTCTCGGTCTGGCTGTCGCACCCCGGCAGGAGCGAGAAGACCTACGAGATCGACGGGGTGCGGGTCGTTCCCTTCCAGGAGGGCATGGACTTCGCCGCCGACGCCCACAAGGCGGACGTGCTGGTGTCCCACTACGAGAACGTGCCCCTGGTGGCGGGTCTGTCCCGGGAGCGCCTCATCCCGCTGGCCGTGATCTGCCACGACAACTTCGCCACCAGTTTCCACGACGCGGCGGGTGCCGATCTGGTCGTCTACAACAGTGAGTGGATCCGCCGGGACGGCGAGATCTTCTACGCCCGCTACCCGCGGGAGTTCCTGCCGCGGCAGAGCATCGTCGTCCGTCCGCCCGTGATCGCCGAGGAGTACCGGACGCGGCCCGGCGACTGCGCCACCCTCGTCAACCTCAACCCCGACAAGGGCGGTGAGCTGTTCTGGCAGATCGCCGCCTGGGCGCCCGAGTGGAGGTTCCTGGGCGTCCAGGGTGCCTACGGACAGCAGATCATGCCGCCGCCGCGGCTGCCCAACTGCGAGGTGCTCGACTCGGTGCCCGGGCAGCAGATGCGCGAGCACGTCTACAACCGCTCCCGCGTGGTGCTCATGCCGAGCCTGTACGAGTCGTGGGGGCGGGTGGCGGTGGAGGCGTTCGCCTCCGGCATCCCCGTGATCGCCCATCCGACCCCCGGGCTGGTGGAGTCCCTGGGCCAGGCCGGGATCTTCGCCTACCGCGACGACCTGAACGCCTGGATCGGCGCCCTGGCGTCCCTGAAGGACCCGGACACCTGGGCCAGGGCCTCCCGGCGGGCCAGGGCCCGGTCCCTCGAGCTGAGCGCCGCACCCGACCTGGACCTGTGGTGCGACGCCATCGAGTCGCTGCCCGGGACGCGCCCCCGGCGCGAGATTCCCGTGCGCCCCCTCGGCGCGCTCGTCGACGCCTCCGAGACGGGGCACGGCCCGGGCGACGTCGGTGCGCCGCGTGGCGGCGATCCCCGCCCGTGCCCGCCACGGCGCTCCGGAGCCCAGACCCACCACCGCCACTGAGCGCCGAGTCCCCGGCGTCCCCGGGAGGCCGCCCCACCATGCCCCAGCGCACCCTCACCCCCCGGTACCGGACCGCGCGGGCCACCACCGTCCGCGTGGTCCCCGCAGCGGTACTTCCACCAGGGCCATGCGCCCACCACGCACAAGGAGATGGACATGAACGCACCAGCGACAGCAGTGGCCGTGGCGGCGGCGCCCGCCGAGGTCCGGGCCTCGGACCCGGAGCTGACGGGCATCAGGACCCTCGGGTACGCGAACCGGTTCTCGGTGTGGGACTCCGAGTTCCGGTACGACGGCCGCATTCGGGTCGGCATGGGCGTCAGGATCAGCAAGGTCGAGTACGCCTACTACGGCCGGGACGACCGGTCGTACATCACCGCCGTCCAGGTGCCGCGCGGCCGGGGTGGCATCAACCAGGAGTACGAGGTCATCGACGTGACGTTCCTCGCGGACTCCGACGTGCTCACCTTCACGCTGCGCGGTGACCTCAACGTCGACGCGGCCCCGGAGCGGGGCGAGTACAGCCGCGCCTACCGGCTCGGCGTGAAGGTTCACCTCAGCGACGGCTCCACCCGCACCACGCATGTGGACATCGAGGTCCTCTGGCCGACGTACGACCCGAACAACGGGCGGATCGGGCGGCCCTTCGTCCGTCTGCCCTATGACACGGGCTGGGGCGGGACCCCCAACAGCCAGGCCGGCTTCGGATGCGTGGCGGACAACGGCTACATCGCCGACAAGTTCATCGTCGACCTGGTCAACCCCCGGCAGGACAGGAGGGACCTGCCGGGCAACAACAGCGATCACGTGTACTACCAGCTGGTGCACGAGGACGGCACGCCGTCCCACCTCACTCCGTCTCCGGTGAAGCTCAACGTCAAGGGCCACTCGGACGCCGGCACCCGCAACAAGCGCATCCTGGACGCCGTCAACCTGCTCGACGAGGGGGACAAGCCGGGCTACTACCGGTTCCTGGTCTGGCCGCAGTCGACCAACACCTCCGACGGCAAGGCCAGCGCCCTGAGCTGGAATCCGGACCGGCCGGAGGACGCCTTCCAGCTCGGGAGCGTCTACTTCCGCTACACGGCCGCCCGCACCGCCGACTTCTCCGTGGCCCCGGGCGGGCCGCCGGACGTCAGGCTGACCGCCGGGGGCTCCGAGGGCTACCCCGGGGTGCACCTCACCACCCACGAGGGGCCGGTCGCCGAGCAGACCGTCACCGTCACCCTGCCCCAGGGCATGGGACTGCGGTTCGTGGAGCAGGGCAATCCCGGCTACCAGCTGACGGTGATGGACAGCGACGGAGCCATCAAGCAGTTCATCGGCCGGCTCTCCCCGGACGGCCGGACCCTCACCTTCTCCAAGGTCAACCTGGCCCTGTCGGGCAAGGTCTCCGAGTCCCGCGCGTGGGTGGCGGTCCGGGCCGTCGACCCGACGATCGCGGGCCGCACGTCCCTGACGTTCCAGGTGGGGAGTGAGACGAGCGCCAGCACCCCCGTCGAGGTCGGCACCCGCTGACCGACACGTCCCCTGTCCGTGCCGCCGGGCACCGGGGTCACACCCGGCGCCCGGCGGCGCGGCCGGAAACCACGGGCCGGAAACCACGGGCCGGGAACAACATCGCCCCCGTCGGTGTTGGCCCGGTCGGCAGAGGGAAAGGCGGAGCCGTGCACGGTGAGTACAAGATCCCCGGCGGCAAGCTCGTCGTCGTGGACGTGGAAGTGGCGGACGGTGTGCTGCGGCACCCCCGGGTGGCGGGCGACTTCTTCCTGGAACCGGACGAGGCCCTGGACGCCGTGAACGGCGCGCTGGCCGGCGCCCCCGCCGACACCGACGCCGCCGACCTGGCCGCGCGGATCGACGCGGCCCTCCCCGAGGGCACCGTGATGTACGGGCTCACGTCCGAGGGCGTCGGCATCGCGGTGCGCCGCGCGCTGGCGCACGCCACCGACTGGACCGACTACGACTGGCAGTTCATCCACGAGGGGCCGCAGTCCCCCGCCCTGCACATGGCGCTGGACGAGGTGCTCACCGCCGAGGTCGCCGCCGGCCGGCGCCCCCCGACGCTGCGGGTGTGGGAGTGGGGCGCCCCGGCCGTGATCATCGGCAGTTT
>KL568555.1:0-3634 GCA_000715605.1 Streptomyces speibonae | reverse complement strand
CAGAGATGTGTATAAGAGACAGGCCGTGATCATCGGCAGTTTCCAGTCGCTGCGCAACGAGGTGGACCCCGAGGGCGCGCGGCGGCACGGCATCGAGGTGGTGCGCCGGATCTCCGGCGGCGGAGCGATGTTCGTGGAGCCCGGCAACACCATCACGTACTCGCTGTCGGTGCCCGAGGCGCTGGTGCAGGGGCTGTCGTTCCAGGACAGCTACGCCTACCTCGACGACTGGGTGCTCGGCGCGCTCGGTGAGATGGGCATCCGGGCCTGGTACCAGCCGCTCAACGACATCGCCACCGAGCAGGGCAAGATCGCCGGGGCCGCGCAGAAGCGGATGGTGGGTCCCGACGGGGGCCCGGGCGCGGTGCTGCACCACGTGACGATGGCGTACGACATCGACGCCGACAAGATGCTCGAGGTGCTGCGCATCGGGCGGGAGAAGATGTCCGACAAGGGGACGAGGAGCGCGAAGAAGCGGGTGGATCCGCTGCGCCGGCAGACCGGTCTGCCGCGCGAGGCCGTCATCGAGCGGATGGTCGACTCGTTCCGCGCCCGCTACGGTCTCGCCGACGGGAAGGTGACGGACGAGGAACTGGCCCGCGCACAGGAGTTGGCGGGGAGCAAGTTCACGACGCCGGAGTGGATCGCGCGCGTGCCGTGAGCCGCCCGACGCGTGCCCCGAGTCGCCCAAATCGTTTGTTATCCAGAGGAATCGAGGCAATCGGCCGCCTCGGACGGTACGTCCCCGTCACCGCGCGCCTACGGAGCGAGTTGACCCTTCCGCACCACTGCGATGCGTGTGACACTGGCGTCCCGTCCGCAGTGCGGACTCCCTCCGCACCTTCCCCCACGAGAAGTGCGCCGTGCCTTCCTTTTCTTCTCTGCCGATCGCCCTGACCGCGCGCCTGTCCCCGGTGGTCGTCCTCGCCGCCGCGGGCTGGGCCCTGTCCTCCGGCCCGCTGGCCACCCAGGAGGCCGCCGCCGACAAGAGCCCCACCGAGAAGACGAAGACCCAGTCGGCCTCCGCCCCGTCCGAGACCCAGGCGGTGAAGACGTACGCCGCGGCGCCCGCGCCGTGCGACAGCGTCTCCGACAAGAGCATCAAGTCCCTTGTGCCCGGGGCCAAGACGGCCGGCAAGGAGATACCGTCCACCGACGCCGATCTGCGCCGCACCTGCTCGTGGAACGCCCTCAAGGGCTACGACTACCGGTGGCTCGACGTGTCCTTCGAGGTGCTGGAGTCCGACGAGGCGGCGGAGAAGTCGTACCAGGGGCGACTTGAGGAGAAGAGCGGCGGGGGCGCGGTTCCCGGGCTCGGGGACGAGGCGTACTCGGTGGTGAATCTGACCACCGAGGACAAGCAGCAGACCCGTGAGGGTGTGGTGGTGGCGCGTGCCGCCAACGCGCTGGTGATCGTGACGTACAACGGCAGCGACTTCGAGTCGAAGAAGGCGCCGGGTACGGATGTGATCAACAAGGGCGCGATCAAGGCGGCCAAGGAGGCCGTGGCCGCCCTGGGGGACGGGTGACGACGATCCGGAATTGATGGTTCCGTGACATCCGTCACACCGGTTTCGTGATCTGCCCGGGTCGCTTAGTAGGAGCCTCGCCGACGACATGGGGGACTTGTCCGGCTTGCCACGGAAGCGGTCCCGGACGCGGCGGGTGGCGGCCGGGCGGGAAGGCGGATGCCGTCGCCCGTGGGCCGCATGAGGCTTTCTGACGAGGCGACAGGCGTCCCGAGGCACCCCTCACCAGGGGGTCAACACGCTCCCCCGGCTCACCGCAAGGCCCCCGTGGAGCTACGAGACGCGGTAGTAGGAGAGCCCTTTGCACCGGGCGGCGGGCCGTCCGAAGAATGACCAGCCTCCGGACAGCAGGGGTGAGGTCACTCATGGGAAAGCACCGCCATCAGCAGCAGTACCGCCGCACGGTCGTCGCGGCACTCTCCATCGGCGTCATAGGCATACCCTCGGTCGCCATGGCCTGTACGGACTGGCCCGGCGGTGAGGAACGGCAGCACCGGGACTCCGCCGCCTCCGTCGCGGACCGCGACCGCTGGGACGGGCCCGACTGGTACCGGCAGTGGAGCGGCCAGCAGCACGGCGAGCGCCGCGCGGCCCCGTCGGACACGCCGTCCGCCACCCAGGGCCCCGACAGGCCCGGCACGTCGAAGCGCCAAGGCACCGAGCCGTCGTACAAGCCGGGGAAGAAGAAGACGAAGGCTCCCGAGGCGCCCGCCTCCCGGCCCGCCTCGAAGCCCGCGGCCTCGGCTCCGAAGCCGACCACGGCCGCGCCCAAGCCCTCCACGGCCGCCCCCGAGCCCACCACCGCCGCTCCCGAGCCCTCCGCGTCCGCCTCGAGCCCCGCCCCGACGGGCGGCACCCCGGCCTCGGGCGCCGTCGCCGAGGTCGTGGAACTCGTCAACGCCGAACGCGCCAAGGCCGGTTGCTCCCCGGTGCAGGTGAACGCCCCCCTGACCGAGGCAGCGCAGAAGCACAGCGAGGACATGGCGGCGAGCGGCACCATGTCGCACACCGGCTCCGACGGCTCCTCCCCCGGTGACCGCATCACCCGCGCCGGCTACAGCTGGAGCACCTACGGCGAGAACGTCGCCTACGGCTACTCCACCCCGGAGCAGGTGATGCAGGGCTGGATGACCAGCCCCGGCCACAAGGCGAACATCCTCAACTGCTCCTTCAAGGAGATCGGCGTCGGCCTCGCCCAGCCCGGGTCCTACTGGACCCAGGACTTCGGCACCGCCCGCTAGCGCCCGCGCTGTCCGCCGGTCAGCCGAGGGCGGGCTGACCGCCCATCGCGGCGAGTGTGGCGCCGTTGACGTAACTGGCCTCCGAGCAGGCCATGAAGGCGATGGCTCCGGCGATCTCCTCCGGATCGGCGAGGCGCCGGAGGGCGACGGCCTGTCCCGCGGATTCGAAGGCGTCGCCGTAGGCGGCGGTGCCCTCCGTGCGGGTGGGCCCGGCGGCGACGGCGTTGACGCGGACTCCGGCCGGACCGAACTCGGCGGCCCATACCCGGGTGAGGGATTCCAGGGCGGCTTTGGTGGCCCCGTAGACGCCGCTGCCGAGGCCGGGGGTGCCGGCCGCGCCGCTGCTGACATTGATGATGGCGCCGCGGCCGCGCTCGGCCATGCCGGGGGCGAGGGCCTGGACGAGGAGGTAGGGGGCGCGGAGGTTGATGCCGATGTGCGCGTCGAAGGTGGCGGGGGTGGTGTCGACGGTGCGGGCGAAGTGGAAGATCCCCGCGTTGTTGACCAGGACGTCGACGGCTCCGGCGCGGTCGGCCAGAGCGGTCACCTGCGCGGGGTCGGACAGGTCGGCGGGCTCGAAGCGGGCTTTGGCGCCGAGCGCTTCGATGCGCCGAACGGTGTCGGCGGCGCGCCGCTCGTCGCGGCCGTGGACGACGACGTCGGCGCCGCGGGCTGCCAGGGCCAGGGCGGTGGCCCGTCCGATGCCGGCGGTGGCGCCGGTGACCAGAGCGGTCTGCTGGGCGAGGTCGTGGTGCATGGTCGTGCTCTTTCCTGTGCGGTGCCGGGCTGTTCGCGGGTGGCGGGGCTAGTGGGTGCGCCGAGCGGTGAGGACGGTGTCGTGGACGGTGACCTGTCTCTTATACA
>KL568554.1:140717-147932 GCA_000715605.1 Streptomyces speibonae | reverse complement strand
CCGGCCCGCCCACACCGGCCCCACACCCCCCGCGCCGGGCCGGGCCGCACCCCCGCCGATACCGGCCCCCACCTACCGGACGGGTCCTCGGCTCCCCCGGGCCGCCCAGTCGCCGCGCGACTGCCAGCCCCCCCACGACACCGCACACCACGCCACCACCACCGAACACCCGTGCCCATGACCACCCGGGACGCCAGCCCGCCCACACCGGCCCCACACCCCCCGCGCCGGGCCGGGCCGCACCCCCGCCGATACCGGCCCCCACCTACCGGACGGGTCCTCGGCTCCCCCGGGCCGCCCAGTCGCCGCGCGACTGCCAGGCCCCACACGACAACCGCACATCACGCCCCCATCACCGGACACCGCCCCGGGCGCCCCAACCGACCACCGGACGCCCTGCCCCACCGTTCCGTCACGCCGGGCCCTGCGCCGATACCGGGCCCCCGCCCGCACCCGCACCGGGCCATCCCCTCGCCGACACCGGGCGGGCCCCCGCCGGGCCACGGGCGTTGTCCGGCGGCCCGGTGGAGGGGGCTCGTGGTCACCGGCCCCGAGTGGCCCTGGGTCAGAAGATCGCCAGGGGGTTCACCGGGACGCCCGTGAGGCCGTATATGCGGGGTGGGGCGGCTGTGAACAGGAACGCGTAGCGGCCGAGTTCCGCGCTGACCGACGCCAGTTCGTCCAGCTCGGCCGCGTCGACCAGCGGCATGCCCAGCATCGGGAGGGCGACGCCGTGCATCGGCGCGGGTGACGCGGGGTCCAGCGGCGGATGCGCGTCGCCGATGTCACCGACGTAGAGCGCGACGCCACGCTCGTGCATCCACCGCAGCGCGTCCATGCTCATCCCCGGCATGGCCCGGGCGGGATCGGGCGTCATGGGCCACCCGCAGCGCACCACCAGGGCGTCACCGGACTCCAGCCGCACCCCCTGACGTTCCTCGGCGGCTTCGAAGTCCGCCGAGGTGACGGCGTGGCCGCTGGGCAGCGGGCCGTCGAACGCCAGGTCGAGGAGGACGCCCCGGGTGACGATCCCGGAGGCGTACGACGTCGTGGAGGCGTGCGTCGCCCCGGCCGGGGTCACGCTCTCGGCCAGGGGCCGGCCCGGGTAGACCTGCCCGTCGCGCGGAATGTGCGCCAGCGCGTCGAGGTGGGTCGAGCGGGGATGGTGGTTGGTGACGACCATCACCTCGGCCGTCGCCATCGCCGGAGAGCCGGTGTACACCATCACCTGCTGGACCGGCGAGGCGTCCTGGGTGGAGGGCGCGAACGGACCGCTGATGAGCGGCGTCGGCCGGATCGGCAGCGCCAGCGACACCGCCCGTCCCGTACGGGCCTCGCCCGCTCCCCTGGCACGGGCCTCCTCGGTGATGAGGTTGAGCGTGCCGTGCTCGTCGTCGTCACCCCAACGGCCCCGATTGCTCGGTAAGTCCTGGGGACCGCCGACGGCGGTGTGCGTGCTGTTCTCGTCCATGACGGCGACCGTACTGGACGCGGCCGTTCACTAACTAGGCGCGGCCGTTCACTCGGTGCGGAGGGCCCCGGCCATCTCGGTCAGCTGCCCGAACGACCCCGTGCCCGTCACGATCGTGGTCGAGCCCTCGGTCCCCTCCAGGACCAGCGCGTCGTAGTGGTCGCCCTCGTAGCGCGTCCACGTCCGGCCGTCGATCTCCTGCGTGGTCCCGGTCTTCGTCGCGCCCTGCGTCGCGTCCTCGATGAACGCCGAGCGCTTGCCCGCGGACTGCTCGACCGCCACGTACTCCCCGTCGGGGGCGTGGTAGCCGAGGTGCCACGCCTCGGACTCCGCACCCTGGTAGCGGACCGAGGTGGGCTTCCACTCCTGGGGCAGTCCCTCGGGCGCGGCCACGGGGTAGGAGGCGGCCCGGCGGGCCGTGAGCAGGTCGACCCGGTAGTCGACCCGCTTGATGTCGGGTTCGCCGTCCTCGTGCGGGATGAACAGCCAGACGACTCCCGCGGCGAGCACGATGAGAGCCAGGGACAGGATCATGTCCCTGGCCGACTTCTGCATGCTGCTCGTTCCTGCCACGCCCCTATCGTCGCAGGTGCCCGAAGCGCTCATCCGTGGGGGGCCCTGCTCATTTTGTCTGTCTGGCGATAGAGTCGTGGCCCATACCCTCAACCGGCCGTCGTCGTACAGAAAGGTGCGCTCCGATGACCGAACACCATCACCTGCCGTCCGAGCTCGATGTCCCCTCCGAGGCACCCGACCGGAACCTCGCCCTGGAGCTCGTACGGGTCACCGAGGCAGCGGCGATGGCCGCGGGCCGCTGGGTGGGGCGCGGTGACAAGAACGGTGCCGACGGTGCCGCGGTGCGCGCCATGCGCACCCTCGTCTCCACCGTCTCGATGAACGGCGTCGTCGTCATCGGCGAGGGCGAGAAGGACGAGGCCCCGATGCTCTTCAACGGGGAGCACGTGGGCGACGGGACCGGACCCGAGTGCGACATCGCCGTCGACCCGATCGACGGCACCACGCTGACCGCCAAGGGCATGACGAACGCGATCGCCGTGCTGGCCGCCGCCGAGCGCGGCTCGATGTTCGACCCCTCCGCCGTGTTCTACATGGACAAGCTGGTCACCGGTCCGGAGGCGGCCGACTTCGTCGACATCAACGCCCCGGTCGACGTGAACATCCGCCGCGTCGCCAAGGCCAAGCGGGTCACGCCCGAGGACGTCACCGTGGTGATCCTCGACCGGCCGCGGCACGAGGGCATCATCCGGGAGATCCGGGAGACCGGCGCGCGCATCAAGCTGATCTCCGACGGCGACGTGGCCGGCTCGATCCTCGCGCTGCGCGAGGGCACCGGCATCGACCTGCTGCTCGGCATCGGCGGCACCCCCGAGGGCATCATCTCGGCCTGCGCGGTGAAGTGCCTGGGCGGCACGATCCAGGGCAAGCTGTGGCCGAAGGACGACGACGAGCGGCAGCGGGCGGTCGACGCGGGGCACGACCTGGACCGGGTGCTGACCACGGAGGACCTCGTCACCGGGGACAACGTGTTCTTCGTGGCGACCGGGATCACCGACGGCGAACTGCTGCGGGGGGTGCGCTACCGGCCGGAGACGGCCACGACGGACTCGATCGTGATGCGGTCGAAGTCCGGGACGGTGCGCAGGATCGACTCCGAGCACCGGTTGAGCAAGCTGCGGGCGTACAGCGCGATCGACTTCGACCGGGCCAAGTGAGACCGGCCGCGCGGTAGCGGCCCTGAAAATGCGCCCCCTGTGCGGAGGGGGCGCATTGTCCGCGTGCGCGCGGTGCTAGCCCGCCGCCGCTATGCGGCTCTGGCCCGCCGTCTTCTTCAACTCCATGTCGCGGCGCCTGCGGCGGGCCAGCACCACGCGGCGCTCGGCCGCGGTGAGGCCGCCCCAGACGCCGTAGGGCTCGGGCTGGAGCAGGGCGTGCTCACGGCACTCGACCATGACCGGGCAGCGGGCGCAGACCCGCTTGGCCGCCTCCTCGCGGGAGAGCCGGGCCGCGGTGGGCTCCTTGGACGGTGCGAAGAACAGTCCCGCCTCGTCGCGCCGGCACACGGCCTCGGTGTGCCAGGGGGCGTCCTGGTCCCTCTCCCGCGCTGCCGCTCGCTGCACCGGGACGGCGGCTACCTGCAGGGACGAATGCGGCGGTTGCAGCACGGTCTACTCCTGACGACGGCTTCGCGAGCGAGAGACGATGCAGCAAGGCTTACCCGATGTGCGCGTGCCTATGCACTGAGTCCCCGACGGGGCTCCGCCGGTGCCGGGTCAGTGGCCGAGATGTTTGCGCATGCTCTTGTCGACCGTGCGCTGCACCCGGTCGAGGATGTCCGCGACGAGCTTGCCGCGCCGGGGCCGCGCCTCCACGCTGCCCAACACCGCCCAGCCGTCGACGAAGACCACCGGGGCCTCCTCGTCGGTCGCGTCGAGGGTGTCCACCTCGAAGGAGCCGAGGACACCGCCGCCGGTGCCGCGCAGCGAGATGTTCTCCGGGACGCGGATCTCGACGCTGCCGAACACGGAGAACGCCTTGATCATGACCTGCTGGTGGTCGAACATCGCCTCGCTGAGGTCGATCTCGACGCTGCCGAAGACCGCCCAGGCGTGGATGCGGCGGCCGGTGCGCCAGCGGCCCTTGCGGGCGGCGGCGCTGAACACCGCGACCACGTTGTCATCGGGGTCGGCCGGAATCGCGCCCAGGGTGGGGCGGCTGGGGGCGGAGGCGGAGGGCGCCGTGTGCCGCTGGTGGGCTATCGGCAGGTCCTGGACGAACGCGTCCAGTTCGCCCACCGTCTTGGCGGCCAGCACGCCCTCGACGCGCTCCGCGTGCTCGTCGGCGGTCAGCCGGCCCTCGGCGAGGGCCTCGCGCAGGAGGTCGGCGATACGGTCCCGGTCGGCGTCCGAGGCGCGCAGTCCGGCGGCCCCCGCCGCGGTCTCGGGTGCGGTGTCCGGCTGCTGGGCGTGCTTCTGAAGGTCCACGGCAGCAGCGTACCCAAACGCGATAGATCGCGACTACCCTTCGGGACGGACAACTGAGGACAACCTCACAACTTCGCCACCGGGGGCAGGTCCTAGGCTGGAGCGCGCCCGCCGACGGAGGCGGGCGGTCTTCCGTCGAGTGAGGAATGGGCGAGATGCCTGAGTTCGAGTACGCCGATCTGCTCCCCATGGGAGAGGACACCACCCCCTACCGGCTGGTGACCTCCGAAGGTGTGTCCACCTTCGAGGCCGACGGCCGGACGTTCCTCAAGGTGGAGCCGGAGGCGCTGCGCAAGCTCGCCGAGGAGGCCATCCGCGACATCCAGCACTATCTGCGCCCCGCGCACCTGGCGCAGCTGCGCCGGATCATCGACGACCCCGAGGCGTCGGCCAACGACAAGTTCGTCGCCCTTGACCTGCTGAAGAACGCCAACATCGCGGCGGCGGGCGTGCTGCCGATGTGCCAGGACACGGGCACGGCGATCGTCATGGGCAAGCGCGGGCAGAACGTGCTGACGTCGGGGCGTGACGAGGAGGCCCTGAGCAAGGGCATCTACGACGCGTACAAGAACCTGAACCTGCGCTACTCGCAGATGGCTCCGCTCACCATGTGGGAGGAGAAGAACACCGGGTCGAACCTGCCGGCGCAGATCGAGCTGTACGCGACGGACGGCGGGGCGTACAAGTTCCTGTTCATGGCCAAGGGCGGCGGCTCGGCCAACAAGAGCTTCCTGTACCAGGAGACCAAGGCCGTGCTGAACGAGGCCTCCATGATGAAGTTCCTGGAGGAGAAGATCCGTTCGCTGGGCACGGCCGCCTGCCCGCCGTACCACCTGGCGATCGTGGTCGGCGGTACGTCGGCCGAGTACGCGCTGAAGACCGCGAAGTACGCCTCCGCGCACTACCTGGACGAGATCCCCGCCGAGGGGTCGCCGCTCGGGCACGGCTTCCGGGACAAGGAGCTGGAGGAGAAGGTCTTCGAGCTGACGCAGAAGATCGGCATCGGGGCGCAGTTCGGGGGCAAGTACTTCTGCCACGACGTGCGCGTGGTGCGGCTGCCCCGGCACGGGGCCTCGTGCCCGGTCGCGATCGCGGTGTCGTGTTCGGCGGACCGGCAGGCCGTCGCGAAGATCACGGCCGAGGGCGTGTTCCTGGAGCAGCTGGAGACGGACCCGGCGCGGTTCCTGCCGGAGACGACGGACGAGCAGCTCGACACCGACGGCGACGTCGTGCGGATCGACCTCAACCAGCCGATGAAGGCGATCCTGGCGGAGCTCAGCAAGTACCCGGTGAAGACCCGGCTGTCGCTGACCGGTCCGCTGGTCGTGGCGCGCGACATCGCGCACGCGAAGATCAAGGAGCGGCTGGACGCGGGCGAGGAGATGCCGCAGTACCTGAAGGACCACCCGGTGTACTACGCCGGGCCCGCGAAGACGCCGGAGGGGTACGCCTCGGGCTCCTTCGGGCCGACCACGGCCGGGCGCATGGACTCCTACGTCGAGCAGTTCCAGGCGGCGGGCGGGTCCAAGGTGATGCTGGCGAAGGGCAACCGCAGCAAGCAGGTCACCGACGCGTGCGGCACGCACGGCGGGTTCTACCTGGGCTCCATCGGCGGCCCCGCCGCGCGGCTGGCGCAGGACTGCATCAAGAAGGTCGACGTCCTCGAGTACGAGGAGCTCGGCATGGAGGCGGTCTGGAAGATCGAGGTCGAGGACTTCCCGGCGTTCATCGTCGTGGACGACAAGGGCAACGACTTCTTCCAGGACCCCGCCCCGCAGCAGCCGACGTTCACGTCGATCCCGGTACGGGGCCCGGGTCTGGCGTAACGCCCACGGGACGCGGGACGCGACGGGCGGGTGCGGGCTCCTCCGCGCCCGCCCGTCCCGCGCCCGCCCTCCCGTGTCCGAGCGCCCCCTCGGCCCGTGTCAGGGGCGCAGCGCCTTCGCGATCACGTCGTGGATCAGGCACTCCCCCGGCGCGCGGTTCTCCTTGAGGCGGCCGAGGTCCTCCGGGGCGAACCAGGCGTACGCCGAGTGCTTGGACCACTCCAGGGCGGGCCGCCCCAGGTCACCGTCGACCTCGACGACGTAGTCGGCCTCGCGGCGTTCGCCGAGGCCGTCGTCGCCGGTCCAGGTGGTCACGCCGAGCAGCCGGCGGATGCGCCGCACCTGCCATCCCGTCTCCTCGGCGACCTCGCGTGCCAGGGCGTCCGGCAGGGATTCGCCCGGCTCCACATGCCCGCCCACGATGTCCCACGTGTCGGGGAAGAGACGGCGGCCGGGGGCGCGCTTCTGCGCGAAGGCCCTGCCGTGTCCGTCGAGGATCACCGCGCCCACGGTCCACAGTTCGCCGTCGGCCGGCCGGGGTATGCCGACACCGGGGTCGATCGTCACGTCTGACATCCCCTCAACTTAGCCGTCCGGATAGCGGACATCGTGTGCTTCTTTCGGACAATGTCGGCTTCGACCCGCCCGTTCTGTTGACGGGATCAACCATCGCTGTGAGTCTTCTCGTCACTCCGACATGCACATGCCATGTCAATCCTTGTGTGGCTCACCCCCACAGCCACCTCCCGGAGGAGACAAGGTGATACGAAGACTCGCCGTCGCGGGCGTCTCGCTCGCCGTCGCGCTGGGCTGCGGAACACTCCCCGCCGTGGCCGCCGACTCCCGGACCACCACGGACACCACCGTCGCCGCCGCTCCCGACGTCGACGTGGACAAGGTGAAGGAACACCTCAGT
>KL568554.1:137438-140490 GCA_000715605.1 Streptomyces speibonae | reverse complement strand
CACCCGCCGTTCCACCGGCCAGGGTTACGACGACTCCGTCGCCTATGTGAAGGGCGAGCTGCAGGCCGCCGGCTACACCGTGACCGAGCAGCCGTGCACCTCCGGCTGCTCCAGCGGGGCCGGCCCCAACCTGATCGCCGAGTGGCCGCACGGCGACGCCGGCACCGTACACATGTTCGGCGCCCACCTCGACGGCGTCTCCGCCGGACCGGGCATGAACGACAACGGCTCCGGCTCCGCCGCCCTCCTCGAGACCGCCCTGACACTGGCCCGGCAGAGCCCGGCCATGCGCGACCGGGTCCGCTTCGCCTGGTGGACCGACGAGGAGCAGGGCCTCAACGGCTCCGACTTCTACGTCCGTTCGCTGTCGTCCGCCGAGCGCGCCAGGATCAGGGCGTACTACAACTTCGACATGGTCGCCTCCACCAACGGCGGCTACTTCATCAACCACATCACCTCCGCCGCCGCCGCGCCGATGAAGGCGTACTGGGACTCGCTCGGCCTGCAGCCCGAGGAGAACACCGAGGGCGCCGGACGCAGCGACGACTACTCCTTCGAGCGGTACGGGATCCCCACCTCCGGCTACGCGATGGGCGCCGGCGCCCGCAAGACCTCCGCGCAGGCCGCCAAGTGGGGCGGGACCGCCGGGTCCTCCTACGACCCCTGCTACCACCGGTCCTGCGACACCCTCGCCAACATCAACACCACCGGCCTCGACCGCGCCGCCGACGGCATCGCGCACACCCTCTGGCAGCGGGCCGTGGACACCGGCACGGGCGGCGACTGCGACACCGCCGGCGCCCTCACCAACGGCGGGTTCGAGAGCGGGACCTCGCCCTGGACCGGGAACACCGGCGTCATCGGCGCCCACACCGGCGCCTCCGCCCACGACGGAACCCGCTACGCCTGGCTGGGCGGGAACGGGTCCACGAGCACCGAGTCGATCGGCCAGACGGTGACCGTGCCGGCCGACTGCTCCCGGGCGACGCTGAGCTACTGGCTGCGCGTCGACACCGACGAGTCCGGCTCCCGCGCGTACGACCGGTTCACCGTGCGGGCCGGCAGCACCACGCTCGCCACCCTGTCCAACGCCGACGCGGGCGGCGGCTATGTGCGGCGCTCGGCCGACCTGTCGGCGTACGCCGGACAGACCGTGACCGTGACCTTCACCGCCAGTGAGGACTACAGCCTGCGGACGAGCTTCCTCCTGGACGACGTGACCCTGCTCAACGGCTGACCCTTCCCCCCACGGGCCCTCCGCCCCGCCGTGCGCCCGCGCGGCGGGGCGGAGGGCATGTCCGGGAATACGCTCGTCGGGGACCGCTGCTGTGACTCCTCGGAGGTACCACGATGACGACCACGGACGACGACCGGCGCTACCGCATCGAGCACGACTCCATGGGGGAGGTGAAGGTACCGGCCGACGCCAAGTGGCGCGCGCAGACCCAGCGCGCCGTGGAGAACTTCCCGGTCTCCGGGCAGCGTCTGGAGCGGGCCCACATCGAGGCCCTCGCCCGCATCAAGGGCGCCGCGGCCAAGGTGAACGCCCGCCTCGGGGTGCTGGACAAGGACATCGCCGAGGCGGTCCAGGAGGCGGCCCGCGAGGTCGCCGAGGGCCGCTGGGACGAGCACTTCCCGGTGGACGTGTTCCAGACCGGGTCCGGGACCTCGTCCAACATGAACACCAACGAGGTCATCGCCACGCTCGCCACCGAGCGGCTGGGCCGCGAGGTGCACCCCAACGACCACGTCAACGCCTCGCAGTCGTCCAACGACGTCTTCCCCTCCTCCCTCCACATCGCCGCCACCGCGGCCGTCACCCGCGACCTGATCCCGGCCCTCGGCCACCTCGCCGCCGCCCTCGAGCGCAAGGCGGAGGAGTTCGCCGACGTGGTGAAGTCCGGGCGGACCCATCTGATGGACGCCACCCCGGTGACGCTCGGCCAGGAGTTCGGCGGGTACGCGGCCCAGGTGCGCCACGGCATCGAGCGGCTGAACGCCTCCCTGCCGCGCCTGGCCGAACTGCCGCTGGGCGGCACTGCCGTCGGCACCGGCATCAACACCCCGCCCGGGTTCTCCGCCGCCGTCATCGAGGAGGTCGCCCGCGCGACGGGACTGCCGCTGACCGAGGCGCGCGACCACTTCGAGGCACAGGGCGCCCGGGACGGCGTCGTGGAGACCAGCGGGCAGCTGCGGACCGTCGCCGTCGGGCTGACGAAGATCGCGAACGATCTGCGGTGGATGGCCTCGGGCCCGCGCACCGGGCTCGCCGAGATTCGGCTCCCCGACCTCCAGCCCGGCTCCTCGATCATGCCCGGCAAGGTCAACCCGGTGGTCCCCGAGGCCGTGCTGATGGTCTGCGCCCAGGTCACCGGCAACGACGCGACCGTCGCCGTCGCCGGCGCCTCGGGCAACTTCGAGCTCAACGTGATGCTTCCGGTCATCGCGAAGAACGTGCTGGAGTCGGTGCGGCTGCTCGCCAACGTCTCCCGCCTGCTCGCCGACCGCACCGTCGACGGGATCGTCGCCGACCGGGAGCGGGCCCGGGAGTACGCCGAGTCCTCGCCGTCCGTGGTCACCCCGCTCAACAAGTACATCGGCTACGAGGAGGCCGCGAAGGTCGCCAAGAAGTCGCTGGCGGAGCGCAAGACCATCCGGCAGGTGGTCCTGGAGGGCGGCTACGTCGAACGCGGCGACCTCACCGTCGAACAGCTCGACGAGGCCCTGGACGTCCTGCGGATGACCCACCCGTGACGCCTCGTGCCCCGGCGAGAACCGTGACGGGCGCCGCAGCGTCGTATGCCTGGGGCACCTAAAATCTGCTCATGACAGAGGGCGGAGCGATGAAGCGCGAGGAAGCGGGGCGTGCGGCCGCACACTGGGCGCCCGGGACGCAGATCCTGTGGCGATACCGGGAGAACGGCGGCGCGCACATCCATATCGTGCGCCCCGTCACGGTCGTACGCGACGACTCGGAGCTGCTCGCCGTGTGGATGGCGCCCGGCACCGAGTGCATGCGGCCGGTCCTCGCGGACGGCACGCCCGTGCACGA
>KL568554.1:136037-137219 GCA_000715605.1 Streptomyces speibonae | reverse complement strand
CCACCCGGTACACCAAGCCGCGCACCGTGCGGCGGGGCCGCTGGTTCGGCACCGGCGTGCTGAAGCTGGCCCGGCCCGGCGAACCCTGGTCGGTGTGGCTGTTCTGGGAACCGGGCTGGCGGTTCAAGAACTGGTACGTGAACCTGGAGGAGCCGCTGACCCGTTGGGCCGGTGGGGTGGACTCCGAGGATCACTTCCTGGACATCTCCGTGCACCCGGACCGCGGCTGGCACTGGCGCGACGAGGACGAGTTCGCGCAGGCCCAGCGGGACGGCCTGATGGACTCCGCGCAGGCCGCGCGGGTACGGCGGGCCGGGCGGGCGGCGGTCGCGGTGATCGAGGACTGGGGGCCGCCGTTCTCGGACGGATGGGAGAACTGGCGCCCCGATCCGGCCTGGACGGTACCGTCACTCCCACAGGACTGGGACCGCACTCCCGCCCATGCGTCCTCGTGAGACCCTTGCTGCGCCCCGGGGCGGGAACCGTAGGATCGTCGTCCGCAAGGGCGCGGAGAACAATTGCCGGAGCGCGCGCTGGGCTTGACCAAACGTCACCGAGGGGCGGCAGGACGTGAGCGAGGGGTACGGAAACACCGGTACCGGCCGGGTACGGTCAGCCGGCGGCGCAGGAACAACCTCTGACCACACGCGGAATCCGTTCCGGGGGCACGTATTCCGGGTATCGGAGTTTCGGCGGGACGAACCGCGCGCACGGCGTGCGCCGGACGGATGGACTCGACACGCGTGACGGAGCAGCCGACCTCCTTCGAGCGCCCGCAGCCGGGCGTGGACCCCGCGGATCCCCGCGGGGCGCTCCTGCGTACCCCGCCGCCGGCCCGCGTGCCGGACACCGGGTCCGCCTTACCGGTACAGGGCCGTTCCGGCGCCGAGCCGCCCGCGACCGGGGCCGCGTCCCCGGGGTCGCCGGGCGCCACCACGCCGGGCGCGGTGACACCGGACGGCACCGGCCAGGCCCCCGCGGACACCCCGGAGTCGGAGCACTCCCAGCCGGGTGCCGGACAGGGCGCCGGGGCGGACACGCACCGCCCGCGTCCCGCGCCGGAGGGCATCCCGGTGCAGCCGGCCGCGGGGCAGGAGCGTTCCCCCGCGCAGGCACCCGGCGGCAAGGAGCGCCGCACCGGGCAGGTGACACTGCCGGGGCGGCCGACGCCGATGCGGCGGG
>KL568554.1:129850-135826 GCA_000715605.1 Streptomyces speibonae | reverse complement strand
GCCGATGCGGCGGGACGGCGACCGGCTGCGGTTCGTCGGCGCCGCCACCCGGCGGATCGCCCGCGGCATCGACCTGGACGAGATCGTGATGGGGCTGTGCCGGGCCACCGTGCCCACCTTCTCCGACGCGATCCTGGTCTATCTGCGCGACCCGCTGCCGGTCGGCGACGAGCGGCCCACGGGCCCGCTGGTGCTGCGGCTGCGCCGCACCGACCGGATACCGGCCGAGCGGGACACCGAGGGCGGGTTCGCCCCGGTCGCCCTCCCGCCGGAGCCGTCCGAGCTGGACTCGGTCGGCGAGGAGCTGTGCACGGTGCGGCCGGGCAGCGCGCTCGCCGAGGTGCTGCGCGGGGTGCGTCCGGTGTTCACGGACGCGCCGGCCGCCCGGGCCGCGCTGCCCGAACTCCTCGGCGCGGACGGCGCCTCGGCGGTCCCGGACGGACAGCGGGCGATCCTCGCTCCGCTGCGCGGCCGGCGCCGGGTGATCGGCGCGGCGCTGTTCCTGCGCCGTCCCGAGCGCATCCCGTTCGAGGCCGACGACCTGCTGGTCGCCGCCCAGCTCGCCACGCACAGCGCCCTCGGCATCGACAAGGCGGTGCTGTACGGGCGGGAGGCGTACATCGCGGACGAGCTGCAGCGCACGATGCTGCCGGAGAACCTGCCGCGCTGCACCGGGGTGCGGCTGGCCTCGCGCTACCTCCCGGCCGCGGAGACGGCGCGGGTCGGCGGTGACTGGTACGACGCGATCCCGCTGCCGGGCAGCCGGGTGGCGCTGGTGGTCGGCGACGTGATGGGGCACTCCATGACGTCGGCGGCGATCATGGGCCAGCTGCGCACCACCGCGCAGACCCTGGCCGGTCTCGATCTGCCGCCGCAGGAGGTGCTGCACCACCTCGACGAGCAGGCGCAGCGGCTCGGCGTGGACCGCATGGCGACCTGTCTGTACGCGGTGTACGACCCGGTATCGCACCGCATCACCATCGCCAACGCCGGTCATCCGCCGCCGATCCTGCTGGAGCTGGGCGGCCGCGCCGAGGTGCTGCGGGTGCCCGCGGGCGCCCCGATCGGCGTGGGCGGGGTGGACTTCGAGGCCGTGGAGCTGGACGCGCCCGCCGGGGCGACGCTGCTGCTGTACACCGACGGCCTGGTGGAGTCCCGGCTGCGGGACGTGTGGACCGGTATCGAGCAGCTGCGCGAGAAGCTCGCCGCGACCGCGCAGCTGACCGGCCCGGACCATCCGCCGCCGCTGGAGGCGCTGTGCGACGAGGTGCTGGACATGCTCGGCCCGGGCGACCGGGACGACGACATCGCGCTGCTGGCGGCCCGCTTCGACGGGATCGCGCCGAGCGATGTGGCGTACTGGTTCCTGGAGCCGGAGGACGCCGCCCCCGGCCGGGCCCGGCGGCTGGCCCGGCGGGCGCTGTCCCGCTGGGGCATGGAGGACCTCAGCGACTCGGTGGAGCTGCTGGTCAGCGAGGTGGTGACGAACGCCGTGCGGTACGCGACGCGGCCGGTCACCCTGCGGCTGCTGCGCACGGACGTGCTGCGCTGCGAGGTCGGTGACGACGTGCCGCAGCTGCCCCGGCTGCGGCAGGCGCGCGCCACGGACGAGGGCGGGCGCGGGCTGTATCTGGTGAACCGGCTGGCCCGCCGCTGGGGTGCGACCCGGCTGAGCACGGGCAAGGTGGTGTGGTTCGAGCTGAACCGCGGCGGCTGAACCGCCCGTACGGCGAAGGGGCGCCCGGTGCGTTCACCGGGCGCCCCTTTCGTGCGCCGTCCGCGGGTACCTGTCCGCGTGCCGCCTACTGGTCCCCGTCGAACTCCGGGTCCCCCGGATCGTCCGGGTCGCCCGGGATCGTGAAGGTCGGCGAGTTCGTGGGCGTCTTCGTCGGCGGCGGAGTCGTCTCCGGCGGGGTCGTCGGCGGCTCCGAGGTCGGCGGCGCGGACGAGGTCTCCGGCGGCGCCTGGGTGGTGGGCGCCTCGCTCGTCTCCTCCTGGCTCGGCGTGTTCGAGGGCGACTCCGGCGGCGACGACGACCGGGGCGGCTTCACGGCCGCGCCCTGCTCGGTGTCCAGGTCGAACTCGCCGCCCTCGGCGGCGACACCGAAGGTGTACTCCGCCCAGATCCGGGCGGGCGGCCCACCGCCGTTGACGCGGTCCTCGCCGAGGGCCCCGTACATTTCGACCTGCGGGTGCGGGGCCTTGTCGTCCTCGCCGAACAGCCCGACGGAGGTCACCAGGCCGGGGGTGAAGCCGGTGAACCAGGCCGACTTGTTGTTGTCCGAGGTACCGGTCTTGCCGGCCACCTGACGTCCGTCGCGCCGCGGGTTGTCCCGCACGGCCTTCTGGGCCGTACCGTCGTCGACCACGCCGGTGAGCACGGAGGTCACGGTGTCGGCGGCCTGACGGCTGATGACCTGTTCGCCGACCGCGTCGGGCATGGTGACCGTGCGGCTGCGGTGCTCCGCCGACTTGATCATCGTCGGGGTGGTCTTCTTGCCGTGGTTGTCGAGGGTGGCGTAGACCCCGGCCATCTCCAGCGGGCTGGCGCCCATCGAGCCCAGGGTCTGGGCGGGCACGGCCTCCAGCCCTTCGACGTCCATGCCGAGGTCGCCCGCGGTCTCCATCACCCTGTCCATGCCCACGTCGACGCCCATCTGCGCGAAGACGGAGTTGACGGACTTGTTCATCGCCGTCTGCACGGTGATGTCGCCGTAGTCCTGGTCGTCCTCGTTCTCGGGGGCGAAGCCGACCTTCCTGCCGTTGTCGACGACCGGGCGCTTGCTGGTGCCGTCGTAGACGGTGTCGGCGTCGATCGGGTCGCCGTCCTGGGTCTCCGCCTCCTCCTCGAGGGCCGCGGCCAGGATCACCGGCTTGAAGGTGGACGCGGGCTGGTAGTCGTCGCGGGTGGCGTTGTTGGTGAAGTGCTTGAGGTAGTCCACGCCGCCGTACATCGCGACGACCGCGCCGTTCTTCGGGTTCACGGAGACGGCGCCGGCCTGGATGTCGGCGTCGACCTCGCGTTCCTTCGCATCGAGCTGGTCGGTGAGCTGGTTCTTGACCGACTTCTCCAGCGCGGCCTGCTTCTTCTTGTCGATGTTGAGGGTGATCGTCCAGCCGCCGGCGTCGACGAGCGCGTCGGCCTGCTTGGTGTCCTCCGCCGTGCCGTCCTCGACGAGTTGCCGCTTCAGCTCGTTGTTCGCGGCCAGCACCAGGTAGCCGGTCTGGCCGGCCATGCCCGGGTCGCCCTTGGGCTCCTTGGGCACGGGGAACTTCATGCCGGAGCGCTCGGACCGCTCCAGCCAGCCCTCCTCGACCATGTTGTCCAGGACGTAGTTCCAGCGCTGCTGGACCAGCTTCTTGGTGTTCTCGGAGGCGACCGCCCAGTCGTACTGGCTCGGCGCCTGGAGCAGCGCGGCGAGGTAGGCGCCCTGCTCGACGGTGAGGTCCTCGGCGTCGACGCGGTAGTAGGCCTGCGCGGCGGCCTGGATTCCGTAGGCGTTGCGGCCGTAGTAGCTGGTGTTGATGTACCCGGCGAGGATGTAGTCCTTGGACTTCTCCCGGTCCAGCTTCAGGGAGATGACCAGCTCCTTGAGCTTGCGGGTGACGGTCTGTTCCTGCGTCAGGTAGTAGTTCTTGACGTACTGCTGGGTGATGGTCGAACCGCCCTGCGTGCCCTTGCCGGTGAGGGTGTTGACCAGGCCGCGCGTGGTGCCCTTGATGTCGACGCCGGCGTCCTTGTAGAAGCTCTTGTTCTCGGCGGCGACGAAGGTGCGCTGCACCGGCTTGGGTATCTGCGCCAGGTCGACGACCTCGCGGTTGACCTCGCCGTCGCGGGCCAGGACCGAACCGTCGCTGTACTTGTAGACGTTGCTCTGCCGCTTGGCGTCGGCGTTGCCCTCGGGGATGTCGATCATCATGTAGAGCACGATGAAGGCACCCATGCCGAGCAGGCAGAGGCCGAAGAAGGTACCGAGGATCTTCTTCCAGGTGAAGAAGCGGCGGATGCCGGTGCGGCCGGCCGCGCGCGACGAGCGGCCCTTGGGTGCCGCACGGCGCCCACCGCGCTGTCGTGCGCGTCTTTCTTCCGCTCGTCCCATACGCCCTTTTCCGTTCCGCTTCGCTCGTGTGTGCTCAACTGCCACACAGGTTCGCCGCTCAGGTCAGCTCAGAAAGCTAACACCGGGAGCTGTGACAAAGGGCTGCCGATCCGGCCTTTACGGACGTGACAATCAGCACCCGCTTCACAGGAACCGACGTACGAGACCTGTGCGGGGTTGCTGCGATCAGGTAATGTGTTATCACTTTGATTAGCAGGTGCTAGCGCGTGGAATCCACGCCAAGGGCGCCCGGAGGAACGGGGGATCACCCATGTCCGCGCATGACACGCACGTCACCGCCGACGCGCCCGAGATGCCGGCTCCGCGCGTACGGGAGTCCGCGGCGCACAGCATCGGGGGCGGGCTCGCGCTGGTCCTCGGACTGGCCGGACTGCTCGGCGGCGTGGGGCTGGCCGTCTCCGCCACGGCCGTCTCCTCGGCCGGCGCCAAGGCGGCGCTGATCGTCGGCGGCATCCTGGTCGTGATCGCCGCGTTCCTCACGATGTGCGGGCTGAACATGGTGGCGCCGGGCGAGGCGAGGGTGGTGCAGCTCTTCGGCCGCTACCGGGGCACGATCCGCCAGGACGGCCTGCGCTGGGTGAACCCCTTCACCTCGCGCACCAAGATCTCCACGCGGGTGCGCAACCACGAGACGGCCGTACTGAAGGTGAACGACGCCTACGGCAACCCGATCGAGCTGGCCGCGGTCGTGGTGTGGCGGGTGGAGGACACCGCGCAGGCCACCTTCGAGGTGGACGACTACGTCGAGTTCGTCTCCACCCAGACCGAGGCGGCCGTGCGGCACATCGCCATCGAGTACCCCTACGACGCCCACGACGAGGGCGGCCTCTCGCTGCGCGGCAACGCCGAGGAGATCACCGAGAAGCTCGCGGTCGAACTGCACGCGCGCGTGGAGGCGGCCGGTGTGCAGATCATCGAGTCCCGCTTCACGCACCTCGCCTACGCCCCCGAGATCGCCTCGGCGATGCTCCAGCGGCAGCAGGCGGGCGCGGTCGTGGCGGCGCGGCAGCAGATCGTGGAGGGCGCCGTGGGCATGGTCGAGTCGGCGCTGACCCGGATCGCCGAGCAGGACATCGTGGAGCTGGACCCGGAACGGAAGGCGGCGATGGTCTCCAACCTGATGGTGGTGCTGTGCGGCGACCGCTCGGCGCAGCCGGTCCTCAACACCGGGACGCTCTACCAGTGACGGCCCCGTCCGGGGGCCCGGCCCCCCAGGGTCGGCCGCAGCGCAAGCAGGTGCTGCTGCGGCTCGACCCGTCGGTGTACGAGGCGCTGGCGCGCTGGGCCAACGACGAACTGCGCTCGGCGAACGCGCAGATCGAGTTCCTCCTGCGGCGCGCGCTCGCTGAGGCGGGACGGCTGCCCGGCGACGCCGGGCCCCTGCCCCGCCGCGGGCGTCCGCCCGGGAACGGAGCACCGCCTCAGTAGGCGCGCACGGCCTCAGTAGACGCGCACAACCCCAGTAGCAGAACCGTGACAATCGGCCGTCACCTGGGCTCTCCTACACCCCGCCATGATCTCCACACTCCGCGTATACATCCCGCGTATACACACTGTGTAGAGTGCTCCGCATGTCCATTGGTCACACCCTCCTGGGGCTCCTGGAGTCCGGCCCGCGTCACGGTTACGACCTGAAGCGGGCCTTCGACGAGAAGTTCGGTCACGACCGGCCGCTGCACTACGGCCAGGTCTACTCGACGATGTCCCGGCTGCTGAAGAACGGGCTCGTCGAAGTCGACGGCATCGAGGCCGGCGGCGGCCCCGAGCGGAAGCGGTACGCGATCACCGAGGCCGGCATCACCGATGTCGAGCGCTGGCTCGCCACGCCGGAGAAGCCGGAGCCGTACCTCCAGTC
>KL568554.1:127667-129666 GCA_000715605.1 Streptomyces speibonae | reverse complement strand
GTCGAGCGCTGGCTCGCCACGCCGGAGAAGCCGGAGCCGTACCTCCAGTCGACGCTCTACACCAAGGTCGTCCTGGCGCTGCTCACCAGCCGCGACGCCGCCGACATCCTCGACACGCAGCGCTCGGAGCATCTGCGCAGCATGCGGATCCTCACCGACCGCAAGCGCAAGGGCGATCTGGCCGACCAGCTCATCTGCGACCACGCGCTGTTCCACCTCGAGGCCGATCTGCGCTGGCTCGAGCTGACCGCGGCGCGCCTGGACAAGCTCCGCGCGGAGGTGACCCGGTGACCGCCTCCCCTCCCGCCGGCTCCCTGCTCGCCGCCCAGGACCTGCGCAAGGTCTACGGTCCGACCACCGCGCTCGACGGCGCCGGGTTCTCCATCCACCCCGGTGAGGTCGTCGCCGTGATGGGACCCTCCGGCTCGGGCAAGTCGACGCTGCTGCACTGCCTCGCCGGGATCGTCACGCCCGACTCCGGCTCGATCACCTACAACGGGCGTGAGCTGACCGCCATGAGCGACTCCGAGCGCAGTGCGCTGCGGCGCTCGGAGTTCGGCTTCGTCTTCCAGTTCGGGCAGCTCGTCCCGGAGCTGACCTGTGTGGAGAACGTCGCCCTGCCGCTGCGGCTGAACGGCACGCCCCGCAAGGAGGCCGAGCGGGCCGCGCTGGGCTGGATGGAGCGGCTCGAGGTGGACGACGTCCGCAAGAAGCGGCCGGGCGAGGTCTCCGGCGGCCAGGGCCAGCGGGTCGCCGTGGCCCGCGCGCTGGTCACCGGTCCGCGCGTGCTGTTCGCCGACGAGCCGACCGGCGCCCTGGACTCCCTCAACGGCGAGCGCGTCATGGAGCTGCTCACCGAAGCCGCCCGGTCCGCCAACACCGCCGTCGTCCTCGTCACGCACGAGGCGCGGGTGGCCGCGTACTCCGACCGCGAGATCGTCGTCCGCGACGGCAAGTCACGGGACATGGAGCGCGTCGTATGAGTGCGGGTCAGTGGGCGCGCGACCTCGGCATGGGCATGCGGTTCGCCTTCGCCGGCGGACGCGAGGGGTGGATCCGGGCGCTGCTCACCGCCGTCGGGGTCGGGCTGGGCGTGGCGCTGCTGCTGCTCACCACCGCCCTGCCCGGCGCGCTGGCGGAGCGCGACCGGCGCGGGGAGGCCCGCCTCAACTACTCCTTCGGCGAGCCCATCGAGAGCCCGGCCGACAACACCGTGGTGACCGCGGACACCGACACCGCCTTCGGCGAGAAGGACATCCGCGGCCGGCTGCTGGAACCCGAGGGCGACCGGGCCCCGTTGCCGCCCGGGCTGACGGAGTTCCCCGGGCCCGGTGAGATGGTGGTCTCCCCCGCGCTGAAGGAGCTCCTCGACGCGGACGGCAGCGAACTGCTGCGCGACCGGCTCGACTACGACATCGTGGGGACGATCGGCGAGCAGGGACTCATCGGCTCGCAGGAACTCGCCTACTACGCGGGCGCCGAGGGCCTCGCGAAACGGATGGGCGACGGGACGGTCGCCCGTATCGACTCCTTCGGGAACCCGAACCCGACGGAGGAAGAGGCCGATCCGGTCCTCCTGCTGCTCGTCCTGGTCGTCTTCGTGGTGCTGCTGATGCCGGTCGCGGTGTTCATCGCCGCGGCGGTGCGCTTCGGCGGCGAACGGCGCGACCGCAGGCTGGCCGCACTGCGGCTGGTCGGCTCCGACGGCGGCATGACCCGGCGGATCGCCGCGGGCGAGGCGCTCGGCGGAGCGCTGCTCGGCCTGGTGTTCGGCACCGGGTTCTTCCTGGCCGGGCGCGAATTCGCCGCGTCCGTCGAGGTGTTCAGCATCAGTGTCTTCCCCAGCTACCTGAACCCCTCGCCGCTTCTCGCGCTGCTGGTCGCGGTGGCGGTGCCGGCGGCCGCGGTGCTGGTGACCCTGCTGGCGCTGCGCGGTGTGGTCATCGAACCGCTGGGCGTGGTGCGCACGGCGCGGCCCGCCCGCCGGCGGCTCTGGTGG
>KL568554.1:118589-127432 GCA_000715605.1 Streptomyces speibonae | reverse complement strand
CATCAGAGATGTGTATAAGAGACAGTGCTGGTCCCCATGATCGGCCAGGGCCGGGAGAACGGGGACTTCAACGGGTACCTGGTCACCGGTGGTGTCATGTGCCTGCTCGTCGGGGTGACGGCGCTGCTCCCCTGGATCGTGGAGACGGTCGTCGCCCGGCTCGGCCCGGGCGGGGTGTCCTGGCAGCTGGCGGTGCGCCGGCTCCAGCTGAGCAGCGGCGCGGCGGCCCGCATGGTCAACGGCATCGCGGTGGCCGTGGCTGGCGCGATCGCCCTTCAGATGCTGTTCGCCGGGGTCGAGGGCGACTACACCAAGAACACCGGCTTCGACTTCTCGCGGGCGCAGATGCAGGTACGGGTGCCGCAGGGCGAGCAGCTCACCGCGGCCACCGGCGAGCTGGAGAAGACCGAAGGTGTCCGCGAGGTCATCGCGCTGTCCGAGGGGTCGCTCAGCGACCGGCCCTTCGACGAGGAGCCGGAGCACTGGACCGAGCTGACGGTGGGCGACTGCGCGACCCTGCGCGAGGTGGCGAAGCTCCCCGCCTGCGCGGACGGGGACGTGTTCGCGGTCCGGGGCGGCGAGTACGACATCGACACCCCGTCGCTGAGCAAGCCGGGCCGGAAGCTCTACCTGGACCGGGGCGGCGCCGACGGCGATCCGGCGGACCTCGTCGTGACCCTTCCCAGGACGCTGAAGGAGGCCGACTCCATCGAGGACCCGACCGGGATGAGGCGCGGCGGCTTCCTGATGACACCGGCCGCGGCGCCCGAGGGCATGCTGGAGGCGCTCCGGGGAGAGCTGTACCTGTCGCTCGACGAGTCGGTGCCGGACGTCCGCGAGCACGTGCGCAACACCGCGGCCCGGGTCGACCCGCTGGCGTACCCGACGACCTGGACCACCGCCGAGCGGACCGAGCGCTTCGACGCCATCCGCACGGGTCTGTTCGCCGGTGCCACGGCCGTCCTGGCGCTGATCGGGGCGAGCCTGCTGGTCTCCCAGCTGGAGCAGCTGCGCGAACGCCGCAAGCTGCTGTCGGCGCTGATCGCCTTCGGCACCCGGCGGCGCACGCTGAGCCTGTCGGTGCTGTGGCAGACGGCGATCCCGATCGGTCTGGGCCTGCTGCTCGCCTCGGTGGTGGGGATGACCCTGGGCGCGGTGCTGCTGCGGATGACCTCGACGCCGGTGAGCGTGGACTGGCCGAGCGTGCTGCAGATGACCGGCATCGGCGCGGGCGTGGTCCTCGTGGTGACGCTGCTGAGCCTGCCCCCGCTGCTGCGGATGATGCGGCCCGACGGGCTGCGCACGGAGTAGTCCGCCGCCGGTGCGGGCTCAGTCCCCGACGGTCCGCACCGGCAGGTCCCGCATCGCCTCGCGCAGCGCCACCGCCAGCTGCTCGTACTCCGCCGCCCTCGCCGCGCCCGTGCGCATGGCGAGGGCGATGCGGCGGGTGGGGGCCGGGTCGGTGAAGCGGGCGGTGAGCAGCCGGCTGGAGCGGCTGGTCTCGACGTCGACGGCGGTGCGCGGGAGCAGCGTCACGCCGAGGCCGCCGGCCACCAGCTGCACCAGCGTGGACAGTCCGGCCGCCGTGGTGGTGGCCGGGACTCCCCCGCGGCCCGCCTCACGGCAGATGTCCAGGGCCTGGTCGCGCAGGCAGTGCCCCTCGTCGAGCAGCAGCAGGTTCAGCTCGCGCAGCACCGCACGCGGGAGCCCCTCCCGGCCGCCGAGGCGGTGGCCGAGCGGGGTGACCAGCACGAAGTCCTCGTCGAAGAGGGGGAGTTCGGTCACTCCCGGCACGCCGAGGGGCACGGCGAGCAGCAGCAGGTCGAGCCGTCCGCCGGCCAGCCCCTCCAGCAGGTTCGCGGTCTGCTCCTCGTGCACCTGGAGGTCGAGGTGCGGGTAGCGGTCGTGCACCAGTCGCAGAACGGTCGGCAGCAGATAGGGTGCGACGGTCGGGATCACACCGAGGCGCAGCGCCCCGGTGAACGGCGCCCGCAGCGCGTCCGCCTCCTCCATGAGCGCGCCCACCTCCGCCAGTACGGCCTTGGCGCGGGCGGCGAGCCGCTCGCCGGCCGGCGAGAGCAGCACCTTGCGCGTGGTGCGCTCGACGAGGGTGACACCCAGTGTCTCCTCGAGCGCCGAGACGGCCCCGGACAGCGCGGGCTGGCTCATCCCCATGGCCGAGGCGGCGTCCCGGAAGTGCAGATGCTCGGCGACGGCGGCGAACGCCCGGAGCTGCGCGAAGCTCGGCTGCCTGCGCCCCTTACCCACGGTCACTGATAGGTCCCTCCGATCAACACGACCGAGTGTAGCTATTTCACTAATCAATGCACCGTGTGCCAACATCAACAAGGTCCAACCCATGGGAAACACCCGCAAAATGGGTGCTTCCTCGCTGCAAGGAGAGCCTGTGCTCACTGTCGGTGACAAGTTCCCCGAGTTCGAACTGACCGCCTGCGTCTCGCTGGAGAAGGGCAAGGAGTTCGAGACGATCGACCACAAGACCTACGAGGGCAAGTGGAAGATCGTGTTCGCGTGGCCCAAGGACTTCACCTTCGTGTGCCCGACCGAGATCGCCGCCTTCGGCAAGCTGAACGACGAGTTCGCCGACCGTGACGCCCAGGTCCTCGGCTTCTCCGGCGACTCCGAGTTCGTCCACCACGCCTGGCGCAAGGACCACGAGGACCTGCGCGACCTGCCGTTCCCGATGATGGCCGACCCCAAGCACGAGCTGATGCGCGACCTCGGCATCGAGGGCGAGGACGGCTACGCCAAGCGCGCCGTCTTCATCGTGGACCAGAACAACGAGATCCAGTTCACCATGGTGACCGCCGGCTCCGTCGGCCGTAACCCCAAGGAGGTCCTGCGGGTCCTGGACGCCCTGCAGACCGACGAGCTCTGCCCGTGCAACTGGAGCAAGGGCGACGAGACGCTGGACCCGGTCGCGCTGCTGGCCGGGGAGTGAGCTGACATGTCACTCGACTCCCTGAAGTCCCGTATACCGGACTACGCCAAGGACCTGAAGCTCAACCTGGGTTCGGTCATCGGCAACTCCGACCTGCCGGCGCAGCAGCTGTGGGGCACGGTGCTCTCGACGGCGATCGCCTCGCGCTCGCCGATCGTGCTGCGCGAGCTGGAGCCGGAGGCGAAGGCGAACCTGTCGCCGGAGGCGTACACGGCCGCGAAGGCCGCCGCCGCGGTGATGGCGATGAACAACGTCTTCTACCGCACCCGTCATCTGCTGTCGGACCACGAGTACGGCAACCTGCGGGCCGGGCTGCGGATGAACGTCATCGGCAACCCGGGGGTCGACAAGGTCGACTTCGAGTTCTGGTCGTTCGCGGTCTCCGCGATCAACGGCTGCGGGATGTGTCTCGACTCGCACGAGCAGGTGCTGCGCAAGGCGGGTGTGGAGCGCGAGGTGATCCAGGAGGCGTTCAAGATCGCTGCGGTGATCCAGGCGGTCGCCGCGACCCTGGACGCGGAAGCAGCCCTGACGGCCTGACCCCCGCATCACTTTCCGGGCCCGCCCACACTCCAGTGGCGCGGGCCCGCCCCACATCCACAGCCTTCCACACGGCCCACTTCCCGACCAGCCACTCCGCTCCTGCCCAACCAGCCCTGGCGCCCAGGAGGGAGGAGCGGCTAAGCAGAAACCGGTCCGTTTTTCCATGGAAGGTTGTTCATGTACGCCCCTAGACCCCGCGGAGATGCCGCTGCCGGCCGCATCCCCGCCTCCACCTATAAACCCAGCGTGTCGACACGGACGCGACCAGAACCAGCCCACCTGACCGGCCCCCAGGCGATCCTGGCCCTCCAGCGCAAAGCCGGAAACGCAGTCGTCGTACAGACGGCACGGACAGGCAAGAACCGACCCACCATCCAAGGCCCTACTCCGGACGATGACTTTGAGGCTGACACCACTCCTGGGCGGACCGATGCGATTGTCATCAGCGGCCACGGCAGATGGGAACCTCAAGACGGGCACTTCCGGGTGCCCGCAGGAACGCGCGTGCACTTCCTCACCCAACACGGGATGGTCGTCCCCGACGGTTTGGGGGGTGACATCGAGAGTGGTCGCGTACACGGATACACCGATGTGGAACAGGACCGAAGCCGCGGTTCCTCAAGGACCGTGAAGGGCGGGCAATCCATTCAGGACTACATAATTGACTGGCCCAGCGGGTTGGACATCTCGGGTGACCCGGTCATCGTCCATCAGAGCCAGAACCGGCCAGGCGCATGGGATGTCGAATTCGACCCGGGGGGCGCACGCACCTTCGTAACCGTCGACTCACTTAACGATGCCCGACTTGCCGGACACACCATCCTCTTCTTCCACATGATGTGGCTGAGTCAAATCCTGGAGCCCAACATGGGTGATGTGTTCTTCACCGCCTGCCGCTTCGTCGAAACCGGCAGACCGGGCACACGAAACCAGTCCGGGGGCCTCTACAACCCCTGATCCGCTCCTCCGGAACCGCTGTCGCGGCTCGGGTGAACTCACCCAGCTCCTTCCCCTGGGGACCGGGGCCTGTCGGTCAGGGTCGGCCCGGCCTCGGGGTCGGGCTCCGGGGGCGTCGAGGGCCGAGGCGCGTCCGGTGCGGACATGGCCGTTGCCCCGCGGGGCCGGGGGGTCTGGAGCACCGCCGTTTCGTGGGCGTACGCACGGAGGTACCCGACCACCGTGTTCGTCACCGCGACCAGCGGCACCGCCACCACCGCACCCCCGATCCCCGCCACCATCCCGCCGGACGCGACCGCCAGCACCACCGCCAGCGGATGCACCCGCACCGCGCGCCCCAGGATGAACGGCTGGAGGATGTGCCCCTCGATCTGCTGCACCGCCAGCACCACCACCAGCGTCATCACGCCCGTGAACACGCCCTGCGTGACGAGCGCGACGACCACCGCCAGCGCTCCCGACACCACCGCACCCACGAGCGGGATGAAGGAGAACAGGAAGATGAAGACGGCGAGCGGCACCGCCATCGGCACATCGAGGAAGTAGATGCCGAGCCCGATGAAGATCGCGTCGATCAGAGCCACTATCACCGTGCCGCGCACATACGCCGTGAGCGTCCGCCACGCCGCCGGCCCGGCGCCGGCGACACCCGGACGGGCCGCGGCCGGAACCAGCTTGAGCGACCACTCCCAGATCCGCTTGCCGTCGTAGAGCAGGAACAGCGTCGAGAAGACGGCCAGCAGCGTGCCGGTGAGCGCCTCGACGACGACCGTCACGCCCTCCAGGCCCGCCGAGGTGATCTGCTCGGTGTTGGCGCCGACCGCCTCACGCAGGTTCTTGGCGATCTCGTTGATCTGCTTGTCGGTGACGTGGAAGGGGCTGTTCAGCAGCCAGTTGCGCAGCTCGTCGATGCCGTCCTGGATCTGGTCGGAGAGGTTGTCGATGTTCTCCATGACCTGCCAGGTCACGAACCATCCGATGAGACCGATCACCACGAACCCGAACAGCGCCGTCAGCGCCGTGGCCGGACCGCGCGGCACGCCGATCCGTCTGAGCCGGGCCACCGTCGGCTGGAGCAGCGCGGTGATCAGCAGCGAGGCCACGAACGCCAGCACCACCAGCTGGACGGCGCTGATGACCCGCATCAGCACCCAGACCGTGCCGGCCAGCACCAGCAGCCGCCAGCCGGCCTCGGCGGCGACCCGCACCCCCCAGGGCACGGCCTGCGCCGGGTCCGGACGGACCGGGACGGCGACGTACTCGGCCGACGGCGCCTGGTCGGGGCGCGGGGCGGCCTCCCGTCCGGAGTCCTCGTCGCCGGACCGGCCTTCTCCCGCCGCCTCGGCGCGGCGCTCCTCCAGCCGCTTGCCGGCAGCGGTCAGCCCCGCTCCGACACGGCCGAGCCATCCTGGCACTCGCGACATGATCCGTCCTCTTCCCCCGTTGCTCCCCACCACTCCCCCTGGAGTCGTCGGTCAGACCGTACATGGCGAAAGCCCCACACCGTAGGACGGTGCGGGGCTGCGCCGGGGTTGAGCGGCGGCCGGGATCGGGCGGGGCCGCGTTGCGTCTAGTAGTAGTGGTTGGCCTGCCAGAAGTTCCAGGCGTCGCACGGGCTGCCGTAGCGGTCGTTCATGTAGCCCAGGCCCCACTTGATCTGCGTGGCGGGGTTCGTCGCCCAGTCGGCTCCGGCGGAGGACATCTTGGAGCCCGGGAGGGCCTGCACCAGACCGTAGGCGTCGGAGGTGGGGTTGTCGGCCCGGTAGTTCCAGCTCGACTCGCGCTGCACGATGTTGCTGAAGCACTGGAACTGGTCCGCCGGCACGATCTGCCGTGCCATCGCCTGGACCTCGGCGACGGTGTAGGACGACTGGACGGGGAAGCTGGACGCGTCGCGGACCGCGGAACGGTTGGCGGCGATCTTGGCCGCCTCGCGCTCCTTGGCCTCCCGCTCCGCCTTCTCGGCCGCTTCCTTCTTCTTGGCGACCGCGGTCTCGGCGGCAGCCTTGCGGGCGGCCTCCTCCGCGTCCTTCTTGGCGGTCGCGTCCGCGGCGATGGCCATGGTTTCGGCCTGCTGCGTCAGGGACGCGGTCTGCACCTGGGCCTGCTGGCCCGCGGGGATGTCCGCGAGCAGCGTGGTGCCGCTTGCCGTCGCTTCGGCGTCGTTGTTCTGCGCGGTACTGCCCGAGGCAACGCCGACGACGCTTCCGACAGCGGTGACCGCCGTGGCCGAGGCCACTGCGAATCCCCGGACCGAGATCCGGCTCACACGGTTTCCTTCCAGCATCGACCGCTTCGGTGACCCTCGCGGACGCAATCGTGCCCCTGACACTGGCCTCCCCAACTACGGGTCACGGGAGGCACGGGCCCGGTGGGCAACTCCCACGAGGGAAGCACCGCGTAGTGCTCGGGCGGCATACGACGACGCTATGGAGTTGAAACGGTGTTCCGCTGTGGTGCCGTACCGCTGGGGGCGCGGCTGTGTCGTATGCGGGGCCTGACAGGATTGAGACTCTGCCGTAACCCGACGGCGCAAGGCAATTCTCCGTTGCGTGTGAAAGCTCACATCCCGTTTGGCCCCAGTGATTGCCGGAAAGCCGCACGCACGCCGACGCCGCCCGGCTAGGCTCTACACCTTTTCCGGACGGCGCCAACTACTGCGTAACCGACCCTTGTTGGGATGTGCGGTTCAGATCTGCCCGTCTTCGAGCATTTCGGTCACAAGCGCGGCGATCCGGGACCTCTCGGACCGCGTCAGGGTGACGTGGGCGAACAGCGGATGCCCCTTCAGCTTCTCCACGACGGCGACCACACCGTCGTACCTCCCGACCCTCAGATTGTCCCGCTGGGCGACATCATGGGTCAGAACGACCCGCGAATCGGCCCCGATCCGGGACAGAACGGTCAGCAGCACGTTCCGTTCCAGCGACTGCGCCTCGTCCACGATCACGAACGCGTCGTGCAGCGAGCGGCCCCGGATGTGGGTGAGCGGCAGGACCTCCAGCATCCCGCGCGCGGTGACCTCCTCGATGACCTCCCGGCTGGTGACGGCCGACAGGGTGTCGAAGACCGCCTGCGCCCAGGGGCTCATCTTCTCCGCCTCGGTACCGGGCAGATAGCCGAGCTCCTGCCCGCCCACCGCGTACAACGGACGGAAGACCATCACCTTCTGGTGCTGCCGGCGCTCCAGGACCGCCTCCAGGCCGGCGCACAGCGCCAGCGCCGACTTGCCGGTGCCGGCCCGGCCGCCCATGGACACGATCCCGACGTCCGGATCGAGCAGCAGGTCCAGCGCGATGCGCTGTTCCGCGCTGCGGCCCTTGATGCCGAACGCCTCCCGGTCGCCGCGCACCAGCCGCACCTGACCCTCGGCGGTGACCCGCCCCAGCGCCTTGCCGCGCTCGGACTGGATGGTCAGGCCGGTGTGCACGGGGAGGTGGGACGCCTCGGGCACATACACGTGCCCCTCCTCGAAGAGGATGTCCACCTGCTCACCGGGCAGGGTCAGTTCGGACATTCCGGTCCAGCCGGAGGCGTCCGTGATGGCGAGCTCCGCCCGGTACTCCTCGGCGAGCAGTCCCACGGAGGACGCCTTGATCCTCAGCGGGAGGTCCTTCGACACCACGGTGACGTCGAACCCCTCGGCCTGCAGATTGCGGGCGACCGCGAGGATGCGGGAGTCGTTGTCCCCCAGGCGGTAGCCGCTGGGCAGCACACTGGGGTCCGAGTGGTTGAGCTCGACCCGTACCGTGCCGCCGAGGTCCCCGGTCGGAATGGGGGCGTCGAGGCGGCCGTACCGCACCCGGTAGTCGTCCAGCCGGCGGAGCGCCTGCCGGGCGAAGTAGCCGAGTTCGGGATGGTTCCGCTTGGCCTCCAGTTCCGTCACCACGACGATGGGGAGCACGACCTCGTGCTCGTCGAAGCGGTTCAGGGCGTTGGGGTCGGCCAGCAGGACGCTGGTGTCGAGAACATAGGTGCGCCGGTCTGGCTTGTGGCGCTTTGTGCTGGTCACCACGGAAGGACGTACCCCCTCGGATGAGGTCGGGGAGCGACGGAGCGGAGCTGGACCGGTCGACGGCCCCTTCGCACGGCGGGCCGAGAACCGGCCCTCCGCTGCGTCGTCCGTGCCGTGACCGCACGGTCGGGCTGCTGCAAAAGGGCCTCCCGGGCGGACGGCTTCCGTGCCGCCCGCTGAGATCCGACACCCGTGGTTCGGGTGTCGACCTGCCTGGCTTATTCCCTCGAACGGGCAAGGCCATGCCACGGCATATGACGGCGGACCGGTGAACAACGCGTGACCAGGGGGCACGGGGGCCGCGCGGAAGGCGGACCAAGGCCCCGGTACGGGGGCGGCGGGCGGTGCCGTTCAGCCGCCGTAGCG
>KL568554.1:116942-118367 GCA_000715605.1 Streptomyces speibonae | reverse complement strand
CCCCGCCGTAGCGGCGGTGGCGGGCGGCGTAGTCGCGCAGCGCCCGCAGGAAGTCGACCTTGCGGAAGGCCGGCCAGAAGACCTCGCAGAAGTAGTACTCCGAGTGGGCGGTCTGCCAGAGCATGAACCCGGAGAGCCGCTGTTCCCCGCTGGTGCGGATCACCAGGTCCGGGTCGGGCTGGGCCCGGGTGTAGAGGTGACGCCCAATCATGTCGATGTCGACGGCCTCGGCCAGTTCCTCCATCGAGGTGCCCTTCTCGTGGGCGTCGACGAGCATGGACCGCACCGCGTCGGCGATCTCCTGGCGGCCGCCGTATCCGATGGCGACGTTGACCACTATCCCGGTGATGTGCGCGGTGGCCGCCTCGGCCTCCTTCAGGGCGGTCTGCATCCCGGACGGCAGCAGGTCGGGCGTGCCCACGTGGTGGACCCGCCAGCGTCCGTCGGCGGCGAGGCCGCGCACCACGTCCTCGATGATGCCGAGGAGCGGGACGAGTTCCTCCTTCGGCCGGTCGAAATTGTCCGTCGACAGCAGCCAGAGGGTGACGACCTCGACGTCCGTCTCGCTGCACCAGCCGAGGAACTCCTCGATCTTGTCCGCGCCGGCCCGGTGGCCGTGGACGGTGCTGGAACCCGCGGCCTTCGCCCAGCGGCGGTTGCCATCCATGATGACGCCGATGTGCTTGGGCACCTGAGCGGTGTCCAGGTGGCCTTCCACCCGGCGTGCGTACAGCCTGACCAGCAGGCCCCGCAGCTTGTCGCGCAGGTTCACGTGATTGTCAGCCCCTCCGTACGGATCGGACAGGCGCGGCGCCCCGCCGCGTGGCGCGGCTGGCGGCCCGGTCTCGGCCGCGGGCGGTACCTGTCCGTATGGCGGTCCCCGAAGGCGAAGCGTACCGCTGCCGGGGCGGGGGTCCCCAAAGTCCGCGGTGGAGCGTTTGTCAGCTGTACTTCGGGGGCACGCCGTTTGCGCTGTGCCGCCTGAACCACTGCTTCGCCGAGCCCTGGCTGAGCAGGACGAGGACGGCGATGGCGGAGCCGAGCGGCACGATCCCCAACTGGACGCCCTGGGCCGTGGCGCTCAGCGTGAAAAGGATCTGCACGGCGGACAGCACCTGGCAGGCGACGCGGACACCGTTGCCCGCCGTGTGGAAGCGGAACGCCAGGACGAACATCACGACGGTCGTGACGTACGTACTGAAGAACCGCCCCGAGGAATAGGCCCCGGCACCGGCGGCGACCACGACGGCGAGCAGCACACCGGCCCCGAGCGTCGCGAAGATCACGATCTGGGCGGCGCGCACCGGACCGGGCATGGCCGGGGGCTGGGACGGTCCGTAATACGGCGGGGTGCCGGGCCACCCGTAGGCGTGGGCGCCGGGCTGGGGCGGAGGATGGGCCCCGGGCTGCTGCGGGTACGGCGGG
>KL568554.1:115162-116743 GCA_000715605.1 Streptomyces speibonae | reverse complement strand
GGTACGGCGGCTGCGCTCCGGGCACCGGCGGGGTGCCGTACGGGCCGGGCGGCTGCTGCCCGGGGGGCGTCGGATACTCGTTCGACATGCCTGGACTCTAACCAGGGGGCGGCGGGCGGCATCATGCCCGGGCACAAGAAAACGGGCCGGTCCGTGGGGGGGAGACGGACCGGCCCGAGGGGGGGTTTCCACCATAACCCTTCGTAAGTGATGCTGCGCGCATCAGCGACACACAACTACTCTCCGGAGTCGTCCGGCGACGCCGGAGAGCCCTCGGAAAGCGCGCTCCATGGCCTTCGAGTGGCCGAAACACCGCCACATCCTGGGGAGAAAGAGACGTTGAGGGGACTGTGTGCAGGTTGTGACACCAACGCCGCACCTTCAGCGCCACTCTTCCGGTCGTCCCCCTGACGGGTGACCCCGGCGGCGACATCCGCTTGACCCGGATCGGCTGCCCGCCCGGCGCCGCGCAGCCCCCTCCACTGCGCGGCGCCGCCCCGCGCAGCTTTGCTTACGCGAATCACCTTGGTCCGAACCTATGTGATGCCTGGGTTCCAGGGGAAGCCGCGGTCCGTAACAATGCGAAAACCGCGGCCTCCCCGAGCCGCGACGAGCCCCCGCGCAGGCTCACTCGCGCACGCTCACTCGCCCTTGCGGAGCTCGAGGAGATGCCGGCTGCTGTGCGCCACGAACGCCCCCTCGGCCTCGATCCGCTCGTGCAGGGCGCGCAGCCGCGGCCGGTACGCCTCGACGGTGAAGTCCGGAACCATCCAGATCACCTTGCGCAGGAAGTGCACGACGGCGGCGATGTCGTGGAACTCCATGCGCAGCCGTTCGGCCCGTACGTCGACGGTCTCCAGTCCGGCGGCCTCGGCCGCGCGCCGCTCCCGGTCGGGATGGCGCGCCCGCAGCTGCTCCTCGGGCTGGGGTCCGAGGAAGAACTCGACGAGTTCGTACGCGCTGGCCGGGCCGACGTGCTGCGCGAAGTACGTACCGCCGGGGCGCAGCACGCGGGCGATCTCGTCCCAGTGGGCCCGTACCGGGTGGCGGCTGACGACCAGGTCGAAGGTCCCGTCGGCGAAGGGCAGCGGCGCGTCCTCGGGGGAGGCGACGACGGCGACGCCGCGGGGGCGGAGCAGCGCCGTGGCCCGGGCGACGTTGGGCGGCCACCCCTCGGTGGCGGCGGTGAGCGGCGGGCGCCGGCCGGCCCGCGCGAGGGCGAAGTCGAGGACCTCCCCTCCCCCGGTCTGGATGTCGAGCGCGGCACCGGCGTCTGCCAGCCGGCCGGCCATCGCCGTGGCGTACCCCCACGAGGGCCGGGCCTCGGTGGCCCGCCCCTCGAACCAGGAGAAGTCCCACCCGTCGGTGGGCACGGCGGCGCCTTCGGCGAGGAGTTCCTCGAAGGAGTGCGTCTGCTTGTCGTCGGGCATGCACCGACCCTGCCCCAACACCTCCCGGCCTGTCGCTCGTTTATCGCCTGCGCCGCCCCGCTACGGCACCAGCGGCCGCACGTCCTGCGCCACGAACCGTACGAAGCCCTCGGGGTCGGGTTCGTCGCCGGTCGGCTGGAGGATGACGGAG
>KL568554.1:112382-114904 GCA_000715605.1 Streptomyces speibonae | reverse complement strand
CTGCCCGGCGACCCCCTCGGCGGCCAGTTCGGCACGCAGCCGCTCGTCCGCTCCGTCCCCGGTGGCGGCGAGCAGATAGACGACGACCTTGTGGGGCGTACCGGTCCGGCCCGCCGCGGACCGGCCCTCCCCGATGAGCTCGCGCGCACGGCGGACCCCGTCGGGGGAGGTACTGGCGGTGAGGATGGTCCCGTCGGCGGCCTCTCCGGTGAGCCGGACGGTGCGCGGCCCGGTGGCTCCGGCGAGGATCTCCACCGGCCCCTCCGGCGGCCAGTCGAGGGCGACGTCGTCGAGCCTGACGTAGCGCCCCCCGGTCGTGACCCGCTGCCCGCCCAGCAGAGCGCGCAGCGCGGCCAGATGCTCCCGCAGCAGGGTCAGCGGCGACTCGGCCCGCGCCCCGACCTGCCCCATCCAGTCCTGCACCCCGTGCCCGACCCCGAGGAGCGCGCGTCCGGGGAACATACGGTGCAGGCTCGCGGCCTCCATCGCCGTGACGGCGACGTTCCGCAGCGGCACGGGGAGCAGGCCCACGCCGACCCTCACCCGTTCGGTCCATGCCAGCGCGGCGGCGCCGGTCGAGATTCCTCCTTCCAGGAAACAGTCCTCCCAGAGCCAGAGTTCCTCCAGACCGGCCTCGTCGGCGGTCCGGGCGACGGAACGGAGCCTCTCGGGAGGCAGCTGGGGACGGAACACTGCGCCAAGTGTGGTCATGGCCCCTTCCTACCCGAGCCCGGCGGCCGGCTTCCGCTCTTTTCCGGCGCCGTTCTTCGGCGCCGTCACCGGTTCTCGGGCAGCGGCCGGTCGGTGATCAGCGCGGTGAGCGTCATCGGGGCGTCGCTGTCGGACTGGTTGAGCGAGACGGCGGCCCAGCGGTCTCCCGGGGCGGCGGGCACCGGCCCCCAGAGGGCCAGGTCGCCGTTGCAGTCCTTGGCGAGGAGGGTGCGGAAGGGCTCGGCGGCCGGGCGGGCGCGCAGGAGGTCCGGCCCCATGGTCACCGTCCGGTGCGGCCCCCAGCGGCGGTCCAGTTCCCGCACCACGGCGGCCAGGTGTTCCTCCGCCGTGGCCTCCGCGTCCGTCCACTCGCGCCCGTACACACCGGTGAGCGGGGCGCTCTCCCAGAGGGGGAACAGCAGGAACCCCTCCCCCCGGGTCGCCCGCCACTCCCCGGTCTCCGGCTCCCCCTCGTCGGCCACCGGACCGGCATCGGGGAGGCGGGCGTCGGACAGGGCCGCCTCGACGGCAGCGACCACCCGCCCCGTGTCGAACGGCTCACCCGCGCGGGCCGTCACAGCATGGGCCTCTTCATCGGGCGGGGCAGCGGCTCCAGGGCACCGGACTTCCTGAGGGCCTCGTACGCCTCGACGACGGCCGCGGTGTCGCCGGGCGAGGCGATGGTCAGCAGGACGCCCTCGGTGGGCAGTTCGACACGCTCGGCGGCCAAGTCAGCGGGGATACGGGCGGCACGCCCCTTCGACAGATAGCCGACCCACCCCACCGACGGCGTCCCCACCCTGAAGCCGGCCTCCTTCTTCAGGGCGGCGGTGACGGTCCGGTCGCTCACGTCCCCGTGATCCGGCTGCCAGACCTCCGCGACGACGGTGAGCAGCGCGGCGTCGGGAAGTGACGCCCCGTCGGGGGCGGTGATCGTGGCGACCAGCGACTGGAGCAGGGAGTCCGGTGTTCCTCCGGCCAGTGCGGCGAGCTCCACCTTCCAGCCGTCGGCGAGGCCGGTGGCGAGCAGACGCAGGGACGTGCCGTTCGCCGCCGCCCAGGGGTCGGCCTCCCGGGCCGTACGCAGCGCGCCGAGCAGCGACGCCTCGTCCGTCCCGACCGTCTCGCCGGCCCCTGCGGCGGGCACGGTCCGCCACGCCCACTCCGCGTGACCGACCGCCTCCGGCAGCAGCACCGCGAACCGTTCCACCGTCGCGCTCCACCGTGCGGCGAGCTCCTCCGCCGACTCCTGCCGAGGGCCCCAGAAGCCCCGCACCACGCGTCGCATGTCCCCGCTCTCCGCTCTCACCCGCGGCCACACCGGTCCTCCCGCCCACCTTAGACGCGCCGTGCGCGGTGCGGCGGGCAATGACGGTGCTCACGTACCGGCCAATCGGCGTCAGTCGAACGCCTCGGGTTTCTTCTCGCCCGCGATGCGGTCGGGGGCGGTGTGGACGACCTCGATGTCCAGGCCCGCGTCCTCGAAGGCGTCGCGGGCCGCGTCGGCCACTTCCTCGTTGGAGAAGTGCCACTCGATGGGCTTGCCGTCCGCCGCGCTCACCTGGCGGCGTGCCTCGGCCAGCAGCCGTTCCCTGCCGGAGGGGGTGAGTTCGGTGCGGTCGGCGGCGAGGTAGCTGTCGTATCCGTTCTTGGCCTCCAGATACGTCTGCCGGGAGGAGTCCCAGCCGTCGAACTCGACGTCCGGCACCTTCGGGTCGGGGTGCGGGACGACGTACTCGTAGCCGCGCTGGGTGCCGGTGACCTGTTCCTGGTAGCGCAGCCATGACTCGTTGCGCCAGGTGGGGCTGGGG
>KL568554.1:111760-112142 GCA_000715605.1 Streptomyces speibonae | reverse complement strand
TCCGCGTCGCCGTACTCGCGGCGGCTCAGGCCGTCGGCCCAGTCCGGCGGGTCGTAGTTGCGCGGGTCGCCGGCGTCGCCGTGCTCGGGGTCCGGGTATTGCTTGCGGTTCTCCAGCGCCTCCCGGGCGCGGGCCGGTTCCTCGGCGCGCTTGCGTTCCAGGTAGGCCTGGCGCTCGGCGGCGCGGGCCTCCTCGGCCTGCTCCCGGGCCTCCTGGTCGCAGCCTTCCTCGGCCAGCAGGACGTACGGGCCGTCCGCGACGGGGCCGGCGGCGAGCACGGTGGTGCCGGTGCCGGGTCCGCCGCCGGGACCGGGGTGCGGGCCTTCGCCGTACGGGGTCCTGCGGGCGGGGCCGGAGATGGCGCAGCCGGTGCGGCGGGGGG
>KL568554.1:110371-111606 GCA_000715605.1 Streptomyces speibonae | reverse complement strand
GGGCCGCCTCCTCCGCCTCGTCCGCGGCCTCGTCGGCGCGCCGGGCGGCGTCCTCCAGCGCGTCCAGGTCGCCCGCCTCGGCCGCGCGCCGCGCGTCCTGGGCGGCCTCGGTGGCGTCGTCGACGACCTTGCCGAGCCGGCCGAGCGAGCCGACCTTCTCGGCGATCTTCGCTTCTCCGTAGCCGGGGATGAAGAGGGAGCCGACGTTCCAGATGACGGTGGTGACGGCGCGGGTCTCGTTGCCGTCGTTCCACTGGTCCACGACGTCGTCGCCGATGAACGAGTCGAACAGGACGGTTCCGCCGGTGCCGAGGGAGGCCCCGCCCCAGTCCAGGATCGCTCCGAAGTAGTCGCCGTCGTCCCACTTGTCGCGGGCGTCGGCGGTGTTGTCCCACCACGCGTCACCGAGGGAACTGCCGTAGTCCATCAGGCCGTTCCAGGTGTCGACGGGGTTGGTCACCACGTCCCAGATGCCGGTGAGGTCGCCCCCGATGCCGTCGACGAACAGTCCCTGGCCGACCTGCTCGAGCTGGTCCCCGGCGCAGCCGAAGAAGGCACCGACGCCGGAGAAGCACCCCTCGTCGTCGCCCTCGTCGCCGTTTTCGCCGCCGTCGTCGTCGGTGGTGGGGTCCTCGTACGGCGGCTCGTCGATCTCGTCCTCGGCGGCGACGGGGTCGACGAGGGAGGGGTCGTCCGTCGTACCGGCCGACGGGTCGTCGGAGCCGGTGCCGGTGCCGGTGCCGGTGTCCGTGCCGCCCGGGTCGTCGGAGTCGCCGCCGGGGTTGCCCGTACCGCCGGTACCGCCGGTGGTGCCTCCGTCGTCCCCGCCCCCGTCGCCGTCCTCGGCCGTGACCTGGCCGTCGCCGTCCCCTCCGGTCCCGGGCGCGGGACAGGCCGCACCCGTGACACGGCACACCTGTGCGTGGATGCCGCCGAGGAGCTGCCCGCCCAGTCCGCTGAGGACGAGCGCCGCGATGATCGCCGCGACGACCGCGACCAGACCCGCGTACTCCACCGCGGTCTGGCCGTCGTCGCGGCGCCAGCGGATCATCCGGGGCAGCGAGAAGGCGCGGTGCTCACGCCGGTCCGGTGCGGCGAGGCGGTACCAGTCGCGGCTCTCCGGGCGGGTCAGGAGGAACAGGACGAGGAGAGGGAGGAGCAGCTGGGTGAAGCCGCGGGCCGACCCGTCGGCCAGGTTCGAGACCGAGCCGAGGACCAGCCACGCCTGGACGGCG
>KL568554.1:109280-110120 GCA_000715605.1 Streptomyces speibonae | reverse complement strand
TGTGTATAAGAGACAGGGCGAGGAGTGTGCCGTCGACGGCATCGAGCGAGGCCGCGGTCAGCAGCAGCCCGAGCCCGCCGAGCACGGTGAGCGCGAACAGGGCGTGCACGAGCAGCAACGCCCGGGACAGGGACCGGGGCATGCCCCGCCGCCCGCCCCCGCTGTCGCTCCCGGCCGCCGGTACGGCCCCGGCCCCCGCTCCTCCCCCGTTCCAGGCCATGCCCGTCCCCCTCGAGTCCCCCGGTTCGCAACCGTGTGCGGTTCACGGCAGGCCCCGAGGGTAGGAAGGGGCGGGTGGTGGGGGCATGGGCCCGTGGGCCCAAAACGGCGCCCAACTACGGCGGTTCACGCACGCCGGATTCGGACGCCGGACGGTCTCAGCGGTCCGTCCGCTGCGAGGTCAGTGCCGGAAAGGTCACCCCGGTGAGCTGCTCGGAGACGGTCCACAGGCGCTGTTGGACGGCCTCGTCATGGGAGTCTCGGCTGGACGTGACCAGCTTGGGACAGCCGCGGATCTCCGCGAGGCGGGGACCGTAGTACTGGCCGCCGGTGACGGCCGGGTCGGTGGCGGCACGCAGGGTGGGCAGGGCGCCCATCGGGGCCTTCTGGACGAGCAGCGGCCCGAGCCAGGTGAAGAGCAGGCGCGCCGCGGCAGGGGAGTAGCGCATCAGCTCGGTGTTGGCCAGACCGGGATGGGCGGCGACCGCGATGGTGGTGCCGTGCGGTGCGAGCCGGCGCTGCAACTCGTACGTGAACATCAGGTTGGCGAGCTTGGACTGGCCGTAGGCGGGGACGCGGCCGTACGAGCGCTCCCAGTTCAGGTCGTCGAAGTGGATGGGG
>KL568554.1:106288-109013 GCA_000715605.1 Streptomyces speibonae | reverse complement strand
GGAGCCGGTCGAGCAGCAGGCCGGTGAGGGCGAAGTGGCCGAGGTGATTGGTGCCGAACTGGAGCTCGAAGCCGTCGGCGGTGGTCTGTCGCGGGGGGTACATCACGCCCGCGTTGTTGATGAGCAGGTCGATGCGCGGGTGGGCCGCACGCAGGTCGGCCGCCGCGGACCGGATCGAGTCCAGGGAGGCCAGGTCGAGGGCCTGGACGGTGACGTCGCCCCTGATGCGGGCGGCCGCCCGCTTGCCCTTGTCGACATCGCGCACCGCCAGGACCACCGCGGCCCCGCGCTCCGCGAGCATCCGGGCGGTCTCGAAGCCCAGTCCCGTGTTGGCGCCGGTCACGATCGCCACCCGGCCGCGCTGATCGGGGATGTTCCGCTCGGTCCATGTGCCGCTGCCGTTCAAGACCCCTCCCAAGGGACCGGTGGTCTGTTATCTCGCCTCAACGTAAGAGACCACCGGTTCTAATGTCAAGGAACCGGCGGTCTTTAGTTAGGCTGGCGGCATGACTTTCCAGCGGGCGCGGAGCGAGGAGCAGCGGAGAATCCGCCGCCGGGCCATCCTGGAGACGGCGGCGGCGATGCTCGACGAGATGCCCGTGGCGGAGGTCAGCCTCAACGAGCTGAGCCGGCGCGTGGGCCTGGCCAAGTCGAACGTCCTGCGGTACTTCGAGTCGCGCGAGGCGGTCCTGCTCGAACTGCTGGACGTGTTCCTGGAGGAGTGGATCACCGGACTGGCGGACGAGCTGGCCAAGGACGTCGACGCCCAGGCGACGCCGGAAGTGCGGGCACGTCAGCTGGTCGAGGTCCTCAGCCGGTCACTGGCGGACCGGACGGTGCTGTGCGATCTGTACGGCGCGCAGGGCGGCGTCCTCGAGCACAACGTCTCGGTGGAGGTGCTCAAGCGACACAAGCGCACCACCCTCGCACTCCTCGCGTCCATGGCCGAGCTCCTGCGCCGCCACCTGCCGGAACTCGGCGCCGACGCACAGCTGTTCTGCCTGATGACCCTCGTCTCGGCGGGTGCCTTGTCGGCATACGTCCCGCCACCGCCCAGCGTCCTCGCCGTCTACGAGGAGGAACCCGAACTCGGCGTGTACTACCTGGGGCTGCGGGACGCCCTGCGCATCTCCCTCACGTCGTCCCTCCTGGGCGTACTGCCGCGCTCCTAGCGGCGCGGCACACCCCCGTCGCGCGAACTGGGCATTATCAGGCCGGTGTTGTGAAGATTCAAGACGTTGACGCCCACGGAATCAGAGCTGTTTACTCCATGGCACGCGGCGGTCGGAGCACTTCCGCGTCAGAGGTACGCCCAGCCGGTACGCGGCCCTCTCCTGCCGCAAGCCCGGACCGAGTCGCCAGGTCGCCCCAAGGCGCCGAGGCGGGGACGTGCCCTCGTACCACGGAGCCTGTCCATGCGCCTTCTGGCAACAGTCCGTTCCCGAGTTGCCCTGGCCGCGGCCGTCGTCGCCGCGGGCGCCGCGGCATTCCTCGTCCCCGGGGCCGAGGCCGCCGAGTGGTCCCCGCCCCCGGCCGGTGCCGACTTCGACTACCAGATCGGGAAACCCTACGACCCGCCCGCCGGGGTGACGGTGGTCAGCCGGGACTGGAAGGAGTCACCGGCAGCGGGGCTGTACAACATCTGTTATGTCAACGCCTTCCAGACCCAGGAGGTCGGGGATGTGGACGGTCCCGACGACTGGGACCAGGATCTGCTGCTGAGGAACGACGACGGCGACGTGGTCATCGACGAGGACTGGAACGAGGCGATCCTCGACATCACCACCGACGCCAAGCGGCAAGCCATCGCGACGAGGATCAACACACAGATCGACACCTGCGCCGACAAGGGGTTCGACGCCCTGGAGTTGGACAACTACGACACCTTCACCCGGGACGTCGTCGACGGGAAGATCACCGCCGACGACGCCCAGGCCTACATCCGGCTCCTGGCCGAACACGGCCACGCCCGGGGCCTGGCCGTCGGTCAGAAGAACACCGTGGAGCTGGCTCCGTACCACGACGAGAACGGCCTCGACTTCGCCGTCGCGGAGGAGTGCGGTGACCCGGAGTGGAACGAATGCGCCGACTACGTCGAGGCGTTCGGCGACAACGTCATCATGATCGAGTACAGCGCCGAAGGCATGGCCAACGCCTGTGCCTTCAGTGATCGCGTGAGCGTGGTGCAGCGTGACCGTCCGGTCCTGGCCCCGGGCGAAACGGCCGAGGAGACGGACGAGGACGGCAACGTCCACGTCATCGAGTACGTCCGCGAGACCTGCTGACGCCGCCCACCGCCGTGCGGACGCCCGCCTGTCCGCACGGCGCATCCGGCCCATATGTTTGGCGGGCCACGGTGCCTACAGGAGGGGGTCGGTCGGTGAGGGGACGCCGGCGGGACGGACACGGGCAGTTGCTGGTCCGGGGAGAGGGGGACGAGGGCGAGGCGCCCTCCGCGAGCGTCCCGCTGGAGATCGCCACCTCCTACCGGGCCCGCACCAAAGGGCTCTTGGGACGCGACTCCCTCACCGGCGCGCTGCTCCTCTCCCCCGCCAACAGCATCCACACCTTCCGCATGCGCATCCCCATCGACGTCGCCTACCTCGACCGCCGCCTCCGCGTCATCGCCCTGTGCACCATGCCCCCGGGCCGCCTCGGCCTCCCCCGCCTCCGAGCACGCCACGTACTGGAAGCCGAGGCGGGGGCGATGGCGGGGTGGGGGCTG
>KL568554.1:97483-105961 GCA_000715605.1 Streptomyces speibonae | reverse complement strand
GACGTAGCCGCACCCCTGCCGCACCTGTCCACGTAGGCGCGGGCGCCCTCCCTGGGCAGGACGGCCCACATGCGCGTGCCGCCACCCGGCTCCCGCGCATCGCCGACGCCCCAGTCACCGGAGCAGGCCTTGACGACACAGGCCAGCAGGCGGAGCGCCGCCCTGCGACGGGTGTCGCAGGCCGTGGCCAGCCGGGGGTGGGTGTGGCGGGGATGGGCGTCGTAGAGGGTGACGCGGAGGGCGTCGTCGCGGTAGCGGAGCGAGACGTACAGCTCGGTGGCGGGGGCCAGGCGGTAGGCCGTGGCGGCGAGTTCACCGAGCACCTGGACCGCCGGGTCCGTCATGTCCTCCAGACCGTGGACCCGCAGGATGGTCCTGGCCGCCGCACGGGCGATCCCGGGGCTCTGCGCGCCCGCGGGGAGCGTGAAGCTGTACGAGAGGGTGTCGGGCTCCGGCCCTGCGGGCGGTAGATCGGCGGGGGCAGCGATCGGACAGAGGCCGGCGGATGCGGACATGGCGACTCCAGTGGTCAGCGGGTGAGATGCGGTCCGTCCGGTGGCTCGTCTCCCTGACGCGAGCGCGCCTCTCCCAGGGCAGGAGAGTGCGGGCAGGCTCGCGCGATGCCCTTCCGGGTCGGTACGGGTCGTGGTCGACCTGTCACTGAAGGTAGTAGAGTCCGAGTCACAGTGTCCATCGATACGGAGTCAATTACCCCTATCGATGGGCAGGGGTAGACACACGGATGGGGCGGCATGGCGACTCGAAGCACACCGACGGAGCGGCAGAAGCGGCTCGGTGCCGAGCTGCGCAAGATGCGAGTGGCGGCAGGTGTCACGACGGAGTACGCGGCCGGACTCCTCGGCATCGACCGAACGCGACTGTCCAACATGGAATCCGGTATCCGGCCCTTCTCGGCAGAGCGCGTCCGCACGCTGGCGTGCAACTACGACTGCGGTGACGTCCCTTACGTCGACGCCCTGGCGGCCATGGCCGAGAACAAGCAGCGCGGCTGGTGGGAGCACTACCGAGGCACTCTGCCCACAGGCCTCCTGGACATCGCCGAGCTGGAGTGGCACGCCACACGGGTGCGCACGGCGCAGGTGATGCACGTACCCGGCCTGCTCCAGACCGAGGAGTACGCCCGCGCTGTGTTCGCCGCCGTGCTCCCTGCGCTGAGCAGGCTGGAGGTCGAACTGCGAGTGGCTCACCGCATGGAACGACAACAGGTCCTGAGGAAGCCGGACGCGCTTCCGTATCTGGCCTACGTCCACGAAGCAGCTTTGCGCATGCCATACGGCGGTGTTGACGTGACCAGGAAGCAGTTGGAACACCTCGCCGCCGAATCGGAGCGGGAAGGGCTCGACGTTCGGGTCGTCCCCAACGGAGTTGGCGGGTTCCCGGGGGCGGGCCACGCACTCCTGTACGCGCAGGGAGCGACCCCTCAGCTCGACACCGTGCAGCTCGACTCGGCGCATGGGCCGGTGTTCACCGGCGCAGAGGCACAGCTCACCAAGTACCGTGCCCACTTGGAGTGGATGGACGAAGCGGCGTTGTCTCCCGCGGACTCGCGTGCTCTCATCCGTGACATCGCCCAAGAACTCTGAAGGAGCCGGACACCATGACAGGTATCGACTGGGAGCAGCCGTTCTGCGGTGAAGGGAACAATTGTTTCCGCATAGGCACCGACCCCGACGGCAACGCCTACATCGCCGTCGCCGGGCAGGAGGACACCCCGCTCACCGACAGCAGAGAGGCCCTGCGCTCCCTGATCCTGGAGATCAAGGCAGGCAAGGCCGATCATCTGCTGTAGTCAGCTCTGCGTGCGCGGGAAGGAGATCTCCACCCTCCGGTTCTTCTTGCGGCCGGCCTCCGTGGAGTTGTCGGCGATCGGGTACTGCTCGCCGTAGCCCCTGACCTCGTACGTGACGTTGGCGTCGCTGAGCTCCTGGACGAGGACACCGTGGACGGCGTTGGCACGCTTGCGGGACAGCACGTCGCCGTGTGCCGACGAACCCAGGTTGTCGGTGAAGCCGAAGACACGGATCTTCGTGGCGTTCTGGGTCTTGATCTCGTCCGCGATGGAGGCGATGCGGGACTTGGCCTGCCCGCTGAGCTTGGCGCTGTCCTTGCCGAAGAGGACCTCGGCCTGGAGCGCGAACTTCACGTCGGCGTTGGTGTCCTCACGGCGTTCGTCTCCGCTCTGCTCCTCGACGATCTGCTTGATGTCGAGCACCTTGGGCTCCGCGAGGGTCGCGCCGTCGGGGAGCTTGAGGTCGGGGTCATTGGCGTCGAGTTCGACAGGCGCCGATGCGGTGGCCTCCGTGCCTGGGGGGACGCTGGGGCCGTCGTCGGCTCGGGCCACACCTGGGGTGACGGCGAGGACGGAGACGACGGTGCCGATGAGGATCAAGCGCGTATGCGTCATCTCTGCCTCACCCAGAGATCTGGATGGTGCCGCTGGCGAAGGTCGGCAGTTGGAATGTGACTTCGGATGCGCCCGTCGGCGGTGCGGGGAACTGCATGAAGACGGCGAGAGTTTCACCCGCCTTGAGCGAGGTAATGCCTGTCGTCGTCAACGGGCGACCATCTGTGTCGCGGAGCACGTAGAACCGCTTCTTCGACTTGCTGTCCACCAGCGTGGCGCCGCCCAACGACATCCCGTGGCGCCGGATCTCCATTTCATTCCCGCGCACGGCGGCAGGCACCGTGACGCGTTCGTCCCCGTCGTTCTTCATAACGCCGCTCACCGTGACGAAGCCGCCAGAATCACGCTCAGCAGAGGTGATCTCGAGCGAGAGCCCGTCCGAGCCCCTGAGCTCTGCCAAGGGCTGCTCCGCCTGGCCCTCTTGAGCGCTCGGATTCGACCCATCGTTCTTGGAAGCAGAAGCCGACGCTTTCGGTTTCTCGTCGTCGCCACCGCCACCGCCACATCCGACGAGGCCGACGGCCAGTGCAACCGCAGTGGTCAGCACGACCATCCCCCTGCGGGTCTTCGTAGTGAACCGCATGCTCATGCTTCTGCTTCCTTCATCACTCGTCATTCGCTTGTCAGTCGGCCAGGTGGACATCGAAGAGGTCTTCGGGTTCGGGGAGCAGCTCTTCAGGAGTCTTCGGGTCCAGTTCCCACTCCATGCCCTCGCAGGTAAGCGCAGGCAGCGTGTCGTCCCCTGTGTCCTCTGTTGGGAGGTCGAACTCGCAGCGAGGCTCGATCACGGCGGTGGCCTTCTCCTGGGACTTCAGGTCCTCCGTGCCAGGAACGATCGAGTCCCCCACGGTGCCGTTCGTCTCGACCACCACCGTGTAGCCCAGCGGGCCGTCGGGAAGGCAGCTCAGAACGACTGCATCGTTCTGCGCCGCGAGCTGGTCCGCACGCCAGCAAGAGAGGCCGAGCCCCTCCGCGTTGCCCTCAAAGATGGCCTGCCACCTGTCCGGGTCGAGTAGGTTCTTCACCCACGCGCCGGCGAGCTGATCCCGCCTCTCCTGAGCAGCCGCGAGTGCGGCCGCGTCAGCGGCGGTCTGCGCGTCATTCCGGTTAGCCGCGGCCTGGCCGACCGCAAAGTACGCCAACGCAAGGAAGAGCAGGCCCCCCACCACAGTGATGTAGATGGGGAAGGCCTGCCCTGCGTCGCCGTACTGGCGACGTTGCATCAGCCGCCGCCAACGACCTCGTTCACCTTGGTCGTGATCGCGGTGTAGATGGTGTCGCCGATTTCCGTCCCCGTGATCGCCAGCACGATCGCCACGACCACCGCGATGATGCCCAGGTACTCCACCGCCGTCTGGCCCTTGTCGTCGCGGGCTGCGCGGGAGCTGAGGTAACTGACTGTGGTGTGGATCCAGTTGCTCATGGGGTCCCCCCTCTGGCGCGGTGGCGGCCCTGTTCACGGGGCCGGTTTCGACACGAGCAACGTACGGTCGGCTGCCCCGTCCGGCGGAGGGTCCCAGGGCCCAATCGCGGGCCCAAAGGGAGGCCCACCGCGTCTTCCCCCACGGCCTCACCACGGTCACCCCACCCCCCGGCCCGGACCCGGTGCCGTGCCGAGCCACTTGGCCGCGGCCTCGGAGCGGCTCGTGCTGTGCAGCTTCGCGAAGATGCGGTTGATGTGGTTCTTGACCGTCTTCTCGCTGATGAAGCACGTGGCGGCGATCTGCTGGTTGTTCATGCCGGACGCGATGAGGTCCATGATCTCCGCCTCCCTTGCGCTCAGTTGGAACCTCGACCTGTCGGGAGCGGCCGGGCGGCCGCTTGTCCACCCAGACGACGACTGTGCCACATCCGGTTGCAGTTGCGAAAGGTTTTCCGCAGAAATAGGTGGCGGACCACCTAGTCCGTCGGGAAGTTGACGCTCGGGAGCACGTTCCTGGCGCAGTTGCGACAGCAACGCACCCGCCGCTGACGGTGTGAAGTGCGCTCGGCCGTCCTTGATGTCCCGTACCGCTGACACCAGTTGGTCCGCCGTGAACTCGCCGTGGACCAGGTAGCCGCCCGCCCCGCGGCGCAGCGCCTCCTGGACGATCTCCGATTCCCTGCTGTACGTCAGCATCATGACCGGCGCGATGCCCACCAGGTGCGGAAGGGCCGCGATGCCGTCCACGCCGGGCATGCGGACGTCCAGGAGGACCACGTCGGGACGGTGGGTGCGGGCCGCCTCGTACGCTTCTCTGCCGTCCGCCGCCTCCGCCACGACCGTGATGTCCGCACGGCCGGTGAGCAGGGCGGTCAGTCCGGCGCGGACCACCGGGTTGTCGTCCGCCACCACCACGCGGAGGGGGGAGGGCGGAGGAACGTTCGCGAAGGGGTTGGGGGGCGTGTTCATCGGGTGGCCTCCGTGGGAGTCGCCGGTGTCACGGCCGCGAGCGGGAGTTCCAGGCGGACCTCCGTGCCCCGGGCCCGTGTGCCCCGGCCGATGCGGATGCGGGCGCCGACCGAGGCGGCCCTCTCGACCATCCCGACCAGGCCGAAGTGGCCGGCCTTGCGCAGATGGGCGAGGTTCGTGCCCGGCGGGAGTCCGGTGCCGTCGTCGTACACGCTGATGCGGAGCAGGTCGCCGTGGACGCCGGCCCGCACATCGACGCGGGTCGGCTTCGCGTGGCGGTGGGCGTTCTCCATGGCCTCGGCGGCGATGGTGAGGAGCTGGCGTGCCACCGCCGGAGGGACCGGCGGCACCGTGTCCTGCCCGGTCGGGCGGTACGACGCCGGCAGGCCCGTGCGCTCGCTGAAGTCCTGCGTACGGGCCGCGAGTTCCACCAGTACGTCCGTGCCCTGGCCCGGGTCGGACTCCCTGCGCAGGTCGGTCAGGAGTTCGCGGGACTCGGCGGCGGCACGGCGGGCCGAACGGGCCACCAGTTCCGCCTGCTGTGTCACCCGGGCCGGGTCCATGTGGGGTGCGCCGGCCGTGGCCGCCAGACCGTCGGCCGCCAGGGCCACTCCGTGCAGGGTCTTGGCCACCGAGTCGTGCATCTCGCGGGCCAGACGGGCGCGTTCGGCGCTGACGGCCTCCGTGACGGCCAGCTTGGCCCGGACCGCCGTCAGGGCCTGGGTCGCCGAGCCGAGGCGGAGCATCAGGTTGCGCAGGCTCGAACCGACCGCGCCCGCGATGACGCACAGGCCCGGCAGGAGCAGCGTCTGCGCCAGTTCCTGCCGCGGGTTCTCCAGGGCCGCGTAGACCAGCAGGAGGATCAGGCCCTGGAGGGAGGCGAAGACCGCGGCGCCGCGCCAGCCGTAGATCAGGCCGGCGAGGAGCGGGGTGCAGACGCTGACGTAGGCGAGGGTGGTGTCCGGGCCTGCCGAGACGAGGAGCAGGGCGCCGAAGAGGGTGTCCACGGCCAGGAGGGTGGGGTGGCGCAGGAGGAGGGGGCCGAAGCGCTCCCAGTCGCGGAAGAGGACGTAGGACGCCATGAAGGTGACGACCACGGCCGTCGCGACGAGCCGGGTGCCCCAGCCGGGGCCGGCGTTGAGCAGGGCGGCGGGGGATGCGAGGGCGATCATCGCCAGCCTGAAGCCGAACGCCTGCCGGCACAGGGCTTGTAGGGCGTTCACCTGGATCTGGACGTCCGGGGCGGTTGCCGGTGCCGGTGCGGGTTGTTCGGGGTGCGTCCGGCCTTCGGCCGGACGGGGGTTCCCAGCCGCACCGCCCGTGCGGGATGCGTTGTCGGGTGCGGGTGGCCCCTGTGGGGCTTCCGCGCCATCGGCGGCATCCCGTTCGCGGATGGCATCCGGTCCCCTCACCGGAACGCCCCCCACCGGCTCCCACCCCGGCGGCAGTGCCGGCGTCGCCGACGTCACCGGGATGTCGGGCGCGCCCGTCCTCGTGTGGGGCGGGAGGACCGTGCCCGCCGGCGGTGTGGTGATCTCCGACGGTTTCGCCGGACGGCGCAGCCGCCTCGTGCGTTCCCTGGTCGTCGTCATCGCACCCGCCCCCGTCCTACTCGCCCGTGATGGAGCCGAAGTCGGTGCCGGAGCCGAGGATCAGGCCGGCGCCGAGGAGGATCATGGTGGCCGGAACCATGAAGGTGGTGATCATCATGGTGGCCTTGGGGACCGCGCGCGCCGCCTTCCGGCGGGCGTTCTGCGCGTCCGTACGGCGCATGTCCTTGGCCAGCGACACCAGCGTGTCGACGATCGGCGCGCCCAGCTCCTCCCCCTGCTGGAGCGCCGTGACGAACATCGCCACCTGCTCGGAGTCGTTGCGGCGGCGCAGTTCGGCGAACGCCTGCCTGCGGCTCATGCCGAGGTCCATCTGGCGCAGCGTGATGCGCAGTTCGTCCGCCCACGGGCCCTCGTACTTCGACGACACCCGGTCCAGGGCCTGCCGGAAGCCCAGGCCCGCGCTCACCACCACGGCCAGCACGTCCAGGAAGTCGGGCAGCGTGCGTTCGATGACGTCCTTGCGGACGCGGATCGCCGACCAGATGCCGACCTCCGTCCAGAACGCGCCGAACGCCAGGAGGAGCAGCGCCACGAAGGGCTGGCCGCGCAGCAGGAAGACCAGGAAGCCGGTCGCGCCGAGCGCGCCGTAGACCGCGCGGCGGGCGGCGTAGCGGTCGATGGTGAGGCCGCCGGGGTTGCCCGCCAGGTCGATCTTGCGGCGGTACTTGGCCACCTGCTTGGGGCCCATGAGGCGCAGCACGGCGGGGGCGTAGCGCATGCCCATGCGGTCGATGAGGGAGTCGACCGCGCCGGTGCGGGTGGAGCCGACCTCCAGGGCGAGCATCAGGTCGCTCGGGAGCTTGGCCTCCGCGCGGTACATGCGGAGGCCGGCGAAGACGCCCCAGACGCCGAGGCCCATCAGCAGGGCGAGCAGGAGTCCCATGTCAGTCAGCCTCCTCGCCGGTCAGACGTCGATGCGGGACAGCCGGCGGATGAGGACGAAGCCGACGGCGTACAGCCCGAAGGCGACGATCACCGCGGCCTGTCCGGCCGGGGAGCCGGTCATGCGTTCGAGGGCGCCGTCCTTCACCCCGTTCATCAGGAACAACGAGCCCACCCCCAGGACGGGAACGGCGTACGAGGTCATGCTGACCTGGGAGAGCTGGGTGCGGACCTCGCGCCGGGTCTCCTTGCGTTCCTCCAGCGTCTCGGTGAGGTTCCGCAGCGCGCTCACCACCTGGCCGCCGGCCCGGTTGGACAGCACCAGGGTGGTGACGAGGACGACGAGTTCGCGGGATGGGAGGCGGTCGGCGAGTTCGCCGAGGGCGTCGTCCATGGAGGCGCCCATGGCGAGCTGGTTGGCGACCTTGGCCAGTTCCTCGCCCGCCGGGGCCTCCAGTTCCTCCGCCGCCATGCCGATGGCCGTGCGCAGGGCCAGCCCGGCCTGGGTGGCGTTGGCGAGGATGCGGGCCAGTTCCGGGAGCTGGTTGATGAACTTCTCGATGCGTTTCTGGCGCTGCCAGGTGAGGAACTGCAGCGCCGCCCAGATGCCGAGCAGCCCGGCGATCGGGCCGAAGAACGGGGCGAGTGCGGCCTGGCCGACGAGCCAGAGTCCGGCGACGACGGCGAGCATGGCGGCGACGAACTCGCCGGGGGTGATGTCCAGGCCGGTGGCCAGCAGGCGGAGTTCCAGCGTGCGGCCGGCCTTGGTGCGGCGCAGGCGGCGGTCCAGGGTGGGAAAGTGGCGTCGGCGGCCGGCGACGGGAATCTGGCCGGTGGCCGTCAGGCGGTCCACCAGTGCCTGGCGCTGTGCCCTGCCGGAGGCGTAGGAATGCACCCCGATGACCGCGAGGACGCAGGTCAGCAGGGCGATGCCGATGGTCAGCGTGGTCAGGTTCTGCAGCTCCATGGGGACGGTTCCTACCTGGCTTCTCGGGTGGCGAGCTGGTCGGCGGACTGGGCGATGCCGAACGCCTGCGGGATGGGCTGGCTCGCCATGTAGAGGCGGTCGGCGATGCGGCGGGGCAGGGGGTAGTGGGCGTAGGCGCCGTGGACGCGTCCGTCGGCGGTCATCGGCCGGGCGTCGAAGCGGGCGACCGTGGCCAGCC
>KL568554.1:89213-97274 GCA_000715605.1 Streptomyces speibonae | reverse complement strand
GCCCAGCCGGTACGGTTCGCCGCCGTGGCTCTCCAGCAGGGCGATCTCGGTGATGCGGCGGGCGCCGTCGGCGAAGCGGGTGAGCTGGACGATCACGTCGACGGCGCTGTTGATCTGGTCGTGCAGGGCGACGAAGGGGATCTCGACGTCGGACATGGAGGCGAGGGTCTGCAACCGCGTCAGCGCGTCCTCGGCGCTGTTGGCGTGGACGGTGGCGAGGGAGCCGTCGTGGCCGGTGGACATGGCCTGGAGCATGTCGAGGGACTCGCCGCCGCGGACCTCACCGACGACGATACGGTCGGGGCGCATCCGCAGGGAGTTGCGGACCAGGTCGCGGATGGTGACCCGGCCCTTGCCCTCGACGTTGGGCGGGCGGGACTCCAGGCGGACGACGTGCGGCTGCTGGAGCTGGAGTTCGGCGGAGTCCTCGATGGTGATGATGCGTTCGCCCTCGGGGATCAGTCCGGACAGGGCGTTGAGGAGAGTCGTCTTCCCGGTGCCGGTCGCGCCCGACACGATGACGTTGAAGCGTGCCTGCACCAGCCCGGCGAGCAGGTACAGCATGTGTTCGTCGAGCGAGCCGAGGCCGATGAGCTCCTGGAGGGTGAAGGAGCGCGGGAAGCGGCGGATGGTGAGGGTGGCGCCGGTCAGGGAGAGCGGCGGGATGATGACGTTGACGCGCTCGCCGGAGGGGAGGCGGGCGTCGACCATCGGGTTGGACTCGTCGACGCGGCGGTTGACGGTGGAGACGATGCGTTCGATCGTCTGCATCAGCTGGTCGTGGGAGGCGAACCGCAGGGGGAGCTGCTCCACCCGGCCGCCGCGCTCGACGAAGATCGCGTCGGGGCCGTTCACCATGATCTCGGTGATCGACGCGTCCTCCAGCAGCGGCTCCAGGATGCCCAGGCCCAGTGCCTCGTCGACGACGCGGCGGATCAGCTGGGAGCGTTCGACGGTCGACAGGACCGGGCCCTCGCGGCTGATGATGTGGCCGAGGACGCGCTCCAGCCGGACCCGGCGTTCGGCCGCGGCCAGCGAACTCATCTCCGCGAGGTCGATCTCCTCCAGGAGCTTGGCCCGGTAGGAGGCGACCAGGCGGGAGTCCTCGCCCCGGCCGGTCGTCTCCTCGGGGGAGTTGATGCGTGCCCGCAGGCTCATGGGTGGCGCGCTCCTCGTCCTCGGTGTCGTCCTCTTCCGGCTGTCTCAGTGGTCCATCGGCATCGTGGCGCTCCTGCTGGCGGGCCCGAAGTCCCAGCCCGGGACGATCGACGGGATGTCGACCGTGGCGGTGACGGTGACCTCGTCGCCGCCCCGGGCCTCCCCGCAGGCGGTGCCGTCGGCCAGCCAGCTGCTGACGGCGGCCGTGCAGGCGCCCTGGGCGCCCTCGTCCAGCGACGCGCTGCGCGCTCCCGCCCGCGCGGCGGTGCCCGCCTGCTGGGCGGTGTAGGCGACCAGGCCGAGCTGTACGGCGGCCATGGCGACGAGGATCAGAATGGGGAGGAAGCCCAGGTATTCGAGGGCCGCCTGGCCGCGGTCGCCGTGCCGCCGGTGCCGGATGCGCCCGTACGGCATGTCAGTCCACCTCCTCCTCGACGGCGCCCGCGTGGCCCCGCACGGTGAAGGGGAAGGAGACGGTGCCGGGGAAGAGGATGGGGACGTTCAGCTTCACGTCGGCCGTGACGAAGCCGCCCGCCGTCGCACAGTTCACGCTCGCTCCCCCCGCCCACGCTCCCGACAGCTTGTCCAGACCGGCCTCCTGGCAGGCGCCCTGGCGTCCGCCCGGTGCCGTCGCGGTCGCCGCCCGTACCGCCTCGTCCGCAGCATTCCCCGCGAGCGTGAACGTGTACCCCACGAGCACGAGCTGCCACAGGACCACCAGCGTCACGAGGATCGTCGGGGTCATGCCGAGGAACTCGACGGTGACCTGGCCCCGGTCGCCGCGGTGCCCGGGTAAGTGCGTGCGCACGTCCCTTGCTCCCCTCATCTCCCTCGCTCCCCTCGTCTCATCCGCCGTCGTCCCGCTTGCGCCGGAAGCTGACCGACCCGCGGTCGCCGCGCAGCCGGCCGCCCTTGTGGGCGACTTCGGTGGCCTTGACCAGGCCGAGTTCCCCGGCCAGGCCCCACAGGGCCTGTTTCACCGTGCTCTTGGCCTCCAGTTCGTGCACGCGGCCGGCGTCCACGACCGCCTGGAGCTCCTTGAAGTGGGCGGGGACCGTGGTGGCCGCCACCGTGGTGCCGGTGATCCGCTGGATGAGCGCGGGCTGGATCTCCGTGCCCCGGGTGTGGCGGTTGACCACCACCGTGGTCTCCTCGGACTTGCGGATCTGCAGCCGGTCCCACATCCGCACGGCCCGCTTCGCGCCGCGTACGGCGATGACGTCGGGGGTGGTGACCAGCAGTGCCCGGTCGGCCATCTCCACGGCCGCCGCGCCGGCGCCGCCGAGCTGGGCGCCGCAGTCGATGACGACGACCTCGTAGCGGGAGCGCAGGGCGCTGACGATCTGCCGGGTGGCGCGGTCGGTGACCTCCTCGCCGCGTTCCCCCTCGGCGGGGGCGAGCAGCAGGGCGAGGCCGGTGTCGTGGCGGAAGACGGCGTCGGCCAGGACGCGCGGGGAGATGTCGCCCACCGCGGCGAGGTCGACGACGGAGCGCCGGAACTGGACGTCCAGGTAGGAGGCTATGTCACCGGTCTGGAGGTCCATGTCGACCAGGGCGGCGGTACGGCCGGACGCCTGGGCGGCGAGGGCGAGCTGGATGGCGGTCAGGGTGGCGCCCACGCCGCCCTTGGCGCCGCTGACGGTGACGACGGTGCCGCCGACGCCGGTGAACACGTCGATGCCCGCGCCCAGATGACGGCGTACCCCGACCGACCACTGGGCGACGGCCTGGACGCGGCTGGCGAGTTCCTCGTAGCTGAGCGGCAGGGCGACCAGTCCGCGGGCGCCGTAGTCCATGGCGGCCTGGAAGAGGCCGGGGCTCGCGTCGGAGGTGACGAGGATGACGCCGACGGAGGGGAAGCGCAGGGCGACTTCGCGGATCAGCTCCAGGGCGGGGACCGGACCGATCCGCTCGTGCACGACCACGACCTCGGGCAGTTCGTCGACGGACTCGGCGGCCAGGCGCGCGAGGGTGTCGATGAGCTGGGTGGAGTCGGTCACCGGGGCCACCGGCTCGGCGTCGGGGAGCTGGCTGAGCAGGGTGGTGATGGACCGGACGGCGTCCGCGTCGCCGACTGCCGGGAGGATCCTGGTGGGCATGCGGGCCTCTCACTTGTCCTTCGCGAGTTCGTAGGTCCGGTCCCTCTCGGGGACGTCCGCGTCGTCCCCGGGTGCGACCAGGGCGAGCCGGACCCGCTGGGCGAACGACTCGGCGTAGGTGAGGCGCTGGGCGTCGAGGGCGGACAGCGCGAAGGTGATCGGTACGGCGTCGGTGGGCCGGCGGCCGCGGTCGTTCTCGTCGGGCTGGAGGGCGGTGAGCCGGCCCACGTCCAGCACCTGGGCGTTGGTCACGATGATCCGGGACTGGTCGGGCTCGCCCTCCCGCTCGCCCTCGAAGGTGGCGTAGACGTTGACCGACGCGCCGGGGGTGATCTTGCCCGCGACGCCGGTGGCCGCGTCGATCATGATGGCGACCTCCTGCTGTCCCGGTTGCAGGGCGGGCTGGTTCACGACCATGTCGCTCTGCAGCAGGGAGCCCTTCCGCAGCGTGGTGACGGCGATCTTGCCGCGGATGTCGTCGAGGTCGGTGACGGCGTTCTCGGAGAGCCACCGCTCGGGCATCTCGATCTTCTCGAACTGGTCCGCGCCGAGGGCGGTGTAGGGCGCGACATCGCTTTTGACCCGGTAGGCGGTCACCTCGGGGCCGACCTTGGACTCCACGTCGTTGATGACGGAGAGCACGCCGGCGAACGCGCCGAGGGCGCACAGGACCGACAGGAGCAGGAGTATCACGCCGCGGCGCTGACGGGAGTTCATGAACCGTACAACCTCATCGGGGATAGCGGTCGAGCGGACTCGGGCGGTCGGGCGGGTGCGGTGGGGCGGACGGTCAGGTGCGCCGGGTGAGGGCGGGTGTGCCCTCGGGGGCGGGTGGTACGGCCGAGCAGAAGACGCAGCGGTCGCCGATGACGTCGATGCCGCACCAGTGGCAGGTGCCCCGCCGTACGGAGGTGACCAGTTGGTACAGGACGGACAGGTCGGGCAGGTAGGTGCAGAACTCGACGAGTTTTCCGGTCCCCCACCAGCCCGGGGACGCGGCGGGCAGCGGCGTCTCCCGCAGGCCCTGGACCCTCCAGGCGGGGGCGAGGGTGGAGGCGACCCAGTCGGACTGGAGGTGTCCCTTGGCGAGCAGCATCCAGGTGCCGAACTCGGGGCCGTCGAGGACGGTTCCGGGGCCGAGGCGGACGAGCTGCGGCTGCGGGTGGGCCAGGACGGCGAACTGGCTGCCCGGCATCCAGGACTTGGCGTGCTGCTTCAGGTCGACCGGGACGCGGTCGAGCCGGGCGACGGAGCCGAGCAGGGCCCCGGAGTGGATGTAGTGGATCAGCAGGCGGCCGGCCGAGGCGAGCACGCCGGGGCTGAGGTCGCAGGAGGCGAGCTGGCGTAACTGGCGGGCCAGCACGGCCAGTCCGAGCGGGGGCAGATCGGGCCGGAAGAAGGCTATCCGGTCGCTCTCCAGAAGGGCCCGCAGGGTGTGCAGCCGCCGCTGGACCGCGGTGGGGGCGGCCCGGGAGCAGACGACGATGACATGGCCGTGCTGCTCGATGACCATCTGGAGCTCGGTCAGCGTCTGTTCCAGCGGGCGGGTGTCGAGGTCCCGCAGCACGACGGCGGGCAGGGTCCGTTCGTCCTGGGCCGGCAACGCCATGTCGGCGCCGGTCACGGCAATGGCAGTTGGCACGCGCGGCTCCCCGTTCTCCCCATCCCGGCAGCCCACCGGGCGTCACTCCGATGCACCCTGGCGACTTCACTGCGTGACTACGTGAGCACTGTAACCGCGGGCCTGTGGCCGGAGAACAGCGTTTGTGCAGCCATACAGCAACTACTGGGGCACAAGGTGCGCCAAACCGGGGCAGGTTGAGCATCTCGCCGGTCTCTATCCGGACCCAGGGGTGTGGATCCTGTGCACGCGACTTGACGCCGGACCCGCTCCGGGCCCTCGGACCCACGTTTCCCTCCCGGCGCCGGGCCTACTCCCGCCCCGGATGCCCGCCTTTCCGGTCTGGACCTATTGACAAGGAGATTGGTCTGGACCAACTTGTCTCCAACGGTGGCCACCGTCGTCCCAGCCCCCCAACTCCCCCACCGGAGGCCCCACAGTGGACCGCGCACCACGCACACCCGGCCGCGGCAGACATGTCTGGGCCGGAGCCCTCGTCTCCGCTCTCGCCCTCGCCCTTCCCCTCGCCGGCGCGGGCCCGGCGTCCGCGGCGGACGTCAACAACGCCAAGAACGCAGGCTTCGAGGCGGGTCTGAGCAACTGGACCTGCTCCGCGAACAGCGGCACCACCGTCTCCTCCCCCGTGCACGGCGGCACGGCCGCGCTCGAGGCCACCCCGGCCGGACAGGACAACGCCCGCTGCAGCCAGACGGTCGCGGTGCGGCCCAACTCGACGTACCGGCTGAGCGCGTGGGTGCAGGGCGGGTACGCCTACCTGGGCGCGACCGGCACCGGCACGACGGACGTGTCCACCTGGACCCCGGACTCCGGCAGCTGGAAGGAGCTGTCGACGTCCTTCACCACCGGCGCGAACACCACCTCGGTGACGGTCTACACCCACGGCTGGTACGGCCAGCAGCCCTACCACGTCGACGACCTGTCGGTGTTCGGCCCCGACGGGGGAGGCGGCGGTGACCCCGAGCCCACGGTCCCGGGCACCCCGGGCGGTCTCGGTGTCTCCGGTACGACGGCGTCGTCGGTGTCCCTGGCGTGGAACGCGGTGTCGGGCGCCACGGGTTACACCATCTACCGCGACGGCACCCGGGTGACGGCGGTGTCGGGCACCTCCGCGACGGTGACCGGGCTCGCCGCCTCGACGTCGTACTCCTTCCAGGTCGCGGCGACCAACGCGGCCGGTGAGTCGCCGAAGTCGGCGGCGGTGACCGCGCGGACCAAGGACGACGACGGCAGCGGCGGCGGAGGCGACCTGCCCCGGCACGCGGTGACCGGCTACTGGCAGAACTTCAACAACGGCGCGGCGGTCCAGCGGATCTCCGACGTCCAGTCCCAGTACGACATCATCGCGGTCGCCTTCGCCGACGCCACCGCCACTCCGGGCGCCGTCACCTTCAACCTGGACACGGCGGGCCTGAACGGCTACACCGTCGCCCAGTTCAAGGCGGACATCCGGGCCAAGCAGGCGGCCGGGAAGAAGGTCATCATCTCGGTCGGCGGCGAGCGGGGCACCGTCTCGGTGAACGACTCCGCCTCCGCGACGAACTTCGCCAACTCGGTGTACGCGCTGATGCAGGAGTACGGCTTCGACGGCGTCGACATCGACCTGGAGAACGGCCTCAACGCGACCTACATGACGCAGGCGCTGCGCTCCCTGTCGGCGAAGGCGGGCCCGTCGATGATCCTGACGATGGCCCCGCAGACCATCGACATGCAGTCGACGTCCAACTCGTACTTCCGGACGGCGCTGAACGTGAAGGACATCCTCACGGTCGTCAACATGCAGTACTACAACAGCGGCTCGATGCTGGGCTGCGACGGCAAGGTCTACAGCCAGGGTTCGGTGGACTTCCTCACCGCGCTCGCCTGCATCCAGCTCGAGGGCGGCCTCGACCCGTCCCAGGTGGGCCTGGGGCTCCCGGCCTCCACCCGGGGCGCGGGCAGCGGCTACGTCTCCCCCTCCGTGGTGAACAACGCCCTGGACTGCCTGACGCGGGGCACCGGCTGCGGCAGCTTCAAGCCGTCCCGGACCTACCCGTCCCTGCGGGGCGCGATGACCTGGTCGACCAACTGGGACGCCACGGCGGGCAACGCCTGGTCCAACGCGGTCGGCCCGCACGTCCACGCGCTTCCGTAACCGGCGCGGCCCGAACGGAGACCGCCCCTGCCCCGCGACGACGTGGGGCAGGGGCGGTGCCGTTCGAGGCCCGGCGCCGCGCACGGGGAGACCGCAGGTCACGAGCGGGATACAGAAGTGACCGATGCGTAGTGGACCGCTTCTCGGCGTGCCCGCTGTGCGAGGATCGGACCGTGGACGAGCTGAGACCCGACGATCCGTCACGTATCGGTCCCTACCGGCTCCTTGCCCGTCTCGGCGCGGGCGGCATGGGCGAGGTCTATCTGGCCCGCTCGGCCGGTGGCCGCACCGTCGCCGTGAAACTGGTCCGTTCCGAGCTGGCGGCGGAGCCCGAGTTCCGCAGGCGCTTCGCGCAGGAGATCGCCTCCGCGCGGCGCGTGGGCGGCGAGTGGACCGCGCCCGTGCTGGACGCGGACACCGAGGCGGCCGCGCCGTGGGTCGCCACCGGGTATGTGCCGGGGCCCTCCCTGCACGAGGTGATCGCCGGGCGTCCGGAGCCGCTGCCCGAGCGGTCGGTGCGGATCCTCGCCAACCGGCTCGCCCGGGCGCTCACGGCCGTCCACGAGGCGGGCCTCGTCCACCGCGACCTCAAGCCGGCGAACATCCTCGTGACGATCGACGGGCCGCGCGTCATCGACTTCGGCATCGCCCGCGCCCTCGACGCGGTGACCGCCGACGGCAAGCTGACCCGTACCGGGGCGGTGATCGGCTCACCCGGCTACATGTCCCCCGAGCAGGTCCGCGGCGAATCGCTCACCGCGGCCAGCGACGTCTTCTCGCTCGGCTCGGTGCTGGCCTTCGCGGCGACCCGGCGCCAGCCCTTCAGCTCGTCGGACAGCGGGATGCACGCGGTGATGTACCGGATCGCGCAGGAGCCGCCGGACCTGTCCGGCCTGCCCGAGGGCCTGTCGGAACTCGTGCACGACTGCCTGGACAAGGACCCCGCCGCCCGGCCGACACCCGCCGATCTGGTGGAGCGCACGGCCGCCGACGCGGCGAGCGCGGACACCGAGCCCTGTCTCTTATACACA
>KL568554.1:88710-89026 GCA_000715605.1 Streptomyces speibonae | reverse complement strand
GAGCCGTGGCTGCCGGCCGGCCTGATCGCGGAACTGGGCCGTAAGGCCGCCCAGTTGCTGGACTCGGAGGCACCGGGCACCCGGGCCGTCCCCGCGCCTCCGGCCGCACCGCCGGCCGTGCCGCCGATGCCCATCACCGGGCCGCCCGCGGCCACCCCGCCACCGCCCGGGGCACCGCCGGTCCCGCCGCCGCCCGCGACACCACCCTCCACGCCGTCCTCGACGCCGCCGCCTCCGGCGAGCGCGCCGGCCACCCCGCGGCCCGCACCGGACCCGGCCCCGCCCGCCGCCGACCCGGCGGCCGTGGACCAGGACC
>KL568554.1:86258-88529 GCA_000715605.1 Streptomyces speibonae | reverse complement strand
ACCGCCGTGGACCCGAGGCCGGCGGCCGTGAACCAGGAGCCGGCCACAGCGAACCCGGCACCTCCCGCCGCGAACCCGGCACCACCCGCCGCAGACCCCAACCCTCCCGCCGTGGGCCCGGGACCGGCCGCCGTGAACCCCGCGTCGGCTCCCCCTCCGGCGCAGCCACCCGCGCCGACACCGGTCGCGCCGCCGCTCGGTGTGTTCGGGGACCCCATTCCGGCACCGGCCCCCGCGCCCGCTCCGGCGGCCCGCAGGCGGACCCGGCTGGTCGTCGGCTCCGTCGCCCTGGTCGTCGCCCTGCTCGCCGGCGGCATCACGTACGCCGCCATGAACCTGGGCGGCGACAAGGGCGAGGGCGGCAACACCAGCTCCGGCTCGACGGACGGCCCCCGGCAGCCCGACGGCACCGAAGAGGCCGCGGGCGACCCCAGGCAGGACGACGAGGACACCTCCTCGGGCCCGGCCCCCTCGGCCTCCATCGAGGGCTCGATAGCCGAGGAGTACCTGGGGACCTGGCAGGGCCAGGGCAAGGACTCCGACGGGGACGTGCGGTCGCTCCGGCGCATCACGATCACCCAGGGCGTGGAGGGGGAGGACGTCGCGACGACGTTCAACTCCTTCGAGGACGTGCTGTGCATCGGCGCCGGGAAGCTCGTCTCGTTCGGCAACCTGATGGTGCTGGAGTCCCGCTCGGTCACCAGCATCCCCGAGTCGGGCTGCTCCGACGGCGGCGAGCAGACCCTGCGCCTGGGCGACGACGGCTCGATCACCTGGACCAGCGGAGACGGCCGCGAGACCGCGATCCTCAAGAAGACCGAACCGTCCGACACCCCCATCCCGGACGACTTCCTCGGCACCTGGGAGCGTGAGGGCACCGACGCCGGCACAAGCATGTCCCTCGTACTGAAGCAAGGGGCCTACGGCGACGTGGTGGCCGAGTGGACCGGTGACGGGGCGGCGTACCACTGCGAGTGGGAGAGCGTCGCGGTGGACGCCACCAGCACGGGGGTGCGGCTCGGTCCGGCGATCGTCACGGTCGCGGAACCGGAGGACGAGTGCGAGAACGGCAACACGGAGACACTGCGGCTCAAGAGCGGCGACGTGATGACCGTGACCATGCTCGGCGACGACCAGCCCCCGGCGACCTACCGTCGCAAGGACTGAGCGTACCTGCGGCCCGGCGTCAGAAGAACTCCGACCACGGCTGGTCCCAGATCTGCTTCACGCACAGCACCAGGAAGAGCAGGCCCGCGACGGTGAGCATGCCGTTGCTCAGCGGGCCGTTGCGCCATTCGCGGGGCGTGCGGGAGGAGTTGAGGAGCCACATCAGGGTGAGGGCGAGGAACGGCATGAAGGCGGCGCCCAGGACGCCGTAAATGATGATCAGGCGGAAGGGCTCGTCCTGGAAGAGCAGGACCATGGGCGGGAAGGTGAGCCAGAGCAGATAGGCGCGGAAGGTCCATGAGCGCTCGCGGCGCCCGGAGGCCAGCTCGTCGCCCCGCGCCTCGCGCTCGCCCCGCTGCCGGGCGAGGAAGTCGGAGAACATCAGGCTGACGCCGTGCCAGACGCCGATCAGGGAGGTGAAGGAGGTGGCGAAGAAGCCGATCAGGAACAGTTTGCCGGTGGCCGTGCCGTACTCGTCCTCCAGGATGTCGCCGAGCTGCATCAGCCCCTTGTCGCCCCCGGCGATGGCGATGTTCGCCGAGTGCAGCAGCTCCGCGCCGACGACGAGCATGGCGACGACGAAGATGCCGGTGGTGGCGTAGGCGACCCGGTTGTCCAGCCGCATGATCTTCATCCAGCCGGTGCCGGTCCAGCCCTTGGCGTTGACCCAGTAGCCGTACGCGGCCAGCGTGATGGTGCCGCCGACGCCGCCGATCAGGCCGAGGGTGTTGAGCACCGAGTCCTTCTCGTCCGGGAGGACCGGGAGGAGGCCGGCGAAGGCGTCGCCGAGGTTGGGGGTGACCCGGACCGCCAGATAGACGGTCACCACGAACATGACGCCCACCAGGACCGTCATGACCTTCTCGAAGACGGCGTACTTGTTGAACCAGACGAAGACCAGGCCGGCCAGACCGCAGGCGATGGCCCAGTACTCGAGGTCCATCACGTCCGGGAACAGCGCCTGGAGCGGCAGGCCGCTGGACGACATCGCCGCCGCGCCGTAGACGAAGCCCCAGATCACGGCGTAGACGCCGAAGAACCAGGTCGTCCAGCGGCCGAGGCCGGCCCAGCCGTCGAAGAGCTGTCTCTTATACACATCTCTGA
>KL568554.1:81719-86052 GCA_000715605.1 Streptomyces speibonae | reverse complement strand
GATGTGTATAAGAGACAGGCGAGGGAGATCTTCACCAGACAGCCGATGACCGCGGCCCACAGCAGCGTGTACCCGAAGTTGCTGCCGGCGATGAGCGTGGCCACCAGATCACCGGCGCCCACACCGGTCGCGGCGACGACGATGCCGGGGCCGATGTAGCGCCAACTGGACTTGCGCGGGTCGGGGCCGGGGCCGCTCGCCGCCCCGGTGTCCTGGATGTTGCCCGTGGTGTCCGCCATGGGGTCAAGAAAGCGGAAGGGCGCCGGTCGGACAAGAGGGCGTGCGGGGATCTTCACCAGATGCACCGGGACCGGCCGGCGCCGTGCGCCGCACGGCCGACCCCGTCACCGCCGGCGGCTGCCCGCTCAGGCCGACGACTTCTTGGCCTCCTCGGCCTCTTCGGCCTCTTCGGAGCCCTCCGACTCCTCGGGGTCCTTGGCCTCCTTGGAGTCCTTGGAGTCCTCGGAGTCGTCAGCGGCCGTATCCGAATCGTCCGCGGCGTCCGCCGTCTTGTCCTCGTCGCCCGCCTCGTCGTCGAAGTACTCGTCCAGGACGGCGTCCAACTCGGCGTCCCACTCGGCGAAGCGGCTCCTGGAGTCGGCCTCGATCTCCAGGAAGTACCAGCGGCGGTCCGGGGTGTGGACAGTGACCGTGTAACGCTTGCCGAAGCGCGGGGTCTCCGTCTCCACGGCCCCGATCTCGTCCCAGCGGAACTCGCACTCCTGGTCGTCCAGGCGCAGGCGTACACCACTGTGGTCGGCGACGATCCTGGCGCGGCGGTCGGACGCCTCGAAGACGGGGCCCTCGGGGGCGGGATCCGGGTCCTCCTCGGGGTCTCGGAGCCGTCCGCGGACGCCGCGGGCTCCTCGGCGGCCTCGGCGGTCTCCTCCGTGGTCTCTTCCGCGGCCTCCGTCCCGGCATCCGCCTCCGGTGCCGTGGCGTCGTCCTCGGGGCCGTCCGTCTTCGTCTTCGTCTTCGCGTCCTCCTCCCGGCCGGACGCGGGCGAGGTGAGCCCGGGGATGAATGCCGGGTCGAACCCGGCGCCTTCCAGGGGCTGGCTGCTCGAACCTATGCGCTGCTCCACACCGCAGGAGTATGGTCGACAAATCTGTGCGGGTCACAGCCAGCCCCAACTTCGTTATCAGACGCCTACACGGGCACCACGGCTCACACCGCCAGGCTGAGCGCCGCGGCGACCGCGAAGCCCGCCACGGAGAGGACGCTCTCCAGGACCGTCCAGGTCTTGAGCGTGTCGCGTTCGCTGATGCCGAAGTACTTGGCGACCATCCAGAATCCGCCGTCGTTGACGTGCGAGGCGAAGATCGAGCCCGCGGAGATCGCCATGATGACCAGCGCCACGAACGCCTGGGAGTGGTCCCCCTCGGCCAGCAGCGGGGCCACGATGCCCGCCGTCGTCACGATCGCCACCGTCGCCGAGCCCTGCGCGACCCGCAGCACCACGGAGATCAGGTAGGACAGGACGATCACCGGCAGGCCGACGTCGTTGAAGGTGTCGGACAGCGCCTGGGCGACCCCGCTGGCCTTGAGGACCGCGCCGAAGACCCCGCCCGCGCCGACCACCAGGAGGATGTTGCCGACCGGCTTCAGCGAGGACGTGGAGACGGTCTCCAGGGACTTGCGGGACCAGCCGCGCCGGATGCCCAGCAGGTAGTAGGCGAGGAACAGGGCGAGGGTGAGCGCCACGAACGGGTGGCCGAAGAACTCGATCACCGAGCGGAGGGTGGACTCGTCCAGCGCGATCGAGGAGAAGGTCGCCGCGAGGATCAGGATCAGCGGCGTACCGATGATGCCGAGGACCGTGCCGAGCGGCACCGGCGTCTCCCGGGGCGTAACGCCGGAGGCGCGCTGCTCGGCGGCGACGGCGTCCTTGGCCTCCTGCGCGGCCTCGACCATGTCCTGCGGTACGGCGACGAAGATGCGCTTGCCGATCCAGGCGGAGAACACCCAGGCGGCGGCGACGGCCGGCAGACCGCAGACGATGCCCATGAGGATGACCCAGCCCAGGTCGACGTGGAGCAGTCCGGCGGCGGCCACCGGGCCCGGGTGCGGGGGCAGGAACGCGTGGGTGACGGACAGGCCGGCGAGCAGCGGGAGGCAGTACAGCAGGATCGACTTGCCGGAGCGCTTGGCGGCCGCGTACACGATCGGCGCGAGGACGAAGATGCCGACGTCGAAGAAGACCGGGATGCCGAAGATCAGTCCGGTGAGGCCCATGGCGAGCGGGGCGCGCTTCTCGCCGAACAGGCCGAGCAGCCGGCCCGCCAGCACCTCGGCGCCGCCGCTGACCTCGAGGATCGCCCCGAGCATGGTGCCCAGGCCGATGATGATCGCGACATGCCCGAGGATGCCGCCCATGCCGGACTCGATGGTGGACACCGCGTCGGAGCGCTGGACGGTGCCGAAGAGTTCGGTGACCGACAGACCCGCCAGCAGGCCGACGGCTATGGAGACGCCGAGCAGGGCGACGAACGGCTGGAGCCGGACCTTGATGATCAGGAAGAGGAGCAGGGCGATGCCGAGGGCGGCGACGGTGAGCAGGCCCGCGGTGCCGTCGACGAGGAGGAGCAGTCCTCCGGTGTGCGGTGGTGTCTCCGCCGGCGCGGACGCGGCGAGCGGGAGGAGCGGATGGGACATTCGGGGGTCCTCTGGGTAAGGGCATGGGGCTTTCGGGCAGGGGGGATCGCGGCACGGCGTCCCGGGGGTGCGGAACACCGTGCCGTGACGGCTACGGCGTGCGGATGCGGTGGTGCCGGGGCGGGTCAGCCGAGGACGGCGAGCGCGTCAATCTCGATGAGGAGGCCCGCGGGGAGACCGACGTAGACGGTCGTGCGGGCGGCGGGCGGCTGGGTGAGGCCCTGCTCCTCGAAGTAGGTGTTGTAGATCTCGTTCATCTCCGCGAAGTGGTCCACGTCGGTGAGGTAGACGCGGATCATCATCACGTCGTCCCAGCCCGCGCCGCCCTCTTCGAGGATCGCCTTGACGTTGGCGAGGGTCTGGAGGGTCTGCTCGCGCAGGGTGGGACCGGCGGGCGTGGGCGGCTTGCCCTCCTCGGCGGGCAGGAACCCGACCTGGCCGGCGACCTGGAGGATGTTGCCCTTGCGGACGCCGTGGGAGAACTTCGCGGGCGGGGTGGTGTGGGTCGTGGGGGTCAGCGCGACTTTCTCGGTCATGCGGGTCTTTCCTTCACTGGAGTTCTGCCGGGGTCCTGCCGGAGTACTCGCCGCTGATCGCGTCCGCCGTACGGCGCACCAGCGGGAGCAGGGTGAGGAGTTCCTCGGCGGTGACGACGACGTTCGGCGCGGAGACCGACATCGCGGCGACCACCCGGCCGTCGGCGCCGCGGATCGGCGCGGCGACGCAGTTGATGGACTCCTCGTGGCCGCCGAGGTCGGTGGCCCAGCCCTGTTCGCGCACCCTGGCCAGTTCCTGGAGGAACGCGGTGGCATGCGGTGTCGAACGGGACGTGTACAGGGGGTAGTCGAGCTTCTCCGCGAGGGCGCGGCGCTCGGGTTCGGGCAGGTCGGCGAGGAGGAGCTTGGCCACGGCCGCGACGGTGATGGCGACGGGCTTGCCGATCCGTGAGTACATCCGCACGGGGTAGCGGCTCTCCACCTTGTCGATGTAGAGGACCTCGTTCTCCTCGTACACGGCGAGGTGGACGGTGTGTCCGCACTGCTCGTTGAGGCGTACGAGGTGGGGGTGGGCGATCTCGCGGATGTCCAGGTTCTCCATCGCCTCCTGGGCGAGGGCGAAGAGGCGGGCGCCGAGGCGGTAGCGCTGGTCGGACTGGCGGTAGACCATGCCGTGCTCGTGCAGGGTGCGCAGGAGGCGGAGGGCCGTGGACTTGTGCACGCCGAGGCGGTCGGCGACCTGGCCGAGGTCGGCGGGGCCCTCCGCGAGCAGCGGGAGGATGCTCAGGGCGCGGTCTACGGTCTGGCTCATGGTGTGCGTGCCTCCTCTTCGGCCCGGCTCATGGTGTCGGTCCAACCCGGGCCGAGTCGCAGTCTCCCCCACGCGGTGTCGTCGAGGGCGGCGAGGCGGTCGGCGAGGGCGCGGGAGGGGGGCGGGGCGAGGTCTCCGGGGGCGGTGAGGGTGGCGGCGGCGGTGAGGTGGCCGTGGCGCAGGCGGGTGCGGAGGGGGAGGTCGCGGAGGGTGGCCGAGAGGAAGCCCGCGGCGAAGGCGTCGCCGGCGCCGGTTGTCGCGACTACGTGGACGTTGAGGGCGGGGGCGCTGGTGGTGGCTGGGCGGGGGGTGGTTGCGCGGCCCGGCGCCTGCGGGGTGCCTCCCCCACTCTCGGCTCCGCTCGAGCGGG
>KL568554.1:80962-81530 GCA_000715605.1 Streptomyces speibonae | reverse complement strand
CTCTCGGCTCCGCTCGAGCGGGGGGACCCCCATCGCCCACCGGTGCCGCCCCAGCGGCACGACTGCCCGCGATCAGCGCACAACGCGACGGCCCCCCGTCGCCCCTGCTTGACGACCACGAGCTCCGGTTCCGGGAGTGCTTCGCGGATGTGGTCGCCCGTGAGACCCCAGGCCTCCTCCGCCTCGTCCTCGCCCACGAAGACGATGTCGGCGCGGCGGGCCAGTTCCAGGAGGATCTCCGGGCCCCGGCCGTCGCGCCACAGGGCCGGGCGGTGGTTGACGTCGAAGCTGATCAGGGGGCGGCCGGGGCGGGGGGCGGTCAGCTCGCGCATCAGGGCCAGGCAGTCCTCGGAGAGCGCCGGGGTGATCCCGGAGAGGTGGAGGATGCGCGCGGCGCCCACCGCGTCCGGGTGGAAGTCGGCCAGGGACATCGCGGAGGCCGCCGAGCCCGACCGGTAGTAGGCGACCTCGTGGGCGTCGGTGGACCGGTCGCCGGCCGTGCGGAAGTAGACGCCGGTGGGGCTGTCTCTTATACACATCTCTGATGGCGCGAGGGAGGCGTGTAGAT
>KL568554.1:77433-80780 GCA_000715605.1 Streptomyces speibonae | reverse complement strand
GATGTGTATAAGAGACAGCGTCTCGAGCAGGTGGTCGCCGAAGCCGTCCGCGCCGACCCTGCTCAGCCACCGGGCCGTGTGTCCCGCCGCCGCCAGTACGCAGGCCACGTTGGACTCCGCTCCTCCGATCCCGCGGTCGAAGGAGGGGACGTCGGCGAGGCGGCCGGGCCGTGAGGGCCGGAACGTCACCATGGACTCCCCGAGCGCGACGACGTCGACGACGTCGGGGGCGTTGCCGGTTCCGGTGACGGTCACGATGACGGGGCTCCTCGTCCGGTGCGGGGTGAAGCGGTGTCCGTTGACCCCGCGTGGCCGAGATGTTAGACAGCGGGTAGCGATATACGCAATGAGTGTTGCAGTGAATGCAATGCGCCTGATCAGGGAGGTTCCCGATGGTCTCCGGCACCGAAGCTCTCGCCCGCCTCGCCGAGGAACGTGTCGACCACCGCTTCAAGGGCCTCCCGCCGGACGCCGAGGGACTGACCGTCGGCGAGCTGGCCGCGCAGCGGCGCAATCTCTTCACCGACGGGTTCACCACCCCCGTGCTCGCGCTCTCCGCCGAGCGCCTGGAGCACAACCTGGAGCTGATGGAGCGGTACGCCGCCCGGCACGGGCTCGCGTTCGCGCCGCACGGCAAGACCTCCATGGCGCCGCAGCTCTTCCAACGGCAGATCGAGCGCGGCGCGTGGGGCATCACGCTGGCCGTTCCGCACCAGGTGCGGGTGGCGCGGGCGTACGGGATCCGGCGGATCTTCCTCGCCAACGAGCTGGTGGACGCGGCGGCCCTGCGGTGGATCGCGGCCGACCTGGACGCCGACCCGGACTTCCGCTTCGTCTGCTACGTCGACTCCGTGCGCGGCGTCGAGCTGATGGACGCCGCCCTCGCCGGGGCCTCGCGTCCGGTGGACGTGGTCGTCGAGCTCGCCGCGGGTGAGGGGGCGCGCACCGGGGTGCGCACGGAGGCGGAGTGCGCCGCCGTCGCCGACGCCGTGGCGGACGCGCGGTCGCTGCGGCTGGCCGGGGTCGCCGGGTACGAGGGCGAGGTGCCGCAGGCCGACCCGGAGCGGGTGCGCGCCTGGCTGCGGCGCCTGGTGGCGCTCGCGGCCGGCTTCGACAAGGCGGGCCGGTTCGCGGGGCTCGACGAGATCGTGGTGAGCGCGGGCGGCAGCGCCTGGTTCGACGCGGTGGCCGACGTCTTCGCCGGGATCCCGGAGCTCTCCGCGCCCGTGCTGAAGCTGCTGCGCTCGGGCGCGTACGTCTCCCACGACGACGGCCACTACCGCAAGCTGACCCCCTTCAACCGGGTCCCGGAGGAGGGCGCGCTGGAGCCGGCGTTCCGGCTGTGGACGCAGGTGGTGTCCCGGCCGTCCGCCGAGCAGGCGTTCACCAACGCGGGCAAGCGGGACGCGGCCTACGACCTGGATCTGCCGTTCGCCCAGGTGGTCCGCCGGGAGGGGAGCGAGCGCCCGGCCACCGGGATCTCGGTGACCGGCCTGTCCGACCAGCACGCGTGGCTGCGCACCACCGGGGAGGCCGACCTGGCGGTGGGAGACTGGGTGGGGCTCGGACTGTCGCACCCGTGCACGTCGTTCGACAAGTGGGTGCTGATTCCCGTCGTGGAGGCCGACGGCACGGTGACCGACTACGTCCGTACGTTCTTCTAGGAGGCCGGCAGATGGAAGAGCTCGTCATACGGGACGCGGACGTCGTCGACGGTTCCGGCGACTACGCGTACCGCGCGGACGTCGTCGTGGACGGCGGCCGCATCGTCTCCATCGTGAAGGAGGCGGCGGACGCGGGCTGTCAGCGCCCGAAGGCACGCCGTGAACTGGACGCCGAGGGGCTGGTCCTGGCCCCCGGCTTCATCGACATGCACGCCCACAGCGATCTGGCGCTGCTGCGCGACCCCGACCACAGCGCCAAGGCGGCGCAGGGCGTCACCCTCGAAGTCCTCGGCCAGGACGGGCTGTCGTACGCGCCGGTCGACGACCGCACGCTCGGCGAGGTGCGCCGGGCGATCGCCGGGTGGAACGGCCCGGGCGACGACATCGACTTCGACTGGCGGTCGGTGGGCGAGTACCTGGACCGGCTCGACCGGGGCATCGCCGTCAACGCCGCGTATCTGATCCCGCAGGGCACGGTCCGCGCGCTCGCCGTCGGCTGGGAGGACCGCGAGGCCACGCCCGACGAGCTGGAGCGGATGCGGCGGCTGGTCGCGGAGGGCATGGAGCAGGGCGCGGTCGGGATGTCGTCGGGACTGACGTACACGCCCGGGATGTACGCCAAGGACGCCGAACTGACCGAGCTGTGCCGGGTGGTGGCGTCGTACGGCGGCTACTACTGCCCGCACCACCGCTCCTACGGCGCCGGCGCCCTGGAGGCGTACGAGGAGATGGTGGCGCTGGCCCGGGAGGCGGGCTGCCCGCTGCATCTCGCGCACGCCACGATGAACTTCGGGGTCAACAAGGGCCGTGCGCCCGAGCTGCTGGCCCTGCTGGACGAGGCGCTGGACGCCGGGGCCGACATCACGCTCGACACCTACCCCTACACCCCGGGCTGCACCACCCTCGTGGCGCTGCTGCCGAGCTGGGCGAGCGAGGGCGGTCCCGAGGAGATCCTGCGGCGGCTGGCGGACGAGGCAACGGCCGAGCGGATCCGGCACCATCTGGAGGTCACCGGTTCGGACGGCTGCCACGGCGTGCCGGTGGAGTGGGAGACGATCGAGATCTCGGGCGTCGGCGATCCGGCGCTGGGCGAGTACGTGGGCCGTACGGTCCTCGACTCCGCGCGCGAGCGCGGCGAGTCGCCCTGGACGGTCGCGCGGGAGCTGCTGCTGAAGGACAGGCTCGCCCCGACCATCCTCCAGCACGTGGGCCACGAGGAGAACGTCCGGGCGATCATGCGGCACCGGGTGCACACCGGCGGCTCCGACGGCATCCTCCAGGGCGCCAAGCCGCACCCGCGCGCGTACGGGACGTTCCCCCACTACCTCGGGCACTACGTGCGGGAGTTGGGGGTGCTGTCGCTGGAGGAGTGCGTGGCGCATCTGACCGCGCGCCCTGCCGCGCGGCTGGGGCTGACGGACCGGGGGCTGATCCGCGAGGGCCACCGGGCGGACCTGGTGCTGTTCGACCCGCGGACGGTGGCGGCGGGGTCGAGCTTCGCCGAGCCGCGGACGCTGCCGACGGGGATCCCGTACGTGATGGTCGACGGGCGGTTCGTCATCGAGGACGGGCGGCGCACGGACGTCCTGGCGGGACGGGCGGTCCGCAGGACTCCCCGCTGACCGCCCGCCCTCCCGCCGGTGACGGCGTGTTGCGGTGTGTTGCGGTTGCTTACGGCTTTTG
>KL568554.1:75831-77207 GCA_000715605.1 Streptomyces speibonae | reverse complement strand
CCGCTCGCGCTCAGGTCGAGCCGGCTGTCCGCCCCGAAGCAGGCGGGGAACGCGTGGGTCTGCTGGGCGTAGTTGATGCCCGGGCGGACCGTGACCTGCCCGTCCTCGTCGATCTCGCACGGGTTGTTGACCGTGCAGCGCTCGCCGTCCTCGTTGCCGGTGTTGTTGACGGCGACCACCTGCCCGGTGGCGTCGTCGACGACCGGTGAACCGGAGGTGCCGCCGATGGTGTTGCAGGCGGAGGTGTAACGGACCGAGTCCTTCCAGGTCCAGCCGCCCTCCTTCATGCGGTACGCGAACCCGTCGACGGAGCAGTGGTAGATCCGCTTCCAGTAGCCGGAAACGACGCTGATGGCCGTCCCGGCCGCCGGGCGGGTGCCGCTCAGGGTCAGCGGGTCGATGCCGTACGCGCTCTCTATCTGCGCGTATGTCGTGCCGAGCCGGTAGACGGCGGCGTCCGTGTCGGTCATGGTCGCGTACACGAGCCGTTCGGCGCGCAGGGTGGCGACCTTGGAGCCGGAGGAGTTCAGCAGTCCGAAACTACGGCTGGACGCCCGGTCGACGAGGACCTGCCCCGGCGCGGGGAATCCGCTCTCCAGGCAGTGCCCGTTGGTGAGGACGAGGGCCGGGTCGTCGGGCGCCGAGTCGGGCATCCGGACGACGGAGCCGGAGCAGTTGCTGAGCGAGACGGTGCCCGCGAAGCTCACCGCGCCGGCCTTGGGCGCGGTGAGCCCGGACAGGGCGTCCGCCGCGGCCCCGACCGTGTCGTTGACGAGATCCGTCAACGCGGTCGGGGCCGCGTCCGTGGTCGTGTCCGCGCCCGTGGGGGTTGGCGCGGCGGCGACCGCGGGGGTCGCGCCCGCCCCGGCGAAGGCCAGGGCGCAGAGCGCGACGACGAGAGGTTTTCTCATGGGGGTCCCCTCTTGCGGCGTCGGGCGGCCGGGGGGGGGCTCCCTCCGGCCGCCCACGAAGTTGTCATGCGCATTGTCAGCACGTGTAAGCCGAGGGGACAAGCCCTTGTTTCCGGCCGGTAACTTCACCGGGAGGGGCCCCTCACCGGGGCCAGGCATGCGTGACCGGCGCGGGGGCCCGCCGGACGCGGACGCGGGCCCAAGGGACCCACCGCTACCCGGGCCCCTTCGGGCCACGGCCCCGCCCCGGCCGGTCGCCGGAGTTGCCCGGACCAGGGTCACCCGGGCCGGTGGAGGCGGTGGGGGGCACCGTGGGGAGGGTCGGTGTGGAGGTCATGGAGGCGGTGGAGGCGGGCGCGGACGCCGGCTCGCCACCTGGTCCGGCGCGGCCCTCACGGCCGCCGGAGGACGAGCCGCTCGCACGCGCGCCCGGGGAGCCGGAACGGGGCGACGGGCCGCCGGCGG
>KL568554.1:75323-75600 GCA_000715605.1 Streptomyces speibonae | reverse complement strand
TGTATAAGAGACAGCCTCGGACCGCCCGGTGACCACCGTCCCCTCGCGGTCGGTCCTCCCCGTGCCGCCGCCGTCGCCGCCGGACCCCCGCCCGAGAAGGCGAACGCGGCGAGCAGCGCCGCCACCGACACGGCACCCACCGCCGACCTGGCCACCACTGCCGCACGACGCGTGCGCGGGGGCCGGGGGCACGAAGGCCCGAAGAGTCGGGGGCCCGAAGACCCGAGGGCCCGGGGGCCCGAAGACCCGAGGGCCCGGGGGCCCGAAGACCCGAGGG
>KL568554.1:69719-75143 GCA_000715605.1 Streptomyces speibonae | reverse complement strand
GGCCCGAAGACCCGAGGGCCCGGGGGATCGAAGACCCGAGGGCCCGAGGCGCGGGAGCCCGGGGGCCCGAGGACCGGAAGCCCGGGGACCGGGAGAGCCCGAGGACCGGGGGCGCGGGGACCCGAGGACCCGAGGCGCGGGAGCCCGAGGCGCGGAGGCCCGAGGACCGGGGGCCCGAGGCCCGGAGGACCGGCGCGCCCTGTGACCCGAAGCCGGAGGCCCCGGAGGCCCTGCGGCGCCCCCGTCGCCGCCCGGCCTCGGAGCGCGAGGGGCCGGTGCCGGGTACCGGCTCGTGGGACCCACCCCCCGGAGTGCTGCGTAGGCGTCGTACACCGGAGACGGGCGCTCCGCGGGCGGTACACGTTCGGCGGAGTCCGGGGGTCCGGCGCGCCGTTCCCTCCGTCGGCGTACGGGGTGGGGCCGGACGTGGCGGCGCAGTGCAGGGAAGCCTGGGGTCTCCAGAACAGTGGGCGGACAAAAACGCCCGAACCGGCGCGTCTCACGTGGCGGAAAACACGGTCCGAAGGGCCATACCGGGCCGTAAGCTCCCAGCATGCAGGTGATCCAGTCGACCAAGCTCGCCAACGTCTGTTACGAGATCCGGGGCCCGGTGCTCGAGGAGGCGATGCGGCTGGAAGCTGCCGGTCACCGCATCCTCAAGCTGAACACGGGCAACCCGGCGGCGTTCGGCTTCGAGTGCCCGCCCGAGATCCTGGAGGACATCCTCCGCAACGTGTCGACGGCGCACGGCTACGGCGACGCCAAGGGGCTCCTTGCGGCGCGCCGGGCGGTCGTCATGCACAACCAGACGCTCGGCATCGAGACCGACGTCGAGCACGTCTTCATCGGCAACGGCGTCTCCGAGCTCATCGTGATGGCGATGCAGGGGCTGCTGGACGACGGGGACGAGGTGCTCGTGCCCGCGCCCGACTACCCCCTGTGGACGGCCGCGGTCTCCCTCTCCGGCGGCACGGCGGTGCACTACCGCTGCGACGAGCAGTCCGACTGGATGCCGGACCTCGCCGACGTGGAGCGCAAGGTCACCGACCGCACCAAGGCCATCGTCATCATCAACCCGAACAATCCGACCGGCGCGGTCTACGACGAGGCCGTCATCAAGGGCCTCACCGACATCGCCCGCCGCCACAACCTGCTGGTCTGCTCGGACGAGATCTACGACAAGATCCTCTACGACGACGCGCGGCACATCCCGACCGCCTCCGTCGCCCCCGACCTGCTCACCCTCACCTTCAACGGCATGTCGAAGGCGTACCGGGTGGCCGGCTACCGGGTGGGCTGGATGTCGATCTCGGGCCCGCGCGCGCACGCAGACTCCTACATCGAGGGCCTGACGATCCTGGCGAACATGCGCCTGTGCGCGAACATGCCGGGCCAGCACGGCGTGGTCGCGGCGCTCAGCGGCCGCCAGACGATCAACGACCTGGTCCTGCCCGGCGGACGGCTGCGCGAGCAGCGGGACGTGGCCTACGAGCTGCTGACCCAGATCCCCGGTGTGAGCTGCGTCAAGCCCAAGGGCGCGCTGTACCTCTTCCCCCGCCTCGACCCCGATGTCTTCAAGATCAAGGACGACCGGCGGATGGTCCTGGACCTCCTGCGCCGCGAGAAAATCATGGTCGTCCAGGGCACCGGGTTCAACTGGCCGGAGCCGGACCACTTCCGGATCGTCACCCTGCCCTCGGTCACCGACCTGCGGGACGCGATGGGCCGGATCGGCCGCTTCCTGGACGGCTACGGCCAGCCCTGACAGGCGGCACCCATCCGTCTGATCTTGTGAACGACTCAACTTTAGACGAAATCTAAGCTAGGATGGCTTCCTGTCAGCACCCAGGAGGCCATCCATGTACGAGCCGATACGTGACAAGTCGGTCCACAGCACGATGGCCGGCACCACCCACGACTTCCCCCGCCGGTCCCGCGAGGAGGAACTGGACATCCAGCTCGCGGGCCACCTCGCCGCGCTGCTCGCCGTCACCGACGAACTGCGCGCCACGGCACCCTCGGCCGATCTGGACACCGCGGCCGAGCGGCTCACCGAGCAGGTCACCCGCCTGCGGGGAGGACGTACGCCGGCCCGCGCGTCGGCGCCCACGACCGGCCGGGAGCCGAACGCGGCGGCCCTGCACCGGCGTGCCCACGCCCTCGCGGGGCGCGCCCTGGTCGTCGCCGCATCGCGCGCCGACACGGCGGTGGCGATCCTCGCCGCCGAACGGATGGACGCCCACGCCGCGGCCTCGCAGCCGCGCGCCCTCGCGTCCCGCTGAGCCCTTCCGGGCTCCCCGAACGGCCCCGGTCCGCGCGCACCCGCAGCGACGCGCGGACCGGGCGCCCTCGCCTCCGGCGCGCATGCCGTTCGGAGGGGGTCCGGCGCCCCGGCGGCGTACGTCACTTGGCAGAGAGGGGCGTTCGTGCAGTCGCGACGCGCAGGGCGTGGGCTGAGAGTCGCCGCCTGGGTGCTGGTTCCGCTGGGGCTGGTGCTGTTGCTGGGGGCCGCCGCCAGGACCGTGCGCACCGGTGTGCTGGACCGGGAGCGGATCACCGTCGCGGGCGACGCGATGCGGCCCACCTATCCGCCGGGCGAGCAGTTGACCATTGAGCGCGTCGGCGAAGACGAGATACGCCGCGGCGACGTCGTCCTCGTCAGTGTGCCGGGGCGGTACGGGGGCGCACCGGCCGTGCAGCGGGTGATCGGTCTGGGCGGAGACCGCGTGGTGTCCCGGGACGGTAGGCGCGTCACGGTGAACGGCAAGGAGATCGACGAACCGTATGTGAAGCGCGACAGGCTCGCTTCGGCGGGAGCTCCGTACGACGTGACCGTCCCGGAAGGGCGACTGTTCCTCCTCGGCGATCACCGAGCCGTCGCCAATGACTCGCGCTCCTCCCTCAGCGAACAGTCGGGAAGCATCGCGGCCTCCGATGTGCGCGGCCGCGTCCGGACCGAGTCGGCCACGGCACTGTGGCCACTGGCCCTGGGAGCCTTCGGAGCCCTGCTGGCGCTGACCGGGGTCGGACTGGGCATCGGGGGCCACCTGACCGGGCGGCGCTCCCGGAGCGCGGATGCGGCAGCGCCGCCATGGACTGGCCGTCCATGAGACCCGGATACCGCGACGATCCGTCCGGTCCGGCACCGGACATCAGCTCTCGCGCCCTGATGTGGGGGCCGGCCAATTTCACCGGGATGCCTCCCAGGCGGCTGCTCCTGGAGGGAATCCTGCTGGGGGCGGGGCTTTCCGTGCTCATCGTCGCCGGCGCGGTCGCCGGCGCGTTGACCGGCCACCGTCTGCCGGCTCTCGTGGCCGGGATCATGTTCGCGCTCGGTACCGCCGCGTACCTCTTCTTCACCCATGCCGGCCGCGTCCTGCTGACCGCGGTGGCCCTGCTGGGCGCCGTGCTGTCCTGGTGGGTCCCGCGCGTCACCGCCGAGGCCGTCCTGGCCGAGCGCGGTGAGACCCGCAGCGTCGTGGTGACCGAGGTGCACGAGCACCGGTACGAGGGCCGGGACTACGTCAAGAACTCGTGCACCACCGAGCTGCCGGACGGAACCCCCGTCGAGGCCGAGGCGTGGCGCAGCTGCACCCTGGCCACCGAGCCCGGCGACCGTCTCTCGATGGTCTTCGACCCGCAAGGGGTCTTCGCACCGACGGACCGCGTCCTCCCCGGCTCGGCGGCGGAGGCCGCCTGGCGCCCCGCGGGCCTCGCCCTGCTACTGGCCGCCGTCTGCTGCGTGGCCGTCGTACGGTCACAGCCCTAGCGTGAGCATCGCCTCGGCCACCTCGCCGGCCGCCGCGTCCGGGATCGCGGTGGCGGCGTCCTCGAGGACGAGCAGGCGTGCGCCGGGGATTTCGCGTGCCATCGCCTCCGCGTTACCGACCGGGAAGAAGCGGTCGTGGCGGCCGTGGACGACGAGTGTGGGGAGCGTGATCCCGGGCAGGCGCTCGCGCCAGCGGGGGGTGCAGTCGAGCCTGGAGAACACCATGCCCAGCTGGTTGGCCATCTGGACCGCGGGCGCGGTGCCGGGTGTGCGGTCCCAAATGCGCGCGGCGACCGCGCGTGCCGTCTCCGGGTCGTCGCCGAGGATCTTCGCACCGGCGGCGGCGAAGTCCGCGACCGCCTCGCGGTCGCTCCAGTCCGGCATCGCGTGCGCGAAGAGCCGGCTCATCGTCGCCTGGTCGTGGTCGGGGAGGTCGTCGTCGGGCGGGCCGGGGGCGACGGCGCGGGTGCCGGCCAGGGTGAGCGCCGAGAACGCGGCCGGATGGTCGAGCGCGGCGACCTGGGCGACCATTCCGCCGACGCCGATGCCCGCGAGGTGGGCGGGCCCGCCGCCGAGCGCGCCCGCGAGGGCCGCCGCGTCGGCGGCGAGGTCGCGCAGGGTGTAGGCGGGCGCCTCCGGATCCGCCGTGGTCGACTCCCCGCTGTCGCGCAGGTCGTAGCGCACGGCACGGCGCCCGCCGGCGGCGAGACGCTCGCAGAGCGCGTTGGGCCAGGAGAGCATCGTCGTCCCGCCGGCGAGCAGGACGAGTGGCGCGGCCTCGTCACCGAACGACTCGATGCCCAGGGTGGCCCCGTTGACGTCGACGGTGGTGGTGATTGCAGTCATGCCACGGCAGACTCCGTCCGCCGTCCGGACTCATCGCTCCTGCGCCGGCTCCGTCTTCGCGGTGGGGCAGGCGGGGGCGTGGCGTGGGCCGCGCGGGTACAGGCCGCCTCCCCGGCCGCCTCGCAGCGCACTGCGGCCGCGGTCGGCGCCCGGGTGGTGTGCTCGCGGGGCGGGGCGGCATCCCGTACGGCGGGTGGGGTCACCGGTCCTGTCCCGGTCCTGGTTCCAGCTCCGTTCCCGGTCCCGGTCCCGGTCCCGGTCCCGGGAGAAGATCTCGACCGGGCCCTTGCCGACGGCCTCGTAGGCCACCACGACCGTCAGTGCGGCGGACCGCTTCGGTTCGTTCCCGCCGTCGAGCAGTCCGTGGTCGACGAAGCCGCCGCAGGCGAGCAGCAGGGTGCCGGCGATCACCGCACCGGTCCGGCCGCCGCAGCCCGCGCCATTCTCTTCCTCTTCTGTGACCGCACTGGCCATCGGGCTATGACACGGCCGCCGTCAGGCGGGTCAGGGCGGCGTCGAGGTCGTCGGTGGAGACGACCGGCATGCGCGTCAGAACGGCCGGGTGGGTGACCGCCGTCCAGTCGAAGGTGAGGGTCACCTCGGTGCGGTCGTCGTCGGTCGAGACGAGCTTCCAGGTGAAGCGGTACCCGTGCGGGTGCCGGCCGGGCTCTCCGGGGGCCCAGCCGAGGATCTGGTCCTCGGTGAAGGCGACGACCCGGTTCTCGATCCGGTGGTCGCCGCGCTCCTCGCTGCGCGCGGCCAGGACGAAGGTGTCGCCGACGGCGGTGAGCGGCGCGGAGGTCACGGCG
>KL568554.1:68241-69503 GCA_000715605.1 Streptomyces speibonae | reverse complement strand
GGAGTCGAGTTCGGGGTGGCGGCGGGGCTCGCGGAGTACGGCGAAGATCCGCTCGGGCGGCGCGGCCAGCAGGCGGGAGGCGCTGAGATGGGCCGGGCCCGCCAGGGTGACCGGGTCGGGGTAGAAGCGGGCCCAGGCGATCCGTCCGTCGCGGGTGGTGAGGACGACCGGGCCGCGCAGGACGACCGTCGCCCCGGTCGGGGCGGTGCCCCGGTACTCCCACTCCGACCACACCTCCTCGCCGTTGCGGGCGTGGCGCAGGACCTCGGCGCGCACGTCGGGCAGTCCGGCGAGGATCTTCGTCCAGTTCGCGGCGACCTCGCCGGAACCGATGAATCCTTCGGCCGGCCGCAGCGGCCGTTCGGCGACGTAGTCCTCGGTGAAACACGCGGCGATCCGTTCCGGGTCATGGGAGTTGATCGCTTCGCGCAGTGTGTGCAGTGCGTGGGGGAGCATGCCGTGGTTCTCCTAGCGGTGGTTCGAACGGTCACCTCGATCCTGGGCAGCTGAGGGCGGCCCAACAATCGGACGCTGCCCGGACACCGCCCGGACAGCGTCCGAACCGACGGCATAATCGACTTCGTGAACGATTCAGCGGGACCTGCACGGCAGACGCCCAGCTTCGCTGCGCTCTTGCGGGACTTCCGGGAGGCCAGCTCGCTGACCCAGCAGGAGTTGGCCGCCGCCGCCCAGGTGTCCGTCGACGCGGTCAGTGCGCTGGAACGCGGGCGCCGGACCCGCCCCCAGCCGCACACCGTGCGCGCGCTGGCCACGGCGCTGCAACTCCGCGACGCCGACCGCAGGGCCCTGCTGTCCGCCCTGGGCCGGGCCGGGGACGCGGCGCTGGAGATGCCGTCCCGCACGCTGACGCCCCGCAGGCCGTCGCCGCCGAGCGTCCCGGTGGTCGGGCGGGACGGCGAAGTGGCGGACATCGTGGGCGTGTTGAGCACCGCTCCGGGCCGGCTGGTGACGCTCACCGGTCCGGGCGGGGTGGGCAAGACCACCCTCGCCCTCGTCGCCGCCGACGCGATGGCCGCCGAACGCCCGGGCGCCGCCCTGTACTTCGCCGACCTCACCGACGTCACCGAACCCGACGACGCCCTCGCGGCCGTGGCCCACGCGGCGGCCTGCACCGACGACACCGTGACCGGGCTCGCGGAGCATCTCTCCGGCACGCCGGCCCTGCTCGTGCTCGACAACCTGGAGCGGGTCACGGCCTGCGGCCCCGACCTGGACGAGCTGCTGGCGGCCTGCCCCGACAC
>KL568554.1:67304-68066 GCA_000715605.1 Streptomyces speibonae | reverse complement strand
TGCCCCGACACGGCGGTCCTGGCGACCAGCCGCGTCCCGCTGCGGATACGCAGGGAACGTGAGGTGCGGATCGCACCGCTCCGACCGGGCGCGGCGGTACGGCTGTTCGGCGAGCGGCTGGCCGCCGCCGGGGCGCCGCCCGTAGGCAGCGCGGACGACCATGCCGTCGCGCAGCTGTGCCGGCGGGCCGACGGGCTGCCCCTGGCCATCGAGCTGCTGGCGGCCGCGGCGGCCCGGTTGGGGCCGCGGACGCTGCTCGAACGGATCGACGCGCTCCCGGAACTGCCCGTGGCCGGCCCGCGGGACCTGCCGGCGCGGCAACGCAGCATGGCGGCCACCATCGAGTGGAGCTGCCGGATGCTCGGGCCCGAGGCCCGGCGCCTGCTCCCCCGGATCTGCATGATGCCGGGCAGCTTCTCCCTCGACACGGTCGACGCGATCGCCGCCGTACCGGAGGCGGCGGACGCGGCGGACACCGTAGGGGTCGTGGGCGCGCTCGCCGAGCTGATCGAGCACTCCCTGGTGACCCGCGCCGACGACGCCGGGCCCGTCACCCGGTACCGGGTCCTTGAGCCGGTCCGCCGGCACGCGGTCGAGAGCCTCGAACCGGCCGAGCGGGAGCAGGTCCGCCGGGGTGTGGCCCAGTGGGCCCTGCGGGTGGGACGCGCGCACGGCGCGGCGATCCGGGGCCGCGGTGACATGGCGGCGGTCGTGCGGGTCGAGACGGACCGCCATGTGCTGCGGCTCGGCTTCGACCACCTC
>KL568554.1:66073-67072 GCA_000715605.1 Streptomyces speibonae | reverse complement strand
CTGCCGCTGTGGATGACCGGGCACACCCACGAGGCCCTCGCCTGGACCAACCGCCTGCGCGAGAACGACCTGAGCGAACGCGGGCGGGCCCGCTGGCTGGTGGCGCGCGCCGGAGCCAATCGCGTGGCGTCGGACCTGTTCACCACCGCGGAGCGGGCGATGCGCCTGGCCGAGCGGATCGACGACGCCTCGCTGGCCGCCGAAGCGGCGATCTTCGCCTCGGCGGCGGCGCTGCGCCTGGAGAACTTCGACGGTTCACGGAACCTGCTGGCCAGGGCCGAGGAGCTGATGAAGAAGAGCCTCGACGTGGAGCACGACGTGTGGGCGGCCGTGCACGTGCCGATCGGCTACGGCGACGGTGCGCTGCTGCGCGGCGACCGGGACGCGGCGGCGCGGCACTGGCGGGCGGCGGCGGATACGGCGCGCGAGCTGGGCAGCGGGTTCTCGGTGCCGGCGGTCCTCGTGGAGTGCGCGCAGGCCGCCCGCGGCGAAGGGCGCCTGGAGGACGCGGCCGTGATGCTCGCCGTCGCCGCCGACCTCTCTTCCCAGCGGGACGAACGGCAGCGGGCCCACCTGGCGGGCGCGGCGGCGGCCCTGGCGGCCGACCTCGGTGACGCGACGTCGGCGCGCTGGTGGGAGGAGCTGGCGGCGTCGCACCCGGACCCGGACTCCGTCCGGCTCGGCGAGCAGCCCGCACACTCCTCCAGCGGGCCGACGCCCTTTCCGGACGGGACTGAGCGCGGAGCCCGGCCGTCCGCCTGTACCGGTGCTGTCCGGTCGGTGTCCGGTGGTCTCCCCCGGGGGCGGGGATCAAGATCGGTTCATGGGTCGGCCCCCGCCTGGCGGCCGACCGCCGTCGACCCCGAGGAAGCCCCCCATGACAGCCACCCCCATCGTGCTCGCCGCGACCCCCCTCACCGGTCATGCCCGGCCGGTGCTGAACCTCGCCCGCCATCTCGTCGCGGCCGGACGACAGGTCACGGTCGTCAGCGGCAGGCG
>KL568554.1:63387-65854 GCA_000715605.1 Streptomyces speibonae | reverse complement strand
CAGCCGGTTCGCGCGGCAGGCCGAAGCGACGGGGGCCGCGTTCGTCCCGCTGACCGGACCGGCCGACTTCGACGACCGCCGCCTCGGTGAGCTGCAGCCGTGGCTGCGCGAACTGCCGCCGGGCCCGCTGTTCCTGGAGGCCATGTTCGGCTGGTTCACCGACATGGCACCGGCACAGCACGACGTACTGCAGAAGGTGCTGGCGGAGCAGCCGGACGCCGCCGTCCTCCACGAGGCCGCCTTCTACGGAACGTGGCCGCAGCTGCTGGGCGCGCCCGGGATCCGGCCCCCGGTCACCATCGGCCTCGGGATCTTCCCCCTGACCCTCAGCGGGGCCGAGCTGACCATGATGGGGCCCCCTCCCCCGCGCGCCGGGCACAGCGTGCGGGAAGCCGCCGCCGCGTTCAACGCCGAACTCGCCGCCCAACTCGCCGGCGCCACCGCGCACGCGGAGCACGTCATGACGGAGCTGGGCGCGACGGCGGCCGAGCTGCCCACGATCAGCGACGCGCAGGTCCTGCTGCCCGACGTGTTCGCCCAGCTCACCGTCCCGTCCTTCGAGTACCCCCGGATCGACGCGCCCCCGTCGTTGCGGCTCATCGGGGCCCTGCCGCCCGAACCGCCCACCGCGTGGCAACGCCCCTCCTGGTGGCCCGAGCTGTCGGAGCGCCGCGTCGTCGCGCTGACCCAGGGCACGGTGGCCCACCACGACCTGACCGAGCTCGTCCAGCCGACACTCGACGCGCTCGCCGACGAGGACGTGCTCGTCGTGGCCGGACTGGGCGGCCGCCAGGTCGCCCCCGGGGAGCTGCGTGTCCCGGCGAACGCACGCGTCGAGTCGTACCTCCCGTTCGACGCGCTGTTCCCGCTGGCCGACGTCGTGGTCACCAACGGCGGTTACGGCGGCGTGCAGCTCGCCCTGCACCACGGCGTGCCGCTCGTGGTCGCGGGCGGCAGCGAGGACAAGCCCGCGGTGGCCGCCCGGGTCGCGGACTTCGGGGTCGGCGTCGACCTGCGCACCGGACGGCCGGACACCGGCGCGGTCGGAGAGGCCGTCCGGCGGGTGCTCGACGAGCCGGAGTTCCGGCGCCGGGCGCGGGATTTGAGCGCGGAGTACCGGGCGGCGGACCCGGTGCGCGCCGTGCTGGACCTCGTCGACGGCGCGTGACGTCACCGGACGTCTTCCGCTCACACCCGGGAGACGTCCAATTCGAGGAAGACCGCGACGAGCCGGTCGCTGAAGGAGTCGGCGTCCTCGGCGGTCCCGGCGCGGTACGCGCGGATCGCGGGGTCGGTGAAGGTGAGGGTGAGGTTCGGGCAGTCCGCCGCGTCGTTGGTGTGCTCGGGCGAGCACTGGCTGACGTCGAGCAGGCTGTGACCCGGACACACGGCTCCGGCGGGCAACTCCACGTCGAGGAAGAGTTCCTCACCCGGTTCGATCCAGAAACGGCCGGACTCCGGGATGTCCACGGGTTCGCTCTCGTAGCTCCCGTCCACGACGGTCGCGGTGAGACCGCGGGCGGATGCGCGGACGCCCTCACCGTGCGGGCCGTGGAGGTCGAGCGTGACGCTGCCTTCGCCCAGGGGCGCGTCGAGCACCAGGTGGCGGTCGCCCGCCAGGATGGACGCGTGGACGGTGAAGCGGGGCTCACCCGGCTCCTTCGGCCCCGGATCGTGGTAACCCCAGCTCCTGAGCACCAGTTGGGGTTCGTCGCCCCGCTCGCCTTTCCCCCGTGGTTCCGGGCGCGGCCCTTCGTTCACTCCGCACTGCGAGAGCCGGGCCGTGCCGCCGGAGGACAGCGGCCGGTCCCGCAACGGCTCGGCGGCGGCCCGCACCTCGGCGGACGGGGGTGGCTCGGGCGTGGTGGCGGAGTACGTCAGCACCAGCAGACCGACGACGGGCACGGCGAGGATCAGCCAGGAACGAAGAGACGCGCGGAACACTCAGCCACGCCCCCGCACTCGGCGGACCGTCCCGGCATGTCTGGTCTCCAGACCTCGTTCGTCGGCCGGGGGGAACATTTCCATGACGCTCATGATTGTTTCTGCGCGCTCGAGGGTGAGAACGTCACTGTTCCCAGCCTCCCTCCGAGTCGCTGACCACTTGTGTCGCGGGGCAGTCGGGTGACACCGTGCAGCGCGACAGGAGAGGCATGCGATCACCAGATGTACCGCACGGCGGCCGGGGTGCTGACGAGCACGACGAGTTCGACGCCTTCTACGCCGAGAGCGTCGGCCGGCTCATCGGCCAGCTGTACGCGATGACGGGCGACCTCGCCGAGGCCCAGGACGTGGTTCAGGAAGCCTTCGCCCGCGCCTGGGAACGCCGGGCCGAGCTGGACCTGAACGGCGCCCCCGAGGCGTGGGTGCGCACGGTGGCCTGGCGGCTGGCGGTCAGCCGGTGGCGACGGGTGCGCACGGCGCTGGCCTTCGCGCGGCGGCAGGGCCCGCCGGCCACGGCTCCGCC
>KL568554.1:61583-63184 GCA_000715605.1 Streptomyces speibonae | reverse complement strand
ATGTGTATAAGAGACAGATGTGGTGCTGGTCCAGGCGCTGCGGCAGATCCCGGAGGCCCATCGACGGGCCGTGGTGCTGCACCATCTGTGCGACCTGCCGGTGGAACAGGTGGCTGCCGAGACCGGCTGCCCGGTCGGTACGGTCAAGGTTCACCTGAGCCGGGGCCGGGCGGCACTGGCACGGCTGCTGGCCGACACCGACCTGGACCCGCGGACTAGCCGCCTGCCGGAGGGGCGTCATGGCTGACGAAACGAGGCTGGGGGACTACCTGGCCGACCTCGCCGATTCAGGCCGTCGGCACACGGATCCGCTCACCGCAGAGCAGATCCGGGCGCGTGGTGAGCAGCGCCTGCGCCGCAAGCGGGCCGCCCTGGCGTCGGGTGGCGCGCTGCTCACCGCGGCTGTGGTCCTGGGCGGACTGTCGCTGATCCAGGCCACCCGGGGGTCCGAACCGCCCGCCGTCGGGCCGGCGCCGACCGATTCGCGGTTCGTGCCGCCGACGCCCGCTCCGGGTGAGGAGTACGCCGGCGAGCTGGGCTATGTGTACGGTGCGGTGGGGAAGGGGGGCACGGTGCAGGTCACCGTCGAGCGGGTCCGTAGCGTACGGGGGGCCGCGACACCGGGTGGCGGGGTGCACACGCTGACGCTGCCGCGGAGCACGCTGGTCGAAGTACGGCGGCTGGCCGGCGGGAACGCCGCGGACGTGGAACTGGGCGAACTCGTGGAGCAACTGGCCGCCGGTCCCCGGTGGGTGTTCGCGATCGACTACGACAGCGAGGGCCGCGTGCGGTCGCTGCGGGAGGCGTACTGGCTCGCCGAGTGAGTCCCCGTGCGGGATCGGCGGGCGGCACCAAAAGAGATCGCCCCGGGGTGTAACCCGGAGGGCGGGGTGACACGTAGAGACTGCGTATCCAGAACACACGCGATCTCTCGGGGGACTCGACCATGCGCCTCACACACCGCCGGCCCGCCTTGCGCTGCCTCACCGCGCTCGCCTTCAGCCTTGTCATTCTGACCGGGTGCAGTGGCGAGGACGACGGGCAGGCGGCCACCACCGCACCCGCGGCGTCGGCGACACCTTCCACGTCGGACGACGGTGCCGTCCCGGACGGTACGGCGTCGGCGTCGGCGTCGACCGGCGCGGCTTCCTGGGCCGGCGCCAAGAAGTTCGTCCAGATCGACGGCGCCCGGACCGGCGACGGGCGGACGTACCTGTCGGTGCGACCCGCCCAGAAGGAGCTCCACTCCAAGTTCGACGCCTGGGTGATCAAGCCGGGCGAGGGGCCGTACACGGAGGTACCCATGGCCGAGGACGCCCAGGTGCTGCTGTCGGTCCCGCTCGGCGACGAGAAGCGTGCCGAGGCGTACTCCCAGGCCGAGTTCGTCAGCCGGCTGACGGCGAAGTCGTCCTCGGCCCGCTCTGCCATCGGGTACGACCTGAGCTTCGACGGCCAGGGGCAGGTCACCAGGCTGCAGTCGCTGCCCATGCCCTGAACACCGAATTCGACGAACCGAAGGGAAGACCATGCAGATCATCAACAGCCGTCGCCTCGCGGCACTGGCCACCACGGGAGCCACTCTCGCGGCCACACTCGGAGCG
>KL568554.1:60271-61357 GCA_000715605.1 Streptomyces speibonae | reverse complement strand
CACTCTCGCGGCCACACTCGGAGCGGCGGTGGTTGCGGCCCCCGTGGCATCGGCTCACGGAAGCTACCGGCACTGCACGACCTCCGCGTCGCTGTTCGCGGCCAACAACCCTGACTTCAGGGTGGCCATCCCTCTCGGATACAGCGGGAGCCAGATCACCGCCACGTGCTACCTCACCAACGGTGACTCGGGCAGGGGCGTGAGGGTGCTGCAACGGGCCCTGAACAAGTGCTACTCGGCGGGCCTGGCGGTCGACGGCGTCTTCGGCGACCGGACGGAGGCCGCGCTGCGCAGAGCGCAGAGGGCCACCGGTGCGACCGTCGACGGCGAGTACGGCCCCAACACGCTGAAGCACATCGGCTGGCCGGCCTACCGCACGAGCACGGGGCAGTTCGTGCACTGCTACAAGTGGTCCAACATCCAGTGGGCGCTGGTCTGACCTGCCCGTCCGGCCGCTGCCTGAGCGTGTCTTCCCCGTGGGGAGGGAAGACACGCTCGGCAGCTACTTGAGGGACGTGACGAACGACGTCCAGGCCGGGGCAGCGATGGTGAGGACCGGCCCGTGGGGGACCTTGGAGTCCCTCACGGGCACCACGGCGGTGTGGGCGTCGCAGACTTCGAGGCAGTTGCCGCCGTCGCCGTTGCTGTAGGTGCTTTTACGCCAGCGGGCTGCGCCGGGGAAGGCTTCGGCTACCTCGACGCAGTTGCCGCCAGTGCCGTTGCTGTAGCTGCTCTTGCGCCAGACTGCATGGCTCAAGTCAATTTTGCTGCTTTCCATTTCTGCCATCCTCAGCCGCTTGCTCAATCAGGGCGAGGGACGCCTCCGGGGGCAGGGCGGCGGCCCTGAGCAGATCGTACGACCTGCGGTACTGCTCAACGAGGGCTGGATCATCGATGGTGTCCCCGCTGTGCTGCGACTCCAAGTAGACCAGCGGCGGAGCATCGGGGAAAGCCATAATTGTGGCCGCGCCCATCATGAGCGGGTGCGGCCCACAGTTCCACGGAAGTACTTGTGGAACGATCCGGCGAGCCCGTGCCATCCCAGCGATGTGCTCCCACTGCTCGGCCGACTGTTCTGGCGGCAGC
>KL568554.1:58316-60037 GCA_000715605.1 Streptomyces speibonae | reverse complement strand
CTGCCGCAGCAGAACCTCTGGCAGGATCGCCCAGTACATCGGCGTCTTGTGGTTGTCTCCGAAGAGCCGGGCCCGCGCCAGTCGGGCGCTGACCTTCTCCTCGACTTCCTCATCACGAGCCAGCGGCATGGCCGCCTGCACGAGCGCCCGAGCGTAGGCCTCGGTCTGCAACAGGCCGGGAGCCAGCGTCGGACACCACTCCTCAATGGACTTGGCGTGCTTCTCCGCTTCCAATACCCGCTCGAAGTACCGTGCGTGCCCCCGCCGTTTCGCCCGCCGCACGTCCTCACACCGCCGCCGGAAGAAGCCGTCCGTACCGAGCACCCTGTCGACGTGTTCCGCCAGCTCCGCCGGCATTCTCCGCGTCCCGCGTTCGATCTCGCTGAGGTGGCTCGGGCCGTAGAAGCTGCCCTCGACCAACTGCTGGAGCGTGAGGCCCGCTTCCTCCCGCTTCCAGCGCAGTTCGCTGCCGTAGAAGGTCGGGACGCCGGTCGAGCCGTCGATGTCCTTGCGCTGCCCCATGATTCACCGTCCTTGGTGTGCCGTTTCCGGCCGCTACCCACTGTCGTACCGCGTACGTGCAGTTCAGGGCCGGGATGCCGAAGGGCTGTCACGCTACGCCGGGCGGCGGCAGAGTGTGAGCGATTCGTCACACAGAGCACTGGAAGGCGTGAACCCCCATGCACAGCCCCACCGAAGCCAACGCCTGCGCCGAGGAGTTGCGGTCGGCGCTCGCCGCGCACGGCATCACTCTGCCGTCCCTCGGCGTCGACCTTCCGACGTTCGCCGCGCGCTGCCCCACCCGGCCGCTGATCGCGCTCGGCAACTGCAATCTGCTCACCGCCCAGGCCCTGACCGCCGCTCTGCGCAAGGGGGCCGCGTGATGCGGCCGGCGATGACGCTGGAGCTGCTCGCGACACCGGCCGAGGTGTCCGGCGTACGCAGGGCGTTGCGCGAGTACGGCGCCGATGTCCAGCTCTGCGCGAGTGAACTGGTGACGAACGTGATCCGGCATCTGGGCGAGGGGATCCCCGTCACCGTCCGGGTGTCGCGCGAGGACGGCGGACGGATCCGGCTGGAGGTCACCGACCCCGACCCCCGGGTGCTGCCCGTGCTGCGGGCGGCGGTGGACGCCGAGGAGGAGTCGGGGCGCGGGCTCGCCCTGCTGGAGGCGCTGACGGCGCGGTGGGGCGTGACGCAGGGGCCCGGCCGGAAGACCGTGTGGTGCGAGCTCGGGGCGGTGGCGCCGGAAGGCGGCGGCGCCGTTCCGGGGCCGGGGGCGGTGTCAGTGGTGTCCGTGTGAAGGAGGGCCGTCGGGCCGGGCGTGGCGGTGGAGGACCGGGGCCAGGTAGGAGACGTGCGGGCCGGTGAGGTCCGCCAGGCCGGCCGGGTCGCGGGCGAGGGCCAGCCGGTCGAGCTCCGGGGTGCGGCCCAGGGCGTGCTCGGTCGCCGTGAGGGCCGCGTGGCGGGCGTGCAGCCAGGCGGCGGGACGGGACGGAGCCCGGAACAGGACACCGACGCTGCCGTTCGTCTGCCGGGTGACCTGCCAGGGGGTGAGGTCGTCGGCGGGGGTGTCGACGCCGGTCTCCTCGGCCAGTTCGCGGGCCGCGTGGCGGCGCAGGGCGGCCAGGTCGAGGGGTTGGCCGTCCGGCGGTGGCTCGACCGAGCCGCCGGGGAGCTGCCAGCGGCCGGGTGAGCTCGTCCACGACCTGTCTCTTATA
>KL568554.1:55741-58150 GCA_000715605.1 Streptomyces speibonae | reverse complement strand
AGCCGGGTGAGCTCGTCCACGACGCCATCCGGCCCACCAGCAGCCGCCCGTCGTCCGACGGCTGCGCGACCGACACGAACAGGGACGGCAGCCGTACGGTCGCGCCGGGCAGCCTGCGCAGGACGAAGTACCGGTACGTCGCGCGGACCCAGGTCAGGACGAGACCGTCGCGTTCGTCGCGCACCAGGCTCGTGCACCCGGCCACCGGCCCGTCGAACAGCGCGGGGTTGGCCCGCACCGCCGCGTCCCACGCATCGTCCATGGCCCGCCGCTGCCCCGGCGACAGCCGCAACGGCGGAGCCTCCAGCAGCCGGAGCGCCCCGGCATCGAAAAGATCCACACGGGGACCGTATCGGGTGCGTACGGGCAGGCTGTGTCTCGCATTGAGTATCGGAACACGAACCGGCCCATGAGGCATTCATCCGGACCATCGACGAGGGAGAGCTGGAACCATGAGTCACAGTCGATGGAAAAGCCTGCGTGAGCGGAAGCTCGCGGAGGGTCTCACCGAGCCGGAGGACGTGGCCGAGGCACGGCGTGAGATCCGGCTGTCCATGGCACTGGCCAAGGCTGTCCACGACCGGCGGACGGAGCTGGGGGTCACCCAGACGGAAGTGGCCGACCGCGCCGGGCTCACCCAGGCCAAGATCTCCCGTATCGAGGGTTCCGACACCGTCCCCACGCTGCCGCTTCTCGCCAAGCTGGCCAAGGCCCTGGACGCCACGCTCAACATCGCCCTGGACGACGACGACACCCGGGTGACCTTCACCGCTCACGACACCGACGCGGCCTGAGCGGACCGAGGCCCTGTCAGGGGCGGTGGAACGTGTGGTTCAGGTGGGCCGTGGCCAGGAGGTGGTGGTGGGTGCGGGCCTCCGCGAGGAGGGTGTGGCGGGTGCGGCGGGCCGTGTCCTGGTCGTCCTCCAGGCGGTAGGCGACGTCCGGTGCGGCCAACTGCACCGCGTGGACCAGCACATCACCGGTGATCATGATGCTGTGCCGGCCGCCCTCGACGAGTACGGACTGGTGGCCGGGGGTGTGTCCGGGCGTCGGTACGGCGGTCAGCCCCGCGCAGCCGGAGCGGCCCCGCACCTTCACCCGGCCGTCGACCGGGTGCAGCAGCCCGGCGCGGCGCAGGGGCTCGACCACGTACGACCGGGCGCTGTCGTCGGCGCCCAGGGACTCGATCTCCGTGCGCTGGACCACGTGGCGGGCGTCGGGGAACATCGGGGTGCCCTCCGGGTCGACCGTCCAGCCGAAGTGGTCCTCGTGGAGGTGGGTCAGGATCACCGTGTCCACGTCGTCGCGTTCGATGCCCGCGTGCCGGAGGACGGACGGGAGGCGGCCCGGGACCGGGGCCCAGTCGGACGCGGGGCTGCCGGCCGGGCCGATGCCGGTGTCGACGAGGGTGACGCGGCCGCCGGGCCCGCGGACGGCGTAGCAGCGGAAGTCGAGTTCCCAGGTGTCGTCCGGGCCGAAGGCCGCCGGGTCGAGCCGCCGCGCGCGGGCCCAGTCCGCCTCGGTCGCGTCGGGGAAGACGCCCTGCTGGGTGCCCGGGAAGGTGCCGTGGGCGTCGAGGAGGGCCATCACCTCGTAGGGGCCGGTGTGCCGGGTGATGACGGACGGGGTCGCGGCATGGCGGGGCGCGGCGGCTGCCCGGGGGCCCGCTGCCCAGAGGGCCAGCGTGCCGGCGCCCGCGGCGGCGGCGCCGCGCAGGACGCCGCGGCGGGTGGCGGTGTGGGGTGCGGTGTGGGTGTGGGTGTGGGACGGGTCGGGGCGGTGGGTCATGGGTTCCCCCAGAGAGTGACGCGTACGGGTCGTGGTGCGCGTTCGTCATCGTGCGCGGGGGTGGCGTACCGGCGCTTGTACGTGCGTGTCCGGTTCGCGGGAGGCCGGGCAAGGGGGGCGCGGGGCCTGGGTGCGGCTTCTACGATGGCCGTATGGCCGGGGAGCGGCGGGTGCACCTGTGCGAGGACGACGTCCTGCTCGCCGATGTGCGCTGCGGCAGCGTCGCGCCCGGCTGGTCGCCGCTCCGGCCCGCTCCCGTGTTCGGGCTCGTGCTGCTCCGGGACGGGGTGCTGCGGGCCCGGGTCGACGGGGTGGAGCAGGTGCTCGACGCGGGCGCCGTGTACGTCGAACGGCTCGGCAGCGCGCAGCAGTTCGCGCATCCGCTCGGGCCGGACGCGTACACCGAGATCGTGCTGTCCGAGCCCCGGGTCGCCGATCTGCTGGGCGGTGATCCCACGGTCCCGGAGGGGCTGGTGATGGTGACGGCCGAGCTGGCGCTCGCGCACCGTGTGCTGCTCTCCCTCGCCCGCAGGAGCGATGACTCCTTCGCGCTCGCCGAGCACACGGTCCGTCTGGCGGCCGGGGTCTTCGCACGGCTCGCGCCCGCCCGCGTCGCCTCCG
>KL568554.1:52256-55523 GCA_000715605.1 Streptomyces speibonae | reverse complement strand
TGCCGCGCTGGCCGCCGAACCCACGCTGGGGCTGGCGGCGTTGGGCCGGGCGGTGGGCGCGTCGCCGCACCATCTGAGCCGGGTCTTCACGGCCGTCACCGGCAGCACGCTGTCCGCGCACCGGGAGCGGCTGCGCCTGGCCCGTGTGCTCGACCGGCTCAGCGAGGGCGAGCGGGACTTGGCAGGTCTGGCGCGGGAGCTCGGTTACACCGACCAGTCGCACATGACCCGGGCGGTCCGGCGTGCGGCGGGGCTCCCTCCCGGGCGGTTGCGCGCCCTGCTGGCCTGACGACGGCCGGTCCGCCGGTACGCCCGCCCCTCGTCACGCCGTCAGCGCGCGCAGCAGCAACCCGTGCAGTGCCTGCAGGGCGCCGTCGTCCATCGCGCCGCCGGACGTGGCGAACCGGATGACGTGCGGTCCCGCCAGCAGGTCGAGGACCACGTCGGCGTCGACGTCCGGGGAGATGTCACCGCGTGCGACGGCGCGGTCGATCAGCTGCCGGACGTGGCGGCGCCGGGGCACGGAGACCTCACGGCGCAGGGCCTCGGCCAGCTCCGGCGAGCGCAGGGACGCCGCCACCAGGTCGGTCACGATCGGCGCCACGTACGGCTGCGCCATCGCGTCGCGGATGTCCCGCAGCACCGCCCACAGGTCGCCGGAGAGGGTGCCGGTGTCCTCCGGTTCGGCGGCCGACACCGCGACGGAGGCCACGATGTCGACGACCATGGGCAGCTTCGAGGGCCAGCGCCGGTACAGCGCGGCCTTGCCGACGCCGGCGCGCTCGGCCACCGCGTTCATGGAGAACGCGCCGTACCCGCGCTCGGCCAGCTCCTCGATCACGGCGGCCCCGATGGCCGCCGTGACCCGGTCCCGCAGCTGCGCTCCTCCGCGGGCCGCGCCGGATGGCGCCCGTTTCACCCCGCGGCCTCCAGCGGGGGGAGTTCGCGCAGGCCGAGCTGCTGCATGAACCACAGGCTGTCCGGGTGCACCCAGTACTCCACGATCCGGTCGTCGTCGTTCAGGCGCAGCATATCGAGTCCGTAGAACCGCACCGGCGTGCCCGGCTCGGCGCTCGCCCCCGGTATGCCCCCGGGGTACGTCGCCTCGGCGAGCCAGTGGGTGACCACCATGTCGCCGTCGCGGAGGGGGTCGCGCTGGAGGGTGTAGTGCAGTCCGGGCAGGGCCTGGTGCGCCCCTGCCACCCAGGCGTGCAGTCCGTCGTGTCCCTGGATGTCGACGGGGGCGCCGCCGGTCAGCGGTGCCGTGTGGGCGACGAAATCGGGCGAGACGACGCGGGGGATCTGGGTGAGGTCCCCGTCCCACAGGGCGATCCAGGCGTTCACCACGTCTTTGGTGGCCGCTTCGGCCATGGCGCGACTCCTAACGAATTCAAGCGGATTCAAGCGACCCAAACGGAACAGGTCGGTTCCGTTCCAATATACATGCGCCCGCATGCGCCCCGTCGCGCCGGAGCTTCCCCGGAAGGGCGCGTACGTCCCCAAAGTCCCGGTAACGTCGGGGGCGCTGCCGTCCCAGCAGCCCCAGGGCGTCACAGGCGAGGAGCGGGAAATGAGCGACGGGCGGGACACGGCCCAGCGGCTGCGCGCGATCTGCGACGAACTGTCGGAGCGCTTCTACGAACGGGCGGACGTCGTACGGACGCTGGTGGTGACGCTGCTGGCCGGACAGCACTCACTGGTGCTCGGCCCACCCGGTACCGCCAAGTCGGAGCTGGCGCGGGAGCTGACGGGCCGGTTCGACGGGGCGGCGTACTGGGAGATCCTGCTGTCGAAGTTCACCGCGCCGACGCGGATGTTCGGCCCGATCGACGTCGCCGCGCTGGCCCGGGGCGAGTACCGGCAGGTGTACGACGGGCGGGCGACCACCGCGCACGTCGCGTTCATCGACGAGATCTTCAAGTGCTCCACCGCCGCGCTCAACGAGACGCTGGGCTACCTCAACGAGCGGATCTACCACCCCGAGAACGGTGGCGCCCCGATCCGCTGCCCGCTGATCGGCGCGATCACCGCGAGCAACGAGCTGCCCGAGGGGGAGGACTCGGCCGCGATCTACGACCGGCTGCTGGTCCGGATCGAGGTCGGGTACCTGGAGGACCCCTCGAACTTCGCCGCCCTGGTGCGCTCCGCCGTCGGCCGCCCCGCCGCACCGGCGCCCCCGACCACCGTGGAACTGGCCGCACTCCAGCACGCGGTGGCCGAGGACGTCCCGGCCGTGGAGGTGCCCGACGTGATCGTGGACGCGGTGGTGACGCTGCGGGCCGCGCTGCGCCGCAAGGAACTCGTCGCCTCCGACCGGCGCTGGCGGCAGGCGGTCGGGCTGCTCCAGGCCTCCGCCTACCTGGACGGGCGTACGGCGGTGGCGGAGAGCGATCTGTCGGTGCTGACGCATGTGCTGTGGGACTCCCCCGCCCAACGCCCGCTGGTCGAGCGGGAGGTGCTGCACCTGGTCAACCCGGACGCCAAGGAGGCGCTCGAACTCGCGGACACCATCGACGAGCTGGAGGCCCAGCTCGACGCCATGGCCGGGCAGTCCCGGGAGGCGCTGAGCGAGTGGGTCATCAAGAACGCCCACGGCACCCTGGCCCTGGCGGGCAAGCGGCTGGAGAAGCTGCGCGAGGAGGCGACGACCGCGGGCCGTTCCACCGCCGCCATCGACCGGGTCACCGGCCGCCAGCGCGCCGTCCGCGCCCGCGTGCTGACCGAGGCCCTCGGGATGGACGCGAGCATGGTCAAGGCCCAGCTCCAGGGTGCGCCGTGAGTCAAGGGCCGGAGCCCCTGGGCGCGTTGGCGGACCGCTCCGGGACGTGGCTCTCCCGGTCCGCCGCCACCGCGGCACGGCACACGGCGACCGTCGTCGCGGGCCCGTTCGACCGGGTCGCCTGGCGGGACGTCCACGAACAGTCGGCGGGGCTGCGCGAGCTGGCGGCCGCCCTGGGCCCGTACCACCCGCACACCGCCGATCTGCTGGCCGACGTGTTCCTCACCGCCTACCAGGCGGCCCCCCGGCTGCGCGACCGCGCGGAGATGGCCCCCTCCCACCTGGTCAACCACGAGGTCGTCGGCGCCCTGCTGCACGCACCGGACTTCGCCGAACTGCACCGGGAGACGGCGGGCGACCCCTACGCGGCCGCCATGGCCGTCCTCGCCCAGGCCTCCGCACTGCGCGGGCTCCTGGAGCGCGCCCGGGACGCCCGGGAACGGTCCGGGCAGGCGGACCGGGCCCGGCAGGACGCCGCGGCCGCCGCG
>KL568554.1:50645-52068 GCA_000715605.1 Streptomyces speibonae | reverse complement strand
CCGATACGGACGGCACCGTCCCCGCCCCGGCCGCCGGCGCCGTACAGCGGGCGATCGAGGCGGCGGAGTCCGCCGAGGCCGCCGCACGCCAGGAGGCCCAGGCCGCAGCGCGGGCCCTCGCGGCGGCGCTCCCCGGCATCCGCGCCGCCGCCAGGAACGCGACGGCGACGGCGGCGCGGGCCGTCCGGCGGGAGGCGGCGCTGATGCGGGCGTGGGGCGTCGGCGCCGGCGAACGGGAACGGATGCCGTTCGCCGAGCGGGCCCGGCTGGCGGAGCGGCTGCGCGGCGGACGGCTCGCCCGCTGGGCCGAACTCATCGGCCGCTTCCGGCAGATGGCCGCCGGTGAGCGGGCCCGCAAGGTGGAGAACGCCACAGGGGAACTGGTCGGCGTCACCCTCGGCGACGACCTGTCCCGCGTCATCCCCTCCGAACTCGCCGTCCTCGGCGTGCCGGAACTGCGCGCGGTGTTCGCCGCCCGCTACGCCGCCGGGGAGCTGATGCTCTACGACACGCGCGGCGAGCAGAGCACCGGGCGGGGAGCCGTCGTCGCGTGCGTGGACACCTCGCACTCCATGTACGCGGAAGGGCCCGGCGGCATCACCCGGGAGGCCTGGTCGAAGGCGTGCGCGCTGGCCCTGTTCGACCAGGCCCGGCACGCCGGCCGGGACTTCGTCGGCATCCTGTTCTCCGGCTCCGACAAGGTCCGCGTCTTCCGCTTCCCGGGCGACCGGCCGGCCCCGGTCACCGACGTCCTCGACTTCGCGGAGACCTTCCTCGGCGGCGGCACCGACGTCCAGCGCCCGCTCGGCACCGCCGCCCGGCTGCTGGAGGAGGAGTTCAACGACACCGCCCGCGGGCGCGGGGACATCGTGCTGATCACCGACGACGCCTGCGAGGTGACGGAGCGGTGGACGCGCGCCTGGAACGACGTCAAGCACCGCCTGGGCTTCCGCCTGTTCGGCGTCGCCGTCGCCCTCCCGCCCCACGCCACCGCGTCGGGGTCGGTCCTGGAGTCCCTGTGCGACAACCTCCGCACCGTCGATGACCTGGCGGACGTCCACGGCGCGGCCGACCTGTTCCGCGTGATCTGAGGCCCCGTCGTCCGGGCGCCGGACGATCCGGGCGTCAGGCGACCAGCATCGCGCCGAGGCTCTCGGTGGCGAGATAGGGGCTCAGCGCGGGGTGACGGCTGCCCACCGCGACGTCCCGCCAGTAGCGCTGGAGGGCGCTGGACTCCCGGAAACCGCTGGAACCGTGCAGATCGAGCATGAGCTCCACGGCGTCCCGGCAGTCCTTGCCCGCCGCCGCCATGCTCATGCGCACCCCGGCACGGTCGGTCTCGCCGAGGTCGTCCCGCAGGCTGTCGTGGGCGGCGGTGAGCATGACCTGCTCGGCCCGGTGCACCAGCGCGGCGGCCTCGGCC
>KL568554.1:50198-50406 GCA_000715605.1 Streptomyces speibonae | reverse complement strand
CCCAGCCAGTGGCGGGCGCCCGGGGAGTCGCCCATGCGCGCGTAGCTCGTCATGAAGGGCTTGCGGTCGGAGCGGAACATGGCGTCCACCGCGTCGAGCGCGCCCCGCGCCGCGCCGACCACCGGTGCCAGCACGCACAGCCCGAAGAAGATCTGGTCCGCCGGCTGCGGCGGGCCGCCGGGCGCGACGCGGTGCGCGGGGACCAGTA
>KL568554.1:49209-49941 GCA_000715605.1 Streptomyces speibonae | reverse complement strand
GCGCATGCCCGCCATGTGCCAGTTGCGGTCGATGCCCAGATCCGTGAGGGGAATGGCCGCGACGTGGTAGCCGCCGTCGACCATCAGCGCCACGTTGGCCCACTCGGCGGACTCGCATCCGGACACGTTGTCCCACTGGCCGGTGACCCGTACCCCGTCCGTCTCCCGGACCCCGCGGCCCGTCGGCAGCCCGGAACCGCAGGCGAGCAGGTCCGGATCGGCGAAGAACTCCTTCTGCGCGGAGGTACTGTGCAACCGGGTGACCAGCGTCTTGGCCGTGGCGGACGTGCCGGCGACCCACGCGGACGACGGGCAGGCACGCCCCAGTTCGGCCAGGCGGCGGGCGGCCGCGGGAGCGTCGGCCTCCTCGCCGCCGTACACGGACGGGGTGCGCAGGGCGAAGGCGCCGCTGCTCCGCAGGGCGTCGACGCTGGCGGCCGCCAGACGGTTCTCCCTCTCCGTCTCCTCGGCATGGTCCAGCAGGATCCGGGCGTATTCGTTGATGTATGAGCTGATCATCATGTTCTCGACCCAACCCCCGGTGCCGTCGCGGGGCCATACTCGCTTGACGCGCGGGCATACCATTCCGTGCGCAGGCGGCTGTTAGCCTCGCAGCGTGGACATCCTCAGTGAGGTGATCGGTAGTGTCCGGACCGGTCGCGCCTATGCCCGCCGTATCCAGGAGACGGGCTCCTGGGGCAGGAGATTCGAGCCTGTCTCTTATACACATCT
>KL568554.1:48143-48981 GCA_000715605.1 Streptomyces speibonae | reverse complement strand
GAGCCGTTCTCCGGGATCGGCTTCCACGTCGTGCTGCACGGGCGGGGCTGGCTGATCACCGCCGACGCCCCGCCGCGCCCACTGTGCCCGGGTGATGTCGTGCTCGCCTCGTTCGGCGCCGCGCACGGACTGAGCCACGCCCCCCGCGCACTGGGCGACCTGCCGCTCTCGGAGGAGGGCCCCTCGCGCCCGCCCCTGGGGACCGCCGACTTCACGTATCTGTGCGGGGCCTACCGGCTGCCGCACGGCAAGGTACACGCGTATCTGACCTCACTGCCGGACGTCATCGTCACCTCGCCGGACGGGGGCGCGCCGCAGCTGACGTCGCTGGCCGAACTGCTCCTCGCGGACGTGTCCGCCGCCCGTCCGGAGACGGAGGTGACCCGGTCGGCCCTGGTGGACCTGGTGCTGGTGCACGCGCTGCGCAGCTGGCGGCAGGAGAACGACACCGACTGGCCCCATGTCGACGATCCCGCCGTGGCCGCCGCGCTGCGGCACATCCACCGCGCCCCGCACCGGGCCTGGACGGTCTCCGAACTGAGCGCCGCCGTCGGCATGTCGCGCACCGCGTTCACCCGTCACTTCGTCAGGGCGCTCGGCAGGCCGCCCCGGGACTATCTGACGGGTGTGCGGATGTCCCGGGCGGCGCGGCTGCTGCGGGAGACCGACATGCCGCTCGCGACCATCGCCCGGGAACTGGGCTACTCGACGGAGTTCGCCTTCGGCGGCGCCTTCCGCCGGGAGTACGGCATCTCTCCCGGCCGCTTCCGCCGGGGCGCGGACCTCGGACCGCCGGCGCGCGGGAGTCTGGACGGCGCCACGGTGGCGGACACGGCGG
>KL568554.1:47617-47931 GCA_000715605.1 Streptomyces speibonae | reverse complement strand
GGACGGCGCCACGGTGGCGGACACGGCGGCCGGCCACGCCCGGACCGGATGACACACGACCGGATCCGAGCCACGGACGACGAGCCGGCCGGATGCCGGACCGACCGGACGACGGACAGGCCGGACAACGAACCGACCGGGTGACAGACCGACCGGACGATGGGCGGCCCGGTGACGAGCGGGCTGCCACTGGACGAGCCGGACACGAACCGACCGGACGACGAGCGGGCCGCCACGCACAAACGGGCCGGACACGAACCGACCAGACGACAGACCGACCGGACGATGGGCCGACCGGACGATGGGCCGACCGG
>KL568554.1:43202-47399 GCA_000715605.1 Streptomyces speibonae | reverse complement strand
GCCACGGACGAGCGGGCCGCCACGCACGGGCGGGCGCTCCGGGCGGCGGTGGGTGCCGGCCGGAGCGCCCGGTCGTGCATCGGCACGTTCGTGAGCCCTCTGGGTGGGCCGTGCCGCGGTGGGCGGGGGTGGACCCGTCGCCGCGGGGTCTCCGTCGGGGCGGACGGAGGGGGCGGCGACGGGTCCGTACCCCGCACGCCGTTGTGCGGGGCCCCGCCGGTGTGTTCCGCGGCCGACCGTGGCGTGACGATCGCTGGTCAGGGCATCCTCATACCGGCCGGCCGCGGGGTCTGTGCGGGCGTCAGCCCAGGCGCTGCACCAGCGCGCGGTACTGGTCCCACAGCTCCCTGGGCGTGTGTTCGCCGAAGGTGTTGAGGTGCTCGGGGACCAGGGCGGCCTCCTCGCGCCACACGTCCTTGTCGACGGTGAGCAGGAAGTCCAGGTCGGCGTCGGAGAGGTCCAACCCCTCGGTGTCCAGGGCGGACTTGGCGGGGAGCACGCCGATCGGGGTCTCGACGCCCTCCGCCTTGCCCTCCAGGCGCTCCACGATCCACTTCAGGACGCGGGAGTTCTCGCCGAAGCCGGGCCAGACGAACTTGCCGTCGTCGTTCTTGCGGAACCAGTTGACGTAGTAGATCTTCGGCAGCTTGGACTGGTCCCCCCTTTGCGAGGCGGACTTGCCCACCTCGATCCAGTGCGCCATGTAGTCGCCCATGTTGTAACCGCAGAACGGCAGCATGGCGAACGGGTCGCGGCGCAGCTCGCCGACCTTGCCCTCGGCGGCGGCGGTCTTCTCGGAGGCCACGTTGGCGCCGAGGAAGACGCCGTGGTTCCAGTCGAAGGACTCCGTCACCAGCGGTACGGCACTGGCGCGGCGGCCGCCGAAGAGGATCGCGGAGATCGGCACGCCCTTGGGGTCCTCCCACTCCGGCGCGATGATCGGGCACTGCGCGGCGGGGGTGGTGAAGCGGGCGTTGGGGTGGGCGGCGGGCTCGCCGGAGTCCGGCGTCCAGTCGCGGCCCTTCCAGTCGGTGAGGTGGGCCGGGGTCTCCTCGGTCATGCCCTCCCACCACACGTCGCCGTCGTCGGTGAGGGCGACGTTGGTGAAGACCGAGTTGCCCCAGAGGGTCTTCATGGCGTTGGCGTTGGTGTGCTCGCCGGTGCCGGGGGCCACCCCGAAGAAGCCGGCCTCGGGGTTGATGGCGTACAGGCGGCCGTCGTCGCCGAAGCGCATCCAGGCGATGTCGTCGCCGATGGTCTCGACCGTCCAGCCGGGGATGGTGGGCTCCAGCATGGCGAGGTTGGTCTTGCCGCAGGCGGACGGGAAGGCGGCGGCGACGTACTTGGACTCACCGCGCGGCGGGGTGAGCTTGAGGATGAGCATGTGCTCGGCCAGCCAGCCCTCGTCGCGGGCCATGACGGAGGCGATGCGCAGGGCGTAGCACTTCTTGCCGAGCAGGGCGTTGCCGCCGTAGCCGGAGCCGTAGGACCAGATCTCGCGGCCCTCGGGGAAGTGGGAGATGTACTTGGTGCTGTTGCAGGGCCAGGGGACGTCCTCCTGGCCGGGCTCCAGCGGGGCGCCGACGGAGTGCACGGCCTTGACGAAGAAGCCGTCGGAGCCGAGCTCGTCCAGGACCGGCCGGCCCATCCGGGTCATGGTGCGCATGGACACAGCGACGTAGGCGGAGTCGGTGATCTCGACGCCGAGGGCGGACAGCGGGGAGCCGAGGGGGCCCATGCAGAAGGGCACGACGTACATGGTGCGGCCGCGCATGGAGCCGCGGAAGACGCCCTTGTCGCCCTGGAAGATCTCCCGCATCTCGCCGGGGGCCATCCAGTGGTTGGTCGGGCCGGCGTCCTCCTCCTTCTCGGAGCAGATGAAGGTCCGGTCCTCCACGCGGGCGACGTCGGTGGGGTCGGAGGCCGCGTAGTAGGAGTGGGGGCGCTTGATCGGGTCGAGTTTCGTGAAGGTGCCCTTGGCCACGAGCTCCTCGCACAGCCGCTCGTACTCGGCCTCCGAGCCGTCGCACCAGACCACGTTGTCCGGCTGGGTCAGCTCTGCGATCTCGTCGACCCAGGAGATCAGGCCATGGTGGGTGGTGGGGACGCCGGTTTCCACGATGTCGCGCGCCACGTTTGCTCCTAGATGAGGGGTTTTTGGGAGGCCCCGTGGGGGCTGCGACCCGGATGCGGATGCGCCGAGCGCTCATCCGGTGCCGACCGCACTCATTTGATCATCCGACGCGAGTGCCCATCTGTCCAGAGGGCCGCACAGGTGAGCAACGTGACGCTGACCACGGTTTTCGGCGGGGCTTTACGCGCGCATGGGCCAGAACTGACGATTTCTTTGTGCCACCGTCCCGCGGGGCGGCGTGAGACGATGGCCACTCCGGGTACGCGATTGACGTCAACGGGCCGTAACTTACGGTTCCGTAGGTACGATGCGGGACATGACTGCGTTCGTCCCCGACGCCCCCACGGACCCTCCGGCCGACACCCCCGGCCCGGTGGCGACATCCCTGCCGCATCCCGCCAAACCCAAGCTCCGCGGCTGGCTGCACCTCGGCATGTTCCCCGCCGCCCTGGTCGCCGGACTGACCCTCACCGCCTTCGCCGACTCGGCCCGGGGACGCGCCGCCTGCGCGGTCTACGCCCTCACCGCCTGCCTGCTGTTCGGCGTGAGCGCGCTCTACCACCGGGGCAACTGGAGCCCTCGCATGGACGGGGTGCTGCGCCGCCTCGACCACGCCAACATCTTCCTGATCATCGCGGGCACCTACACCCCGCTGACCATCCTGCTGCTGCCGCACTCCAAGGGGCGGTGGCTGCTGTGGGGCATCTGGGCCGCGGCGGCGGCCGGGATAGTCTTCCGGGTCTTCTGGGTCGGCGCGCCCCGCTGGCTCTACACCCCCTGCTACATCGCGATGGGCTGGGCGGCCGTCTTCTACCTCCCGGACTTCCTGCGCACCGGCGGCATCGCCGTCCTCGTCCTGGTCATCACGGGCGGCCTGCTCTACAGCGTGGGCGGGGTCGTCTACGGCATCAAGAGGCCCAACCCCTCACCCCGCTGGTTCGGCTTCCACGAGGTGTTCCACACGCTCACGCTGGCCGCCTTCATCGCCCACTACGTGGGGATCTCCCTGGTGGCGTACCAGCACGCGTAGAGCACACCGCCCATAACGGCACACCCCCTCCTCCACAAGGCCGCGGCACCGACGCCGCGGCCTTTTTCGCGCGCCCGCACGTCGAGCATATTGACAGTCGCTACTTTTTGACAGTTACTTTCATTTCATGCCCACTGTCACAACACCGGACCCCGCGCACCCCGACCCCCGCCGCTGGTGGGCCCTCGGCGCCCTGGTAGCGAGCATGCTCACCCTCGGCTTCGACCTCACGATCCTCAACGTGGCGCTGCCGACCATGGCCGCGCAGCTGGAGGCGAGCACGGGGCAGCTGCAGTGGATCGTGGACGCGTACATCGTGGTCTTCGCGGCGCTGATGCTGCCCGCCGGGCTGCTCGGCGACCGGTACGGGCGGCGCCGCATGCTGGTGGCGGGGCTCACCGTGTTCCTCGCCGGATCCCTGGCCGGCGCCCTGACCCACACACCGGAACTCGTCGTCGCGGCCCGCTCGCTGATGGGCCTCGGCGCCGCACTGGTCATCCCGCTGGGCCTGTCCGTCCTGCCGTCGATGTTCACCGAGGACGAGCGCGGCAAGGCGGTCGCCGCCGTCACCGCCTCCATGGCCGCCGGGATGCCGCTCGGCCCGCTCGTCGGCGGACTGCTCCTCGACCACTACTGGTGGGGGTCGGTCTTCCTGATCAACATCCCGATGGCCGCCGTCGGCATCGCCGCCTGCCTGTTCCTGCTGCCCGAGTCGCGCGACCCCTCCTCCCCCCGGGTCGACGCGCTGTCCACCGCGCTCAGCGCCGCCGGGCTCGGCGCCCTGGTGTTCGGCATCATCGAGGGGCCCGTGCGCGGCTGGGGCAGCGGCCGGGTGCTCGGCTCGTTCGCGCTGTCCGTCCTGCTCCTGACCGGGCTCGTGCTGCGCGAGCGCCGCGCGTCCCGGCCCATGCTCGACCTCGCCCTGCTCGGGCGGCGCGTCTTCCTGTTCAACGTGCTGGCCGCGACGTTCGGCACGTTCGTCTTCGCCGGACTGCTGTTCCTGCTGCCCGCCCACCTCCAGGAGACCGGCGGC
>KL568554.1:42757-42978 GCA_000715605.1 Streptomyces speibonae | reverse complement strand
GCTCATGGTCTCCGCACGGGCGAGCACGCCCCTGGTGCGGCGGTCCGGGCCGCGCCCGGTGGTCGCCGTCGGTCTGGTGGTGCTGTGCTTCGCCGCGCTGCTCGGCTCCCGGACCGAGGCGGACAGCGGCTACGGATTCACCGCCACCTGGCTGACGATCGCGGGCCTGGGCTTCGGCCTGGCCATGGTGCCCGCGATGGACGCGGCACTCGGCGGCATCC
>KL568554.1:40552-42462 GCA_000715605.1 Streptomyces speibonae | reverse complement strand
GGCTCGGGCTGCCGCAGCTCGCCCGCGCCGCCGACGCGGCCTACCTGGACGGGATGTCGCTGGCCCTCGTCATCTGCGGGATCGCGGCACTGGCGACCGCCGCCCTGGTCGCCCTGTTCCTGCCCGACGCGCGCTCCGCCGCCCCGGACCACCCCGCGCCGGAGGGCGGCCCGTCCCCGGTCGTGGCCCCGCGCGAGGCGGATGACGGACAATGACGGCATGACCACGGCACGCACCCCTGTTCCCGAGGCGGCCCGCCATCTGGGCCTGCGCGAGCGGAAGAAGCTCAAGACCCGCATGGCGATCAGGGACGCCACCTACGCCCTGATCAGGGAGCAGGGGTACGAGGCCACCACCGTCGAGCAGATCGCCGACCGCGCCGAGGTCTCGCCGAGCACCGTCTTCCGCTACTTCCCGGCCAAGGAGGACATCGTCCTCACCGACGAGTACGACTCCCTGGTGGAGGGCCTGCTGCGGGAGCGCCCGGCCCATGAACCGGTGCGGGAGTCGCTGCGCTGGGCCATCCGCAAGGCGATGTCGATGGCGCTCGCCGACAGCCCGGACCACGGGCAGGACGAGATGCTCCTGCGGATCCGGCTCATGGTCGAGGTCCCCCAGGTGCGCTCCCGGCTGATGGAGAGCATGTCCGTCACCGGCCGCCTGATGTGCCGGGCCCTCGCCGAACGCACCGGGCGCCAGGAGAACGACCTCGAGGTGCGCGTCTACGCCATGGGGCTGATGGGCGCCCTGCTGGAGACGATGATCTACTGGGTCGACGGCGACTGCCAGGAGGACATCCTGGAGCTGATCGACCGCACCCTGGACGTCTGCGCGGACCTCCCCCGCCGGTGACGCCGGCCCCGCGCCGCAGCCGTAAAGCCCCGCGCCGCAGCCGTAAAGCACGGGCCCGAGGGGCGGACCCCGTGCGATCCTGACCGGGTGAACGGTCCAGAGATCCGCGTCGAGTTCGCCCCCGAACTGCTGCTCTTCGTCCCCCAGGCACGGCCCGGGGGCACGCTGAGGACCGCCACCGACGGCGTCTCCACCCTCGGCCATGTCATCGAGTCCCTCGGCGTCCCGCTGACCGAGGTCGGCACCCTGCTCGTGGACGGACGCGAGGTGCCCGTGTCGCACGTCCCCGCCGCGGACGAGTCCGTGACCGTGCGGAGCGTCGCCCACCCCCAGCGGGTGCCGGGAGCACCCCTGCGGTTCCTGCTCGACGTGCACCTGGGCACCCTCGCCCGCCGGCTGCGGCTGCTGGGCGTGGACACCGCGTACGAGTCGACCGACATCGGGGATCCGGCACTGGCCGCGCGGTCGGCGGCGGAGCGGCGGGTGATGCTCAGCCGGGACCGGGGGCTGCTGCGGCGGCGGGAGCTGTGGGCCGGCGCGTTCGTGTACAGCACCCGGCCGGAGGAGCAACTGCCGTACGTGCTGGACCGGTTCGATCCCGAGCTGCGCCCGTGGACGCGGTGCACCGCCTGCAACGGGCTGCTGCGCGAGGCCAGCAAGGAGGATGTCGCCGACCAGCTGAAGGGCGGCACGCACCGGTCGTACGACGTGTTCGCGCAGTGCTCCGACTGCGGGCGCGCGTACTGGAAGGGTGCGCATCATTCGCAGCTCGTCGCCATCGTGGAGCGGGCGGTCGCGTCGCGCTCCGGGCGGGGCTGAGGGCTCCGCCCGGAGCGCGGCCGCAGCTCACCGCCCCTTGGTGTCTCCCTTGCCGCAGGCCGTTCCGTCCCTGTCGCGGTCCAGCTTCAGCGGGTCGTCCTTGCCGTTGATCCTCAGCGGGCCGTAGTCGTGGTCCCTCAGCCAGGTGCAGCGGGCCGTCGTCGTCGGCTCGACCTCGTCCGGGAACGTGGTCGGGACGCAGACGTTGGCCGAGCCGTAGTGCCGGTCGCAGCCGGAGA
>KL568554.1:30351-40363 GCA_000715605.1 Streptomyces speibonae | reverse complement strand
AGACCGCCGGGCCGACCGGCTGTGAGGTGCGCTTCCTGCCGGGCTCGGTCACCTTGCCCGCCGGCGCCCCGGCGAAGGAGTGGACATGGGCGGAGGCGTCCTTGGCGGCGAGCGCCTGCGGGCCCTGGAGGTGCACCCACTCCGCCACCGACGGCACGCCGTTCGCGTCCACCGCGAAGAGCATGTACCAGCCGGGCGGGGCCAGGTCGGGGTTGCTCGTCACATTCAGGTCGACGTTGTCGCCGTCGACCGACAGCGGCAGGTCCACGAACCGCTGGTTCGGGTCCGAGGAGTGGGTGACGGCGGCCGGGCGGATCAGCTCGGCCTTGGCGATGGGCCGGTCCACGGTGATCCGCTGGGTGTCGCCGTAGTTCCACTCCGTGTCGATCACCGAGGTGATCTCCGGCCGCTCGCCCTTGAAGAGATAGGGCGGGCTGTAGATCGACACGTTGTGGTTCCAGGAGCCGTTGCCCGGGTTGTCGCCGGTGGCCATCACGCGGCCGTCGGGCAGCAGGAACGCCGAGGAGTGGTAGCCGCGTGCCTCCGGGTCGACGGCCACCGGGTCGAACGTCTCCGTGGCCGGGTCGAAGACCGACGTCTCGAACACCGGGTTGGCGCGGTTGTGCAGCGCGCCGCCGGTCTCCAGCACCGTGCCGTCGGGCAGCAGTACCGCGGAGACGTACATCTTGCCCTGGTCGCCGGTCTGCGGCACGGGCCCGTTGCCGAGGTCGACGGTGCCCTGCGGGAGGGGCGGGCCCGCGACATAGGACGGGTTCGGCTGCTTGAGGTCGATGATGTCGGTGAGCCGGTTGGCGTCCGGGTTGGAGTCGATGTTGCCGCCGCCGAGGGTGAGGACCTTCTGGTCCTGCGCCGGGGGCAGCAGCACGCTCGCCGACTGGTCCCGCTCGTCCTTGTTCTGCAGCCCCGGGACCTGGGTGATGGTGTTGGCGTCGTAGTCGTAGATCGCCGAGCCGGTGCCGGGGATGTTGTTGCCGAAGACATGGCTGCCGGAGTAGAAGAGGCGGCCGTCCTGCATGAGGATCATCGACGGGTACAGGCCCCAGTAGGACCAGGTCTGGTTGACCTGCCAGGTCGGCAGCCACTGCTGTGCGGCGTCCGACCACCGCTCGGCGGTGACCGAGCCGGTGGAGTCCTCGCGCAGACCGCCGAAGCTGAGCACGTCACCGTTGCCCAGGATGGTCGCCGACGGGTACCAGTGGCCGTCGTTCATGTCGTTGGTCTTGGTGTAGGACTCGGTCTCCGGGTCGAAGATGTAGGAGTCCTTGTAGCCCTGGTAGCCGATGGTGCCGTCGGCGGACGGGTAGCCCTTGTTGCCGCTCATCACCAGCACCCGGCCGTCCTTGAGCTGGACGTGCCCGGCGCAGAACATGTCGTCCGGGGTCGGGATGACCTTGTAGCTGCCGTTCGAAGGGTCGTAGACGGCGCTGGTGAAGGTGCCCGCCTCGAACAGCTCCGGGTCGTTGCCGGAGCCGGCGATCAGCAGCACCTTTCCGTTGTGCAGCACGACGGAGTGCATGGAGCGCACCGGGTTCTGCGCGGGCAGCACCTCCCAGCTGCCGTCGGCGCACTCCTCGGCGGTGCCCGTGCAGCCGGGTTCCGGGACCGGCTCGGCGACCTGCTCCATCGTGTAGTCGTCGGTGGTGGCGGAGCCGGTGCCGTAGACGGACACGCCCCAGGAGATGCGGTCGGTGCCGGCCGGGACCTCGGGGGTGCGGACGGTGGCCTCGGTCCAGGCGGCCCGCATGTCCAGCGTCTTGAGGTCGGTCCAGTACTGCCAGCCGGCCGTGGTGTCGTGCCGGAACAGCGTGAGGGCCGCGTCCGGGGTGGTCGTCTTGTACCACAGGCCCAGGTCGTACTGCTCCCCCGGCGTCACCGCGGGCGCGCACTCCGCGGACTCGGTGATCAGCGCCTTGCGGTCGCCCTCGACGCGCCGGGTCAGCTCGACCTTCATGGCCTTGTCGCCGGTGTGCGCGTCGGAGGTGGTGGTGAAGGTGAAGTCGTTGTCGCCCCAGCCGGACTTCTCCCAGCAGTACGGCATGTCGCCGGTCCCCGCCGTCTCGAAGCCGGGGTTCTTGATCAGGTTGGCGGCGGAGGCGGGGTGCGGGGCGGTCAGGAGAAGGCCGGTGGTGAGCGCGCCCACGGCCAGCAGGGCCGTGGTACGTCTGGACGTCAGCGGATTTCCGGGTGTTCTCATGCGGTGCTCCTTGCCTTGCGGGCCCGGCTCGGGAGGTACACCAGCGCTTCGGTCCCCACGAAGCGCAGGACGAAGGTGATCACGAGCGCCAGCGCGGTGGCCGGCAGTGCCGTCATGCCGAACCGGCCGATCAGCAGCGCGATCAGCGGCAGGCGCAGCACCAGGTCGGCGTTGGCGAGCAGCGCGAACCGCGCGGTGCGGTCGGCCCAGTGGCGGTGCCGCCGCCGCTCGCGGAACAGCAGTGTCTCGATCAGCAGGAAGTTCCAGGCCACGCCGAACTGGTTGGCGACGATCTCGGCGGGCAGATAGTGCAGTCCGGCCTCGGTCAGCGCCCACAGCGCGGCCAGGTTGGGGACGAAGCCGGTCAGTCCGATCAGTCCGAAGACGACCATGCGGGCGAGCGGGGCCTCCATGCGCAGCCCGGCGAGGTGCCGCAGGAACCGCGCCCCCTCCTTCGCGGTCGACTTGGACTCCCCGGCGAACCGGTCCTGGAAGACGAACGGCACCTCGGTGACGGTGCGCGGGCGGCCGCGGACGGCGAGTTCGAGGAGGATCTTGTAGCCCAGGGGTTTCAGGACGTCGGCGGGGACGGCGCTGCGGCGGACGGCGAAGAAGCCGCTCATCGGGTCGCTGATGCCGTGCAGCCGGCGCGGGAAGAGGGCCTTGGCCAGCCAGGTCGCCCCGCGCGAGACCGCCACCCGGTAGCCGCCCGCGAGGCCGGCCCGGCTGCCGCCCTCGGTGTAGCGGGAGGCGACGACCAGTTGGGCGCCCGCCCGTTCACCGGTCGCCACCAGCTCCGGTACCAGGGACGGCGGATGCTGGCAGTCGCCGTCCATGACGACGACCCAGTCCGACGCGGCGGCCTTGATGCCCTCGACGACCGCGCCGCCCAGCCCGCCGACCGCTTCCTCCCGGTGCAGGACGGTGACCGGGTAGGGGCAGTCCGCGGCCGCCTTCCGGATGACCTCGGGGGTGTCGTCGGTGGAGTCGTCCACGAAGACGACCTCGCAGGGCAGCCGGGCGGGCACCGCTTCGGTGATCCGGTGCAGCAACTGCCGTACGTTCGCGGACTCGTTGAAGGTGGGGACGACGATGGTCACGGCGCCGGGCTCCGGCACCTCCACCGGGTCGAGCGCCGGGTCGCCGAGCTCTCCGGAGGACAGGGACTCCTGGCTCATCGGCTGCCTCCGGCGGTGGCGACCCGGCGTATCTCGACCCGGTCCTCGCCCTCGCCGAAGACGGCGACCGGCTCCGAGTGGGCGATGGCGTCCCGCACGTTGGGCAGGTCCTTCGCGTCGCGCCGAACGGTCGGGGAGGCGACCACGTAGTCGATGTCCCGCCAGCCGCGCGGCAGGCTCTCGGTCACCTCGGGGTCGAGGTCGGCCTTGTAGAACCAGATGACGCCGAGGCCGGGCCGGTACCCGGCGTGCACCAGGTCCAGCCACATCGCGTCGTCGACCAGCACCCGGGTGTCCGCCGGGTCGGCCACCTCGGTGGCCATCCACCGCGACGCCGCCTGGTAGGGGGCGTTGGCCTCGGTGGTCACGGCGATGCGGGCACCGTCGTACCAGCGCGGTACGACGTAGAGACAGGCGGCGAGGGCCAGGACGCCGGCGAGGACGTACCGGGCGCGGGTCAGTGCCCGGCGCTCGGCCGCCGAGCGGCGCCGGCGCAGCACGGCGTGGGCGACGCTCGCGGTGCCTCCGGCGAGCACGAGGGCGAGGAACGGCAGCGCCTGGATGATGTACATGGCGGGCAGATAGCCGTCCGGGCGCAGGGCCAGCGCGGCGAGGACGGCGACCGTGAGGGCCGGTCCGGCCAGCGCGCGGGCGGTGACCGACCAGCGCCAGGTGGCGAGCAGCAGCAGCGCGCCCGCGAGTCCGCCGAGGGGCAGGATCCGGTCGTAGTACAGCCAGGACTGGAGCACGCCCCAGGAGCCGGAGCCCTCCTCGAGGATGAAGCCGGAACCCGGCCGGGTCATCTGGTAGGCGATGCCGTCCCACAGGGAGACATGGCCGCTGCCCGGCAGCAGTTCGCCCTTGAGCAGGGCGAACAGCGGGTAGGAGAAGCCGATCAGCGCGCAGGCGGTGACGGCGCCGGTCAGCGCGAACTTGCGGGTGTCCTTGTGGCTGTGCCGCCAGGCGGTGATGAACAGGGCGGGCAGGACGACGAGCATCGTCTCCTTGGTGAGGACCGCGGTGGCGGCGGCCATGCCCGCGCCGAAGTGGTGCCAGAGGTGGCGGCTCGGTGAGGCGGCGAGGGTGAAGGCGAGCAGTGTCCACATCACCGCGAGGTTGTCGAGGAAGATCTCGCGCTGGAGGACCACCGACAGCGGGGAGAGCCCGAAGATCGCCATGCCGAGCCCGGCGGCCCAGCGGGGCAGGGCGAGGCGGCGGCCGAGGAGGTAGACGAGGACCGCGCTGACGGCGCTGATCAGCAGCATCACGACGCGCATGGTGCCGACGGTCATCGACTCGGGGCTGATCATCGCCGGGATCCAGGTCAGGGCGGCGAGCTGGATCCAGCCGAGCGGCGGATGGTCGTACCAGTAGGTGTAGTGGGCGAGGCCCCTGCCCTCCTGGACGGCCCAGGCCTGGGCGAGGTAGGTGCCCTCGTCGTCGCTGAGGGTGGGGTAGTCGGCGATGTTCCAGCCCTGGACGACGAGGACGACCACCAGGAGGACGCCGCACAGGAGTAAGTCGGGGCGGGAGGAGCGGAGCCGGCTCGGCGGCTGTATCCGCCCGGCCGGGACGGTGGCGGGCACAGGCCGGGGCCGCGCGGTGGCCTCGGAGCCGGTCACCGCGGGAAGAGTGGAGGTCACGCGGGAACGTCCTCTCGGGTCCGGTCGGAGGCGTCAGGGGCGGCGGTGGCGTCCCGTGTCCCGTCCGTGGCGTCGATGTGCGCGCCGACGTGGGTGGTCAGCTCCCAGTCGTTGCGTCCGCGCTGTTCGCGCCAGACGGCACGGACGGCGGCGCCGGCGAGGAGCACCTGGTAGAAGGGGCCGCCCACGATGAGCTTGAGATAGTGGACGAACCTCACCCGCAGCCCGTACTGCTTGCCGAAGTCGTGCAGCCCGACCACCTCGAAGACGAAGGTGACCAGCGCGGTGACGGCCGGCAGGAAGGTGAGGAAGGCGACGGAGACGGGCACGTCGAGGAAGAGCGCGACCGCCACGTTCAGCGGGATGATCAGGCCGGTGAACGCCTGCAGGAAGGGCGTCATCAGGGTGTAGCGGGCCAGCATCCGCTGGCCGAGGGTGGGCAGTTGCTTCCAGTCCTTCTTCCGGTACACCTGGAGGAAGCCCTGGTTCCAGCGGGTGCGCTGCCTGAGCAGCGACATCAGCGAGCCGGGGGTCTCCTCGCGGGTCACCATGTCGGAGTCGTAGGCGACGACGACCCGCTTGCCGACGCTGGAGAGCCGGACACCCAGGTCGCAGTCCTCGGCGAGGCAGTCGGGGTCCCAGCCGTCGGCCTCCCGCAGCACGCCGGTGCGGACGAAGACCGTGTTGCCGCCGAGCGGGATGAATCCCTTCTGCGCGTGCAGGTGGAGCCGGGAGCGGAACCAGAAGAAGTACTCCAGGCAGTTGCGCAGGCTGTACCAGCTGGAGTGGAAGTTGATCAGCTGCACCCCGCCCTGGACCACGTCGGCGCCGGTGGAGCGGAAGGCGTGGTCGACGTGGGCGAGGAGTTCCGGGTGGACCTGGTCCTCGGCGTCGAAGACTCCGACGACGTCGCCGCGGCAGTGCGGCAGCGCCGTGTTCATGGCCTTCGGCTTGTTCTTCTTCGCATGGGTGTCGACGACCACCCGGACCCGTGGGTCCCGGGCCGCCGCGGCTTCGGCGACCGCGGTGGTCCCGGGGTCGTCGTGCCCGACGATCACGATGATCTCGAAGTCGGTGTGGCTGGACTCCAGCAGCCGCTGAATGGTGTGGTCGAGCACCGCCTGTTCGTGCCGGGCGGGCAGCAGCAGCGAGAACGACAGATGCTCGCCGCCGTCCGGGCTGCTGAACCGTGTCGAGGCCAGCACCTCCGGTGTGCGCCAGGCGTGCATCTGCCACCACAGAGTGAACGCGGCCATCCAGAACAAGGCCAGGGAAACGACAGCAATGAAGACAGACGTGAGCAAACAGATCCCCCCAGATCCCAAAAACCCCCACGACGTGACGGTGCATCAGGTGTCTGACGCCCCCATCCGTCACGCCGCTGTGTAGAGGTTAGGGGGGAATCGTGAAGCGTGAGGGTGCTTCCGATAAAGAACGTGTTGCGTAACCGTGCGACTGTGAACGGAAGTTGACCGGTTTCAGGCCGTCATTCGACCGAATCACAACGCAACTGCGCAGGCCAACTCCCCTGACATGTCCACACGTTCAACCATTCAGCGCCGTACGCAACCGGTCGGCATCGGTCGTCGGCGCGTCGCAGGCGAAGTGACGGCAGACGTAGGCGGCCGGTGCACCGCCGACGAGGGGACGGTCCGCGAGCAACGGGAACTCGTCGCTCCCCTCGGTCCCCACGGCGACCACCGCGCCGGGCGCGGTCCCCAGCAGCGCCGTACGGTGCAGCGCCCGGGTCGCCGGATCGTCGAGCGCCGGACCGACCACCGCGATCTCCCGCGGGCCGTCCAGCACCGCCTCGGCGACCGCGAGGCCCCACCCGATGAACCGCGGCACCCGCGGTCCGAGCGCCTTCACCACACCCAGCGCCCGCTCGGCCGCCGTGCGGTGCGGCTCCGAACCGGTCTGCGCGGCATACCCCAGCAGCGCGCCCGCGGCGGCCGTCCAGCCGGACGGGGCCGCGTTGTCGGTCGGGTCCTGCGGACGCCGGATCAGCCGCTCCGCGTCCGACGCCGTGTCGTACAGCGCGCCCGACTCCTCGTCGGTGAAACGGGCCAGGATGTGGTCCACCAGCAGCCCCGCGAACTCCAGCCACACCCCCTCGCCGGTCACCGACGCCAGCGCCAGGAACCCCTCGGCGACATCCGCGTAGTCCTCCAGCACCCCCGCGTTGGCACCGGCGTGCCCGTCCTTGCTGGTACGGACGAGGCGGGCCTGCTCGTCGAGGTGCAGCCGGACCAGCAGGTCCCCGGCGGCGACGGCCGCCTCCGTCAGATCCGGCCGGCCGAAGTACGCCCCCGTCTCGGCGAGCGCGGCGATCGCCAGCCCGTTCCAGGCGGCGACCACCTTGTCGTCCCGGCCGGGGGCGGGCCGCGCCGCCCGCGCCGCCAGCAGCCGCTCCCGGATGCCGTCGATCCGCCCGGCGTCGAACACCTCGTCCCGCTGCGGCAGTTGCAGCACCGAGGCGCCCTCCTCGAAGGTGCCCTCCTCGGTCACCCCGAAGTACCGCGCGGCCAGTTCGGCGTCGTCCTCCCCGAGCACCTCGCGCAGCTGCGCGGGCGTCCACACGTAGTACGCGCCCTCCACCTGCCGCCCCGTTCCGTCGTCGCTGTCGGCGTCCAGCGCGGAGGCGAAACCGCCCTCGGGCGTGCGCAGTTCCCGGACCATGAAGTCCGCGGTGTCCAGCGCCACCCGGCGCGCCAGCTCCGAACCGGTGGCCCGCCACAGATGCGCGTACACCCGGCACAGCAGCGCGTTGTCGTACAGCATCTTCTCGAAGTGCGGCACCACCCAGTCCCGGTCCACCGAGTACCGCGCGAAACCGCCGCCGAGCTGGTCGTGGATCCCGCCGCGCGCCATCCGCTCACAGGTGTCCGCCGCCATCTGCAGCGCGCCCTCCGCGCCGGTGCGGGCGTGGTGCCGCAGCAGGAACTCGATCACCATGGACGGCGGGAACTTCGGCGCCCCGCCGAACCCGCCCCGCTGCGGGTCGTACTCACGGGTCAGCCCGAGCAGCGCCTGCGCCAGCTCCTGCTCGCCGGGGAGCCGGTCGTCGCCGAAGGTGAGCTCCCGCTCGGCCAGATCCCGGGTGATCTTCCCGGCGACCTCGTCGACCTCGTCCCGCCGCTCCCGCCACGCCTGGTGCACGCCCTGCAGCACCTGCCGGAACGACGGCATCCCGTGCCGGGGCTCGGGCGGGAAGTACGTACCGAAGTAGAACGGCTCGGCGTCCGGCGTGAGGAACACGGTCATGGGCCAGCCGCCCTGCCCGGTCGCCGCCTGCACCGCCTCCATGTAGACGGCGTCGACGTCCGGCCGCTCCTCGCGGTCCACCTTGACGCTGACGAAGTGTTCGTTCATGTCCTCGGCGGTGGCCGGGTCCTCGAAGGACTCGTGCACCATCACATGGCACCAGTGGCAGCTGGAGTAGCCGACGCTCAGCAGCACCGGCACCTGGCGCCGCCGCGCCTCCTCGAAGGCCTCCCGGGACCACGGCCACCAGTCGACCGGGTTGTCGGCGTGCTGGAGCAGGTACGGGGACGTCTCATGGGCCAGTCGGTTCGGCATGGTGTCCATCCTGCCGCAGTACCCGCCCCGGAGCCCGGCAGCACACAGCCGGGCGATCCGGCCCTCTCCCCACGGCGGCCCCCGCACGACACACTTGTGACCAGCGGACGCGGCCGGACCGGGCCGACGCCGCCGGAGGGGGACGACACATGCGGGACAGTCACCGGGCGGACGCCGAACGGCTGTTGACCCGGGCGGTGGAGGAGGAGGTGCGCCGCTCGGGCGGACGCACGGACGGCAAGGTGCTGCTCACGCGGGCGCGCGGCGCGCTGGACGCGATGGCGGAGACGGCGGCCGAGGAGTACGAGGCGTACACCCGCGCCCTGGACGAGGCGGCGGCCGGACAGCTCACCTTCCGGCAGCGCTACGCCCGCGAGGGCGCCGGGACACCCCTGCTGGTGGCCGGGGTCGCGGGGCTGGCGGCCGTCGCCGCCGACATGGCGCTCGGGACGGGCGCCGGGACGGCGCTGGGCGCGGGCGTCACCGTCGGCGTCGTCGGCGCGGCGACGACCGTGGTGAAGGTGGCCGGCTCCCATGTGCCCGCCGCCCACCACCGGGCCGGTGCGGTGAGCCAGCCGGGCGGGCCGGAACAGCTGAGGCTGCAGTGGCTGACGGCCCTCGAGGTGCGCGGAATCCGCCCCTTCCTCGACCAGCAGCGGGTGCTCGCCGCGTCCACCGGGCCGAAGAAGAGCGGCCCGCGGCTGCGCGGCAGCGACAAGAGCGCGGCGGCCCGCGGCCGCAGTGTGCTGGAGCAGTCCTTCGGGCAGCTGCCCGAACCGCTGGGGCCCTTCGCGGGCCGGCGGCAGGAGATGGGGCGGATCCGGCAGTGGGTGCAGGCGGCCCGCGCCACCACGGAGACCCTGCCGACCGTGGTGGTGCTGCACGGGGCGCCCGGCAGCGGCCGCACCACCCTCGCGGTGCGCGCCGCGCACGAGCTGCGGGACTACTTCCGCGGCGCCTGCGTCGTCGACCTGCGCGGCGACAACCCCGGAGAACCCCCGCTGTCCACCCGGGACGCGCTGCTGCACCTGCTGAACCGGCTCGGGGCACCGCGCGAACAGCTGCTCTTCCGCGAGCGGTCCTCACCGGACCAGCAGGTCAAGCGGCTGAGCGAGCTGTACCACCAGCATCTGACCGGGCTGCCGGTCACCGTGGTGCTCGACGACGCCTCCGATCCGCAGCAGGTCCGCACCCTGATACCGGAGCGGTCCGACAGCCTGGTGCTGATCACCTCCCGCTCCCCCCTCGGACTGCCCGACGACCTGCCCGCCCGGGTCCACCAGCTGCCGGTCGAACCGCTCGACGCGGCCGGTGCGGAGGAACTGCTCGCGGCCGCCGCGCAGGACTCCTCGGGGCCCTACGACGCCGAGTCCGCCGAGCGGGTGCGGGACCTGTGC
>KL568554.1:25129-30058 GCA_000715605.1 Streptomyces speibonae | reverse complement strand
GCGGCGGCCCTCCTGGCCACCGACGAGGCCGAGGCCACGCAGCACCTGGTCGCGCTGAACCGCGCCGGGCTGATCGACCGCGTACGGCACAGCCGTTACCGGCTGCACGACCTCGTCCGCGCGTTCGCGCTGGCCCGGCTGCTCGACGAGGAGGAACCCGCCGAGCGTTCGGCCGCGCAGGAACGGCTGATCGTGAACTACGCCGAGCTGGCCGACTCGGTGCTCCGGCTGGTCGACGGCAACATGTCGACGCGCTCCGACCGCTTCAGCCCGTACGGCTTCACCTCGCTGGACGAGGCGCTGCGCTGGCTGGACGACGAGTCGAGCTTCATCACGGCGGCCCTGCGGCACGCCGAGGGCGTGGACCGGGGGGCGGTGCAGAACCTGCTCGGCGCGCTGTGCGACTACTGCCTGCTGCGCGGCGACCTCTACCGGCTGGGCGAGATCAGCGAGCTGGCGCAGGCCGTGGACGAGGGGCTGCTGGTCCGCTCGGTGCAGTGGCGCACCGGTATCGCGGCACGGCAGCTGGGCGAGCTGGACAAGGCGCGGACCACGCTGACGTCGGTGGTCGACCTGTACCGGGACGCGCACCACGACGCCGGCGCGGCGCGGGCGCTGACCTCGCTCGGGATCACGCTGCACCACCAGGGCAACCTGACGGAGGCGGCGGCCAGACTGCGCGAGGCGCTGGACCTGCAGGCCGCGCCCGAGCTGGCCACGGACCGCGCCTGGACGATGCACGCGCTGGCGGCGGTGGAGCGGGACCGGGCCCGGCTGGCCGAGGCGCTGGACCTGCTCACCGAGTCCCTGGTGCTGCACCGCGCCGGCGAGTCGGTGCACGGGCAGGCGTGGGCGCACTTCCAGCTGGGACAGCTGAACCTGCGGATGGGCGACGTGCCGCGCGCGGAGGGCGAACTGCGCACGGCCCTGGAGCTGTACGGCCGCACCCGCGACGCCCGCGGTGAGGCGTGGGCGCTGACGGAGCTGGCGCGGGCCCGGCTGGTGGACGGCGACGCCTCACCGGCGGTGGAGGAGCTGCGCCGGGCCGCCGCCCGGCACCGGGACAACGAGGACGCCCGGGGCGAGGCGTGGACGCTGTACTACCTGGGCCAGGCCCTGGAGGAGACCGGCGACCTGGACCGCGCCGTGCGCGAGCTGGAGCGTGCCCGCACGATGTTCTCCCGGATGCGCGACGTCTACGGCCTGGCCTGCGCCCGGCACCACTCGGCGCGGGTGACCCGGGACCAGCGGGCGGCGCGGACGGGGTCGCTGCGCAACTCCGGGTTCGCCCGGCAGCTCCTGGTGGACGCGCGGGCCGACTTCCAGCGGATCGGGGTGGCCCACGGCGAGGCGTGGACCTGCCTGGAACTGGCGGTCGTCGACGCGGGCAACGCGCGGACGCCGCAGGCCCTCACCCTGTGCGACGAGGCGGTGGCGCTGTTCGCGTCGTACGGCGACCGGCGGGGCGAGGACTGGGCGCGCTTCCTGCGCTGCACGCTGCTGCCCTACGCGGCACCGGGCGGCACGGAGGTCGGTACGGCGGTGGCGCAGGAGGAACTGTCCCAGCTGGCCCGCGCCACGCACCCCGCCCGCGACACCAAGCTGACGGACTGCGCGGAGGCCTACCTGCTCCTCCTGGAACGCGGCGTCACCCTCGAATCCGGCTGGCAGGCCTGGCACCTGGGCCTGACCCCCACCCGCCACGCCCGGGAAATCATGGGCGTGGCGGTGGACTCGAAAGCGTAGGAACCGGGTATTTCCCTGGCCGTACGGAGGGGGACGCGGGGATGAGTGACGTGCCGTTGGCGGGGGACGAGAAGCTCTGGGCGTTGCTGGAGTCCCAGCCGGTGGTGGTGGCCGGCGTGGCTCCGGGCCGGGGCCGGGACGCGGTGGCGGACCGGGTGGCCGACAGGTGGTCGTCGGGTACCGGGGGCCCGGTGTGCCGACTGGACCAGGTCGGGTCCCTCGAGCCCGACGTGGTGACACTGCTGCGGCTTCTGGACCTCCTGGGTGTGTGGCCGGTCGACCTGGCGGAGGCCGTAGCCGTCTGGCCCGAATGGCCGGTCGGGCTGGTGCGGGCTGTCTCCGCCCGGCCCGGAGATCTGCACGGCCCGGTGGTCAATACCTGCGCACAGGAGCTGGACGAATGGGCGGAGCGGGAGAAGCCCGTGCTCGTCGTGGTCGACGGTGCCCGGGCTTCCCTGCTGCACGCCCTCGAGCAGGCGGTGGGCACCAGCGGGTGCCGGGTGCTCGCCCTCGTGGGAGCGGACGAACCCCTGGCTCCCCAGGTCATGCGGGTCGTCGTGCGCCCCTTGACGACGGCGGCCGGTCCGGTGGCCGGGGCCCGTGAGCGCCTGACCCCTGAGGCGGTGCGTCTGTGCGACGCTCTGGCCGCGCTGACCGCCTCGGACGACCTGTGGCTGCCGGACGTGCTGATCCGGCACCTGACCTCCGACACCGGTGCGCCGGACGACGACGCGGTGGCGTTCGGCGCGGCGGCGCTGCTGAAGGATCTGGGGCTCCTGGAGCAGACCGAGTCGGGGGTGCGGCTGCACCGGGACGTCGTCAAGGACATCGTGGACGGCCTGCCCGGTGAGGAGACGCGCCACCGCGCGGCCGAGGCGGCGGGGAGGCTGATGCGCGCGGCCCGCTCCTCCCCCGCGCTGGTCGGCGAACACCCCACCACCTGCCTGCTGCTCGCTGTTCGCTCCCTGCACGCCGGCACCCCCGGCGCGGAGGACTTCGCGGCATACCTGGCGGAAGAACTCGCCCATCGGGGAAACCTGCCGCATCTGCTCGGGCTGCGCGAGGCCGCGGTCGCCACCGTCGGGACGTACGCGGTGTACACCGAGTACAGGGCGCTCCTGGGCCTGGCCCTGCGGCGGTGCGGGGAGAACATGCCGTTCAACGGGGTCATGGCGGCGGAGAGTGACGATCCGGCGTTGGTGCTGCAGCACGCCCAGGCGTTCCGGGAGCGCGGGATGCTGGGGAACGCCGAACTGCTGCTCGCGCGTCTGCCGTCCGAGCGCGGCGCCGACGGCTGGGTGCTCCACACCAAGGCCGGGGTCGCCTGCGAACGGGGGGACCTGCGGGGGGTGGGCCCGCTGCTGCGGCGTGCCATCGAGGCGCACCAGGTGGTCGGCGACCTGCGGGGCGAGGCCTGGGCGGTGCTGGAGTACGGCCGGTGGTGCCTGTTGCGCGGGGACCCCGACGAGGCGGAGAAGCGCGTCACGGCGGCGCGGACGATGTTCGGCGACATCGACGACGCGTTCGGAAAGGACTGGGCGGACGTCGAGCTGCTGCACATCGCCCTGGTGCGGTCGGAGACCGATGTCCTGGTCGCCGAGGAGACGATCTCGTCCGCGCTCGCCGAGGAGCGACCCGTCCGGGACCGCCGCGCCGCAGCCTGGCGCGAGCTGTATCTGACCCTGCTGGGCGCCCGCGGGCTGCCCCTCCGGCCGTGGATGGCGACCCGTCTGCGCAGACGATTCATCCGCGCCGGAGACAGGCTGGGCCTGGCGTGGCTGGACCGCGAGTTCCCCACTCCGGACGACGGGGACGCCGCGGACACCGTGCACCGCGCAGGCCCGCGTCGCGCGGCCTACGCCTTCGCCGGGACCGGCTGCTCGCACGCGGAAGGCTGGGCCCTGCTCAGGCTGGGCAACCGGGTGCACGGAGAACAGCGCGCCGAGTGGCTGGCCGAGGCCCGGGACCTGTTCGACTCCATCGGCGACGAAGCGGGCAAAGCCTGGGCCGACGTCTGCCGGGCGGCCCTGGACGGCACGGTCCCGCCCTCCTCGGCCCTGCGGGAACTCTCCCGGCGCTATCCACCCGCCGTTCTCGCTCTCATCGAGTGGCCGCAGGGACGCGGCCCGCTCGGCATCCCCCGCGTCGCACGCCTCACCGTCCCGGAGCCGCGTCACGACGGCCGGTTCCGCTTCCCGACCCTGGAGTCCCGCATCCGTCTCACCCTGCTCGACGACGCCCCGGCCGCGGACCGCGTGTCCCGCATCGCCCTGCATCTCGTACCCGGCATGCACCACCCCTGGTCGTCCGCGCCGCGCGACGCGCTGCCCTGGCTGTCGGCGCACGCCGTCCCGGTCACGGCGGCCGACGTCCAGCCCGAGCACTCCGTCACCATCCGGCCCTCGGCCGCGGGTGATCCTGACGCGGGCGCCGAGTTCCGCTTCACTCCCCTGCGCCCCGGCCACCACCTCATCCGTTTCACGGTCACGTACCAGGAGACGGGGACCGTGCTCCAGGAGGTGGAGACCGAGATCGACATCATCGACTCCCGTCGCGACGGTCATCCCTCGGCGACCGCGCCACTCGTCGAGCCGTTGCGCGTGAGGTGACCGGCGAATGGCGCAGAACCTTCCCGTCCGCATCGTCCAGGACCCGGGACGCGGCTTCACCCGCCGTCCGGCGGCCGCCGTCCGCCACCCCGATCTGGTGCTGGCCCTGGACGCCTACGCGGACGATCACATCAGGGCCCGGGTGTACGGCACGGCCGTCCCCGCGACCGTCGGCGAGTACACGGCACGCCTTGAGGTGGCCCCCACCGCGCTGCGCGCCTCGGCGGCACGCCTGCGGGCCCTGTGGAAGCGGGAGCTGGTGGCGTACGAACCCGTCGACGAGCACGGCGTCCCCGCGCCGGACCGCACGCCGCTGCCCTATGCGACCCTGCTGGACTTCACCGCCGAACCCGAATCCGAACTGTGCGTCATCCTCGACGAACTCGTCGAGCAGGGCGCGTATCTGCTGTGGGAGGAGCTGCTCGGGGCCGAGGGGAGGGGCGCCGAGCGGCTGCGGAAGGTGCTCCTCGCCACGCTCGGCGGTGACCGCCCGCTGCGTGTACGGGTCGATTCCCCGCTCTTCCTGCCCTGGCCGATGCTGTGCCTTCCCGCCGAGTACGGAGCGGCGGGGGGG
>KL568554.1:17139-24909 GCA_000715605.1 Streptomyces speibonae | reverse complement strand
GGGGAGCCGGGCCTCCGGCCCCCCGACGAACTGCTGCGGCGTTTCCTCGGCTACCGGCACCAGATCGAGCAGACCGGCGGAGTGCACTCGGACTTCCCCGACGAGGAGGAGTCCCCCGGCCTGCCCCCGCTCCCGGTGGTGAGCCTCAACCACGACACCTGCCTGGACTCCGAGGGCCGGACCCGCGCAGCCGAGGTCGCCGCCGCCCTCGCCGTCGGCACCCGGCGCATCGAGCGCACCCGGCGCCCTGAACTGCTCGACGCGCTGCGGTCCGGGCCCCTCGAGGAGCAGCTGATGTACTTCTGGTGCCATGGTCACTTCCGGCCCACCGAGGAGCCCGGCGCGCCGCGGTTCGTGGTGCAGCTGAGCGATCACCAGGACATCGACGCGTACACGGTGCTCGCGCGACGCGGCACGGGCGGCCTGTTCCCGTACCGCCCCCTCGTGGTCTTCAACGCCTGTTACGCGGGACTGACCGGCGCCGCCGATGTGACGCACATAGGCGGCGCGCTGCTCCGCGCCGGGGCCGGCGGTGTCCTCGGACCGCAGATCGAGATGCCGCAGGTGTTCGCCGCCGAGTACGCCCACGCCTTCGTCACCCGCTATCTGCCGGGCACCGAGACGGCCGGGGAGATCATGCACGCGCTGGGCCGGCACTTCGCGGACGTCCTCCACAACCCGCTGGGCTTCGCCTACGCCCTGCACTGCGGCATGGACCACCGGCTGGAGCGTGCCTGGTGACCGGCCCGGCACCCGTGCGCACCGTGTACCTGGACGAACGAGGCTGGCCCGCCCGGCCCACCGCGAACGGCCCGCGCCCGGTGCCCGCGGCCCGGCTCGACGAACACTTCGCGGACCTTCTCACTCCGCCGCCCTGGGCCACCGACATCGTCGTGTACGTCCACGGGTGGCAGACCACGCCGGACTCGGCGCTCGCCGCCTTCGAGTCCCTGCTCGGTCTGGCCGCGCGACAACTCGACACCCGTCCGGAGCTCTACCCCGGGCTGGCGTCCGGGTCCCGGGGCTTCGCCCCCTGGCCGGTGCTGGTGACCTGGCCATCCCGGTCGCTGCCCTCACTGGCCGGCTACCGCAAGGTCCGGGAGCGTGCGCACTCCATGTCGTCACACGGGCACGCCGCGCGGGTCATCGGCCGGCTGCTCGGCTACCTGGACGCGCAGCGCGGCGACCGGACGCCCGTCCTGCGGACCCGGACCGGGCAGTACCTGCATCTGGTGGGGCACTCGTTCGGCTGCCGTTTCCTCTGCGAGGCGGTGCAGTGGGCGGCGGGCGACCGTCCCGGAGGGACACTCGGCTGGAGCATGCCGTCGGTGCCGGGACGGCCGTTCACCGTCGACAGCATGCTGCTGTTCCAGATGGCGGCTCCGCGCGACGCCTTCGCCACCCGGTTCACCTCGCTGGCCGGGGCACCACTGCGCGGGCCGCTGGTCGCGACCTACTCGCAGTACGACCGTGCCACCGGCTTCTGGCACCTGCGCGCGGAGCGACGGGCGGGCATCGGCTACGCGGGCATCGGCACCGCGCCGGCACCGGTCTCCGCGATCGACATGCTTCCGCCCGGGCGGCCGTACCCGGTTCAGGCCCTGGACCACCGTTTCGTCAGCGTGGACGCCGGCCGGGTGTTCGTGCGCGGCCGGGGTCCCGCGGGTGCCCACTCGGACCATCTGCGGCCGGAGTCGGCACACCTGCTGCTGTCCCTGGCCGACCACGCCCGCTGACGGCACGTGCCGCCGAGTCGGCCGGCGTCCGGTGGTGGGCTCAGGCGTGCTTTTCGGCGCCCGCGGCCTTGCTGCCCGCGGTCGGGGCGTCGACGTCCTCGGACTCCTGGAAGTTCACCCGCCCCATGTGCCGGTTCATGGACTTCATCAGCCCCCACACCGCCAGAGCCATCACCGCGAACACGATGAACCCGAGAACCCCCGGGGTCACCTTGTCCTCGTCGAGCTCCTTGGCCAGGGGCACCAGGTGGGTCATTGCCAGGCTTGCGCTTGCGCTCATGTCAGGCATTGTCCCGGATGCCCGCGAAGAGGTCGTCCTCGGGGAGGGACGTATCGACGAGCGACTTCGCCAGCTCGTACTCCTCCGTCGGCCAGACCTCCTTCTGCACCTCCATCGGCACCCGGAACCATCCCCCGTCCGGATCGATCTGCGTGGCGTGCGCGATCAGCGCCTTGTCACGGATCTCGAAGAAGTCGGCGCACGGCACATGCGTCGTGAGCGTGCGCTCCGTGCGCTCGGACTCGCTCCAGCGCTTGAGCCAGTCCCCGTAGGGGGATTCCAGGCCGCGGTCCAGCATGGCCTGGTGCAACGCCTCGGTGCGGGGGCGGTTGAAGCCCTGGTTGTAGTAGACCTTCAGCGGCTGGTACGCCGGACCGAACGCGTCCTCGGGGTACTTCGCGGTGTCCGCCGCGCCCTCGAACGCCACCATCGTGATCTTGTGGGTCATGATGTGGTCGGGGTGCGGATACCCCCCGTTCTCGTCGTACGTGGTGATCACCTGGGGACGGAACGCACGGATCCTGCGCACCAGCTCGCCGGCCGCCTTGTCGACGTCCTCCAGCGCGAAGCAGCCCTCCGGCAGCGGCGGCAGCGGGTCGCCCTCGGGCAGCCCGGAGTCGACGAAGCCGAGCCACTCCTGCTTCACACCGAGGATCTCGCGGGCCTCGTCCATCTCCTTCTTGCGCACCTCGTGGATGTGTTCCTCGATGTACGCGTCGCCCTGCAGCTTCGGGTTGAGGATGGAGCCGCGCTCCCCGCCCGTGCAGGTCACCACCAGCACGTCCACCCCCTCGGACACGTACTTCGCCATGGTGGCCGCACCCTTGCTCGACTCGTCGTCGGGGTGGGCGTGCACGGCCATCAGTCGCAGCTGGTCAGTCAAGACTCAATCCTCAAGTCGTTGGGCGCCCTGTGTGCGGCGGCGCAGTCGCAGGCTTCTATAGTGACCGAAGCGGGGGACGAAAAATTCCGGAGCTCCGCACCGGGGCTCTCGCGGGGACGCCGGTCCCCTCCTGCCGAGGAGACGATCATGAGTACGTCGAGCACGCGGCTGCCCGAGGGCCGCTACGGCCGCTCCTCGGACCAGCGTGCCGACCGCACCCTCAAGCTCGTCGGCGCCGTGCTGTCGGTGCTGATGCTCGCGCTGATCGGATGGTTCGGCTACTACTACGTCGCCCAGAACGAGATCAGCGCCGAGGTGATCGGCTTCGATGTCGCCGACGACGCGGTGAAGGTGCACCTGGAGGTGCACAAGGACGCCGGTGTCGACGGCTACTGCACGGTGCGCTCCCAGGCCGAGAACGGCGCAGAGGTGGGCCGGGCCGACTTCCGCTTCGACAAGGACGCCACGCGCATCGACGAGGTCGTCACGCTGCGCACGACCTCGCGGGCCACCTCGGCCGAGCTGGTCGGCTGCCACGCCGGGTGATACGGCGGGGAATGCGCGGGGAATACCTGGCCACTGACCTGCGCTGACACAAGTCTGGTGGCTTATGTCCTCCCCCTGCGGGCACCTAATTGTTAGGCTCGTGGTTTCGCCCATCCACGGAGGACCATCCTTCTTGGTAGGGCGTTGCTTTGTATTCCCAGTACCTACGAGGAGCACCTGTGACCCAGACCAGCGAGAACGTCACCTGGCTGACCCAGGAGGCGTACAACAAGCTCAAGGACGAGCTTGAGTACCTTACTGGTCCCGCGCGCACGGAGATCGCCGCCAAGATCGCCGCCGCGCGTGAGGAGGGCGACCTGCGGGAGAACGGCGGGTACCACGCGGCCAAGGAGGAGCAGGGCAAGCAGGAGCTCCGTGTGCGCCAGCTCACTCAGCTCCTCGAGAACGCCAAGGTCGGCGAGGCCCCGGCGGCCGACGGCGCCGTGGCGCCCGGCATGGTCGTGACCATCGCCTTCGACGGCGACGAGGACGACACCCTGACCTTCCTGCTCGCCTCGCGCGAGTACGCGAGCGCGGATGTGGAGACCTACTCTCCGCAGTCCCCGCTCGGTTCCGGCGTGATGGGCCACAAGGTCGGCGAGGACGCCGAGTACGAACTGCCCAACGGCAGGACGGCCTCGGTGAAGATCCTCAAGGCCGAGCCCTACAGCGGCTGACCCGCCCCCGCGATGTCCCGGCGGACCCCCGGCACCCTGCGCGGTGCCGGGGGTTTCGTCATGCCGCGGCGGAGCGGTACTTGCGCACCGCGAGGGTGCGGAAGAACACGATGATCAGAACCGAGTAGATCAGCGAGGCCCACACCGGGTGCTGCATGGGCCAGGCCTCCGAGGTCGAGACCCCGGGGTTGCCGAAGAGCTCCCGGCACGCCTGGACGGTGGCGCTGAACGGGTTCCAGTCGGCGATGTGGCGCAGCCAGGGCGTCATGTTGCTGGAGTCCACGAACGCGTTCGACACGAAGGTCACCGGGAAGAGCCAGACCAGTCCGCCGGAGGTGGCCGCCTCCGGGGTGCGGACCGACAGTCCGATGACCGCGCCGATCCAGGTGAACGCGTATCCGGTCAGCAGCAGGAGCCCGAACGCGGCGAGCACCTCGCCGATGCTGGTGTGGGTGCGCCAGCCGACCAGCAGGGCGACCACGGCGAGCACGAGCAGGGTGAGCGCCGTCTGCACCAGGTCGGCGAGGGTACGGCCGGTGAGCACCGCGCCGCGGGCCATGGGCAGGGAGCGGAAGCGGTCGATCAGCCCCTTGTGCATGTCCTCGGCGATGCCCGCGCCGGCTCCGGCGGTGGCGAAGGTGACGGTCTGGGCGAAGATGCCCGCCATCAGGAACTCGCGGTAGACCTGCGGGCTGGTGCTGCCTCCGATGTCCATGGAGCCGCCGAACACGTACGAGAACAGCACCACGAACATGATCGGCTGGATGAGCCCGAAGATGACGACCTCGGGGATCCGGGCCATGCGGATCAGGTTGCGTTTGGCGACGACCAGGGAGTCCCGGACCGACTGGCCGATCGGGTTGCCGGGCGCCGTGACCCGCACGGCGTCGCTGACGGCACTCATTTCACGGCCTCCTTGCCGGCGCGCTGTCCCTTGCTGTGTCCTTCGGCGTCCCGCGCGCCCTCGCCGTCCTCGTCCTTGGCCTCCGCGACGTGGCCGGTGAGGGAGAGGAAGACGTCGTCGAGGGTGGGGCGGCGCAGGCCGATGTCGTCGATCTCGATGCCGTCGGCGTCGAGCTCGCGGATGATCTCGGCGAGGAGCTTGGCTCCGCCGGAGACCGGTGTGGTGATCTTCCGCATGTGCTCCTCGACCGTGGTGTCCCCCTGGCCGAGGCCCCGGAGGCTGTACTTGTCGAGGAGGGCGGAGGCGGCCGGAATGTGCTCGCGGTCGTGCACCACGACCTCGACGCGCTCGCCGCCGGTCCGGGCCTTGAGCTGGTCGGAGGTGCCCTTGGCGATGACCCGCCCGTGGTCGACGACCGCGATGTCGTGCGCCAGGTGGTCCGCCTCTTCCAGGTACTGCGTGGTGAGCAGCAGCGTCGTACCGTCGGAGACGAGCTGCTTGATCACCTCCCACAGCTGCTGGCGGTTGCGCGGGTCGAGGCCGGTCGTCGGCTCGTCCATGAACATCACCGGCGGCGACACGACCAGGGCGGCCGCGAGGTCGAGCCGGCGGCGCATGCCTCCGGAGTAGGTCTTTGCGGTGCGGTCGGCGGCGTCCGCGAGGTTGAACTGCTCCAGCAGCTCGTCCGCGCGGGCCCGCGCCGCCTTGGCCTTCATCTGGTAGAGCTGGCCGACCATCTGCAGGTTCTCGCGGCCGGTCAGGTACTCGTCCACGGCCGCGAACTGGCCGGACAGGCCGATGGAGCGGCGCACCGCGTCGGGCTGTTTGAGCACGTCGAGGCCGGCCACCACGGCCCTGCCGCTGTCGGGGCGCAGCAGGGTGGTGAGGCAGCGGACGGTGGTGGTCTTGCCCGCGCCGTTCGGCCCGAGCAGGCCCAGGACGGTGCCCTCGGGGACTTCGAGGTCGACGCCGTCCAGTGCTTTGACGTCCCCGAAGGTCTTCACCAGACCTTCGGCGTAGATGGCGCCTGGCATATGTGTCTCCACGTCATCGTGATTGTTCGGGAAAGCCTAGATATGCGCGCTGTGCCGCGCTCCTGATTTTCCGCCCGGCACGCCTGCCGCACACACGGCGGCCGGACCGTGGCACGCGACACACCATAACGCGATGTATCGCGTCCCACAATGCGTTTACCCGAAGGAGTGACACCGCCCTCGCGGCGTCAGTCCATGACCGTGTATCCCGCTTCGCGCAGAGCCGATTCGACCTCGGCGCAGTGCGCCGGGCCCTTGGTCTCCAGGTGCAGCTCGACCTCCGCCTCCGTGAGCCCGAGCCGTGGATCGGTCCGTACGTGACTCACGTCGAGGACGTTAGCGTCCACCACTGACAACGCCCCGAGCAGCGAGGCGAGCGCCCCGGGCCGGTCCGTGAGCCGCAGCCGTACGGCCAGGTAGCGGCCCTGCGCCGCCATGCCGTGCCGCAGCACCCGCTCCATCAGCACCGGGTCCACGTTGCCGCCCGAGAGCACCGCGACGACCGGGCCCTCGAAAGCCCCGGGACGGCTCAGCAGCGCCGCCACCGGGCTCGCCCCGGCCGGCTCCACGACCAGCTTCGCCCGCTCCAGGCAGAGCAGCAGTGCGGCCGAAAGCTCGTCCTCGGTGACCGTGCACACCTCGTCCACCAGCTCGGCGACGATCCCGAACGGCACGTCACCGGGCCGCCCCACCTTGATCCCGTCGGCCATCGTCACCGGGTGGCGCACCGGCACCGGACGCCCGGCCGCCAGCGACGGCGGATACGCCGCCGCACCGGCCGCCTGCACCCCGACGATCCGCACATCGGGCCGCAGCGCCTTCACCGCGACCGCGATGCCGGCGGCCAGCCCACCGCCGCCGACACCGACGACGATCGTGCGTACTTCCGGGCACTGTTCCAGGACCTCCAGGCCCACCGTGCCCTGCCCCGCGATGATGTCCGGATGGTCGAAGGGGTGGATGAACACCGCGCCCGTCCCGCGCGCGTACTCCCTCGCCGCGGCCAGCGTCTCGTCGACCACCTGGCCGTGCAGGCGCACCTCGGCGCCGTACTCCCGCGTCGCGCTGACCTTGGGCAACGGGGCGCCCTTCGGCATGAACACGGTGGAACGCACCCCGAGCAGCGACGACGCCAGCGCCACGCCCTGCGCGTGGTTGCCGGCGCTGGCCGCGACGACTCCGGCGGCCCGCTCCTCGGGCAGCAGGCCCGCGATCCGGACGTAGGCGCCGCGCAGCTTGAACGACCCGGTCCGCTGGAGGTTCTCGCACTTCAGATGCACCGGAGCGCCCACCCGCTCGGACAGATGCCGGCTGCCCTCCATCGCGGTGGTCCGGGCCACGCCGGAGAGCATCTTCTGGGCGCCGCGCACATCGTCGAGGGTGACGGCCCGCAGGGAGCCGGCCGTGCTGTAGCTCATGACTCCAGCATCGCAGTTCACTCACGGCCGCGACCGGTGTGACCAACCCGCGGACGCCGCTTTGCGCAGCGCCGGTACGGCCCGCCCCCCGGCCGCGTACTCTGTCCCCCAATTACAGCCCTCCACGAAGTGAGCCTCCGGCCATGCCCACTACACCTGAAATGTCGATGGACATGACGACGGACCCGACGGCCGTCGGTGACACCGGCCTTCTCGACACGCTGCAGCACGAGGTGGCGTTGTTCGCCCGCCGCGCCGAACAGACGCGGCTCCTGTCTCTTATACACATCTC
>KL568554.1:16211-16922 GCA_000715605.1 Streptomyces speibonae | reverse complement strand
TGTGTATAAGAGACAGGCGCAACTCGATGGACCGCGCCGCGTACCTGCTGCTCAACCGCCTCGACAAGGAAGGTCCCATGGGCGTCAAGGCGCTCGCCGCGAGCATGGGGATCGACTCCTCGACGGTCACCCGTCAGGTGGCCCCGCTCGTGGACACCGGCCTGGTCAAGCGGACCTCGCACCCCGAGGACGGCCGGGCGGTCGTACTCCAGCTGTCCCCGCGCGGGCAGTCGCGGCTGGAGGAAGTGCGCTCCTCGCGGCGTCAGTTGATGGCCGAGCTGACGCACGACTGGGCGCCGGAGGAGCGGGAGGCGTTCTGCACGTTGCTGACGCGCTTCAACGAGGCGTTGTCCTCTCGGATGTCCGTTCCTGAGCGTACGGACTCCTGATCTTCCGGGGCTGCGCCCCGGACCCCCTTCGGCCCTGCGGGCCTCGTCCTCGAACGCCGGACGGGCTGATTCTTCCGCCCCGTCCGGCGCACCCCTCGGGGGCCGGGAACGGGGAGGGGCGGCGGGGGCGAGGAAAACGCGTGCACCGAGCGTGCCGCGACTCTTGACCACGGGGTCCCCCCTGGCCTGATATGAGGGGAGCAGACCCGGAGGGGAGGGTGCGGCTGCATGGCACGGCACGTGTCCGACAACGCCTCCCGCGCCCGCGAGTTCGAAGCGTACGTCGCCGGCGCGGGCAGCCGTCTGCTGCACACCGCCACCC
>KL568554.1:13977-16012 GCA_000715605.1 Streptomyces speibonae | reverse complement strand
CGAAGCGTACGTCGCCGGCGCGGGCAGCCGTCTGCTGCACACCGCCACCCTGCTCACCGCCGAGACCCCGGACGCCAACCCCCGCGCCCGCCGCCTGCTCACCCACGCCCTGGCGCACACGTACGCCTGCTGGGACCGGCTGCACGGCGAGGACCCCTACGACCACACCCGCCAGTACCTGGCGACCCGGTTCGCGAACAGCGCGTGGCACGAACTCGGCGGACTGCTCCGCTCCCGCCCTCGCCCCGGCAGCCCCCTGGCCGTGCTTCCCCCGCAGGAACGCCTGGTCCTGGTGCTGCGGCTGCACGAGGGCGTCGCGGAGGAGCAGACGGCGGCGCTGCTCGGACTGCCCGCCGAGCGCATACGGACGATCTTCAACCGCGCGATGGCGAACGTGCTGAGCCCTCCCCGGCGCCCCGCGCCCACGGTGGCCGGCGTCGGGGCGGTGCCGTCATGAGACACGGGGGCGGACATGGCCGGCATGAGGCGTGAGGCGACCGTACGGCGGATGCTGGAGCAGTCACCGCCGCCCGTGCCGCCCGATCTGCACGTGGACGCCGCGCGGCGCGGCGCCCGCATCCTGCGGCGCAGGACGCTGGCGCGCCGCGCGATGTGGCTGCTGTTGCTGGCGGCGGCCGTGGCGTTCACCGTGTGGGCGCTGACCGCCCACCCGTGGGAAGCACCGCCGTCGGAGACGACTCCGCCCCTCACGGGCTGGTGAGCGACACCTGGGGCCGTCGAGACGCCGCCGCTGTCCCGCGGCGTGATCCGAACGACGGACCCTAGCGGCCGAGCGCCTGCTGGAGGTCTTCGAGCAGGTCGTCGACGTTCTCGATGCCCACGGACAGCCGCACCAGATCCGCGGGGACCTCGAGCGCGGAACCGGCAGCCGACGCGTGCGTCATCCGCCCCGGGTGCTCGATCAGGGACTCCACGCCGCCCAGCGACTCGCCGAGCGTGAACACCCGGGCCCGGTCGCAGACCTCGACGGCCGCCTCCTCGCCGCCCTCGACGCGGAAGGAGACCATCCCGCCGAAGGCGCGCATCTGCTTGGCGGCGACCTCGTGCCCCGGGTGGTCCGGCAGCCCCGGATACAGGACGTCCGTGACACGCGGGTGACGGCTGAGCATGTCGGCGATCTTCGTGGCGTTGTCGCTGTGGCGGTCCATGCGCACGGAGAGCGTCTTGGTGCCGCGCAGCACCAGCCAGGAGTCGAAGGGGCCGGCGACCGCGCCCATCGCGTTCTGGTGGAAGGCGAGCTCCTCGCCCAGCTCCGCGTCGGCGGTGATCAGGGCGCCGCCGACGACGTCGGAGTGGCCGCCCATGTACTTGGTCAGCGAGTGCACGACGACGTCCGCGCCGAGCGCGAGCGGCTGCTGGAGGTACGGCGTGGCGAAGGTGTTGTCGACGACGAGCCGGGCGCCCGCGTCCCGGGCGACCTGGGCCACGGCGGCGATGTCGGTGATGCCGAGCAGCGGGTTGGAGGGGGTCTCCACCCAGACGGCCTTGGTCCTCGGGGTGACCGCGGCCCGTACGGCGGCGGGGTCGGAGGTGTCGGCGACCGACCACTCCACGCCCCAGCGGGCGACGACCTTGGCGAAGAGGCGGAACGTGCCGCCGTAGGCGTCGTTCGGGATCACCACGTGGTCGCCGGGGCCGAGCAGCGTGCGCAACAGGCAGTCCTCGGCCGCCAGTCCGGACGCGAACGCGAGACCGCGGCGGCCGCCCTCCAGGGCGGCGAGGTTCTCCTCCAGCGCGGTCCTGGTCGGATTGGCGCTGCGGCTGTACTCGTAGCCGCCGCGCAGGCCGCCCACCCCGTCCTGCTTGTAGGTGGACACCTGGTAGATCGGCGGGACGACCGCTCCCGTCAGGGGGTCGGCGGTGTTGCCCGCGTGGATCGCGAGCGTCTCGAAGTGCTGACTGATGTGCCTGTCGCTCATGTGCCCGAGGGTAGTGCGCGGACGGCACGGACGACGGGCACGGGCGCCGGACGGGCACTGTCTCTTATACACATCTCTGATGGCGCGAGGGAGGC
>KL568554.1:12640-13799 GCA_000715605.1 Streptomyces speibonae | reverse complement strand
GGCGGCCGGTGACGATCGGCCGGGCGGCGGATCACGGGAGGTTTTCCACAGGGCCGGGCACCGGGTTGGCCAATTGTCGGCGCGGTCTGGTTCGCTTGTGACATGGAGATTCTGTGGGTCCTGATCGCGCTCGTCATGCTCGGCTTCGTGGTGATGCCGTTCCTGCGGCGCCGGCGCGGCGCGGTGGGCCTGGTCCCGCCCGGCCACCCGGACGCGGCGGACCCGGCCGACTACGGCTTCGCCCTCGAGGAGGAGCTGGACGTCCGCATGCCCGGCCCCGACCAGGACCTGCTGGACGTGCTGGACCTGGTGCAGCGCACCCAGGACTACCGCGCGGCCCAGCAACTGCTGGCCGGCACCGACGCGGAGGGCGAGCTGCGCTGGCAGCGCGTCCAGGCGTTCGCCGGCGCGGCCGCGCTGGAGCTGGCCCAGCGGCCCGGCGGGGTGAGCGAGGCGCCGGGCGGACAGTGGCTGCGGGTGTGGCGGACCGAGGCGCCCAAGGACGCGGGCGGCGCCGCGGTGCACGCCGAGTTCCTGGTGCAGCAGGCGTGGCGCACCGCGACGCCCGGGACGGACGCCTTCCGGATCATCATGGAGGAGGCGAAGGCGGCGTGCGGCGAGGCGGCGCTGCTGGCCCCGGGCGACCCGGTGCCGTACATCGTGGAGCTCTCCGTGGCCCGTGGACTGGGCTACTCCCGGGAGGACTTCGAGCAGGTCTGGCTGAAGATCCTGGACCGTGCCCCGACCCACATGGGCGCGCACCTGGCCGCCCTGCAGTACTGGTGCGAGAAGTGGCACGGTTCGCGGCAGCTGGCGTACTCCTTCGCGGAGGCCGCCGCGGCGCGGGCGCCGAAGGGGTCGCTCCTGGCCGCCATGCCGCTCTTCGCGGTGTTCGAGCACCTGCCCGAGGTGACCCTGGTCGCCGGCTTCTACCAGAGTGAGGTCGTCAGCAAGGCGATCCACGGCGCGCTGCACGCGGTGCACTCCGCCCGCCCCGACGACCCGATGCTGGCGCATGTGCGGCACCTGCTGGTGTTCTTCCTGGTCCGCGCCGAGCGCTGGGCGGAGGCCATGAACCAGCTGATACACATCGACGGCCACGTGGGCGCGCTGCCCTGGACCCTGTCCGACGACCCCGCCGCCGAGTTCGCCGTCTACC
>KL568554.1:6226-12359 GCA_000715605.1 Streptomyces speibonae | reverse complement strand
CCGGTCACCGCCCTGCCCGGCCCGCTGCGCGGCCCCGCCCGTGTCACCTCCGGCGTCACGGGCGGCGACGGCCGGCCCGGGCGTGGGCGCCGGCACCTCACGCCACGGAGGGCTTCGGCTCGTTCAGCCTCTCGGTGAGGAAGTCCTCCCATGTGCGGGTGCCCGTGAGGGCGCCCTCCAGGGTGAGGTTGGCTCCGGCGCGGTAGGCGCGGCCCGCCTTGCCCGGGAGGGGGAGCGGCAGGGCGGGGCGGCGCTTGCCCCGGAGGGTGAGGTAGGGGCGGGCCAGCTCCGCCAGGTCGTAGCAGCGGGGGCCGGTCAGGTCGGGGACCAGGCCCGCCGGGGCGCCCAGGGCGAGTTCCGTCAGGCGGGCCGCCACCTCCGCCGCGTCGACGGGCTGGAGTCGCAGGCCGCGCGGCACCGGGAGGACCGGCAGCCGCGCGATCTTCTCGACGACGGTCAGCGTCAGGTCGTGGAACTGGGCGGCCCGCAGCACGGTCCACGCAATGCCCGAGCCGGCGACGGCCCGCTCCGACTCCAGCTTGCTGCGCATCCAGGCCAGCGGGACCCGGTCCGCGCCCACGACGGAGATGTGGACCAGGTGGCCGACGCCGGCCCGGGAAGCCGCGCGGACCAGGGTGCGGGTCGCCTCGTCGTCGCCCTTGGGCCCGCCCGCCAGGTGCAGTACGGTCCGGGCGCCGGCGACCGCCGCGTCGACGCCCGCACCGCTGAGCAGGTCACCGGTGACGTAGGAGACGCCGTCGGCCGCCGGCCTGGACTGCCGAGTGAGGATCCGGACCTCGTGGCCCGCCGCCCGCAGCAGCGGGACGACGTGACCGCCCAGCGTGCCCGTACCGCCGGTTACCAGGATGGGTGGTGTCATGGCTGCTCTCCCGCTCTTCTCGTCCCGCGTGAATGGGTGCGTTCGTCGTTCGGCGGTATGACGGAACGGACCGCGCGGGTGTGACAGGGGGCGGGGCGCCGGATGTCAGATCGTTGCCGTGTCGATCACGAAGCGGTAGCGGACGTCGCTGTTCAGGACGCGTTCGTAGGCCTCGTTGATCTCGGCCGCGGCGATCAGTTCGATCTCCGCGCCGATGCCGTGCGCGGCGCAGAAGTCCAGCATCTCCTGGGTCTCGGCGATGCCGCCGATCATCGACCCGGCGAGGGACTTCCCGCCGCCGATGACCGAGAAGAGGTTCAGGGAGACGGGCTCCTCGGGGGCGCCGACGTTCGCCAGCGTGCCCTCGGGCCTGAGCAGGGACAGATAGGCGTCGAGCTCCAGCGGCGCCGACACGGTCGACAGGACGAGGTCGAAGGTGCCCCGCAGCTCCTCGAAGGTCTTCGGGTCGGAGGTCGCGTGGTAGTGGTCGGCGCCCAGCCGCAGACCGTCGTCCTTCTTGCGCAGGGACCGCGACAGCACCGTCACCTCCGCGCCCAGCGCGTGCGCGATCTTGACGCCCATGTGGCCGAGGCCGCCCATGCCGAGGATCGCGACCTTCGTGCCGGGCCCCGCGCTCCAGCGCTTCAGCGGGGAGTACGTGGTGATGCCCGCGCACAGCAGGGGCGCGGCGACGTCGAGGGACAGGCCGTCGGGGATGCGCAGGACGAAGTTCTCGTCGACCACGATCGTCCGCGCGTAACCGCCGTAGGTGGGCTCGCCGTTCTTGTCCACGCCGTTGTAGGTCTCGACCATGCCCACGGTGCAGTGCTGCTCCCTTCCGGCGCGGCAGTTGTCGCACGTGCCGCAGGAGTCGACCATGCAGCCGACGCCCACGCGGTCGCCGACGGCGTACTTCGTGACGCCGGGGCCGACCTGGGAGACCACCCCGGCGATCTCGTGGCCGGGGACCATCGGGAACCTCGCCTCGCCCCAGCCCTCCCGGACCTGGTGGATGTCGGTGTGGCAGATGCCGGCGAACTTGATGTCGATCAGCACGTCGTGTTCACCCACCTCGCGCCGTTCGATGGTCGTGCGCTCCAGCGGAGCCTTGGCGGCGGGTGCGGCGTAGGCAGCAACAGTGGTCATGCCGGTTCTCCTCGTGAGGTGGTCGTGCGCCCGGCCGTCTTCCGTCCCGCCGGGCACGCGCTCCAGCCTGGGACAGCGCGGGGAATCCACCCAGCCCCCGGCCTTGCCTACGTTGGCCGTGCGTACTACTGGCGGGGTCAGCCTCCCGGCGGCACGACGGGGAATACTGGGCCCATGGACGAGCAGCACACCGATCCGGCCGGCGCGGCGGGCGGCGGTCTCGACCCGCGTGCGGAGCTCAGCGAGTTCCTGCGAACCCGGCGGGCCCGGCTGAAGCCGCAGGACGTCGGCCTGCCGGACTTCGGACGCCACCGCCGGGTCCCGGGCCTGCGCCGCGAGGAGCTGGCGCAGCTCGCCGGGGTGTCCGTGGCCTATTACACGCGCCTGGAGCAGGGCAACGGGCAGAACGTGTCGGCGGAGGTGCTGGACTCGATCGCCCGCGCCCTGCGCCTCAGCGACGCCGAGCGGGCCCATCTGACGCATCTGGCGAGGCCGAAGCGGCACCGGAGGAAGCAGCCGCCCCGGACGCAGCAGGTCCGCGCGGCGCTGCGGCAGCTACTGGACTCGATGGACACGGTCCCGGCGTATGTGGTGGGCCGGCGCTCGGAGATCCTCGCCTGGAACCGGATGGCCGCGGCGCTCTTCGGGGACTGGGGCCGGATGCCGGTGCAGGAGCGCAATTGGGCGCGGCTGGTGTTCCTGAACCCGGACTACCGGGAGCTGTTCGTGGAGTGGGACCAGAAGGCGTACGACATGGTCGGCTATCTGCGGATGGACGCCGGTTACCACCCGGAGGACCCGCGGCTGTCCGCCCTGGTCGGGGAGCTGTCGGTGAAGAGCGAGGAGTTCCGGACGCTGTGGGCGGCCCACGACGTGAAGGAGAAGAGCCACGGCGTCAAGCGGGTGCGGCATCCACTGGTGGGTGAACTGACGCTGCAGTGGGAGTCGTTCCGCCCGGCCGCGGACACCGAGCAGTCGCTGGTCACCTACTTCGCGGAGCCGGGCTCCCCGTCGGCGGAGGCGCTGCGGCTGGTGGCGAGCTGGGGCGCGGACGCCCGGGAGCAGGGCGCGGACACCGCGGCCCCGTGAGCTCGCAGCGGTACGGCCCGCCGCGCACACTCCTGTTCACTTGTCTGCGCAGGATTCCCCCTGGCGGAGTTGCCGGGTGACCAGGCGTCACCCGGCCGGGGCCGGCCGAGGGATGAGCCCCCGGGCCAAACGGCCGATGCCCCCGTCCGCTCCCGGAGGAGGGGACGGGGGCATCGGCCCGCGTGGGGTGGGTGCTCCGTGTCCGGAGGGCGGCGTCAGACGGCCGAGCCCGCCTTCCACTGCTCCCAGCTCATGTTCCAGCCGTTGAGGCCGTTGTCCGGGGCGATGGTCTTGTCACCGGTGTTCTGGACGACGACCACGTCACCGACGATCGAGTTGTCGTAGAACCAGGCACCCGGCGTGTTCGGGTCGCCTGCGCCCTTGGCGTCGGCCAGACCGACGCAGCCGTGGCTGGTGTTGACGCTGCCGAAGATGGACTTGGCGCCCCAGTAGTTGCCGTGGATGAAGGTGCCGGAGGTGCTCAGACGCATGGCGTGCGGCACGTCCTTGATGTCGTACTCGCCCTTGCCGTCGTCGTCGGTGAAGCCGACCGTCGCACCGTTCATCCGGGTCTCCTTGAACTTCTCGGAGATCACCATCTGGCCCTCGTACGTCTTGTTCTCGGGCGCTCCGGCGGAGATCGGGATGGTCTTGACGGTCTTTCCGTTCTGCGTGACCTTCATCTGCTTGGTCTCGGCGTCGACGTAGGAGACCTGGTTGCGGCCGATCTTGAAGGTGACCGTCTTCTGCTGGACGCCGTAGACGCCCTCGGCGCCCTCGACACCGTCGAGCGCCAGCTTCAGCGTGACGGTGGAGTTCTCCTGCCAGTACTCGTCGGGCCGGCAGTCCATGCGGTTGGCGTTGAACCAGTGGCAGGCGACCTCCTGGCCGCTGCTGCTGGAGACGGTGATGCCCTTCTGGACCGCGGCCTTCTCGGTGATCGCCTTGTCGAAGTTGATCGACACCGGCATGCCGACACCGACCGTGGTGCCGTCGTCCGGCGTGAAGTTGCCGATGAAGCTGTTGTCCGGGGAGACCGTCGTGAACGACGCGTTCTCGTGCGCGGCGAGGCCCTCGGAGTCCTTGGCGGTGGCCGCCAGCTTGTAGGTGGTGGCGCGCTCGAGCTGGACGCTGGGCTTCCAGCTCTTCTTGTCGGCGGATATCTCGCCTTCGACGGCCGTGCCGTCGGCGGTGGTCATCTTCACCTCGGTGAGCGTGCCCTTGCTCACCGTGACGGCGGCGGAGTTGTTGATGGAGGCGTTGTCGGAACCGTCCTTCGGCGTGATCTTGATCTGCGCCTCGGACGACTTCTTGGCCGCCGCCTCGTCCACCTGCGCCTGCGAGGTGTCCTTGCCGTCGCTGCCCGAGTCGCCGCCCCCCGAACACGCCGAGAGCACCAGCACTCCGCCGAGCAGAGCGGACGCGGCCGCCAAGCCCCTGCGCCGCTTACCGTCCGTCATCACACGCTTCTCCATCGTTGCCGAATCCCAACCCCACGAGCCCCCTGCGCGATACCGAGGGGACTCGTCCACAATCTTCAACGCTACGACCGGATGATCCGGTTCCCCACGGCCCGGAGGTGTGGGGCTCACCACGCCCTCGGGGCGGTCGACGGGACACCGGTCCGCGCCCTCCTGTGAGACGTCACGCCCCCGGCCGCGGTTGCCGACCGGGGTCACGTTTTTCCCGAGCCGCCTCAAGGCGCCCGGTCCGCCCCGTCCTCGTCGTCACCCTGGAAGTCCTCGTCGCGGTGGAAGTCCTCGTCGAACTCCCCGTCATCTTCCCCGCCGAGGTCCCATTGAGGCGAGTCCGGGTCGTAGTCGATCCGCTCGCTGCTCCAGGAGGCCTGCAGGAGTTCGACCCCCGGCACCTCGCTGACCAGGTCGAAGGGATCCACCAGCGAGGCGAGGGCCTCCGCAGTGTCCTCCGTCACAGCGCTCTCGGCGTGTGCCCGTTCGCCGTCCGGCACCCCGCCCTCGTCCGCGATCCGGCGCAGCGCGGCCCCGGTCACCGCGTCCTCGTCGTCGATCTCGAGTACGAGCTCGACGCGAAGCCGTACAAAACGTGATGTCTCTGGAGTACTCATCCCCGGAGCGTACGGCCAAGAGCTCCCGTGACTTTCCTGTGACCCGCGACTTTCACTACCATCGGCCCACACGGCCAATTCGCCAGCGCCACAAGGGGATCGATATTCCGTGTCATCCGCGCTCCGTCCGTTGCTGACCGCCACCGCCGCGGGCACCCTGCTGTGCGCCCTGTGGTTCGTCCCGTCCGCGAACGCGACATCGGACACCCCGGCGGGGGACGCGCCGTCGTCGAGCCCCTCCCCGCAGGTCACCGAGCAGGCGAGAGCCGTGAACGGCGCCACGTCGGCGTCCCTGGAGAGCACCGGCCAGGAGGTCCGGCTCGCGGACACCGGCAGCTTCGACAGCACCCCGTACATCGTCGGCGGCACGGTCTCGCTCGCCCTCGGTGCCGGCTTCGTCGTCTACTCGGTGCGCCGGGAGCGGCTGGAGTTCTGAGCAGGGTTCATCGGCTCTGGGGCCCCGCGCCTCCCGCGGGGCCCGGCCGGGTCAGCGCAGCGGCCCGGTGACCGACTCCACGGCGGCGACCAGCCGCCCGTCCCGCACGAACGCGTCGGCCGCTTCGAGGTCGGGCGCCAGATGGCGGTCGGGGCCGGGGCCGCCCACCCCCGCCTGTCGTACCGCCTCGATGACGGCTCGCGTCGCCGGGGCCGGTGTCAGCCCTTCGCGCAGTTCGACGGCGCGCGTGGCGGTGTACAGCTCCACGGCGACGACCCGGGTGAGGTTGTCGACGGCGGTGCGCAGTTTGCGGGCGGCCGACCAGCCCATGGAGACGTGGTCCTCCTGCATCGCCGAGGAGGGGATCGAGTCCGCCGACGCCGGTACGGCGAGCCGCTTCAGCTCGGCGACCAGGGCGGCCTGGGTGTACTGGGCGATCATCAGGCCGGAGTCGACACCGGCGTCGTCGGCGAGGAACGGCGGCAGTCCGTGGCTG
>KL568554.1:4648-5985 GCA_000715605.1 Streptomyces speibonae | reverse complement strand
GATGTGTATAAGAGACAGGTGCGGCGCTCGGCGATGGAGGCCAGGTCGGCGACGGCGATGGCGAGGAAGTCCAGGACGTAGGCGACGGGCGCCCCGTGGAAGTTCCCGTTGGACTCCACCCGGCCTCCCCCAGAGCCGAAAGCCTGGGAGGTACCCCCAGGCAGTACGACGGGATTGTCGACGGCGGAGGCGAGTTCACGCTCGGCGACCAGCCGGGCGTGGGCCAGCGTGTCGCGTCCGGCGCCGGCGACCTGCGGGGCGCAGCGCACGGAGTAGGCGTCCTGGACCCGGGGGGCGTCGTCCTGGTGATGCCCCGTCAGCCCCGAACCCTTCAGTACGGCGAGCATGTTGGCGGCGCTGGCGGCCTGGCCGGGGTGCGGGCGGATGGCGTGCAGTTCGGGGGCGAGCACCTTGTCGGTGCCGAGGAGGGCTTCCAGGCTGAGGGCGGCCGTGACATCGGCGGACTTGTAGAGGCGGTCCAGATCGGCGAGGGCCATGACCAGCATGCCGAGCATGCCGTCGGTGCCGTTGAGGAGAGCGAGCCCCTCCTTCTCGCGCAGCTCGACGGGGTGGATGCCGTGTTCGGCGAGCAGGTCACCGGCCGGCCGCACGGTCCCGTCGGGGCCCTCGGCGTCCCCCTCGCCCATCAGCGTGAGGGCGCAGTGGGAGAGCGGGGCCAGGTCGCCGGAGCAGCCCAGGGAGCCGTACTCGTGGACGACCGGGGTGATCCCGGCGTTGAGCACGTCGGCCATCGTGCGCGCGACCTGGGGGCGGACCCCGGTGCGGCCGGAGCAGACGGTCTTCAGCCGGAGGAACATCAGGGCCCGGACGACTTCCCGCTCGACGCGGGGGCCCATGCCCGCGGCGTGCGAACGGACGATGTTGCGCTGCAGCTGAGCACGCAGCTCCGGGCTGATGTGCCGGGTCGCCAGGGCGCCGAAGCCGGTGCTCACCCCGTAGACGGGGTCCGGCTTGGCGGCCAGGGCGTCCACGATCTCGCGGGACGCGGTGAGGGCGGCCACCGCCTCCGCGGCCAGTTCGACGCGGGCCCCGCCGCGCGCCACGGCGAGCACATCGGACGCGGTCACGCCCGCGGTCCCCACCACCACAGTGTGCATATCCATATTCAGGAGCGTACGCAGTGAATTCCACGGTGTCACCCCTGGACTGCCCGCTCACCCCTTACCGATGCGTCACATCTACGGCGAATGCCGCCCCCGGAACCGGCGTCGCTCCCCGTCCGACGCACGCGGCGGCTCGTCCGTGAGCCGGACGACGGGATCGTCCGGCCCCTCCCGCCCGGCCACCACGGGATGGACGGCCCGCTCGGCCTTGGC
>KL568554.1:2147-4479 GCA_000715605.1 Streptomyces speibonae | reverse complement strand
CCCCGTAAGCGCCGGGCTGCGCGGACACCACGGGATGGACGGCCCGCTCGGCCTTGGCCCGGTACTGCGCCGCGTCGGCCAGCCGGAACAGCCGCCGGGCGGAGTGCACCGGCCCGATCGGGTCCTCGGTGGACGCCACCCCGCAGGCCACACCGTCCCCGATGCCCAGTTCCACCGCCCGCCGGCACACCTCGTCGGCCGCCTTGACCACCTCGTCGGCCGGCGGCCCCACCGCCAGCAGACAGAACTCGTCCCCGCCCAGCCGCGCCGCCAGCGCCCCGGGCAGCATGGCCCCGCACAGCGACAGCACGGTCCCGAACCGCTCGAGCAGCCGGTCCCCCACGGCATGCCCCAACGTGTCGTTGACCCGCTTCAGCCCGTTCACATCGCACACCACCAGGCTGACCACGGCCCCGTCCCGCCGGTGCCGCTCCACGGCCTCGTCCAGGCGGGTGTCCACGGCGCGCCGGTTGGCCAGCCCGGTCAACGAGTCCGTGAAGGCCAGCCGCCGGGCCTCCTCCAGCCGCTCCGTCTGCGCGATCCCGGCGGCCACCACGGCGGCCAGCACCGTCGCGAAGTCGGCGTCCGCCCGCCCGAAGACGGGCACCCCGGCCGGCCGGGCCACGTACAGCTCGCCCCAGGCCCGCCCGTGCAGCACGACCGGCGCGACCACACAGCACCCGCGCCCGCGCCGCCGCAGCGCCGCGACCCGCTGGTGGCAGTACCCGGGCCGCCCCGCCGAGGCCCCCTCTGCGGTCTCCACCCACGCGTCGGGCTCACCGCCCCCCGCCCACCGCTCATGGAGGAACTCGGTGATCTCGGCGAACTGGTGCACCGGATAGGACTCGTCCTCCGGGAACTCCTCCTCCCCCTCGGCCAGCTCCCCCACGTTCACCAGCACCCGCAGCCGCCCCAGCTCGCGCTCCCACACCGACAGCGCGGCGAAACTGCCGCCCAGCGCCCGGCAGGCCCCGCCGGCCGCGGCCCGCCAGGACTCCCGCGAACTGTGCGCGGCGGCCATGCCCTGGGCCAGCGCCACCACGGCCGCCAGCCGGCTCTCCTCACCCATCTCCCCAGATTAAGGATGTTCAGCCCAAATGGGGACATCAGGATGACGAACCGCATTCACGTGATCACTCTCCGGGCCACTGCGGCGGGCGCTTCTCGTTGAAGGCGGCCACCCCCTCCGCCCGGTCGCCCGAGAAGGCCACCGACCGCCACGCGGCATCCTCGACCTCGAGCCCGGCGGCCAGATCCAGCCCGTGCCCCAGCCGCAGCGCCCGCTTGGCCGCCCGCAGCCCCACCGGCGAGTTCGCGGCGATCCGGCCCGCCATGGCGAGCGCCTCCTCGCGGTCCCGCCCCTCGTCCACCAGCACATCGACCAGCCCCAGCTCCCGGGCCTCACCGGCCTCCACCCGGCGCGCCGTGAAGATCAGCTCCGCGGCACGGGCCGCGCCCACCCGCCGGGGCAGCAACTGCGTACCGCCCCCGCCAGGAATCACTCCGACCGACACCTCGGGCAGCCCCAGGACCGCCGTACGGTCCGCGACGATCACATCGCACGACAGGGCCAGCTCGAACCCGCCCCCCAGTGCGAACCCGTGCACGGCCGCCACCGTCGGCACGGGCAGCTCGAGCACCCCGGTGTACGCGCCCCGCGCGACGGGCCGCTGACGCACCAGATCGGCGTCGCTGAAGGAATTGCGCTCCTTGAGATCGGCGCCCACGCAGAACGCCCGCTCGTGCGTCGAGGTCAGCACCACCGCCCGCACGGCACGGTCCTCCGCCAGCGCGGCGCAGGCCCCGGCGACGGAACGGGCCATCTCGGTCGACACGGCGTTCATGGCCTTGGGCCGGTCGAGGACGAGCTCCGCGACATGCCCCTGCTCGTGCCGGCGCACCAGCACGAACTCCCCGAACCGTTCCTCACTCATGACAGCCTCCGGTTAACGCGGGTTAACATCGCTCGTCCCGATCATCGCAGCCGGGGCCCGCCCGGAAAAGGGCGCACGTCCAGTTCCCTCGTCACCCCCCGCCCACCCGTTCGAGTGACATCGGGCCGACTCGGGCCCCGCCCTCCATGGGAGCGCATAGCGTGCGCACACCACGGCGCGTCGGGGGCGCGCCGCAGGGGAGGATGAGCAATGAGGACAGCGCCCGCACCGCACACGGCCGAACGGCCCGGCCCGTTACCCCGCGCCCGGGGCCGTCACCGCAAGCCCCGCCCCCGCAAGGTCCTGCTGGCCGCGGGCGGCCTGGCCCTGGCCGCCGGCGCCGTGACCCTGATCCGCCTCACCTCGGCACCCGACGGCGGGCCGGGCACCGGCGTGGA
>KL568554.1:1402-1908 GCA_000715605.1 Streptomyces speibonae | reverse complement strand
TGGCACCGGCGTGGAGGCCGTCCCCCGCCCCACCGCGGAACGGCCGGTCCCCACCACGGCGCCACCGAACGCCCGGACCACGACACCGTCCCCCGAGGCGACCCCGTCCTCCCCCGAGGCCCTGGGCGGCCCGCACACGTCCCCCCTCGAAACACCCGAGCGGCCCCCGCCCTCCAACACCCCCTCGGCGGAGACACCCCCGACATCGACCCCACCCCCCGCAACCACCCGACCCGCCACAACCCGCACTCCCGCAGCAGAGCCCCCACCCGCCCCCCGGAAGCCGCCGCCGCACCACCCGGACCGACCGACCCCTGCACCCGAGCCCGAGCCGGAACAGGAACCCACCCGCCCCCCGGGCCTGTGCGTACCGATCATCGGCCTGTGCGTGGGCGGCGCGGCCCCCGGCTAGGACGACGAGGAGGAGGGTGCGGCCCCGTTCCGGCGGGTGAGCAGCCAGGGCTCCACCACACCCAGCCCACGCACCGGCCGCTGCCACATCGGCT
>KL568554.1:0-1159 GCA_000715605.1 Streptomyces speibonae | reverse complement strand
TGTGTATAAGAGACAGCCTCGGAGGCGGGCGCGTCCCCGGTACGGATCAGCTCCTCGGCGAACGCGGTGTCGACGAGCACGGCGTCGCGCGGGGCTATGGAGGTGAGCCGGGACGCCAGGTTCACGGTCGTACCGAAAACATCACCCATCCGGGTGGTCACGGTGCCGAACGCCATGCCGACCCGCAGTTCGGGCATGGTCTCGTCATTCGCCATGGTCTCGATCAGACGCATCGCGATCTCGGCGGCGGTACCGGCGTCGTCGGCGGCGTAGAGCACCTCGTCGCCCAGCGTCTTGATGAGCCGCCCGCCGCGTGCCGCGACCAGGTCGGCGGCGGTGGTCTCGAAGGCCTCGACGAGCTCGCCGAGCTCTTCCTCCTCCATCCGCCGGGTCAGCCGCGTGAACCCCACGAGGTCCGCGAAGGCGACGGCCAGCCGCCGGTCGACCATCTCCTCGTCGTCGGCCCCCTGCACGACCCGGCCGGCGGACGCGGCGAGCTGCCGCCGCCAGACGTACACCAGGAACTCCTCCAGCTCGGGCAGGAGCAGCTCGACGATCGGATACGTGACCTCGGTACGGGTCATGCCCGGCTCGGGCGGCTCGGTCAGACCTTCCAGGAAGGAGTCGATCTGCCATTCGGCCAGCCGTGCGGTGGTCTGCCCGGTGGACCGTGCCACCTGCACCGCCATGGCCTCGCTGAGCAGCCCCGCCTCCACCAGACCGGCGAGGCGGCGCAGCGCGAGTACGTCCGCTTCCGTCAGCGCCTTGGCCTGGCCGACGTCGGCGAAGCCCATCGCCCGCCAGAAGCGGGTGGCCAGCTCCATGGTGACGCCGGCGCTGCGGGCGGCCTGAAACGGTGTGTAACGGCGCTCGGCGCCCAGAATGAGCTGCTCGAGGCGCAGAGCAAGCGGATCCTCGCCGGCGCCCTGCGCGTCCGTTCCGGAACCCGAGTCGTCGACGGTCACGCGTTGCTGCCCTTCCGATCTGCCACGGCCATGTATCGACCGGGCTCAACTCTACGGCAGGTGTGCGCCAGCTCACTCCGTTAGGTTGAGCCGGGGGTTGGTCTTGGCACCGTGCGTGCACGCCGGCCGCGTGGGTGTGGGCCGCGGGTGGGGCGTTGCACAGCCGGCGCCTCTGCAGGTGCCCTGCGTTGGTG
>KL568553.1:90383-91544 GCA_000715605.1 Streptomyces speibonae | reverse complement strand
GCGCAGCCCGCCGAGGAATCTCCACAACCCACGGAAACCTCCGACCAGCCCACTGACCCGCCCGTGCGGCCCGTGGAAGGACCCGGACCGCCGCCCTCTGCCGAGCCCGCGCGGTCCGTCAACGGGGTGGCGCAGCTCGCCGGGCGGCCACTGCGGCCCGCAGACGGGTCCGGGCAACCCGTCGCCGGCCCCGGACAGGAGGTCGCGAGGCCCGTACAGTCCCCGGCCTCGGCCGTGCACCCCGACGGGTCCGCCGTATGCGCCGCGGACGGGCCCGTGAGACGTGCCGTGGTGCCGGTGGGTCCCTCGGTCGCGTCCCCGCGGCCCGCCCGGCCACCGGTAAGGGTGTCCGAGGCACCGGAGCGCCCTCCCCCGCCGCACCCCTGCGGCGCGCCCGCAGAGTCCGCGTCGGTGCCCATGCGCGCGGGGGTGGCACCGATGTGTCCCGCCGACGGAACCGTGTGGCCCGCCCAGGCGTCGGTACGCCCACCCGCACCCCACGAAGTGCCCGGGAACCCCGCCGGGGGATTCGCCCAGCCCGTCCCGCCGCCGGTGAGCGCGGCTCCCAGCCCCGCCGGGGGAGGCGCCCCGCCGCCGACACACGTGGCCGTCGTCGTGAGGCGTACGACGCCGGCGAGGTTGAGGTCGGGGCCGTACGCGGGGACCGTTGCCGTGTTCTCGGCGAGGAGCCGGGCGAGGGCGGGGTTCGCGCGGGTGAGCGGTACCGCGAAGCCCACGTCGCTGTCGGCCGAGCGGAGTGCCGTGCCCAGGACGCCGAGCACGGTGCCGGTGTCGGCGTCGAGCACGGGGCCGCCCGCCGTGCCGCCGCCCAGGCGCAGCGCGTCCCGGCCGGCGGTGCCGACGGCGAGCTCCAGGGCGCGGTCGACGGGGTGGGCGCGGTCGGTGGCCGTGTAGGTGACGGCGGTGGTTCCCAGCACGCGCGCCTCGCGCCACCCTCCGGCGGCGATCCGCACGTACGTGCCTCGCGCGACGTCCTCCCGCCCGGAGACCGGCAGGGGTGCCACCCCGAGCCCCTCGCTGCGTACGAGGGCCAGGTCTAGCTCCGGCAGCGGGGTCACGGCGTCGGCGGTCACCACGCAGCGGCGGCGGCCCCCGGCCGCGTACAGCACGAGCCGGGGCAGCCCGTCGACGGCCTCATGG
>KL568553.1:87716-90154 GCA_000715605.1 Streptomyces speibonae | reverse complement strand
GGTCTGCCACGAACCCCGCACCGCGCGGGCGGCCCGCAAGATCGTGGAGACGGACCAGGCCGTCGTTCTCCCCAGGCCGCTCCGGCCGCTCGGGTCCCCCGGCCCCCTCCCCGTGGGTCTGCGCGGCGGGAACGGGGAAATACGGCGGTGGCTGCTCCGCGGCCCAGGAAGGGCGGGGACGGCCTGCCCCCTCCGCGCGCCCCGGGTGCTCACGTGCCCCGTAGTGTGACGGCATCCTCGATGCCTCCCGCCGTACATCCGTGCCCTCACCTGCGACGGTAGGGCCGGAATGATCAGCGGGACAGATCGGCCGGCGAACGCGCCCCCTTCCACTCCCCCGGTTCACTCCGAGCGCCCGCTATTACGGGTGAACAGGCAGGCGTGGATGGATACACCCTAGGGGTGGGGGAACCGAGGGGGGACCGTGGAGCGGCGGCATGTCCATCCCCGTGGCGCCGCTCCACGGGCGGTTGGGTGCGACCGGTCGGCCCGTGCACCGGGTGCGCCCGTGCACCGGTCGGCCCATGCGCCGGGTCCGCCCGTTCACCCGGGTCCGCCCCTCAGCCGAAGACGGCCAGGCTCTTGGCCTTGCCCCGGTGTTCCTCGACGAGCGCCAGGAAGCCGCCCCCGGGGCCGAACACGGCCACGGCTCCCGCGCCCGCGTACTCCTCGGGCATCTCCAGCCGCACCCCGTTGGTGAGCAGCCGGGCCCGCCGTTCGTCGACGTCCCAGCGGGGGAACGCGGCGGCGGCCGCCTCGGCGATCGGCATCACGGTCAGCTCCTCCTGGAGCTGGTCCAGCGTCCTCGCGGAGTCCAGTTTGTACGGGCCGACGCGGGTGCGGCGCAGCGCGGTGAGGTGGCCGCCCACGGCCAGGGCGGCGCCCAGGTCGCGGGCGAGGGCGCGGATGTAGGTGCCGGAGGAGCAGGTGACCGAGACCACCAGGTCGAGTACGGGGGTGCCGTCCTCGGCCGCCGTCCCGCGCACGTCGTGGACGGTGAAGGACGAGACGGTGACCGGCCGCGCGGGGATGTCGAACTCCTCGCCCTCCCGCGCACGCTTGTAGGAGCGCACCCCGTTGATCTTGATGGCGCTGACCCGGGACGGCACCTGCATGATGTCGCCGGTCAGCCCGGCGACTGCGGCGTCGACGGCCTCACGGGTGATGCCGGAGGCGTCGGTGGAGGAGGTGATCTCCCCCTCGGCGTCGTCGGTGAGCGTGTTCTGCCCGAGCCGGACGGTGCCGAGGTACTCCTTCTCGGTCAGCGCGAGGTGCCCGAGGAGCTTGGTGGCCTTCTCGACGCCGAGGACGAGGACGCCCGTCGCCATCGGGTCGAGGGTGCCGGCGTGGCCGACGCGCCGGGTGCGGGCGATGCCGCGCATCTTGGCGACCACGTCGTGCGAAGTGAAGCCCGACGGCTTGTCGACGATGACAAGGCCGTCGGGCGTGGTGGGCTGCTGGGTCATTCGGCGGTGTCGTCCGTCTCGTCGTCTTCCGGCTTGCGGTACGGGTCGGCGCCACCGGCGTACGAGGCGCCCGCGGACGCCTCGCGCACCTTCGCGTCGGACTGGCGCGCCTTGTCGAGGAGGTCCTCGATGGTGCGCGCGGTGTCCGGCAGGGCGTCCATGACGAAGGTCAGGGTCGGAGTGAACTTCACCCCGGCCGCCCGGCCGACCTCGGAGCGCAGCACGCCCTTGGCGCTCTCCAGGCCCGCCGCGGCGGCCTTGCGCTCCTCGTCGTCCCCGTACACGGTGTAGAAGACGGTCGCCTCCCTGAGGTCACCCGTGACGCGGGTGTCCGTGATGGTGACGTGCGAGCCGAGCCGCGGGTCCTTGATCCCGCGCTGCAGCTTCTGGGCCACCACCTCTCGGATGAGGTCCGCCAGCCTTTTCGCCCGCGCGTTGTCGGCCACTGGTCCGTCTCCCGTTCTTTGCTGTCTGTGTTTCTCTGCGGCTGTGGTCGTCAGTCGTCTTCACCGTGGAAGCGCCGCCTGACGGACAGCAGCTCCACCTCGGGGCGCCCGGCGACCAGCCGCTCGCACCGGTCCAGTACGTCGCTGAGGTGCCCCGCGTCGCCGGACACCATGGCCAGGCCGATGACGGCCCTGCGATGGAGGTCCATGTGTTCCACCTCGGCCGCGCTCACGGCGTACTTGCGCTGGAGATCGGCGACGATCGGGCGGACGACGGAGCGCTTCTCCTTCAGCGACCGTACGTCGCCGAGGAGCAGGTCGAAGGACAGCGTCCCCACATACATGTGTGCAACCGGTTCACCCGCCGGTCCGGGATCGATGGCCCCGCCATCCGTAACGGGCAGGGACATCAGAACCGTACAACGAAGGGGGCGGGGCGATCGACGGATATTGCGCCCGCCGGGCCCGCGCCCGGCGCACCGGGAGCGGGCCGCCGGCCCCGCACACACGAGCCGGCCGGCGGGGC
>KL568553.1:85298-87523 GCA_000715605.1 Streptomyces speibonae | reverse complement strand
CAGAGATGTGTATAAGAGACAGGGTACGCACCGTGGGGTGCTACACCCGCGGCTTCTCGCGCATCTCGTACGTCGCGATGACGTCGTCGACCTTGATGTCGTTGAAGTTTCCGAGGTTGATACCGCCCTCGAAGCCTTCGCGGATCTCGGTGACGTCGTCCTTGAAGCGACGCAGACCCTCGATGTTGAGGTTCTCCGCGACCACCTTGCCGTCGCGGATGAGGCGGGCCTTGGTGTTCCGCCTGACCTCGCCGGAGCGGATGATGACACCCGCGATGTTGCCCAGCTTGGACGACTTGAAGACCTCGCGGATCTCCGCCGTGCCGAGCTCGACCTCTTCGTACTCCGGCTTGAGCATGCCCTTGAGGGCCGCCTCGATCTCCTCGATCGCCTGGTAGATGACCGAGTAGTAGCGGACGTCCACGCCCTCGCGCTCGGCCATCTGCTGCGCGCGCCCGGCGGCGCGCACGTTGAAGCCGATCACGATGGCGTCCGAGCCCATCGCCAGGTCGATGTCGGACTCCGTGACCGCACCGACGCCGCGGTGCAGGACGCGGATGTCGACCTCTTCGCCGACGTCCAGTTGGAGCAGGGAGGACTCGAGGGCCTCCACCGAACCGGACGCGTCACCCTTGATGATCAGGTTCAGCTGCTGGACCTCGCCGGCCTTGAGCACCTTGTCCAGGTCCTCCAGCGACACGCGGCGCGTGCGCTTGGCGAACGCGGCGTTGCGCTCACGGGCGGCGCGCTTCTCGGCGATCTGACGGGCCGTACGGTCCTCGTCCACGACGATGAAGTTGTCACCCGCGCCCGGGACGTTGGTCAGGCCCAGGACCTGCACCGGCGTCGACGGGCCGGCCTCGGCGACGTTGTTGCCGTTGTCGTCGAGCATGGCACGCACGCGGCCGTAGGCGTCGCCCACCACCATCGTGTCGCCGACCCGCAGCGTGCCCCGCTGGACGAGCACGGTCGCCACGGCACCGCGGCCGCGGTCGAGCCGGGACTCGATCGAGATGCCCTGCGCGTCCTGCTTGGGGTTGGCCCGCAGGTCGAGCGAGGCGTCCGCGGTGAGGACGACGGCCTCGAGGAGGCTGTCGATGTGCAGACCCTGCTTGGCGGAGATGTCGACGAACATGGTGTCGCCGCCGTACTCCTCGGCCACCAGGCCGTACTCGGTCAGCTGACCGCGCACCTTGGTCGGGTCGGCGCCCTCGACGTCGATCTTGTTGACCGCGACGACGATCGGGACCTCGGCGGCCTTGGCGTGGTTGAGCGCCTCGACCGTCTGCGGCATGACGCCGTCGTTGGCCGCGACGACGAGGATCGCGATGTCCGTCGACCGCGCACCACGGGCACGCATGGCGGTGAACGCCTCGTGACCCGGGGTGTCGATGAAGGTGATCTTGCGCTCTTCGTCGTTGACCTCGGTCGCGACCTGGTAGGCACCGATGTGCTGGGTGATGCCGCCGGCCTCGCCCGCGATGACGTTCGTCTTGCGGATGGCGTCGAGCAGTCGGGTCTTGCCGTGGTCGACGTGCCCCATGACGGTGACGACCGGCGGGCGGACCACCAGGTCCTCCTCGCTGCCCTCGTCCTCGCCGAACTCCAGGTCGAAGGACTCGAGCAGCTCGCGGTCCTCCTCCTCCGGGCTGACGATCTGAACGGTGTAGTTCATCTCGTCCGCGAGGAGCTGGAGCGTCTCGTCGGAGACGGACTGGGTCGCGGTGACCATCTCGCCGAGGTTCATCATGACCGCGACGAGCGACGCCGGGTTGGCGTTGATCTTCTCCGCGAAGTCGGTGAGCGACGCACCGCGCGACAGGCGAATGGTCTCGCCGTTGCCGCGAGGCAGCATCACGCCGCCGACCGACGGGGCCTGCATGGCCTCGTACTCCTGGCGCCTCTGCCGCTTCGACTTGCGGCCGCGGCGCGCGGGACCGCCGGGACGGCCGAAGGCGCCCTGCGTGCCACCACGGCCACCGGGACCGCCGGGACGGCCGCCGAAGCCGGGACGGCCACCGCCGCCGCCGAAACCGCCGCCGGGACGGCCGCCGAAGCCGCCGCCACCCGGACGACCGCCGCCACCGCCGCCGGGACGGCCGGCGAAGCCGCCGCCACCGGGACGACCGCCGCCACCGCCGGGACGGCCCGCACCGCCCGGACCACGGCCGCCGGGGCCGGGACGCGGGCCGGCAGCGGGACGCTGCGGCATCATGCCGGGGTTC
>KL568553.1:81225-85178 GCA_000715605.1 Streptomyces speibonae | reverse complement strand
CGGCAGCGGGACGCTGCGGCATCATGCCGGGGTTCGGACGCGGGCCGCCGGGACCGCCGCCGGGACGGGGACCGCCCTGCGGACGCGGCATCGAGCCCGGGGTCGGGCGCTGTCCGCCCGGAGCCTGCGGACGCGGACCGCCGCCCTGGCCGGGGGCCTGGGGACGCGGACCGCCGCCGGGTGCACCGGGACCGCCGGGACGCTGGCCCTGCGGGCGCGGGGCCTGCGGACGGGCCATGCCGGTGGAGCCACCGGAGGTGAAGGGATTGTTGCCGGGACGGGGACCGGCCGGGCGGCCGCCCGGACGCGGAGCGCCGCCACCGGGACGCTGACCCTGGCCGGACGGACGGCCCTGGCCGCCCTGGCCCGGACCGCCGGGACGGGCGCCGGGCTTGGGCGCGCCGGGACGCGCGCCGCCGGGCTTGGGACCGGACTGGGCCGGGGACGCCGCGGGCGGTGCCTGGAACTCCGGTGCCGCCGGGGCCGGGCGCGGCGCGGGGCGCGGGCCGGGCGTCGGACGCGGGCCGGGAGTGGCCGGCGACGGCGCCGACGGGGCCGGGGGCTGCTGGGCCGCGGGCGGCTTGGGTGCCGCCGGCGGCTTCGGGGCAGCCGGACGGGGCGCCGGGGACGGCGCCCCGGGCTTGGGTGCGGCCTTCCGGGGCGCGCCGGGCTTGGCGGCGGGCTTGCCGTTGCCCCCGCCCTGCTGGAAGGCGTCTGTCAGTTTGCGTACTACGGGCGCTTCGATGGTCGAAGACGCCGAACGGACGAATTCACCGAGTTCCTGGAGCTTGGCCATGACGACCTTGCTCTCCACGCCGAACTCCTTGGCGAGTTCGTAGACCCGGACCTTAGCCACTTCGCTCCTCTGAGGTCCGGGTTGCGTCCGGACCGTCGCTAGTTCATGGGCGTACTCATCGCGTACTCATCGAGTGCTCATCGCAATCTCGACCTGCTTTCGACTCGCGAGGTACCAGACCGCACGGGGGTTTCCGTGCGGCACGTTTCTTACCGTGTCGCCCCTTCAGCGGGCCTTTCGGCCGCCGATCGGCAACCTTGCGCCTGCTCGACGTGGTGGCGCAACGCCTTTACGTCGAGCGGTCCCGGGACGCGCAGCGACCTCGGGAACGCCCTGCGGCGCACCGCCTGGTCGAGACAGACCGGGACGGGATGCACATATGCACCCCGGCCGGGCAGCGTACCGCGAGGATCAGGGACGCACTCGTCCTCGATCGCCACGACCCGCAGCAGCTCGCTCTTGACCGCTCGCTCCCGGCACCCCACGCAAGTGCGCTCAGGGCATACGCCAGCTCGTGTCCGGCCAGACACTCCTCAGTCTACCTCCCCGGACCGACCTCACCCCTACGGGGCGAGAATCGAACACCGCCGCGACCAAAGCTGTCGTGATCTCAGCGAATCGCGGCTTGGATCTATTCCCCGGCCCGCTCCCCGACCCGTTCTCCGGTCTGCTCCGTGTCGGGCCGGATGTCGATCCGCCAGCCGGTCAGCCGCGCGGCGAGACGGGCGTTCTGCCCCTCCTTGCCGATCGCCAGGGACAGCTGGTAGTCCGGCACGGTGACCCGGGCGGACCGGGCCGCCAGGTCGACGATCTCGACCTTGGAGACCCGGGCGGGCGACAGCGCGTTGGCCACCATCTCGGCCGGGTCGTCGGACCAGTCGACGATGTCGATCTTCTCACCGTTCAGCTCGGCCATGACGTTGCGCACGCGGCCGCCCATGGGGCCGATGCAGGCGCCCTTGGCGTTCAGACCCGACCGGGTGGACCGCACGGCGATCTTCGTACGGTGACCGGCCTCACGGGCGATCGCGGCGATCTCCACGGAGCCGTCGGCGATCTCCGGCACCTCCAGGGCGAACAGCTTCTTCACCAGGTTGGGGTGCGTGCGCGAGAGGGTCACCGACGGGCCGCGCACGCCCTTGGCCACCCGGACGACGTAGCACCGCAGCCGCATGCCGTGCGGGTAGGTCTCGCCGGGGACCTGCTCCTGCACCGGCAGGATGGCCTCCAGCCTGCCGATGTCGACGAGTACGTTCTTGGGGTCGCGGCCCTGCTGGACCACGCCGGTGACGATGTCGCCCTCGCGGCCGGCGTACTCGCCGAGCGTCGCGTCGTCCTCGGCGTCGCGCAGGCGCTGCAGGATGACCTGCTTGGCCGTGGTGGCGGCGATACGGCCGAAGCCGGACGGGGTGTCGTCGAACTCGCGGGGCTCCTGGCCCTCCTCCAGGTCCTCGGGGTCCTCCTTCGCCCACACGGTGACGTGCCCGGTCTCCCGGTCGAGCTCCACGCGCGCGTGCCGGCGGCTTCCCTCGGTGCGGTGGTAGGCGATGAGGAGGGCCGACTCGATCGCCTCGACCAGCAGGTCGAAGGAGATCTCCTTCTCCCGTACCAAGCCCCGCAGGGCGCTCATGTCGATGTCCACGGCTACGCCTCCTCTTCCTTCTTGTCGTCCTTCTTCTCGGACGCGTCGTCCTTGCGGTTGAACTCGACCTGGACGCGCGCCCTGGTGATGTCGTCGAAGGCGAGCCTGCGCGCGGTGGCCTTGCGGCCCTTGACCCCGGGCACCTCGAGATCGAGGCCGTCGTCGTCGGCCTTGAGGATCCGGGCGACCAGTTCGCCGCCCTCGGCGAGCTGGAAGCGCACCAGGCGGCCGGTGGCGCGCACATAGTGGCGGTGCTCGGTGAGGAGGCGCTCCGCGCCCGGGGTGCCGACCTCGAGGGTGTACTCGGCACTGCCCATCGCGTCCGTGTCGTCGAGCTTCGCCGAGAGCGCGCGGCTCACATCGGCGATCCGGTCGAGGTCCGCTCCGGTGTCGGAGTCGACGACGACGCGCAGCACACGCCTGCGGCCGACCGAGTCCACGGCGATCTCCTCGAGATCCAGGCCCTGGGAGCTGACGAGCGGTTCCAGAAGTTCTCGAAGCCTCTCGCTCTGGGTGGTGCTCATCCGGGTGACTCCTCGGCCGCGTGTGCTGTTGTGGGACGGTGCGCGTGTCTGTACAAAGCGTATCCGGTCGCGGAGGGTGGTGCCGTCCACCCCGGTCACGGGGTGGGTGCCGCTGACCGCCACGGGGGATACTCCCGGGTACGGTGATCGCGGGCCATCGGCCCGCGTCGCTCCCGTAGCCCCGTCCGTACGAGCCCCGAGGACGTCTGCCGTGTCGTTTCCCTCGTCTCCGCGTGCCCGTTCGGGGCCGCACAGAAGGAGCCTGCTCGCCGTCGCCGCCCCGGCCCTGCTGGCGACGGGCTGTTCCGCCGGTTCTGCCGGTTCCGGCACGTCCGACGGCGGCGCCGGGCGTCCCTCCGCCGCCGACCGGGCACGCGCGCGTGCGGCCCGGGACAGTGCGGCGCTGGCCGCGCGGTACGACGCGGTCGTCGCCGGGCACCCGAAGCTCGCGGAGCGGCTGGGGCCGCTGCGTGCGGAGGTCCTGCGGCACGCGGAGGCGTTCGGGGGTGCGGGGAAGGGCTCGCCGTCGCCGTCCTCGTCGCCGTCGCCCTCGCCGTCGGGTTCCGGGGCGGCGGCCTCGGGGCCCGCCCCTCACCCGGTGCCCGCGAAGGCGCAGGACGCCCTCGCCGAACTCGCCGCCGCCGAGCGGGAGCTCGCCGACCGGCGGACGGAGGCGCTGCTGGACGTGCCGGGTGAGCTGGCCCGGCTGCTGGCCTCGGTGGCGGCGGCGGGAGCGGCCCATGTGTATCTGCTGACGGAGGCGGGACGGTGAAGCGGGCGCGCGAGGCGGAGGACAAGGAGCTGCGGGCCCTGCAGGGGGCGCTGGCCGCGGAGCACGCGGCGGTCTACGGCTACGGGGTGGTCGGCGGCCGGATCGGCAAGGAGCGGCGCGCCGAGGCACGCACGGCGTACGACGCGCACCGGGCGCGCAGGGACGCACTGGTGCGGGCGGTGAAGGACGCGGGGGGCGCGCCTGTCTCTTATACACATC
>KL568553.1:80183-81029 GCA_000715605.1 Streptomyces speibonae | reverse complement strand
GCGCGCTGCCGTTCCCGGTGCCGGACGCGGCCGCGGCGGTCCGGCTGGCGGCCGAGCTGGAGGCCCGGGTGGCCGGGGTGTACGGCGACCTGGTGCGCGCGAGCTCCGGCGGCCGGCGCCGGGGGGCCGCCGAGGCGATGCGGGAGGCGGCGGTGCGGTCGGTGCGCTGGAGTGGGGAGAGCGTAGCCTTCCCTGGGCTCGCCGAGCGGGGCGGTACGGCGTCACGGACCCCGGCGCCGTCCGCGTGAGGTGACGTCCCGGGCACGCGTGACGGGGCGGCAGGCACCGCGTACAGCAGGAAGGGAACGACTCGCGCATGGTTTTCGAACCGCCCAAGCGCCTGGTGCGGGCGCTCGGTGAGACGGCGCCCGAGGGTGACGACTGGCTGGAGAAGCTGCCGGAGACGGCGCACGAGGCGGTCGCACGGCGCGAGTTGACCGTGGAGCGGGTGCAGGTGCCGGGCGGGCGCAGCAGCCTGGTCGTGCTCGTGCGGACGGCCCACGGCACTCCCGCGGTGCTGAAGCTGGCGCCGCGCCGGGCGCGCCCGGAGAGCGAACGGGCCGCGCTGGCGCACTGGGGCGGGCTGGGAGCGGTACGGCTGCTGGAACCGGTCCCGGACGCGACGCGGGGGGTGCTGTTGCTGGAGCGGCTGCATCCGGACGTGTCGGTGCGGTCGCTGCCGGAGGCGAAGGCGCTGCTGGAGGCGGCGGGGACGCTGCGCAGGCTGTGGGTGGATCCGCCCGAGGGGCACGGCTTCGAGACGGTGGCCGAGCGCACGGAGCGGCAGGCGCGGGCGATGCGGGCGAGTGCGGCGGCCGACACGGAGCTGGCCGCGCTGGTGAACGC
>KL568553.1:73355-79971 GCA_000715605.1 Streptomyces speibonae | reverse complement strand
CGGTGCGCGAGGAGCTGCTGGCGGCTCCGCCCGAGCACCGGCTGCTGCACGGGACGTTCCGGCAGAGCAAGGTGCTGGCCGGGGAGCGCACGCCGTGGCTGGCGGTGGGACCGGACCCGGTGGTCGGCGAGCAGGCGTTCGACCTGGCCCGGCTGGTCCGTGACCGGGTGGAGGACCTCATCGCCCAGGCGTCCGGCGCCGCGACCACCCGTCGGCGGGTGAAGCGGCTGGCGGAGTCCCTGGAGGTCGACCGCGAACGCCTTCGGGGGTGGACCCTGTTCCGCGCGGTGGAGTCGGGCGTCCGCGCGCGCCGCGTGGGCCGCGAACAGGACGCGGAACTCCTCCTGGAATTCGCCAGCTGGCTGTAGCTCCGCCGGCAGCTTCCGCGAGCCGACGGGGGCGGGCGGCGTCGCCGCCCCGGCACCCGACCACGGCAGCCCGAACCCCGGCCCGGCCAAGCCCGCGCATGCGGGGTGCCTTCCGCCCTCTCGGCTTCGCTCGAGCGGGAGGCACGACTGACCGCGGCCGTGTACCCGGGGCAGCGCCCCCGGCTTGCCCGGCCCGCCACCCGGACACCACGCCCCCGCCCGCCAGGGACCGGAGTGCGGGGGTGGGCCGGTGCGGGTGGGTGTGGCTCGCGGGTCGGCGGCGTGGTGAAGGGCTCCGGCTGGGTGGAAGGGCGGGTGCGCCCCCCTGCGCGCGGGTGGGTGCAGGGGGGCGCTGGGGGTCCGGTCGGCGTGCCTCCCGAGCTTGCTGACCGGAGTTTCACGGGCCCGCCGGAGGAGCCGCTGCGGCGCGTCCGGGATGTGCGGTGGCTTCACAGGCCAGCAGCCATGTGTGCCGGCGAATGAGCGACCCCTGGTCGGGGCCGTCGTCGAGGTCGGTCGCGTCGTGCGCGGCGGAGTGCTCCGGGTGGGAGGGCACGTGCGTGAAGAGGGCGAGGTCGCCGGGCGGCACGCGCCACGACAGATGCCATCCGCCGGCCACCAGGCACAGGCGCTGCGTCCCTTCGGTGTCGAGCGGGCTGAGGACGGCACTGGCCGGATGCAGCGCCGCGAGCCAGGCCAGGAGGTGCGCCCGCTCCTGGTGCGTCCGGACCGCCTGGCGTTCGTAGGAGTCGGCGTGCTGCTGCCAGCGCGCCAGCCGCTGTCTGCTCACGGCGAGTTCGTGTTCCAGGCGCAGCCTGTCCTCGGCCGCCCGGGCCCGGGCGGCCCGGTGCGGCAGGAGCCTGCGCAGCACGGTCGGCGGATTCATCCGGACTCCTCCGACGCGGACGGGGGCAGGGGGGTCAGCGGGCCCGCGTACTCGGCCACGTTGGCGAGGGAACAGCGCTCCGCGCGGCCGTCCACCGACATCAGGGGCATTCCGTCGTCGGCCCGCTGTCCCTGGAAGTACCAGATGACGCCGTGCGCGTCGCGGTACGGGACCGCGAGGTCGTAGAGGGTGTCGCCGAGCCGGAAGGGCCGCGCCGCTGTGGCCGCCTGCCGGACGAGGACGCTCACCCGGACTCCGGCACGCCGCCCTTCACCGGCCGGTGTGCTGTCTCCGGCCGGCTCGTCGGCCACGGTGATGCCGAAGTACTCGCACCAGCCGGGCCATCGCGCGAACGGGGGCGCGAGTTCGAGGAGGACACGCACCGCGTCGCCGTCGGCCCACACCTTGCGCACGTCCGGGTGGGTTCCCACCTCCCTCTCGACCGCCCGGGCCACGATCCTGGCGTGCTCGCGGGCGGCGTCCCAGGCGAGTGCCTCTTGTTCGAGTTCGGTCGGCGGGGGTGCGCCGGGCGACGGCACGGGGGCGTCCGGTTCGGCCGGCGCGGGGAGCGTCGTGGCGGCGGGCTGGTCGCGGTGGGGTGCCACGACGGTCACGCGGACGAAGGACGGCGCGCGTACGACGGGTCCGTTCACGCGGCCATCGCCCCCGCCGCCCAGCGCAGCTTGCACATGGCACGGTGCGTCAGGGCTTTGACGGCACCGACGGTGCGGCCCATGGCGGTGGCGGTCTGCTCGATCGACAGCCCTCCGATGAAGCGCAGTTCGACGCAGTGCCGCTGGGAGGGGGCCAGCGCGCACAGGGCGCGTTGCACCGTCTCGCCGGCCTCGATGACGTCCAGTTCCCGCAGCACCAGGGACTCGGTGCCGGGACCGGGCTGCTCCGGGTCCCCGAACTCGGGGACCAGCGTCTCCCGCCGGGTGCGGCTGCGGCCCAGTTCGTCCAGGTGCAGGTTCCTGGCGATGGTGGTCAGCCAGGCGGCCGGGTCCGTGCCCCGCCAGGCGAAGCCGCCGATGTTCCGCAGGGCACGCGTGAAGACCTCCTGGGTCAGGTCCTCGGCCAGGTGCCGGTCGCGGGTGCGGCTCAGCAGGTAGCCGTACACCAGCCGGTAGTGCTCGCGGTAGAGGAGGCCGAACGCCTCCCGGTCCCCGTTGCGGGCACGGGCGAGCCACTCCGGCTCCGGGGCGTCCGGGGCGGTTCTCGTGGGGGTGGGTAAGGACACGCTCGGTACTCCTTCGATCTCGTCCGCGTCGGTGCGCAGGGGGGTCCGGGTGTCGTCGGGGGCCGGTGCCCCACCTTGTGCGGGCGGGTCGCCGACAGCGGAAACATCTTGTATCTACATGTAGATGTAGATACCTGGACGCGACAGCTCCGCTCGACCCACCGCCGGGGGCCGCCTCCCGAGGACATACACAGTCTGCATGTAGATGTAGATCGCGTCAAGGGGTGCGGGTTGTGCGGCGACCGTACGAACGCTCCGGCGCACACCACCCGATCCCCGCCTCGATCTGCAATCTACTTGCGCTTGTAGATGGGCATGGCACATCCTCTGACGCGTGACGAACCGACAGACGCCCCCTCCCGCACCGGACGCCGGTGACGATCCGGAGCGCCCGGGCGAGGATCTGGCGGCACTCCTCGAGCGCCTCCTCGCGCTGCCCCAGAGCGGGACCCAGAAGGACCTGGCCAAAGAGGCGGGCATCTCCTACCAGACGCTCAACGCCTGGATGAACCGCACCCGCGGCACCTCCCGGATCGCGCCGGAGAAGCTGCGGGCCATGGTCGAGGTGTTCCGGCGGTGGGGTGTGCGTACGACACCCAAGGAGTTCTTCGAGGCCGTCGGGCGTCCCGTGCCGGGGCCCAGCAAGGACGAGCGCGAGGCGCGGCTGCTGAAGCTCTACCGCCAGCTGCCGGAGGCCCGGCAGCGCGCCCTGATCAAGGACGCGGAAGCGATGCTTCAGGTCAGCAGGATCACCTGAACGACCGCGCACCGAGGACTGCCGATCCGCCGTCACGGAATGCACAGAAAGCCTCACAGGTACTCACAGGCATCGATACCATCGGGAAGCCGCTGGCCTCCCGAAGCGGAACTTCATGCCGTTGTGCATCCCTGGGGAGACAGTCATGTGCATCCACGTCGCCGTTGCGGACGATCTGCCGGACATCGTCGTATGGGATCCGAACGAGGTCAGCATCCTCGTCGCGAGGGGTTCCCACCTACTTGAAGTGGTCCGGGAACTGCATGCCCTCCTGACGGTCGACCTCGGAGCACCCGGGGGGACCGGCTACACGTTGCTGTGCTTCTGCGGCGCGCGGCTGGAGCTGCCCGCCGAACTGATCGGCCACCCGGTGACGGCTCAGGCCTGCTGACGCCGCCACGCACGCCGGTCCGCCCCGCCGCCTCCGGGTACGCACCGCCCGGGGCAGGCCGCGGGCCCGCCCCGGGCGGTGGTGCCGTACTCCCAGCCGCCGGTCAGCGGCCGGTGAGACGGGTGATCGCCTCGTCGACGGTCACTTCCTCGCGCTCTCCGGTCCTGCGGTCCTTCAGCTCCACCACGCCCTCGCCGGCGCGGCGGCCCGCGACCAGGATCCGCGGCACGCCGATCAGCTCCGAGTCGGTGAACTTCACGCCCGGGGAGACACCCGCGCGGTCGTCGACCAGGACGCGGACGCCGGCGGCGGACAGCTTCTCGGAGACGTCGAGGGCGAGCTCGGTCTGCAGGGCCTTGCCCGCGGCGACCACGTGGACGTCGGCCGGGGCGACCTCCGCGGGCCAGCACAGGCCCTTGTCGTCGGCGGTCTGCTCGGCGAGGGCGGCCACCGCGCGGGAGACACCGACGCCGTAGGAGCCCATGGTGACGCGGACGGGCTTGCCGTTCTGGCCGAGGACGTCGAGCTTGAGGGCGTCGGTGTACTTGCGGCCCAGCTGGAAGATGTGGCCGATCTCGATGGCGCGGTCCAGGCGCAGCCCGGTGCCGCACTTCGGGCAGGGGTCGCCCTCCTGCACCACCACGACGTCCACGTACGCGTCGACCTCGAAGTCACGGCCGGCGACCACGTTCTTGGCGTGCGTGTCCGCCTTGTTGGCGCCCGTGATCCAGGCGGTGCCGGGCGCGACCCGCGGGTCGGCCAGGTACCGGACCTTGTCCAGGCCCTGCGGTCCGACATAGCCGCGCACCAGGTCGGGGCGGGCGATGAAGTCGGCCTCGGTGACCATCTCCACCACGGCCGGGGCGAAGTGCGCCTCGAGCTTGCCCATGTCGACCTCGCGGTCACCGGGCACGCCCACGGCGACGATCTCACCGTCCACCTTGACCAACAGGTTCTTCAGCGTGGCCGAGGCGGGCACGCCCAGCGAGTCGGCGAGCGTCTCGATGGTCGGGGTGTCGGGGGTGGGGATGTCCTCCGCGGCCGGGACACCGGTGGCGTCGACCGGCTTCAGCTCGTAGGAGATCGCCTCCGTGTTCGCGGCGAAGTCGCAGTTCGGGCAGTCGGCGAAGGTGTCCTCGCCGGCCTCGGCCGGGGCGAGGAACTCCTCCGACCTGGAGCCGCCCATGGCGCCCGCGGTGGCCGCGCAGATCCGGTGGTCGAGGCCGAGGCGCTCGAAGATCCTCTGGTACGCCTGGCGGTGCAGGGCGTAGGACCGCGCCAGGCCCTCGTCCTCCAGGTCGAAGGAGTAGGAGTCCTTCATGAGGAACTCGCGGCCGCGCAGGATGCCGGCCCGCGGGCGGGCCTCGTCGCGGAACTTGGTCTGGATCTGGTAGAGGATCACCGGCAGGTCCTTGTAGGAGGACGCCTGGTCCTTCACCATCAGGGTGAAGATCTCCTCGTGGGTGGGGCCGAGAAGGTAGTCGCCGCCCTTGCGGTCCTTCAGCCGGAACAGCTCGGCGCCGTACTCGTCCCAGCGGCCGGTCGCCTCGTAGGGCTCACGCGGCAGCAGCGCGGGCAGCAGGACCTCCTGGGCGCCGATGGCGTCCATCTCCTCGCGGACGATCCGCTCGACGTTGGCGAGGACCTTCTTGCCCAGGGGCAGCCAGGTCCAGATGCCGGCGGCGGTGCGGCGCACGTAGCCGGCCCGGACCAGCAGCTTGTGGCTGAGGACCTCGGCGTCCGCCGGGTCGTCGCGCAGCGTCTTCGCCATCAACTGGGACATGCGCTGGACCGGTGCGTTCGCCATGGTTCTCGTACTCCTGCTGCGTCTCGGTGATGACAGGAGGTTAGCCGGGCGGGCGGGGGCGGCGGAAATCGGTTGTCCCTATCGGCGCCGGAGGGGCAGCGGCGCGCCCATGACGGCGTACGGCCTGGGGGCGCTGGGGAAGTGGACCTGGCGGGCGAGGTCCTGGTAGCCGAGCGAGCGGTACAGCCGGCGGGCGGGGCTCTCCACGTCGATCGCGGAGAGGATCGAACGGGGCTGTTCCGCGCCGTCGGTGATGGTGGTGATCAGGGCCCGGCCGATGCCGCGCTGCTGGTGCCGGGGGTGGACGTGCAGCTCGGTGATGACGAAGGAGTCGTCGAGCCAGTCGTCGTGGCCCCGGGCGCGCAGATAGGGCTCCACGACGGTGGACCACCAGTGGGCGCGGTCGTTGGGCATGCCGTAGACGAAGCCGGCCAGGCGGCCCCGGGTGGTCGCGCCGAAGGCCCGGGCACCGGGGAAGCTCATGTGGCGCAGCACGATCTGCCGGCGCACCGCCACCTCGTCGGGTCCGAGACCGAACGCCACCGCCTGCACCGCCAGCGCCTCGTCGACGTGGCCGGGGAGGTCGAGGGGGCCGATCACGATGTCGTCGGGCTGTGAGCGGCCGTGACCGGGAAAGCGCAGCATGCCGGGGAGACTACAGGGCGGTGCCGGTCAGAACAGCACGCTCATGAAGGCCCCGACCTCCTGGAAGCCGACGCGTTCGTACGTCCTGCGGGCGGGGAGGTTGAAGTCGTTGACGTAGAGGCTGACCACGGGGGCGACGTCCGCCAGGGCGTAGCGCAGGACGGCCGCCATGCCGGGGGCGGCGACCCCTTTGCCGCGGTGCTCGGGGGCGACCCAGACGCCCTGGATCTGGCAGGCGCGGTCGGTCGCGGCACCGATCTCGGCCTTGAAGACGACCTTGCCCTCGTCGTCGAAGCGGGCGAAGGAGCGGCCGGCGCCGACGAGTTCGGCGACCCGTGCCTGGTAGAGCAGTCCCCCGTCGCCGGCCAGCGGGGAGACGCCGACCTCCTCGGTGAACATCGCCACGCACGCCGGCATGATCGTCTCGAGTTCGTCCTTGCGGACGCGGCGTAGGCAGGGGTCCGGGGCGACGGTGCCGGGCATGCGGTCGGTGACCATGAGCGGCTGTCTCTTATACACATC
>KL568553.1:72881-73093 GCA_000715605.1 Streptomyces speibonae | reverse complement strand
ATGGAGGAGCAGCGCCGGCCGGCCCGCCGGGCGCGGTCGGCGAAGGCGCGCACGGCCCGGGGGGTGGCGCAGATGGGCACCAGGTTGGCGCCCGCGTAGCACAGGGAGGTCAGGACGCCGCCCTCGTACCAGCCCCACATCTCGCCGCCGAGCCGCCAGGGGTCGAGGCCGGCGATCCGGACCCGGGCCGCCACGAAGGCGTTCGCGACCGG
>KL568553.1:72316-72631 GCA_000715605.1 Streptomyces speibonae | reverse complement strand
CCGGCCCGCCACGAAGGCGTTCGCGACCGGCTCGCGGTCGAGTACGGCGAGCGCGGCGTCCAGGTCGCTCGGTTCGAGGACCCGGGAAGTGGTCTGCGTCAACAAGTGCGGGGGCCTCACACAATGGGGTCTGCCTGATTTCCGCACTGTACCCGCGCGGGCCCCGAGGTGCCGCCCCGGTCCGGGCCCGGACGTCCCGCGTGCGGCGCCGTACGGGCCGGGTCGTCCCGTACGGCGCCCGGGGCGTCGCGTCAGCCGGCGACCGAGACCTCGGGCTCGCCCGAGGCCACGCCGTCCTTCTCCATGTCCTCGGCG
>KL568553.1:71956-72078 GCA_000715605.1 Streptomyces speibonae | reverse complement strand
CGCCGTCCTTCTCCATGTCCTCGGCGATCTTCATCGCCTCTTCGATCAGCGTCTCGACGATCTTCGACTCGGGGACGGTCTTGATGACCTCGCCCTTGACGAAGATCTGGCCCTTGCCGTTG
>KL568553.1:68281-71699 GCA_000715605.1 Streptomyces speibonae | reverse complement strand
TTGACGAAGATCTGGCCCTTGCCGTTGCCCGAGGCGACGCCGAGGTCGGCCTCGCGGGCCTCGCCGGGTCCGTTGACGACGCAGCCCATGACGGCGACGCGCAGCGGGACGTCCATGCCGGTGAGGCCGGCGGTGACCTCCTCGGCGAGCTTGTACACGTCGACCTGGGCGCGGCCGCAGGACGGGCAGGAGACGATCTCCAGGCCGCGCTGGCGCAGGTTGAGCGACTCCAGGATCTGGATGCCGACCTTGATCTCCTCGACCGGCGGGGCGGACAGGGAGACGCGGATGGTGTCGCCGATGCCCTGGGAGAGCAGCGCGCCGAAGGCGACGGCGGACTTGATGGTGCCCTGGAAGGCGGGGCCGGCCTCGGTGACGCCGAGGTGGAGCGGGTAGTCGCACTGGGCGGCGAGCCGGCGGTACGCCTCGACCATGACGACCGGGTCGTTGTGCTTGACGGAGATCTTGATGTCGCGGAAGTCGTGCTCCTCGAAGAGGGACGCCTCCCACAGGGCGGACTCGGCCAGTGCCTCGGGGGTCGCCTTGCCGTACTTCTGGAGCAGGCGCCGGTCCAGCGAGCCGGCGTTCACGCCGATGCGGATCGGGGTGCCGTGGTCCTTGGCCGCCTTGGCGATCTCCTTGACCTGGTCGTCGAACTTCTTGATGTTGCCCGGGTTGACGCGGACCGCCGCGCAGCCCGCCTCGATCGCGGCGAAGACGTACTTGGGCTGGAAGTGGATGTCGGCGATGACCGGGATCTGCGACTTCTTGGCGATCACCGGGAGGGCGTCGGCGTCCTCCTGGGTGGGGCAGGCGACGCGGACGATCTGGCAGCCGGACGCGGTGAGTTCGGCGATCTGCTGGAGGGTCGCACCGATGTCGGACGTCCGCGTGGTCGTCATCGACTGCACGGAGACGGGTGCGTCGCCGCCCACGGCCACCGACCCGACCTGGATCTGCCGGCTCCTCCGGCGTTCGGCGAGCCTGGTCGGAACGGACGGCATGCCGAGAGAAATCGCAGTCATCTGCTGTGCAACCCCAAGTCGTGGATCAAGGTCCGGTTCCCCGTGAACGGCGGGCTCCGGGGTCCGAGATTACGGCAATGGCCCACGCCCGGGCACATCGCGTCGGTAAACCCACCCAAAGGACGACGGCCCGGAACGAAAGGGTTCCGGGCCGTCGTGCACGGCGGATGCCGAGGCGGGAACCTCTAGGAGATCCGTACCGGGTTCACCACGTCCGCGATCAGGACGAGGATGGTGAAGCAGACGAAGATCCCGGCCACCACGTAGGCCACGGGCATCAGTTTCGCCACGTCGAACGGGCCCGGGTCGGGCCGGCGCAGCACTCTGGCGAGGTTGCGGCGCAGCGACTCCCACAGCGCGCCCGCGATGTGTCCGCCGTCGAGCGGCAGCAGCGGCAGCATGTTGAACAGGAACAGGGAGAGGTTGAAGCCGGCCAGCAGCATCACGAACATGGCGAGCTGCTGCGAGGCGGGGATGTCGAGCGTGGCGATCTCGCCGCCGACCCGGGCCGCGCCGACGACGCCCATCGGGGAGTCGGGTTCTCGCGGGCCGTCGCCGAAGGCGGCGTCCCACAGGGCGGGGATCTTGGAGGGCAGGGCGGCGAGGGAGTCGACGGCGTCGCCGACCCGGTCGGTCATCCAGGTCACGGAGTCGTCGAAGTCCTGTTTGACGACGCCGGTGGCGGCGCTGAAGCCGAGGAAGCCGGCCTTGACGTACTCGCCCTCGACGTAGGCGCCGCTGCCGTCCTTCTTGGCGACCAGGTTGGTGGCGATCGTCGCCTGGAGGGTGACCTTCTTGCCGTCGCGGTCGACGACGATCGGCACGCTCTTGCCGGCGCTGTCGCGGATGAGGTCGGACAGGGTGCCCCAGTCCTCGGTGCGCACGCCGTCGAAGGCGACGATCCGGTCGCCGGCCTTCATGCCGGCGGCCTCGGCCGGGGACCGGGGGTCGGACGCCTTGCACTCGTCGCGGTTCTCGCTCTGCGAGATGACGCAGGGGGAGACGGAGCTCACGGTCGTGGTCTGCTGCTGGATGCCGAAGCCCATCAGCACGATGAGGAAGAGCACGACCGCGAGGATCAGGTTCATGAACGGGCCGGCGAACATCACGACGACCCGTTTCCACGGCTTGCGCTTGTAGAACAGGCGCTTCTCGTCGCCGGGCCTGAGCTCCTCGAAGGCGGCGGAGCGGGCGTCCTCGATCATGCCGCGCCACGGGGAGGTGGAGCGGGCCTCGAGGCGTCCGTCGGGGCCGGGCGGGAACATGCCGATCATGCGGATGTAGCCGCCGAACGGGATCGCCTTGATGCCGTACTCGGTCTCCCCCTTGTTCCGCGACCAGAGGGTCGGGCCGAAGCCGACCATGTACTGCGGCACGCGGATGCCGAACATCTTGGCTGTGGACAGGTGGCCCAGCTCGTGCCAGGCGATCGAGAACAGCAGGCCGGCCGCGAAGACGACTATGCCGAGGATGAACATCAGGATCGTCATGCACGCGCCTCCGCGCTCGCCGTCCGGACTGTCAGTTCCCGGGCCCTCTCGCGGGCCCAGGTCTCCGCTTCGAGGACGTCCGGCACGGTCAGTGAGGTTCCCTGCGCCGGGGTGCCGTGTTCCTCGACCACCCGGGTCACGGTGTCCATGATCCCGTTGAACGGCAGCGCGCCGGCGCGGAAGGCCTCGACGCACTCCTCGTTCGCGGCATTGAACACCGCCGGGGCCGTTCCCGCGAGCTCGCCGACGTGCCGGGCGAGGTTCACCGAGGGGAAGGCCTCGTTGTCGAGGGGGAAGAACTCCCAGGTGGACGCCTTGCTCCAGTCGAAGACCGGGGCGGCGTCGGGGACCCTTTCGGGCCAGCCGAGGCCGATGGCGATGGGCCCGCGCATGTCGGGGGGCGTCGCCTGGGCCAGTGTCGATCCGTCCGTGAACTCAACCATCGAGTGGACATACGACTGCGGGTGCACGACGACCTCAATGCGGTCGAAGGGAATGTCGTACAGCAGGTGCGCCTCGATGACCTCCAGGCCCTTGTTGACGAGGGTCGCGGAGTTGATCGTGATCACCGGGCCCATGGCCCAGGTGGGGTGGGCGAGGGCGTCCTCGACGGTGACGTCGGCCAGCTGCGCCCTGGTGCGGCCGCGGAAGGGGCCGCCGGAGGCGGTGACGACGAGCTTGCGCACATCGGCGCGGGTGCCGGCGGCCAGCGCCTGGAAGAGGGCGGCGTGCTCGGAGTCCACCGGGATGATCTGTCCCGGCGCGGCGAGCGCCTTGACCAGCGGGCCGCCGACGATGAGCGACTCCTTGTTGGCGAGCGCGAGGGTACGGCCCGCCTCCAGGGCGGCGAGGGTCGGGGCGAGTCCGATGGAGCCGGTGATGCCGTTGAGGACGGTGTGGCAG
>KL568553.1:64937-68052 GCA_000715605.1 Streptomyces speibonae | reverse complement strand
CGGGTCCGGCCAGGATCTCGGGCAGCGGCTCCCCCGCGCCGTACTGCGCGGACAGGGCCTCGCGCAGCGCCGGTACGACGTCCGCGCGGGCGACGGCGACCGTGCGCACCCGCAGACGGCGGGCCTGCTCGGCGAGGAGGGCGACCCGGCCGCCGTTGGCGGACAGGGCGGTGACCCGGAACCGGTCGGGGTTGCGCAGTACGAGGTCGATGGCCTGGGTGCCGATCGACCCGGTGGAGCCGAGGATCACCACGTCCTTCGGGCCGTCTCCCACCACGGGGTCGTACACCAGGTGCGGATCGGCAAGCGGGGCTGGAGCGTCGGTCATGGACCCCATTGTGTCGGGTCCCGCCCGCCGTCGGGGCCCCGCCCCGGCGGCCGGTACGTGTGGAGTTCCGCGCGCGGGGGCGTGTCCGGCGGCCGGTCACGCCCCCTTGGGCCGGGCAGGTCAGCGGATGGGGCGGTGCACGTTCTCCCGCCGGGTGGGTCCCGGGGTGGCGTCGGCGATCCACGGGCCGTCGTCCGAGGGGTCGATGACGCCCTGCTCGAGCCACTCGTAGGTGCCGGAGAGCACGCCCTTGACGACTTTGCGGTCGAGGTCGTCGGTGTTGGTCCACAGCCGGCCGAAGAGCTCCTCGACGCGGATGCGGGCCTGGCGGCAGAAGGCGTCGGCGAGCTGGTAGGCCTCGCGGCCGTTCTCGCCGCGGCCGCGCAGCAGTTCGGCGCGGACGCAGGCGGCGCTCATCGCGAAGAGTTCGGCCCCGATGTCGACGATCCGGCCGAGGAAGCCCTGCTTGGTCTCCATCTTCCCCTGCCAGCGGGACATGGCGTAGAAGGTGGAGCGGGCCAGCTTGCGCGAGGTGCGCTCGACGTAGCGCAGGTGCGGGGACAGGTCGATGCCGTGTTTGAACTCGTGGTACGAGCCGGGCAGCTGCCCCGGTCCGGCGACGAGCTTCGGCAGCCACTTGGCGTAGAACACACCGGCGTTGGCGCCCGCCCTGGCCTTGTCGCCGAGGGACTTCTCCGGGTCGATCAGGTCGCCCGCGACCGAGAGGTGGGCGTCGACGGCCTCGCGCGCGATCAGCAGGTGCATGATCTCGGTGGAGCCCTCGAAGATCCGGTTGATGCGCAGGTCGCGCAGCATCTGCTCGGCGGGAACCGCGCGTTCGCCGCGCGCGCGGAGGGAGTCGGCGGTCTCGAAGCCGCGTCCGCCGCGGATCTGCACCAGTTCGTCGGCCATCAGCCAGGCCATCTCGGAGCCGTACAGCTTGGCGAGGGCGGCCTCGATGCGGATGTCGTTGCGGTCCTCGTCGGCCATCTGGGAGGACAGGTCGAGCACGGCCTCCAGGGCGAAGGTGGTCGCCGCGATGAACGCGATCTTGGAGCCGACGGCCTCGTGCAGCGCCACCGGCCTGCCCCACTGCTCACGGGCCGCCGACCACTCGCGCGCGATCTTCAGGCACCACTTGCCGGAGCCGACGCACATCGCTGGCAGCGACAGCCGTCCGGTGTTGAGCGTGGTGAGGGCGATCTTGAGCCCTTGTCCCTCCTCGCCGATGCGATGGGCGGCGGGGACGCGGACCCGGTGGAAGCGGGTGACGCCGTTCTCGAGGCCGCGCAGGCCCATGAAGGCGTTGCGGTTCTCGACGGTGACGCCCTCGGAGGAGGCCTCCACGACGAACGCGGTGATGCCGCCCCGGTGGCCCTCGGACTTCGGGACCCGCGCCATGACCACGAGCAGGTCGGCGACCACGCCGTTGGTGGTCCACAGCTTCACGCCGTCGAGGACGTAGTCGTCGCCTTCGGGGACGGCCGTGGTGGCGAGCCGGGCGGGGTCGGAGCCGACGTCCGGCTCGGTCAGCAGGAAGGCGGAGATGTCGGTGCGGGCGCAGCGCGGGAGGAACGTCTCCCGCTGCTCCCGGGTGCCGAAGATCTTCAGCGGCTGCGGGACGCCGATCGACTGGTGCGCGGAGAGCAGCGCGCCGATCGCCGGGCTGGCGGAGCCGACCAGGGCGAGGGCCTTGTTGTAGTAGACCTGGGTGAGGCCGAGGCCGCCGTACTTGGTGTCGATCTTCATTCCGAGGGCGCCGAGCTCCTTGAGCCCGGTGATCACCTCGTCGGGGATGCGCGCCTCGCGTTCGATCGCGGCTCCGTCGATCTGTGTCTCGCAGAAGTCGCGGAGCTTGGCGAGGAACTCCTCGCCGCGCTGGACGTCCTCGTCCGCGGGGAGGGGGTGGGGGTGGATCAGGTCGAGCCGGAAGCGGCCGAGGAACAGTTCCTTGGCGAAGCTGGGCTTGCGCCAGTCCTGCTCCCGGGCGGCCTCCGCGACCTGACGGGCCTCCCGTTCGGTGACGGTGGGCCGAGACGGGAACGGGGGTGTCTCGGGTACTGCGGACATGAGGCTCACCTCGCCGCGAATCGGTGGGAGTCGTTCGTTACTGACGGGTGCTACCCGTTCGTATCTACCCGATTCGTAGCGACCCCACCACCCTTTGTGCGGCCGTTGGGACGACGCCGCGTACTCCGGGGCCCGGCACCGGGCGCAGCGGTGCCGGGCCCCGCCTCGTACCGGCCGCCCCCTAGAGGGCGAGGCCGGTGAGGACCATGACGCGTTCGTAGGTGTAGTCCTCCATGGCGAACCGCACGCCCTCGCGGCCCACGCCGGACTGCTTGGCGCCGCCGTAGGGCATCTGGTCGGCGCGGTAGGAGGGCACGTCGCCGACGACCACGCCGCCGACCTCCAGGGCGCGGTGGGCCCGGAAGGCGGTCTGCAGGTCGTGGGTGAACACCCCTGCCTGGAGGCCGTACTTGGAGTCGTTGACGGCGGCGAAGGCCTCGGCCTCGCCGTCCACCTTCCGCACGGTCAGCACGGGCCCGAACACCTCCTCGCAGGAGAGCGTCACATCGGCGGGTACGCCGGTGAGCACCGTCGGGGCGTAGGAGGCGCCGTCGCGCTTGCCGCCGGTGAGGAGGGTGGCGCCCGCGTCGACGGCCTCCCGCACCCATGCCTCGACGCGCTGCGCGGCCTCCTCGCTGACCAGCGGGCCGACGTCGGTGGCGTCGTCGCCGGGGTCGCCGGTGACCTGCGCCTCGACGGCGGCGACGATGCGCGGCA
>KL568553.1:64181-64694 GCA_000715605.1 Streptomyces speibonae | reverse complement strand
ACCAGCCGGTCGTACACCGACGCGTCGGCGATCACGCGCTGCACCGAGATGCAGGACTGGCCGCCCTGGTAGTTGGAGAAGGTCGCGATGCGCTGCGCGGCCCAGTCCAGGTCCTCCTCGCTCGCGTAGTCGGCGAGGACGACGGCCGCGCCGTTGCCGCCCAGCTCCAGGGTGCAGTGCTTGCGCGGCACCGAGTCCATGATCGCGTAGCCGACCTTCTCGGAGCCGGTGAAGGAGATCACCGGCAGCCGCTCGTCCTGCACGAGGGCGGGCATGCGGTCGTTGGGGACCGGGAGGATGCTCCAGGAACCGGCGGGCAGGCCGGTCTCGGCGAGCAGTTCACCAAGGATCAGCCCGGACAGGGGCGTGGCGGGCGCAGGCTTCAGGACGATCGGGGCGCCCGCGGCGATCGCCGGGGCGATCTTGTGGGCGCACAGGTTCAGCGGGAAGTTGAACGGCGCGATGCCGAGCACGACGCCCTTGGGGAAGCGGCGGGTGAACGCGAGCCGGCCC
>KL568553.1:61759-63972 GCA_000715605.1 Streptomyces speibonae | reverse complement strand
CCGCCGTTGAAGCGGCGGGCCTCCTCGGCGGCGAAGCGGAAGACGGAGACGGCCCTTGCGACCTCGCCGCGGGCCCACTTCATCGGCTTGCCGTTCTCGGCGGAGATCAGCCGGGCGATCTCCTCGGTGCGCTCCGCGAGTCGCCGGCTGACGTGGTCCAGTGCGGCGGCCCGCACGTGGGCGGGAGTGGCGGCGAACTCGTCCCGTACGGCGTACGCGGCGGCCACGGCCTCCTCGACCTGGGCGTCGGTCGGCACGCTCACCGCGCCGACCACCCGGCCGTCCCAGGGGGAGGTGACGTCGAAGGCGGCCTCGCCGGTGGCCTGGCGGCCGGCGAGCCAGAAGGCGTGGGTGGAAGTCATGTGGAGTCCCGGCCCTTCCGCGTAGGGGGTGTCCATGGGTTTCTGGCTCCCACGGTAGGGGCGCCCCATCAGGCGGGCGTTTGTCCGGCGCGTACGGGTGCCGTACGGCAGTGTGCCGCTTCGGCGCAAAGAGCCGCCCCGTGTTCGCCGGGCGCCGTCCCGCCGTCCGTCAGGAGCCCGCTTCCACGGTGGGGGTCGGCTGCGGGGACTGTGCGGAGGCGCCGCCCGCGGCCTGCTCGGTGACGCGCTCGATCGCCTGGACGGCGAGGTCGGGCTGCTTCACATAGATCTCGTGGTCGCTCTTCTCGGCGGTGCGCAGCGTGCTGTTGCTGGAGACCTTGAGCCACTTGCGCTGGCCGTCGGCCCATCCCTGCTCCAGGTCGGGACCGTACTCGGGGACGGCGGCGAGGTACTTGACCCCGTGCTGGATGACCTCCACGGGGATGTCCCCGGCGGAGCGGACCTCGCCGTCGGTGACGGTCAGCTTCTCGTCGTTCTGGCCCTTGTTCACCGCGACGACCCCTGCCCGCACCTGGGCGCCCGGGCCGGTGGCCGACTCGGGGATCACCTCGGTGACGTCGGCGGTCGTCGTGGGCGAGGTGGCGTCCATCAGCACCAGCCCCTTGACCCGGTCCTGGTGGTCGGGGGCGTACCGGGCGGCTATGAGTCCGCCGAGGGAGTGACCGGCCAGCACCACGGGGGCGTCGCCGGCGACCCGGTCGATCACGGCGGTCAGGACCTCGCCGCTGTCGGCCACGGTCTGCGGACCGGCCGGCTTGTCGCTCGCGCCCTCGCCGAGCCGGTCGTAGGAGCAGACCCGGCCGTTCTCGCTCAGCGTCTTCTGGATGCCGGCCAGTTTGTCCAGGCCGTCGCCCAGACCGGCCATCAGGACGACGACCGGCCTGCCGTCCACCGCGTCGCCGGAGCAGGAGACGTTCACCGACTGGTCCCCGACGGGGATCTTCTGGGTGCCGGTGACCAGCTTCTCGCTGCCCTTGTCCGCCGAGTCCGTCTTCCCCGACCCTTCCGACGCGGCGGGCTCCGGGTCCGACTGCGTGTCGGTCTCGCAGCCGACGAGCCCTGCGGTCAGCGCGGCACAGCACAGCGCGGCCACAGCGGTCGCCCGGATCGTGCGCTTCACAATGTCCTCCAGAAGTGGGGTTCGTGGAGGGGAGACGGCCGGCGTCGCCGGTGTCTCCCCTCCCCCGCGACCGGGGGTGCCGCGGTGTCCCGAACGCTACGGAGGCGGCCGTCCGGAATCGTCACCTCACGGTGGACACCCTCGCGTAGCTCGCATGGGGGACAGGCCCGGCGCTTGTAGTTCTCGGCGGCACTCAGCCGTTCTCGGACGCCGTGGCCTTGAGGGCGAGCCACAGCTCCATGCGCACGTCCGGGTCGTCCAGGGAGCGGCCGAGGATCTCCTCGACCCGGCGCATCCGGTAGCGCAGGGTGTGGCGGTGGACGCCGAGGTCGGCGGCCGCGGCGTCCCACTGGCCGTGCCGGGAGAGCCAGGCGCGCAGGGAGGCCACGAGGTCGCCGCGGCCAATGGCGTCGTGCTCGCGCAGCGCGCGCAGCCGCCCGTCGGCGAACGCCCGGACCGCGTCGTCGGCGAGCAGCGGCAGCACGGATCCGGCGGCCATGTGCTCGTGCTCGACCAGCACCCGTCCCCGCCGCCGGGCCACCGAAAGCGCCTGTTCGGCCTGTTTGTAGGCGGCGGACGCGGCGATCGGCCCGGCGGGCGCGGACAGACCGATCACCAGGCCGTCCTCGTCGGCCTTGCGGGCCGCCTCCCGCGCGGCGGCGTGGTCGCAGCAGGCGGCCACGGCGGCACCGCCGTCGGCGGCCAGGACG
>KL568553.1:59720-61568 GCA_000715605.1 Streptomyces speibonae | reverse complement strand
CTCCGGCACGATCAGCACGGCCTCACCGGCGCGGGCGGCGGCGGACTCGGCGGCCTCGGCGAGTGCCCCGAGGGCGTCACCGTCCGCCTCCGCGCTCGCGACGGCGACGATGACGCGGAAGGGCGCGTCCAGGAGGCTGCCGTACAGGTCCCCGGCCACCGCGCGGGCGTGGTCCGGCTCGCCGGCGAGCAGCATGCGCAGGACGGCGGCGCCGATGCGCTGCTCGGCGGCGTGCAGGGAACGGGAGCGTTCGGTGGTGAGGGTGAGCAGGGCGATGGCGGAGTGGACGGCGTACCGCTCGGCGGTGCCGAGGGCCGCCGCGGTGCCGACGGCGAGCGCCGCGCGGGGGCGCCGGCCGGTGCCCAGGGAGTGCAGTTCGACCCGGTCCTCGTGCTCCGGTCCGGCCACGACCGAGGAGGCGGGCGCGGGGCGTTCCCGCAGCCGGGTCACGTCCGGGGTGAACCGCGCGGCCCGCCGGCCGGCCCAGTCCGGCGCGGTGGCGACGACGGCGCCCGAGGCGTCGTAGAGCGCGGCCCACCCGTCGACCTGCGCGGCGAGCGCGGTCAGCAGCCCCTCCGGGCCGGCGGCCAGGGCCTGCCGGGTCAGTTCCCGCTGGGCGGCGAAGCCCGCGGTCACCGCGCGGTACTGGTCGGCGGCGATGGCGGCGGACACGGCCTTGCTGATGGCGAGGAACGGGGTGCGGCGCGGCACCTCCAGGAGCGGCAGGCCCTCCGCGCGGGCGGCGTCGACGAGGGCGTCGGGGATGTCGTCGTAGTGCACCCCGACGGCGAAGCCGAGCCCGACCACCCCGGCGCCGGCCAGCCGCTTCACGTAGCGGCGCATCGCCTCCCGGTCCTCCGCGTCGAGCTTGAGCGCGGTGATCAGCAGCAGCTCACCGCCCTCCATGTAGGGCACGGGGTCGGCGAGCTCACTGGCGTGCGCCCAGCGGACGGGCACGTCGAGGCGGTCCTCGCCCGCGCGCACGGTCAGTCTGAGCGCGGAGTGATGGACGAGCGAGGCGAGCGTCGGGGGCATCGGGGCCTTGAGCCTTCGGTCTGCGACGGGTGTGTGAGAGAGCGGTGATCATTTGGCCGCGACGCATGAACGGCCTGTGTCAATTCTGCCTCACTGTACGGTCACCGGGACCGTACGGTCACCGGGGCGGCGACGGGGTGACTCACCCCCGCAGGTCCACCAGCATCGGGGGCGCCTGCTCGCCCTCGACGGTCGTCAGCGACAGCACCGCGTGCCCGGGCGGCACCGCGTGCGCCAGCTGGGAGGCGGACCAGCGCTCCCGCTCGACCTGGCGGACGGTGACCGCCTCCGTCGTCACGGCCTTGCCCGTCACCCGCTTGCGTACCGCGTGGAAGAACCGCGTCATCGGCTGGTCGGCGAAGACGGTGTGGTGGGCCACCTCCGTGGTCTCCACCCACTCGGTGCCCCAGGCCTGCGCGAACCGGCTGCCGTCCCAGGTGGTGACGCCGCAGAAGGCCATACGGCAGCCCACCGCCCCGTAGAGCGGGCCGTGCAGCGCCTCGGGGACGTCGCCGATGGTCCGCAGGGTGAGCAGCACGCCCGCGTTGTGCGTCCGCAGCCGCTGGATGCGGCGCACGGACTCCGCGGTGACCGTGCCGGTGGCGTCGTCCAGGACCAGGCCGGCGAAGTGGGCGCGCCCGCTCACCCGGACCACGGCGTGGAACTGGGCGAGCACCAGCCGCGTGATCAGCCGGCCGGCCTCCTCGTGCCCGTGCTCGGGCAGGTCGACCCGGACCCGCACGGGGTGGTGGGCGAGAGCCCGCAGGGAGAAGGGGCGGGCCGGTCCGCCCCGGCCGAGGAAGCCCGCGAACA
>KL568553.1:58541-59508 GCA_000715605.1 Streptomyces speibonae | reverse complement strand
AGCCCGCGAACACCGGCCGGTCCAGCAGCGCCAGCCGGCCGGCCAGGGCCCGGCCCGCGTCGCCCGGAGTGCCCGTCTGCCGGGCGCGCGCCTGAAGTTCACGGCGCATGAGCTCGTCGCCGGTCGGGGCCAGCGCCTCCCGCAGGGTCTTCAGCGCCTCCTCGTCGCCCTCCAGCAGGGCGCGCAGCTCCGACAGGTCCGGGAAGCGTCCGTGCGCGGCCCGGTAGGGTCCGAGCAGCTGCGCGAGCGCGGTGGCGGCGCTCTGCGTGCCGACCGTGTCCAGGTCGCCCACCAGCGCCTCGGCGAGGATCTCGGCCGCCTCGTCCGGGTCCTCGGACTCGGCGTACGGGTCGAGGTCGTGCACCGAGGAGGGGTCGCCGATCCGCACGATCACGTCGAAGGAGTCGTCCGCGCCGAGCGGGCTCCCGGCGGCGGAGACGGCCACGACGGCACAGCCGTTGGTGAGCGCCTGGAGGGCGAGCGCCTCGGTGACCGGCTCGACGAGGGTGCGCGTCTTGCCGGACCCGGAGGGGCCGACGGCGAGCAGCGAGGTGCCGAGCACGTCGGGGCCGAGGGCCGCCCCGGCGCCGCGGTACGGCCGCGGCGCGTGCTCGTGCTCCGCCCAGCGGCCGATGCGCACCTGCCCGGCGAGCAGGTCGTGGCGGGCCGTGCGGCGCGGCAGGTCCCGTTTGCCGGAGGGGTGCGTCCAGGCCGCGCCGCCCTGGCTCCGGACGGCGTCGCGGAAGGCGCCCAGCGCGGCGGTGCGGCGGGCCGCGCCGAACGCGCGCTCGAGGCGGGCGCAGTCGACGTCGTTCATGCGTCCGCCGGCGACCTCGGCGGTGAGCAGGTCGGCGGGCTCGTACTGTCCGGCGTCGCGCAGGGCGGGCCACTGGGAACGGGGCAGCTCGGGAGCCTTCGGGGCGGCGGCCGGCTCGCGCGGGGCGAACAGCTTGCGCACGTAGGGCAC
>KL568553.1:56734-58296 GCA_000715605.1 Streptomyces speibonae | reverse complement strand
GAGCAGGGTGATGACCGTGTAGAGCGCGTTGGTGAACAGCGGGGAGGTCACCGGCTCGTAGCTGTTCGTGAGCAGAATGGTCAGGGAGAGCACCGCGTTGGTGATCGGCACCGCGGACCACGGGACCGAGAAGGCTCCGGGGAAGACGAAGCTGAGGGTGACGACGGCGAGAACGGCGGAGATCAGGACCCGTTCCGCCGGGGACACGCGGTTCATGTAGTGGCGGGCGATGGCGCGCCAGCTGCCGAGCGCGCCGACCGCGACGACGAGGGCGCAGAAGAAGACGCCGTCGGCGACCAGGAGGTAGTGCTTCCCGGGGAGTTTCACCTCCCAGCCCTCGACCGGCCTGGGCACGAGCGTCGCCGCGTACCACCAGTCGTTCGGCGAGAAGATCCTGAGCAGCCGGCTCTTGAACGGGAAGGTGCCGCTGCTCCAGAACGACCACGCCAGCAGCCCCACGGCGACCGGGATGAGCATGCCCGCGGCCGTCATCGGAGTAGGGCGTTCCGTCTGCTGTTTCGGGGGCCGGTGGCCGTACCGCCAGATCCCCGGGCGGGCGGGCGGCCTCGCCGTGTCGAGCCAGGCCGCGACGGAGGACGCGGACCGGGGCGCCTGTGCGGGGACGGGCGGCACACCCGGCGCCCGGTCCGGCCGGGGCGGCGCGCTCGGTACGTCCTGTGGTCCCGCCGGGCGCGGTACGGGGTCGGCGTGCGCGCCCCGTGCGTCCTGGGTACCGTCCCTGTCCATCGCCCCTGCCCCCTGAGCAGCCGCTCCATCCGCCATCAGCGAGTCAATCTAACGCCCCGACAGGTGGAGTCCACCGATTGCGCGGCCGAGCCGCGGGCCGTCTCCCCCGCTATGTCCACCACGGACAACCCGGCCCCCCGGACAACGCCCACATGGAGCATGCCCAGCCCTCGCCCGCCGCCCTAGCCTGCGAGAAAAGAACGTGGAAAACGTCCGTTACACCCCCCAGGAGTCCCGCATGACCGCACTTCCGCAGGAGCGCCGCGTCGTCACCGCCATCCCCGGCCCGAAGTCGCGGGAGCTTCAGGCCCGCCGTACCGGCGCGGTCGCGCGGGGCGTGGGCTCCGTGCTGCCCGTGTTCACGGCGCGTGCGGGCGGCGGGATCATCGAGGACGTCGACGGCAACCGCCTGATCGACTTCGGCTCCGGCATCGCCGTGACCTCCGTCGGCGCCTCCGCCGAGGCCGTGGTGCGCCGGGCCTCCGCCCAGCTCGCCGACTTCACGCACACCTGCTTCATGGTCACGCCGTACGAGGGCTACGTGGCCGTCGCCGAGGCACTCGCCGAGCTGACCCCGGGCGACCACGCCAAGAAGTCCGCGCTGTTCAACAGCGGCGCCGAGGCCGTCGAGAACGCCGTCAAGATCGCGCGTGCGTACACCGGGCGGCAGGCGGTCGTCGTGTTCGACCACGGCTACCACGGCCGCACCAACCTGACCATGGCGCTGACCGCGAAGAACATGCCGTACAAGCACGGCTTCGGTCCGTTCGCGCCCGAGGTGTACCGGGTGCCGGTGGCCTACGGCTGTCTCTTAT
>KL568553.1:54245-56516 GCA_000715605.1 Streptomyces speibonae | reverse complement strand
GCCGTCGACCAGATGTCCAAGCAGGTCGGCGGCGAGAACATCGCCGCGATCATCATCGAGCCGGTGCTCGGCGAGGGCGGCTTCATCGAGCCGGCCAAGGGCTTCCTCCCGGCGATCCGGAAGTTCGCCGAGGACAACGGCATCGTCTTCGTCGCCGACGAGATCCAGTCCGGCTTCTGCCGCACCGGCCAGTGGTTCGCCTGTGAGGACGAGGGCATCGTCCCGGACCTGATCACGACGGCGAAGGGCATCGCGGGCGGTCTGCCGCTGGCCGCCGTCACCGGCCGCGCGGAGATCATGGACGCGGCGCACGCGGGCGGCCTGGGCGGCACCTACGGCGGCAACCCGGTCGCCTGCGCGGGCGCACTCGGGGCCATCGAGACCATGAAGGAGCTCGACCTCAACGCCCGGGCACAGCACATCGAGACCGTCATGAAGGCCCGCCTGACCGCCATGGCGGAGAAGTTCGACATCATCGGCGACGTCCGCGGCCGGGGCGCGATGATCGCCGTCGAGCTGGTGAAGGACCGCGGCACCAAGGAGCCGGACCCGGAGGCGACCGCCGCGCTGGCCAAGGCCTGCCACCAGGAGGGCCTGCTGGTCCTGACCTGTGGCACCTACGGCAACGTGCTGCGTTTCCTGCCCCCGCTGGTCATCGGCGAGGACCTGCTGAACGAGGGCCTGGACATCATCGAGCAGGCGTTCACCCGCGTCTGAGCCGGCCTCGAGGCAGGCAGAGGGTGTGAAGAAGGTGTGCGGGGTGGATGACAGGATCCCGTCGCCCCTGTCGCCGCGTCACCCCCTGCCGTAGCTTTGCACCCGGATGAGAGAAACACACCGCCCACAGGGGACTGCGGGCGGCTCAGGCCGGGGCCTCCCCAGCTTCGACCTGGTCGTGCCTCGCGCACACAACCGGAGCCCGGGGGCTCCGGATCTCCTCACGATCGGACGGTCGCCCGCCCCAAACCCCCCGGGGCGCGCGACGTTCCGGTCCGGACGGCCGTCCGGGCACCTCATACGGCAAGCCGTTCCCCGAAGGGCCAGCGCATACCCCCCCTTGCGCTGGCCCTTCGGGGTTCACGGGCCGGGCTCCTCCCCCGTGACACGGGCCAGCAGCGCGCGGGCCTCGCCGAAACGGGGATGGGCGGGATGCAGGCGCCGCTCGCACTCGGACAGCGCCCGGCGGGCCGCGTCCTCCGCCTCCTCGCGGCGCCCCAGACCGAGCAGCGCCTCGGCCGTCACCAGGTCGGGGCGTCCGCTGTCCTTGCGGGCCGGGGACGGCGCGAAGTCCCGCGACTCGGCCAGTGCCTCCTCGTGCCGGCCCTGGCCGCTCAGGCTGCGCACCAGCGTGGCGCGCAGGCCGGTGGTGGCGGCGTCGGTGGCGCGCGGGAGGTTGCCGCGGGCGATGGCCTCCGCCTCCTCGAAGCGGCCCTGTCCGCACAGCGCCCCGGCCAGCACGTCCAGAGCGCTCAGCTCGATCCCCGTCAGGGGGACGAGGTGGGCGAGGCGGGCGATGTCACCCAGGACGTCCAGGGCCTCCTTCTCCGCCTCCGCGTGCCGGTCCTGGCCGTGCAGGACCACCGCGCGGTTGCGGCGCGCCACCAGCCGCAGCACCTGCGCCTCGGCGTCGACCGGCGCCAGCTCGGCGATCAGGGTCTCCAGCTCGCCCAGCACCTCCGCCTGGCGCCCGTGGGCGAGGGCCGCCATCGTGGCCAGCGTCCGCGCCTGCCACTCGGCCACCGGCCGCTTGCGCCATCCGGTCCTGGCGCCTTCGACGAGCGCGCGTGCCGTGGCCTCGACCTCTTCGTACTCCCCCTGCTTGAAGAGGTCTTCGAGCCGCGCGAAGATCTTGCGGCGGGTGCTGTCCCGTGTCATTCGTATCGGCTTCACAGACGGTGAGACTACGGAACCCGTCCACCTGCGAAGCTGGTCGGCATGCTGCTGCTCGGACCACCCGTCGTCCTCTTCGCGCTGATCACCTGGCAGGTCGTCACCGACGGGCCGCTGGTGGATGCCGACGAGCGGCTGAGCGAGGCCCTGATCCGCCCGGACCGGGCGTCCGAGCTGCTCTCCGACCTCGGCAACGTGCAGGTGGCCGTGCCGGTCCTGCTGGCCGCGCTGGCGTACGTCGCGTGGCACGGACGGGCCGGCGAGCGTGAGCGGTGGTGGCTGCCACCGCTCGCCGGGGCCGCGGCGATGGTGCTGGTGCCGGTGCTGGTGGCGCCCCTGAAGGAGTGGACCGACCGGCCGGGCACCCCGGCCGTGCCGCCG
>KL568553.1:52611-54061 GCA_000715605.1 Streptomyces speibonae | reverse complement strand
GGCTACTACCCCTCCGGGCACACCGCCACCGCCGTCGTGGCGTACGGCGCGGCGACGCTGCTGCTCCTGCGGCTGCTGCGGTCGCCGGCCGTACGCCGTGGACTGGTCGTGCTCTGTGGCGCCCTGGTGCTGGGCGCCTCGTACGGGCTGGTGCGCCGGGGCTACCACTGGCCGCTGGACGTCGCGGCCAGTTGGTGCCTCGGCGCGGTGCTGCTGACCGGACTGTGGCTGCTGGTCAGCCGAAGTAGCCGTCGAAGGTCCGCTGGAACTCCCAGCCCCCGAACCGGTCCCAGTTGATCGACCAGGTCATCAGCCCGCGCAGGCCGGGCCAGGTTCCGTGGGTCGCGTACGAGCCGCAGTCGGTCCGCTTCGTCAGACAGTTCAGGGTCTTGGTGACCTCGGCCGGGGACACATGGCCGTTGCCCGCGTTGGTCGTGGCCGGCATGCCGATGGCGACCTGGTCGGGGCGCAGCGGCGGGAAGACGTTGTCCGCGTCGCCCGCGACCGGGAAGCCGGTGAGCAGCATGTCGGTCATGGCGATGTGGAAGTCGGCGCCGCCCATGGAGTGGTACTGGTTGTCCAGGCCCATGATCGGCCCGGAGTTGTAGTCCTGGACGTGCAGCAGGGTCAGGTCGTCGCGCATCGCGTGGATGACCGGCAGGTACGCGCCCGCCCTGGGGTCCTGGCCGCCCCACTCGCCGGTTCCGTAGTACTGGTAGCCGAGCTGGACGAAGAAGGTCTCCGGGGCCATGGTCAGCACGAAGTCGTCGCCGTACCTGGCCTTGAGGGTCTTCAGCGCGGAGATCAGGTTGACGATCACCGGGGTCTTCGGGTTCTTGAAGTCCGTGTCGTCGGCGTTCAGGGAGAGCGAGTGGCCCTCGAAGTCGATGTCCAGGCCGTCGAGTCCGTACGCGTCGATGATGCGCGAGACGGAGGAGACGAAGGTGTCCCGGGCCGCCGTGGTGGCCAGCTGCACCTGTCCGTTGGCGCCGCCGATGGAGATCAGCACCTTCTTGCCGGCCGCCTGCTTGGCCTTGATCGCGGCCTTGAACTCGGCGTCGCTCTCCACGCCGGGGCACTCGGAGGCGGGGCAGCGGTCGAAGCGGATGTCCCCGGAGGTGGGCGAGGTCGGCTCGCCGAAGGCCAGGTCGATGACGTCCCAGCTGTCGGGGACATCGGCCAGGCGGGTGTAGCCCGAGCCGTTGGCGAAGCTGGCGTGCAGATAGCCGACGAGGGCATGCGGCGGGAGGTCGGAGGAGCCGCCGCCCGGGTCGCCCTCACTCGTCGTCGCGGTCACGGTGGCCGAACGGGCCGACTCGCCCGCGTCGTTGACGGCCGCGACCTGGAAGGCGTACGCCGTGTCGGGGGTCAGTCCGGAGACGGTGGCGGAGGTGCCGGTGACGCTCCGCACCTTGGTGCCGTCGCGGTAGACGGCGTAGCCGGTGGCGCC
>KL568553.1:51937-52383 GCA_000715605.1 Streptomyces speibonae | reverse complement strand
CGCCGGCCACCGGTGACCAGGACAGGGACACGCTCGTCGAGGTGACGGTGCCCGCCTTGAGGCCGGTGGGCGGGGCGGGCGGCTGTCCCGTCTCGCCGCCGGGCCCGACGAGGGTGATGTCGTCGGCGTGGTAGGCACCGGTGCCGTACCAGCCGTGGGTGAAGATCGTGACGCGGGTGGTGCCGGGGCCGGTGCGGAAGGGGGTGGTGAGCCGCTGCCAGTCGGGGGCGGACTGGGTCCAGGTGGAGACGTCGGTGGTGCCGGTGCCGCTCGCGCCGAGGTAGACGTAGCTGCCACGGACATGGCCGGTGAGCGTGTACTGGGAGTCGGGTGCGACGGTGACGGTCTGCGCGCAGCGGGCGTTGTCGGCCCCCGCCGGGGTCGCCTTCAACGCCGCACTTCCGCTGTGCACGGGCGAGTTCACGGTCTCACCGGCGGTGCAGCTC
>KL568553.1:45937-51704 GCA_000715605.1 Streptomyces speibonae | reverse complement strand
CGAGGCCGGCTTCGAAGCCGCCGTTGCGGGCGAGGTCCGCGTCGGCGGCGCCGGCGGGCGCGGAGAGCGCGGTCATTCCGGTCGTGGCGAGGGCGGTGGCGGTGAGGAACGCGACGAGGGGACGGCGCGCGCGAGGTCTGGAGCGGTCCACGGGGGCCTCCGGGCATGGGGGATTGGAGGGTGGAGCGCGCTCAATTTGGTCCAGACCAATCCGGTTGTCAAGCCCCCGCGCACGTCAACTGTCGAAGCCCAGGCCCAGCCGGTCCATCGTCCGCAGCCAGAGATTGCGCCGCCCTCCATGGGCGTCCGCCCTGGCCAGCGACCACTTGGTGAGCGCGATCCCGGCCCAGGCGAAGGGCTCCGGCGGGAACGGCAGCGGCTTGCCGCGCACCATCTCCAGCTCCGTGCGCTCGGTCCGCTCCCCCGCCAGCAGATCCAGCATCACCTCGGCCCCGAACCGGGTGGCCCCCACGCCGAGTCCCGTGTAGCCGGCCGCGTAGGCGACCCGCCCCGCGTGGGCGGTGCCGAAGAACGCCGAGAAGCGGGAGCAGGTGTCGATCGCGCCGCCCCAGGCGTGGGTGAAGCGCAGGCCCTCCAGTTGCGGGAAGCAGGTGAAGAAGTGCCCGGCGAGCTTGGCGTAGGTCTCCGGCCGGTCGTCGTACTCGGCGCGCACCCGGCCGCCGTACGGATAGACCGCGTCGTAGCCGCCCCACAGGATCCGGTTGTCGGCGGAGAGCCGGAAGTAGTGGAACTGGTTGGCGCTGTCCCCGAGCCCCTGGCGGTTCTTCCAGCCGATCGAGGCCAGCTGTCCGGCCGTCAGCGGCTCCGTCATCAGGGCGTAGTCGTAGACCGGGACCGTGTAGGCGCGGACCCGGCGGACCAGGCTGGGGAAGACGTTGGTGCCGAGCGCCACCCCGCGCGCGCGGACCGCCCCGTACGGGGTGCGGACGGCCATGCCGGCGCCGTGCGGTCTCAGGCTCAGCGCGGGGGTGTGCTCGTGGATGCGCACACCGAGGTCCAGGCAGGCCCGCTTCAGTCCCCAGGCGAGCTTGGCCGGGTGGAGCATCGCCACGCCCCTGCGGTCGTACAGGCCGGCCCGGAAGGTCGGTGAGTCCACCTGGTCGCGCACGGCGTCGGCGTCCAGGTACTCGATGCCCTCGGCGAGCCCTCTGGCCCGGATCTCCTCGTAGTGGCCGGCGAGCTCGCGGACCTGGTGCGGCTCGGTGGCGACGTCGATCTCACCGGTGCGCTCGAAGTCGCAGTCGATGGAGTGGCGGGCGACCGTCTCCTCGATGGCGTCGAGGTTGCGGGCGCCCAGCCGCTCCAGGGCGTGGATCTCCTCGGGCCAGCGGGCCAGCCCGTTGGCCAGGCCGTGGGTGAGGGAGGCGGCACAGAATCCGCCGTTGCGGCCGGAGGCGGCCCAGCCCACCTCGCGTCCCTCCAGCAGCACGACGTCCCGGGAGGGGTCGCGTTCCTTGGCGAGCAGCGCGGTCCACAGTCCGCTGTAGCCGCCGCCCACGACGAGCAGGTCGCAGGTCTCGGCGCCGGTGAGGGCGGGCTCGGGTCCGGGCCTGCCGGGGTCGTCCAGCCAGTAGGACACGGGCCGGGCCTCGGAAAGGGATCGCGTCCAACGGCTCATGGCGCTCGGGGCCATGATGTCAACTCCCTACGGGGGACTGCGGTGTGGTTTCTATGCCTTGTGCCGGCTGCGGCGGTTGCCGATGAGCAACGAGGCCAGCACCAGCACGACGGCGACGACGAACATGGCCGTACCGATGACGTTGACCTGCACGGGCGTTCCGCGCTGGGCGGAGCCCCAGACGAACATCGGGAAGGTGACGGTGGAGCCGGCGTTGAAATTGGTGATGATGAAGTCGTCGAAGGAGAGCGCGAAGGCGAGCAGCGCGCCCGCCGCGATCCCGGGGGCGGCGATCGGCAGGGTGACCCGCAGGAACGTCTGGACCGGTCCGGCGTACAGGTCCTGCGCGGCCTGTTCCAGCCGGGGGTCCATCGACATCACGCGCGCCTTCACGGCGACCACGACGAAGCTGAGGCAGAACATGATGTGGGCGATCAGGATCGTCCAGAAGCCCAGCTGGGCGCCCATGTTGAGGAACAGGGTGAGCAGCGAGGCCGCCATGACCACCTCGGGCATCGCCATCGGCAGGAAGATCAGCGAGTTCACGGCGCCGCGGGCGCGGAAGCGGTAGCGGACCAGCGCGAAGGCGATCATCGTGCCGAGCAGGGTGGCGCCGAGCGTCGCCCACAGGGCGATCTGGAGGCTGAGCGACAGGGACGCGCACAGCCCGGAGACGCCGCAGGGGTCCTTCCACGCCTCGGTGGAGAATTCCTGCCACGTGTAGTTGAACCGCCCCTTCGGATGGTTGAAGGAGAACACGGTGACGACCACGTTCGGCAGGAGGAGATACGCGAGGGTGAACAGTCCCGCGAGGACGACGAGACGGCGTTTGAGCCAGTGAACGAAGGCCATTTAAACCAGATCCTCCGTGCCGGACCTGCGGATGTAGAGCGTGACGATGACGAGGATCGCGGCCATCAGGATGAACGAGAGTGCCGCGGCCGTCGGATAGTCGAGAATCCGCAGGAATTGGGACTGGATGACGTTGCCGACCATGCGGGTGTCGGTGGAGCCGAGCAGATCCGAGTTGATGTAGTCGCCGGACGCCGGGATGAAGGTCAGCAGCGTGCCGGAGACCACGCCCGGCATCGACAGCGGGAAGGTGACCCGCCGGAAGGTGGTCGAGGGCTTGGCGTAGAGGTCGTTCGCCGCCTCGTGCAGCCGGGGATCGATGCGCTCCAGCGAGGTGTAGAGCGGCAGGATCATGAACGGCAGGAAGTTGTACGTCAGGCCGCACACCACCGCCAGCGGGGTGGCGAGCACCCGGTCGCCGTCGGTCCAGCCGAGCCACGCCGTGACGTCCAGGACGTGCAGCGTGTTCAGGGCGTCGACCACCGGTCCGCCGTCCGCGAGGATCGTCTTCCAGGCGAGTGTGCGGATCAGGAAGCTGGTGAAGAACGGCGCGATCACCAGGATCATGATCAGATTCCGCCAGCGTCCCGCGCGGAAGGCGATCAGATACGCCAGCGGGTAGCCGAGCAGCAGACACAGCACCGTCGCCGAGGCCGCGTAGAGCACCGAGCGGACGAACTGCGGCCAGTACTCCGACAGCGCGTCCCAGTAGGTGGCGAAGTGCCAGGTGACCTTGTAGCCCTCCTCCAGGGAGCCCGTCTGCACGGACGTGGAGGCCTGGTAGATCACCGGCAGCGCGAAGAAGACCACCAGCCACAGCAGGCCGGGCAGCAGCAGCCAGTACGGCGTCCAGCGGCCCCGCCTGCGCGGCGGCCGCGGGGGTTTCGTCTCGGGGGCGGGCGCCAGGGGTGGCGCCTCGGTGGCCGTGGCCATCAGGCGACCTCTTCCTCGACCGTCTCGACACCCGCGTCGACATCCTGGGCGGCATCGAGGCCGAAGGTGTGCGCCGGGCTCCAGTGCAGGACGACCTCGGCGCCGGGCTGCAGCCGGGGATCGCGGTCGACGTTCTGGACGTAGACCTCGAAGTCGGAGCAGACCGGGCTGTCGACGACGAACTGCGTGGAGACGCCGATGAAGCTGGAGTCGACGATCTTGCCGGTGATCCGGTTGCGGCCCTCCGGTATCCCGCCGGCGTCCCCGGCGTGGGTGAGGGCGATCTTCTCCGGGCGCACCCCGAGGAGCACCTTGCCGCCGGCCGTCGTCGGCGCGCTGTTGCGGGCCCCGGGCAGCACCAGCTTGCCGCCGCCCGCCTTGAGCACGATCTCGTCGCCGGAGGCGGTGTCGACCTCGGCCTCGATGAAGTTGGAGGTGCCGAGGAAGTTGGCGACGAACGTGGTGCGCGGGTTCTCGTACAGGTCGGCGGGCGAGCCGAGCTGCTCGACCCGGCCGGCGTTCATCACCGCGACCGTGTCGGCCATGGTCATGGCCTCCTCCTGGTCGTGCGTGACGTGCACGAAGGTGATGCCGACCTCGGTCTGGATGCGCTTGAGCTCCAGCTGCATCTGGCGGCGCAGCTTCAGGTCGAGCGCGCCGAGCGGCTCGTCCAGGAGCAGCACCTTGGGGTGGTTGATCAGCGCGCGGGCCACCGCGACCCGCTGCTGCTGGCCGCCGGAGAGCTGGTGCGGCTTCTTGCGGGCCTGCTCGCCGAGCTGGACCAGCTCCAGCATCTCCTCGACCTGCTTCTTCACGCTCCTGATGCCGCGCCGGCGCAGTCCGAAGGCGACGTTCTCGAAGATGTCGAGGTGCGGGAAGAGGGCGTAGGACTGGAAGACCGTGTTCACCGGCCGCTTGTACGGCGGGAGCGCGGTGACGTCCTGGTCGCCGAGGTGGACGGTGCCCGCGGTGGGCTCCTCCAGGCCGGCGATCATGCGCAGGGTGGTGGTCTTCCCGCAGCCGGACGCGCCGAGCAGCGCGAAGAAGGAGCCCTGCGGCACGGTCAGGTCGAGCGGGTGCACGGCCGTGAAGGAGCCGTAGGTCTTGCTGATGCCGGTGAGGCGGACGTCCCCGCCGTGGCCGGCCGCGGTGGTGTCGGTCGTGGTCTTCATCTCGTCACGCCCCCGTGAGCTTCGCGAACTTCTCTTCGAATTCCGTCTCTTCCTCGGAGCTCAGGGAGCGGAAGGCACGGGACTTGGCCTGCATGGCCTTGTCGGGGAGGATCAGCGGGTTGTTCGCCGCGTCCTCGTCGATCTTCGCGAGGTCGTCCTTCACCCCGTCGACCGGACAGACGAAGTTGATGTAGGCGGCGAGCTCGGCGGCCGGCTGCGGCTCGTAGTAGTAGTCGATCAGCCGCTCGGCGTTCGTCTTGTGCCGCGCCTTGTTGGGGATCAGCATGGCGTCGCTGGAGGTCATGTAGCCGCTGTCCGGGATCACGAAGTCGATGTCCGGGTTGTCGGCCTTGAGCTGGACCACGTCCCCGGCCCAGGCGAGGCAGGCGGCGAAGTCGCCCTTGGCCAGGTCGGCGGTGTAGTCGTTGCCGGTGAAGCGGCGGATCTGCCCCTTGTCGACGGCCTTCTGCAGCCGGGCCACCGCCGCGTCGTAGTCGTCGGCCACGAACGCCGCCGGGTCCTTGCCCTGGTCGAGCAGGGTCATGCCGATGGTGTCGCGCATCTCGGTGAGCAGCCCGACGCGCCCCTTGAGCTTCGTGTTGTCCAGCAGGTCGGAGAGGGTCTTCACCTCGACGCCGTCGAGCGCCTTCTTGTTGTAGGCGATGACCGTGGAGATGCCCTGCCAGGGGTAGGAGTAGGCGCGGCCCGGGTCCCAGTCGGGGTCGCGGAACTGGGCGGAGAGGTGGGTGAAGGCGTTCGGGAGGTTGGCCGGGTCCAGCTTCTGCACCCAGCCGAGCCGGATCAGGCGGGCGGCGAGCCAGTCGGTGAGGACGATGATGTCGCGGCCGGTGTCCTGGCCCGCGGCGAGCTGCGGCTTGATCTTGCCGAAGAACTCGGTGTTGTCGTTGATGTCCTCGGTGTACTTGACCTTGATGCCGGTGCGTTCGGTGAACGCGTCCAGGGTGGGGTGGTTCCGGCCGCTGTCGTCGACGTCCATGTACTCGGTCCAGTTGGAGAAGCTGACGGTCTTCTCCTCCTTCGAGTGGTCCTCCGCCGGGACGCCGCCCTGGGTGTTCCCGGCGGCGGGGATGCCGCAGGCGCTCAGCGCGCCGAGTCCGCCCACCGCGAGCGCGCCGCCCGCGGAGGCGCGCAGCAGCTGTCTCTTATACAC
>KL568553.1:42724-45698 GCA_000715605.1 Streptomyces speibonae | reverse complement strand
AGGGCCGCCCTGCCGGTGCGGAAACTGCGCCGTATCGCGGCTTCCTGGGCCGGTGAGAGACGGTCGGGCTCGTACTGCTCCATGCGCGTGGTGACCTTTCGGGAGGTGGCCGCGGTCGGGCGGCCTGGCTGCTATCGGTCCCCGAAGACGGTGCGGTGCCAGTCCTTGCGGACCACCGCCGTGTTGTCGAACATGACGTGTTTGATCTGCGTGTACTCCTCGAACGAGTACGCGGACATGTCCTTGCCGAAGCCGGACGCCCGGTACCCGCCGTGCGGCATCTCGCTGATGATCGGGATGTGGTCGTTGATCCACACGCATCCCGCCTTGATCTCGCGGGTGGCCCGGCCCGTGCGGTACACGTCCCGGCTCCAGGCGGAGGCGGCGAGTCCGTACGGGGTGTCGTTGGCCAGCGCGATGCCCTCGTCGTCGGTGTCGAAGGGCAGGACGACCAGCACCGGACCGAAGATCTCGGACTGCACGACCTCGCTGTCCTGCGCCGCGTCGGCGATGAGCGTGGGGCGATAGTACGCGCCGTCCGCCAGCTCGCCCAGGGGTGTTTCGCCGCCGGTCACCACGCGCGCGTGGGCGCGCGCCCGGTCGACGAATCCGGCGACGCGGTCGCGCTGGGCGTGCGAGATCAGCGGGCCGAGGTCGGTGCCGGGGGCGAAGGGGTCGCCGAGCCGGACGGTGTCCATCAGGGCGGCCGTGCGCTCGACGAATGCTGCGTAGAGCGGGCGCTGTACATAGGCGCGGGTGGCGGCCGTGCAGTCCTGGCCGGTGTTGATCAGCGCGCCCGCGACCGCTCCGTTGACGGCGGCGTCGAGGTCGGCGTCGTCGAAGACGAGGAAGGGGGCCTTGCCGCCGAGCTCGAGGTGGAGGCGCTTGACGGTGGCGGTGGCGATCTTGGCGACCCGCTTGCCGACGGCGGTGGAGCCCGTGAAGGAGGTCATGGCCACGTCGGGGTGGCCGACCAGGTGTTCACCGGCCTCCTTGCCGGTCCCGGTGACGATGTTGATCACGCCGTCCGGGATGCCCGCGTCGGTCGCGGCCCGCGCGAAGAGCAGGGAGGTCAGCGGGGTGAGCTCGGCGGGCTTGAGCACGATGGTGTTGCCCGCGGCGATCGCCGGGAGGATCTTCCAGGCGGCCATCTGGAGGGGGTAGTTCCAGGGGGCGATGGAGCCGACGACGCCGATGGGCTCGCGACGGACGTAGGAGGTGTGGTCGCCGGAGTACTCGCCGGCCGACTGGCCCTGGAGGTGGCGGGCGGCGCCGGCGAAGTAGGCGATGTTGTCGACCGTGCCCGGCACGTCGAACTCGCGGCTCAGCTTCAGGGGCTTGCCGCACTGCAGCGACTCCGCGCGGGCGAAGTCCTCCGCGCGGTCGGCGACCACGGCGGCGAACCGGTGCAGGGCGTCGGAACGCTCGCCCGGGGTGGCGCCCGCCCAGGCCGGGAAGGCCTCGCGGGCGGCGGCTACGGCCGCGTCGACGTCGTCGGCGCCGGCGAGCTCGTAGGTGTACACCTCCGCGCCGGTGGCCGGGTCGACGACCGCGTGGCTTCGGCCGGAGGTGCCCTTCGCGGGGCGGCCCGCGATGAACTGCGCGCCGTCGGCGAACCGGTCCTGCGCGGGAAATCGTTCCGGGGTGGTGCGGCCCGGGTTGTGCATGTCGCTCTCCTCCGTGTCCCCGAGGGGGGCGGCGTGGCTCCAGCTCGATTTGAGTGCCGATCCTGACAGAGCAACGAGACGCCAACAAGGGATTCCGTTGTTGAATTTTGGTTACGCAACGGAATCTGTCGACCGAGTGTCGAGTCGCCACGGAAAAGGCAGGGCGGACTGTCAGTGGCCCCTGCCAGACTCGCGTGCATGGAGGAGATCAGGGGGGGGCGGCGATGAGCGGGACGACGGAGGCGATCGGTTCCAGGGAGGCGCTGATCGAGGCGCTGGCGGCCGGGACGCGGATCAGGTACGTGCACTTCTGGCGGCATACGGCACTGTCCGACGGCCGGATCGGGGCGGGCTGTCTGAGCCAGTGGTGGCCGTCGCCGTTCACGGTGGACGGGGTGGAGTACGCGACCGCCGAGCACTGGATGATGGCGGCCAAGGCCCGGCTGTTCGCGGACCCGGAGGGCGAGCGGCGGGCGCTGGCGTCGGGGCATCCCGCGCAGGCGCAGCAGGCCGGGCGGCTGGTGCGGGGCTTCGACGAGGACGTGTGGCGCCGGGAGCGGCTCTCCATCGTGGTCGAGGGCAGCATGCACAAGTTCGCGGCCGACGCCGGCCTGCGGGAGTTCCTGCTGAACACCGGGGACCGGGTGCTGGTCGAGGCGAGCCCGCGGGACCGGGTGTGGGGCATCGGCCTCACGGCGGACGACGAGCGGGCGGAGGACCCCGGGCGGTGGCGCGGGTCGAATCTGCTGGGCTTCGCCCTGATGGAGGCCCGACGGCGGCTCCGGGCCGCCCCGGACCGCCCCTAGGTAAGGGTGATGATGACGGCGAAGACGATGCCCAGGGAGGCTCCCACCACGCCGCAGATGATGCCGGCCAGGGCCTGACCCGCGTTCGTGGCCTCGCCCCGGTGGGCCTTGCCCCGGCCGATCCCGCCGAAGATCAGGGCCAGCAGGCCCAGCAGGATGGCCAACGGCCAGAGGCAGAAGACGGCGGCCGAGATGATGCCGAGCACCAGCGCGGTGACGCCCAGCCCGTTGCTCGGCACCGGTGCCGTCCCGGACCATCCGGCGTACCCGGGTGCGGGGGCACCGCCGTACGCGGCGCCCGGATAGCCGTACGGGACCTGGCCCGGCCCCTCGGGGCCGACGGGCGGCGGCGGAACGGGCTCACCGCCGGCCATGGGCGCGAACGGGTTGGCCGCGGGAGCGGGGGCGGGCGCGGGGGGCGGCACCGGAGCGGACGGGCCCGCCCACGGCTGGGGCTGGGGCTGCGCGGGGCCGCCGCCCGGCGCCGGGAAGGACGTCACC
>KL568553.1:40453-42452 GCA_000715605.1 Streptomyces speibonae | reverse complement strand
ATGTGTATAAGAGACAGGGCCATGCCGGGGAGTCACCGGCCACGACGGTCTCGCCCGGGCCGCCGCCCGCGGGACGCGGGGCGTCGGGTCCGGGGCCGGACACCTGGGTACGGTCCGCGGGCGGTGCCCAGGGATCGGGGGCGCGGGTGACGGACGTCCGCACGTCCACCTGTGAGCCGTCCTGGGGTACGGCGTCCCGCGCACCGCCGTCGGCCGGTGCCGGCCACGCGGCGGGTGTGTGCGGATCGCCGGGCGGCGTGCCACCCGTGGCCTGTTCCCGTGCCTGAGGCGTCTGCGCGTCGTCGCCCATGCCCTGGGCCCCCTCCTTCGGACGTCCCGTCATGCTACGGCCCGTCCCGCCGTCGTGCGCGCCGGGCCTACGATGATCCCCGAACACCGATCAGCCGATCACCCGCGTCCCGCCCGCCCCATGGCCCCCCGGGACGCCGTTCCCGGGGAGGAACCTTGACCGACCACCTCGACACGGCCACCGCTGCGCCGGTCCGCGACCTGCACGCCTTCATCGCCGGACTCCCCAAGGCCGAACTGCACGTGCACCACGTCGGCTCCGCCTCCCCCCGGATCGTCTCGGAGCTGGCCGCGCGCCACCCCGACTCCAAGGTCCCCAGCGACCCCGAGGCCCTGGCCGACTACTTCACCTTCACGGACTTCGCCCACTTCATCGAGGTGTATCTGTCCGTCGTCGACCTGATCCGTACCCCCGAGGACGTCCGGCTGCTGACCTACGAGGTGGCCCGTGAGCTGGCCCGGCAGCAGGTGCGGTACGCCGAGCTGACGATCACCCCGTTCTCCTCCACCCGCCGCGGGATCGACGAGCGCGGCTTCATGGACGCGATCGAGGACGCGCGCAAGGCGGCCGAGACCGAGTTCGGGACGGTACTGCGCTGGTGCTTCGACATCCCGGGCGAGGCCGGCCTGGAATCCGCCGAGGAGACCGTGCGCCTGGCCACCGACGACCGGCTGCGCCCCGAGGGCCTGATCTCCTTCGGCCTGGGCGGACCGGAGATCGGCGTGCCCCGCCCCCAGTTCAAGCCGTACTTCGACCGTGCCCTGGCCGCCGGACTGCACTCCGTGCCGCACGCGGGCGAGACCACGGGGCCGGAGACCGTGTGGGACGCGCTCAACGAGCTGGGCGCCGAGCGCATCGGGCACGGCACCAGCTCCGCGCGCGACCCGAAGCTGCTTCAGCACCTGGCCGAGCAGCGCATCGCGCTGGAGGTGTGCCCCACCTCGAACATCGCCACCCGCGCGGTGACCACGCTCGACGAGCACCCGATCAAGGAGTTCACCCGGGCCGGAGTCCTGGTGACGATCAACTCCGACGACCCGCCGATGTTCGGCACCGACCTCAACAACGAGTACGCGGTCGCCGCGCGGCTGCTGGGTCTCGACGAACAAGGCCTGGCCGGCCTCGCGAAGAACGCGGTCGAGGCGTCGTTCCTGGACGCCGCCGGCAAGCGGTGGCTGGCCGCCGAGATCGACACCTACACCGCCTCCTGGCTCGCCTCCTGACCGCCCCGCGAAGGTCCGCCATGCAGAACGTGACCGCCGTGGCCCACCGCGGCGACCCCTACCGCGTCCGCGAGAACACCCTCGCCTCGCTGCACTCCGCGCTCCGCCGGGGCGCGGACGCGGTCGAGATCGACGTACGGCTCACCCGGGACGGTGTGCCGGTGCTGCTCCACGACGGCACCCTGAAGCGGCTGTGGGAGCACGACCGCCCGCTGCTGTCGCTGTCGTGGGAGGAGGTGCGCGGGGCGACGGACGGCGGGGTGCCCACCCTCGCGGACGCGCTGGCGGCGACGGCCGGCCGCCGGGTGATGATCGACCTGCCCGGCACACCGGACCTGCGCGCCGCGCGGCGGGTCGTGGACGTCGTGCGCGACAGCGGCGCCCAGGACCGCGTGTACTACTGCGCGGGTGCCCCCGCCATGCTCGCGGTGCGCGCGGCGGACCCGTCCGCCGAGATCGCCCTCAC
>KL568553.1:37728-40241 GCA_000715605.1 Streptomyces speibonae | reverse complement strand
GCCATGCTCGCGGTGCGCGCGGCGGACCCGTCCGCCGAGATCGCCCTCACCTGGACCAGTCTGGCCCCGCCCCGCGCCGGCCTGCTGGAGGCGGTTCGCCCGCGCTGGCTGAACTACCGCTTCACCCTGGTCGACCGGGCCCTCGCCGAACGCGTCCACCGCGGCGGCCATCTGCTGTCCGTCTGGACCCCGGACACCCGCCGCTCCATGCGCCGGCTGCTGGCCATGGGCGTGGACTCGATCACCACCAACCGCATCGACGCCCTGTGCGCCCTGCGCGACGCCGGGGCGCGCTCCGACGCGGCCGCGCCCGCCCGTCGCTAGGGTCCGTCGTCCGGATCACGCGGCCGGACACCGGCGGCGCCCCGCCGGAACCGTGAGGACCCGCGTCAGCGGCGTGATCCGGACGACGGACCCCGACCAGTGCCGCGTCAGCCGAGGTCTGCCCGTCAAGGATCGGCGTCCGGTGCGTGCTCTCGGCGTGCCGGCGGCCGGAAGCCCGTGTCCTTGGATGTACGCGGGGTTTCGGCCGGTGCGGCAGAAGGCATGCGGGGCGTCGTGACGGGGTGGCCCTCGGTTGTCGCGGCGCTAGCGCTTCAGGAGGTCGCGGAGTGCGGCGGTGATGTCGCGCGGCGCCTCCTCGGCCATGAAGTGCCCGCAGTCCACGGTGGAGTGGCGCAGGTCGGCGGCCCAGGCGCCCCACAGGGCGGCCGCCTGGTAGCCGAGCGCGGCTCCCCAGTCCTGCTGGAGCACGGAGACGGGCATGGTGAGCCGGTTCCCGGCCGCGCGGTCGGCCGTGTCGTGGTCCGCGTCGATCCCGGCGGAGGCACGGTAGTCGGCGACGATCGAGGGGACCGCGTCCCGGCAGGCCGCGAGGTAGGCCGCGCGGACCTCCGCCGGGATCGCGCCGGGGTCCTTGGACCAGACGTCCAGGAAGTGGCCGAAGAAGGCGTCGGCGCTCGCCGCGATCATCCGCTCGGGCAGTCCGGGCGGCTGGGCCATCAGATAGAGGTGGAAGCCGACGGCGGCGGAGGTGCCGTGCAGCGCCTCCCACATGTCGAGGGTGGGCAGGACGTCCAGGCAGGCCAGATGACTGATCGCGGCCGGGTGGTCGAGCCCGGCCCGGAAGGCCACCAGGGCTCCCCGGTCGTGCCCGGCGAGGGCGAACCGCTCGTGTCCGAGGCGGCGGGCGAGCGTGACCACGTCCCGGGCCATGGTCCGCTTGGAGTAGGTGCCGGGCCCGGCCTCGGCGGGCTTGTCGCTGGACCCGTAGCCCCGCAGGTCGGGGCAGATGACGGTGTGGTCGGCCGCGAGGTCGGCGGCGACGTGCCGCCACATCAGATGGGTCTGCGGAAAGCCGTGCAGCAGCACGACCGGGGAGCCGGTGCCGCCGACGGCGACGTGCAGCTCGACCGACTCGTCGACGGGGACGCGACGGTGGGTGAACCCGGGGATGGTGGGATGGGACGTGGTTGGTCTCTCCTCGGAGGGCGGCGCCCGGCGGATCACCCGGGCGGTGTCCCCCACCTTCCGGGGCGCGGATCAGCAGCCGATGAACAGCGGCGCGGGCCGGTGGGTCCGGCCGGGAGGGACGGGCACCGTCGTGCACGTGACGTTCGGAGTGCTGGGCGCGGTGACGGCCTGGGACGAGACCGGTGAACCGCTCGGGCTGCGCGGGCCGAAGCACCGCGCGGTGCTGGCCCGGCTCGTGGTCGCGCGGCGGCGGGTGGTGCCGGTGGCACGGCTGGTGGAGGACCTCTGGGAGGAGCCGCCGGAGCGGGCGGTGGGCACGGTGCGGACGTTCGTCGCCGGGCTGCGCCGGGCGCTGGAGCCGGACCGGCCGCCCCGGACCCCGCCGCGTCTGCTGGTCACCGAGGGGCCCGGGTACGCGCTGCGGGCGGCCACGCGGGACGTCGACGCCTGGCGCTTCGAGCGGGCGGTGTCCCTGCCGGCGGACGCCCACCCCGCGCGGGCGGTGACGGTGCTGACCGAGGCACTGGAGTGGTGGCGCGGGCCGGCCTTCGCGGACTTCCGCGAGGAGCACTGGGCCGCTCCGGAGCGCGCCCGGCTGGCGGAGCTGCGGCTCCAGGCCGTCGAACGGCGGGCCGAGGCGCGCATCGCGCTGGGCGAGGCGGCGCGGGCCGTGCCGGATCTGGACGCCCACGTGGCGGAGCATCCCTGGCGCGAGGACGCCTGGCGGCTGCTCGCCCTGGCCCTGTACCGGTCCGGGCGGCAGGCCGACGCGCTGTCCGTACTGCGCAGGGCGCGCGGCATGCTCGGCGAGCACCTGGGCGTGGACCCCGGCCCGCGCCTGCGGCGGCTGGAGGAGGACATCCTGCGGCAGGAGCCCCGCCTGGACCCGGGGACGGAGGCGGACTCGGCCGTCGACCGGGTGTGGGCGGACGCGACCGCCGCGTACGACAGTGCCGTGTCCGCGCGCGCCCGGACCCGCCTCGAGTCGACCGCCGGGCTGATGCGGGATCTGGCCGTGACGGGCGGCGGCGGCCTGGAAG
>KL568553.1:32105-37512 GCA_000715605.1 Streptomyces speibonae | reverse complement strand
CGCCGAGCAGCTGGGCGAACCGGGGCTCACGGCACGGGTGATCGGGGTGTACGACGTACCGGCGGTGTGGACCCGCTCCGACGATCCCGAGCAGGCCCGCCGGCTGGTGGCCGCGGCGGAACGGACCCTGCGGCTGCTGCCCCCGGACAGCGACGACGCGGCCCGCGCCCGTCTGCTGGCGACGATCGCGGTGGAGTCGCGCGGGACGGTGCCCGGCGGCCGGCCGCTCCGGGCGGCGCGTCGGGCCGAGGAGATCGCCCGCCGGCTGGACGACGCCTCGCTCCTCGCGTTCGCCCTGAACGGCGTGTTCATGCAGACGTTCCACCGCACGGGTCTGGCGGCCCGGCGGGACGCGATCGGCGCGGAACTCGTCGCCCTGTCGGCGCGCAACGGGCTCCCCCGCTACGAGGTGCTCGGCCATCTCGTACGGATCCAGGCGCGCTGCGCCCTGGCCGATCTCGCGGGGGCCGACCGCCACGCGGCGGCCGCCGACGCCCTCGCCGCCCGGCACGACCTTCCCCTGGTCGCCGTGTTCACCACGTGGTACCGCGCGCTGAGAACGTCCCTCACGGCGCCGCCGGACGCCGCCCTGACCGCCTACGACCGGGCGGCGGACCTCCTGCCCGGCTCCGGCATGCCGGGGCTGAGCCACGGCCTGCCGCCGCTGGCCCGGCTGAGCGTCGCGCTGCGCCACGACCGGCCGGTCCCCGCCGGCGCGGACACCGACTGGGGCCCCTACGAGCCCTGGGTCCGCCCGCTCCTGCTCGCCGGCGGGGGCCGTCGCGACGCGGCCCGTGCGGCGCTGCGCGCGGTTCCCGACCCGCCCCGGGACCTGATGTGCGAGGTGCTGTGGTGCCTGGTGGCCCGTGCCGCCGTCGCCGTGGACGACCGGGAGGCGATGCGCCGCGCCCGCACCGCCCTCCTCCCGGCGGCGGGAGAGGAGGCGGCGGGCAGCGGTCTGCTGACGACCGGACCGGTCTCCGCCCACCTGGACCGGCTCACTGCGGCACTGGAACGGGCCGGGGGCGGGCGTACGGGCTGAGCTCCTCCAGCCGCTTGATCTGCGGAAGGCGACCGCGATCACGAGATGGGCGAAGGCGAGCCAGTCGGCGGCCGTGGAGCGTGGGCCAGGGGGGAAGGCCGTGGCGCCGCTGAGCACCAGGCAAGTGGTGTCCGCTGGACATAAGGAGTTCCCCGCACCCACCCGAGGGTGCGGGGAACCACGCGGCCGGCCGTGGCGGGCCCGCAGGGGCCTACGACGGGCCGGGCCGGCCAGGCGTCACGCGTCCAGGGACGTCATCACGTGCTTGACGCGCGTGTAGTCCTCGAAGCCGTACGCCGAGAGGTCCTTGCCGTAGCCGGACTTCTTGAAGCCGCCGTGCGGCATCTCGGCGACCAGCGGGATGTGGGTGTTGATCCAGACGCAGCCGAAGTCGAGCCTCTTCGACATCCGCATCGCGCGCGCGTGGTCCTTGGTCCACACCGAGGAGGCCAGCGCGTACTCCACGCCGTTGGCGTACTCGACGGCCTGGTCCTCGTCCGTGAAGGACTGGACGGTGATGACCGGTCCGAAGACCTCCTTCTGGATGATCTCGTCGTCCTGCCGGAGTCCGGAGACCACGGTCGGCGCGTAGAAGTAGCCCTTCTCGCCGACCCGCTTGCCGCCCGCCACCACGCGCGCGTGCGCGGGCAGCCGCTCGATGAAGCCCTCGACCTGCTTGAGCTGGTTGGGGTTGTTGAGCGGGCCGTAGAGGACGTCCTCGTCGTCGGGCATACCGGTCCTGGTGTCGCCCGCGGCCTTGGCCAGCGCCGCGACGAACTCGTCGTGGATCGCCTCGTGGACGAGGACGCGCGTGGCGGCCGTGCAGTCCTGGCCCGCGTTGAAGAAGCCCGCCACCGAGATGTCCTCGACGGCCTTGGCGATGTCGGTGTCCTCGAAGACGACGACCGGGGCCTTGCCGCCCAGTTCCAGGTGGACCCGCTTGAGGTCCTTGGACGCGGACTCGGCGACCGACATGCCGGCGCGCACCGAGCCGGTGATGGAGGCCATCGCCGGAGTGGGGTGCTCGACCATCAGACGGCCGGTGTCACGGTCGCCGCAGACGACGTTGAAGACGCCCTTGGGCAGCACCGAGCCGAGGATCTCGGCGAGCAGGACCGTGGAGGCCGGGGTGGTGTCCGAGGGCTTGAGGACCACGGTGTTGCCCGCCGCGATGGCCGGGGCGAACTTCCACACGGCCATCATCATCGGGTAGTTCCAGGGGGCGACCTGCGCGCAGACGCCGATCGGCTCGCGGCGCACGAAAGAGGTCAGCCCCTCCATGTACTCGCCCGCGCCCTTGCCCTCGAGCATCCGCGCCGCGCCCGCGAAGAAGCGGATCTGGTCCACCATCGGCGGGATCTCCTCGGTGCGGGTCAGCCCGGTGGGCTTGCCCGTGTTCTCCACCTCGGCCGCGATGAGTTCCTCGGCGCGCTCCTCGAAGGCGTCCGCGATCTTCAGCAGGGCCTTCTGCCGCTCCGCCGGGGTGGTGTCGCGCCAGCCGGGGAACGCCTCGGCGGCGGCCGCCATGGCGGCGTCCACATCCGCCGGCCCGGACAGCGGAGCGGTCGCGTACGCCTCGCCGGTCGCGGGGTTGACCACTTCGGTGGTCCGTCCGTCGGCGGCGTCCCGGAACTCCCCGCCGATGTAGTTGCGCAGACGACGCAGCTCGGTGCTCACTGCAGGCCCTCCTGGTGTTCCTTGTGGGTGTCCGAGGTGTCGGCTCGAAGGTGTCGAGCTGTCCAATACCTGAGACACCCACCCTAAACCGACGGCTGACGTTTTCAACACCCCCACCCCGTCCGCATCTGCGAAATCCGCAAGACAGAGGCCAGCAGACAACGAATTTCATCGATCGGGCCTTGCGAAACTGTCGATACGTCGTGCAGAGTGGCCCCGTGGCCAGTCGAAGCGCAGACGCGAAGGACTCCCGCGAGTCCAAGAACGGCGGCGGTCCCCATCTGGACGCCGTGTCCCTCGCCATCATCGAGCAGCTCCAGGAGGACGGCCGACGGCCGTACGCCGCCATCGGCAAGGCCGTGGGCCTGTCGGAGGCGGCCGTGCGCCAGCGCGTCCAGAAACTGCTCGACCAGGGCGTGATGCAGATCGTCGCCGTCACGGACCCGCTCACCGTGGGCTTCCGCCGGCAGGCGATGGTCGGTGTCAACGTCGAGGGCGACGTGGAGTCCGTGGCCGACGCGCTGGCCGCCATGGGCGAATGCGAGTACGTGGTGATGACCGCGGGCTCCTTCGACCTGATGGTCGAGATCGTCTGCGAGGACGACGACCACCTTCTGGAGGTCATCAACACACGCATCCGGGCCGTCCCCGGCGTGCGCTCCACCGAGAGCTTCGTCTACCTCAAGCTCAAGAAGCAGACCTACATGTGGGGAACCCGATAATCGTGAGTACCGACCGCCCCAAGGACCTCAGCAAGTCCGCGTACGACCACCTGTGGATGCACTTCACCCGCATGTCCTCGTACGAGAACGCACCCGTCCCCACCATCGTCCGGGGCGAGGGCACCCACATCTACGACGACAAGGGCAAGCGCTACCTCGACGGCCTCGCGGGCCTGTTCGTGGTGCAGGCGGGCCACGGCCGTCAGGAACTCGCGGAGACGGCCTCCAAGCAGGCCCAGGAGCTGGCCTTCTTCCCGGTGTGGTCCTACGCCCACCCCAAGGCCGTGGAACTCGCGGAGCGGCTGGCGCACGAGGCGCCGGGCGACCTGAACAAGGTCTTCTTCACCACCGGCGGCGGTGAGGCGGTGGAGACCGCCTGGAAGCTCGCCAAGCAGTACTTCAAGCTCACCGGCAAGCCGACCAAGTACAAGGTGATCTCCCGCGCGGTGGCCTACCACGGCACCCCGCAGGGCGCCCTGTCCATCACCGGACTGCCGGGCCTGAAGGCCCCGTTCGAACCGCTGGTGCCGGGCGCCCACAAGGTGCCCAACACCAACATCTACCGCGCCCCGATCCACGGGGACGACCCCGAGGCGTTCGGCCGCTGGGCCGCCGACCAGATCGAGCAGCAGATCCTCTTCGAGGGCCCCGACACGGTCGCCGCGGTCTTCCTGGAGCCGGTGCAGAACGCCGGCGGCTGCTTCCCGCCCCCGCCCGGCTACTTCCAGCGGGTGCGCGAGATCTGCGACCAGTACGACGTGCTGCTCGTCTCCGACGAGGTCATCTGCGCCTTCGGCCGCCTCGGCACGACGTTCGCCTGCGACAAGTTCGGCTACGTCCCGGACATGATCACCTGCGCCAAGGGCATGACCTCGGGCTACTCCCCCATCGGCGCGTGCGTCGTCTCCGACCGCCTCGCCGAGCCGTTCTACCAGGGCGAGAACACCTTCCTGCACGGCTACACCTTCGGCGGCCACCCGGTCTCCGCCGCCGTCGCCATCGCCAACCTCGACCTGTTCGAGCGCGAGGGCCTCAACCAGCACGTGCTGGACAACGAGGGCGCCTTCCGCGCCACCCTGGAGAAGCTGCACGACCTGCCGATCGTCGGCGACGTCCGCGGCAACGGCTTCTTCTACGGCATCGAACTGGTCAAGGACAAGAACACCAAGGAGTCCTTCGACGCCGAGGAGACCGAGCGCGTCCTGTACGGCTTCCTGTCGAAGAAGCTCTTCGACAACGGCCTGTACTGCCGTGCCGACGACCGCGGCGACCCGGTCGTCCAGCTCGCCCCGCCGCTGATCTCCGACCAGGGGACCTTCGACGAGATCGAGCAGATCCTGCGCGCCACCCTCTCCGAGGCGTGGACCAAGCTGTAGTCCGTTACGCCACCCGAGGTTCCGATCTTCCTTCTGGATGATCAACACCGGCCCCGGAGCAGCCCGTTCGAGTGAGAAACCGGGGCCCGGGGCCGCGTACTGTCCGGCCCGCCGCCATGGCCTGCCTAGCGTGCCAGTGACCGATCGGCCGCGCCTTCGTTCCCCCGGACGGGGGACTTACCCGAATCGCGCACGGCATTTCCGATCCGAACCGAGGTGTACGCCATGGTGGCCCCACCGGACAACGACGTGCTCTGGGCGCGCGCCCTGCACTTCCGGCACGACGACGACTCGCCCGGGCTGAGCGGGGTCTCGCTCGGCGTCCGGGAGAGCGAGATCCTCGCCGTCGGCGGCCCGCGCGGCAGCGGCAAGACGACCCTGCTGCGCTGCCTGTCCGGACTGCTGCCCGCCGGCAGCGGCGAGATCTGGTTCAACAGCGTGCCCGTGCACACCATGACCCCGGCGGCCCGCGAGCGGCTGCGCCGGGACCGCTTCGGCTGGATCGACCCGGCCCCGCTGCTGGTCGACGAGCTGAACGTCTGGGAGAACGCCGCCCTGCCGCTGATGCTGCGCGGCACCGGCCGGGGCCC
>KL568553.1:25293-31887 GCA_000715605.1 Streptomyces speibonae | reverse complement strand
CACCGGCCGGCGCCGCGCCAAGACGGCGGCCCTGGAGTGGCTGGAGCGCCTCGACATCGGGGACAAGGCGCGCAAGCACCCCGTGGAGCTGACGCATGCGGAGCGGCAGCGGGTGTGCATCGCCCGCGCCCTCGCCCCGGCGCCCACGGTGCTGTTCGCCGACGAGCCGACCGCACCGCTGCACCGCGTCGACCGCGCCCACGTCCTGCGCACGCTCACCACCGCCGCCCGCTCGCACGGCATCACCGTCGTCCTCGCCACTCACGACGCGCAGACCGCCGCGCTCGCCGACCGCACCGTGTCGCTGCTCGACGGGCGGCGCGTGCACACCGTCCACCTGCCGCCGGTCCCCGGGACGGCCGAGACGGAAGGCCGGGCGGCGTGCTCGCTCTCCGTCTAGGCCTCGGCGCCCATCCGGCCCTCCAGCTGCGCCGGCTGCTGGTCGCGGCCGCGTCGGCGGGCACGGGCTTCCTGCTGCTGAGCGCCCTCGGCCACGCCCTGGGCAACCTCGACCCGGCCGCCTCGGCGCTCCGGCTGGCCTGGTGCGCGGCCCCGCTGGCGGCCACGGTGTACTTCGCGGTCGCGGTCGCCCGCAGCGATCCGGGCACCCGGCCCCGGCCCGGTCTGTCGGCGATCGGCCTCGGACCCGTCCGGCTGATGCTGATCTCCGTGACCACCACGGCCCTGTCCTGCCTGCTGGGCTCCGCACTGGCCCTGCTGGCCTTCCTCCAGCTACGCGGCGACCTCACCGGCATGCCCCTCGACGACGCCTCGACGGACTTCCTCGCCGTCGGCCGGCCGCTTCCGATGCCGGCCGCCCTGACGCTGCTGTCCCTGGTGCCGCTGAGCGCGTCGGCCGCGGTGGCCCTGGCCCTGCGGCCGCGCGAGCCGGCGCCGGGCGCGCCCCGCGCGGCACGGACGTACGGCAGGTTCGGCGCGTACCGGAATGCGCCGGTGAGGGAGTCGTTCGGGGCGTACGGACGCTTCGGCAAGCAGCTGAGGGCTCCGGTGCGCGGGCGGCGCACGGCGGGGGCGGCGGAGGAGGACGGCGCGGCGGTCGGCTCCGGCGCCGGCGCGATGGCCGGTGCGGGGACCGCCGTGGCGGACGGCGTGGCGAAGGGTGCCGGGGGCGTCGCCGCACCGGCCGGCGGGCCGGACCCCGCATCCGCCGAGCCACTCGCATCCCGCGCGGCCGCCGCGCCCGCCGCCTCCGGCGCCAACACGGAACCCGCCGTGTACGGCGCGTCCGGCACGACCGACGCGACCGGTCAGCGCGTCGCCTCCGCCGACGGGCCGCCCGCCGTGCCGCACGCGCCGCCGTCAGGGCTGCCCTGGGGCATCGCGGTGCTGGCGGTGGGTCTCGCCGTGGAGGCCCTCGCGAGCCGTTCGGCCGCCGGGGGTGAGCCGGTCGACCGGCCGGTCGCGCTGCTCGGGCTGGCCCTGGCCTGCGTCGGGCTCGCGCTCGCCGGCCCGGGGCTCACCCACCTGTGCGGCCGGCTGCTCCAGACGGTCCGCCCGGGAGCGGTCCGGCTGCTCGCCGGGCGGGTGCTCATGACGGAGGCCACCCGCATCGGCCGTCCGCTGGGCGTGGTCTGCGCGGTCCTGGCAGCCGTGTACGCCATGGCCTCGCTGCACGACCGGGAGGACACCTCCTCCGCTCCGCTCGTCGCGCTCGGGGTGCTGCTGGTGGCCGGCTGCACGGTGGCGACCCTGCTGACGGCCGCCGTCGAGGCGAAGCAGGCCCGCTCCGAGACCACCGCCGCGCTCCGGCGCCTCGGGGCGCCCGCCGCGACGCTGCGCCGGGCCGCCGCGCTCCGCGCGGGGGCACTGCTCGCCCTGTTCGGGCCGTTGTCGCTGGTCGTCGCAGAGTTGTCGGCGTGGCCGCTGGCCGGTTGAGGACCCCCCGCGGAAACTGATCCGAGGAAAATCTCCACGCACCGATGAGTTCCGCCCGGGCCGCCCGTCCACCCTCTCGAACGCTACGGAACGGACCGGGAGAGGCCCAGCCATGTACCAGCAGATGATCTTCGTGAACCTGCCCGTCAACGACATCGACGCGTCGCGGACGTTCTTCACGGAGCTCGGCTACTCGATCAACGCACAGTTCAGCGACGAGACCACCGCGTCGGTCGTGATCAGCGACACCATCGTGGTGATGCTGCTGGCGCGGGAGAAGTACGCGGAGTTCACGAAGAAGGAGATCGCGGACGCGACGAAGACCAGCGAGGTGCTGATCGCGCTGAGCGCCGAGAGCCGCGAGAAGGTCGACGAGCTGGTGGACAAGGCCCTGGCGGCGGGCGGGACGGCCGCCGGCGAGACCCAGGACCTCGGCTTCATGTACGGCCGCTCCTTCGACGACCTCGACGGCCACACCTTCGAGGTCGTGTGGATGGACCCGGCGGCCGTCGAGGGCTGATCGACACGGCCTAGCATGGGCGGGTGCAGACCAGTCCCGCCCATGCCGTCCATCACGGGGACCGCGAGATCGAGACGCTCGAGGAGTTCGACGCGATCGTCTCGGCACGCGGCACGCTCTCCGGCTTCCGCGTCCAGGCCGTCGATCTGACCGACCGGACCCGGGAGTTGCTCACCACCGACACCACCGAGGCGGTGTTCCTCGGCTGCCGGATGCGCCCCGACGCGGCGGAGAAGCTCCGCGCCGACGGCGCCCTGGTCCTGCCGCCGGTGCCCGGGCTGCCCTTCGACCCGTACCGGGGGCATCTCTACACGCCCGGCGACCTGTTCGCCTCGCTCGACAAGGGCTACGAGGCGACTCCGGACGCGCTGGCCTACGCGTGGTTCCAGCGGACGAAGGCGAACGGCGACATCTTCGCCTCCATGCTGCGCGCGGTCCACGACGACTCCATGTCCGACGCCCTCGACGAACTCCTGCGCGGCGCGCGGGTGGTGGGGGTGATGGGCGGTCACGCGATGGCCCGCGGCACCCGGCAGTTCCTGGGCGCCGCCCGGCTCGGACGGGCGCTGTCGCTGGCCGGCTTCACCGTGGCGACGGGCGGCGGCCCGGGCGCGATGGAGGCGGCGAACCTCGGCGCCTACGCGGCCCCCTACGACGAGGCGATGCTGGACGAGGCCTGCCGACTGCTGGCGGCCGCGCCCTCGTTCACGCCGTCGATCACCGACTGGGCGCGGGCCGCCTTCGAGGTGCGCACCCGCTGGCCGAAGGGCAACCACTCGGTCGGTATCCCCACCTGGTTCTACGGCCACGAGCCGCCGAACGCCTTCGCGTCCCACATCGCGAAGTACTTCGCCAACGCCACGCGTGAGGACGGACTGCTGGCCCGCTGCAACGCCGGTGTGGTCTTCCTGCCGGGCGCCGCCGGCACCGTACAGGAGATCTTCGACAACGCGACGCCGAACTACTACGAGTCGCGCGGTGAACCCACGCCCATGGTCCTGGTGAACCGGGCGCACTGGACGGAGAAGCTGCCGGCCTGGCCGCTGCTGCGGTCCCTCGCCCGGGAGCGTTCCATGGACGCCCGGATCGCCCTCGTGGACCGGATCGAAGAGGCTCCGGAGGCGTTGAAACGTCTGGGTGGTTAACGAAAGAGCAAAGCCCGGGCCGGCGGTAGGCATATGCGTTGACACTACTTATGCGGTGCTTATAGACCTGAGAGCCACATGGGAGCGTTGATGCATCGTCAACCCTCCCTCAACCCCCCGCATTTGCGCATCTTCCGTAAAGGACAAACGTGGCAGTTCTGTCCGTATCACGTCGTACCGTCGCGCGCTCCGTGCGCGCCATCGGTGTCGTCTCCGCGTCCGCCGCGCTCACGCTCGGCATTGCCGGCAGCGCGGCGGCCTGCAACATCAACGAGTTCTCGGCCGAGGCCGAGTGTGACGGTGACAAGGGTGTCATCACCGTCACCGACGTCGACCCGGCCGGTGTCCCCGCGACCGTCACCGTCTTCCTGCAGAACAACGGCGCCGACATCAAGAAGATCGGCGAGCAGGTGGTCAAGGGCAGCCGTGAGGGCACCACCATCACCTTCGAGGAGGACTGGAAGCCGAACGCCGAGTACCGCATCCACGTCAAGGCCAAGCCCTACGTCGACGAGGACATCAAGCCGAACCTGACGACCCCGTCGACCCCGTGCAAGGAGACGGAGGAGGAGGAGCCCCCGGCTTCGACGCCTCCTCCCGCGACTCCCTCGACCCCGGAGGACGAGGAGTCCGAGTCTCCGGCCCCGTCGGCTTCCGAGTCGGAGCCGGCGGCGGAGACCGGGAGCACCCCGCCGGCGGACACGTCGAGCAACGCGCCTTCCCCGGCCGGTGAGTCCAACCTCGCCGAGACCGGCGCCAACTCCAACACCGGCCTGATCGCCGGTGTCGCGGGCGCGCTGGTCGCGATCGGCGGTGGCGCGGTCTTCTTCGGCATGCGCCGTCGCGGGGCGAACAGCGAGCACTGATCCCGCACGGACACAGAAGCGGCCCGTCCCCCTCGGGGGGCGGGCCGTCGCGTCGTGCCGGACGCTCAGCCGAACGTCGCCCGCTCCAGCCAGAACTCCAGCAGTTCCCGGTCGCCGAGCACCTCCACCTCGGGGGAGTCCAACGGCACCCGGCGGTAGAACGCCAGCAGCACCGCGGTGAGCGGCCCGCGCAGGGCGACCGTGGCCTTCTCATGGTCCCGGCGCCAGGAGACACCCTCCTCGGTGAGCTCGATCAGCCACTCCGCGTGGGTGTCCGCGCCGGTGTCCGTGGCGTGCAGATGGATGGTGCGCCGGGGTCCGCGCAGCTCGTGCACCGAGTCCTCCGGATCCGTGCGCTGCGCCCACTCGACGATCTCCAGCCATTCGTCGATCGCGTCGGCGGCGGCGTCGGGCGCGACCTCGAAGGGCAGTCCCGCGGCGAGGGCCGCGTCCGCGCGGTGGACGATCAGCTCGTGCGTCATACGGCGGGCCCAGAACCCGGCGTGGGGCAGGTCCGCCCAGCTCCACACCTTCGCGTCCGGTCCGGCCGTGCGCAGGTCGCCGACGATCAGCTCGCCGGACCGGGCCAGCCAGGCGTCCAGCGCGCCGCGGTCGCCCCACTCCTGCGGCCCGTCGTACTCGGGCACCCGCTCCTCGGGGATCTCGTCCTCGGCCCCGGTGCGCACCATCAGCGCGGCCCAGCGCAGGGAGCCGCCGACATGCCGTACGAGCTCCTCCAGGGACCACTCGGGGGTGGTCGGCACCGGCGCGGACAGATCGGCGCCGGACGTCACCACCGTCCGCAGCAGCGCCACTTGACCGGCGATCTCCTGGCAGTAACGGTCGTACGCGAGTTGAGTCATGACGCACACCCTAGGCAGCCGCGGTCACCCGAGCACAGCGATTTCCGCCTCGTCGAACTCCACGCCGACCTCGTCGCCGACCTCCGGCGCGGCCCGCAGCGGGCAGGCCGCCTCCAGCCGGGGCGCGTCCTCGGGCTGGAGGTGCACGGCGACATGGGTGCCCCGGAAGGTGCGCGCCGCCACCCTGCAGCGCAGCCCCTCCTCGACCGGGACCAGACGGACCCCGGCGGGCCGCACCAGCAGCGTCCGCGTACCCTGCGGGGCGCCCTCCGGCACGGGGACCTTGCCCCAGGGGGTCACGGCGGCCCCGTCCCCGACGGCCGCCTCGACGACGTTCTCGAAGCCGAGGAAGCGCGCCACGAAGGCGTCGGCCGGGCGCTGCCACACCTCGAGCGGCGTGCCGGACTGGGCGATCCGCCCGTCCCGCATCACCACCACCCGGTCGGCCAGCGCGAACGCCTCGCCCTGGTCGTGGGTCACGGCGAGCACGGTCGTGCCCAGCCTCGCGAACAGCTCGCGCAGTTCGACGACGAGCCGTTCCCTGAGCGACCGGTCGAGCTGGCCGAGCGGCTCGTCCAGCATCAGCAGCCGGGGGCTGGGGGCCAGGGCGCGGGCCAGCGCGACGCGCTGCTGCTCGCCCCCGGACAGCGCGGCGACGGCCCGTCCGGCCGCCCCGGGCAGCCCCACCAGGTCCAGCAGCTCCGCCACGCGCTCCGCCTGCCGGGCCCGTGACGCGCCGTGCATCCGCAGCCCGAAGGCCACGTTGCCGCCGACGTCGCGCTGCGGGAAGAGCTGGTGGTCCTGGAACATCAGCCCCACCCCGCGCCGGTGCGGGGGCACGCCCGACTGGTCGTGCCCGTCGAGCAGGATCCGTCCGGCGTCGAGGGGCTGCAGACCCGCGACGGCCCGCAGCAGCGTCGACTTGCCGCTGCCGCTGGGCCCGAGCACACACACGATCTCCTGCTCGGCGACCTCCAGGCCGACCGCGTCCAGCACCGCCCGGCCGCCGAAGCGGACGGTGGCGCCCTGAAGACTCAGCAGCATCTAGAACTCCCCGGTCCGGTCGGTCCGCAGCCGCTCCAGCACCAGCAGCGCCACCGCGCACACGATCATCAGAATCGTCGACAGGGCCATCGCCTGGCCGTAGTTGAGGTCTCCGGGCCGCCCGAGCAGCCGCTCCACGGCCACCGGCAGCGTGGGGTTCTCCGGCCGCGCGATGAACACCGTCGCCCCGAACTCCCCCAGCGACACCGCGAAGGCGAACCCGGCCGCGACGAGCAGCGCCCGCCGCACCATCGGCAGGG
>KL568553.1:24885-25064 GCA_000715605.1 Streptomyces speibonae | reverse complement strand
GGCAGGTCCACCTCGCGCCAGGCCCGCCACGGCGACGCCCCGAGCACCGCCGCCGCCTCCCGCAGCCGCACGTCCACCGCCCGCAGCACCGGCAGCATGGTCCGTACGACGAACGGCACGCCCACGAGCGCCTGGGCGAGGGGGACCAGGATCCAGGAGGTCCGCAGGTCCAGCGGCGG
>KL568553.1:24060-24668 GCA_000715605.1 Streptomyces speibonae | reverse complement strand
CCGAAGCCGACGGTCACCGCCGACACCCCGAGCGGCAGCATCAGCAGGGCGTCGAACCCGCGCACCAGCCGTCCCGCGTCCCGCCGGGTCAGCGCGACGGCCGCGAGTCCGCCGATCACCACGGCGATGGCGGTGGCGGCGAGGGCGTACTGCAGCGAGTTGCCGACCGCCTCGACCGGCGGGACCAGGAACACCCCGCCGTCGTCCTCGGTCAGCGCCCGGTAGTAGCCGAGGCCGGCGCCGTCGAAGGAACGCTGCACCAGCACCGCGAGGGGCAGCAGGAGCAGTACGGCGACCGTGGCGACGACTCCGCCCAGCAGTGCCCACTGCCCGGCGCCGCGCGGCCGGCGGGCCGTCACCGAGGCGTCCACCAGCCGCAGCGCGGTCTCCCGGCGCCGTACGGTCCAGGCGTGCAGGGCGAGGATCGAGCCCACGGCGACGAACTGGACCATCGTCAGCACGGCGGCCGTGGACAGGTCGAAGATCTCGGAGGTCTGCCGGTAGATCTCCACTTCGAGCGTGGAGAAGGTCGGTCCGCCGAGGATCTGCACCACGCCGAAGGAGGTGAAGGTGAACAGGAACACCATCAGCGCGGCGGCCGCCACGGC
>KL568553.1:20306-23831 GCA_000715605.1 Streptomyces speibonae | reverse complement strand
AACACCATCAGCGCGGCGGCCGCCACGGCGGGCGCGAGCGCGGGCAGGGTGACGGTCCGCCAGGCCGCGAACCGGGAGGCGCCGAGCATCCGTGCGGCCTCCTCCTGCCGCGGGTCGAGCTGGGCCCACAGGCCGCCCACGGTGCGCACGACGACGGCGTAGTTGAAGAACACGTGCGCGAGCAGGATCGCCCACACCGTGGTGTCCAGGCGCACCCCCCACACCGCGTCGAGGAGACCGCCGCGCCCGACCAGTGCCATGAACGCCGAACCGACGACGACCGTGGGCAGCACGAACGGCACCGTGACCACGGCCCGCAGCACCTGCTTGCCGGGGAAGTCGAAGCGGGCGAAGACATAGGCGCCGGGCAGGGCGATCAGCAGGGTGAGGGCGGTGGAGACGACGGCCTGCCAGGTGGTGAACCACAGCACCTGCCGGACGTCGGACTGGGCCAGTACCTCCCCGATCCGCCCGAGCTGCCAGCTCCCGTCCGTCTTCAGTCCGCGCGCGACGATCGCGGCGACGGGATAGGCGAAGAAGACGGCGAAGAACGCGACGGGCACGGCCATCAGACCGAGCCGCGCCGCGTTCCCGCGCCGCCCGGCCGCGGCTCGCATCACTTCAGAACGAGCGAGGTCCACGACTTGACCCACTGGTCACGGTTCTCGGCGATCTTCGCCGGGTCCATGGTCTGCGGCTCCTTCGCCTGCGGTCCGAACTCCGTGAACTCCTCGGGCACCTCGGCGCCCTCCACCACCGGGTACACGAACATGTTGAGCGGCATGTCCTCCTGGAACCGCTTGCCGACCATGAAGTCGAGCAGCGCCTTCGCGCCCTCGGGGTTCTTGGCGTTGGCCAGCAGGCCCGCGTACTCGACCTGGCGGAAGCAGGTGCCCTCGGCCACGCCGGTGGGCGCCGTCTCCGGCCTGGGGTCGGCGTAGATCACCTCGGCGGGCGGCGAGGAGGCGTAGGACACGACGAGCGGACGGTCGGCCTTGGCCTTCCTGCCGCCGGCCGAGCCGGAGAACTCCTCGTTGTAGGCCTGCTCCCAGCCGTCGACCACCTTGACGCCGTTGGCCTTGAGCTTCTTCCAGTACTCCGGCCAGCCCTCGTCGCCGTACTTCGCGGCGGTGCCGAGCAGGAAGCCCAGGCCGGGTGAGGAGGTGGAGGCGTTCTCGACGACGAGGAGGTCCTTGTACGCGGGCTTGATCAGGTCGTCGAAGGTCTTCGGCGGGGTCAGGTCGTGCTCGCCGAACCACGCCTTGTCGTAGTTGACGCAGATGTCGCCGGTGTCGACGGGGGTGACCCGGTGCTTGTTCCCGTCCGCGCGGTAGCCGGGCAGGACCTTGTCCGCGCCCTTGGCCTCGTACGGCTGGAACAGCCCGTTGTCGAGGGCTCGGGAGAGCAGGGTGTTGTCGACGCCGAAGAAGACGTCGCCCTGCGGGTTGTCCTTGGTCAGGACGGCCTTGTTCACGGCCTGCCCGGCGTCGCCGTCCTCGAGGACCCTCAGCTTGTAGCCGGACTCCTTCTCGAAGGCGGCGACGACGTCCTCGGACACGGCCCACGAGTTGTGACTGACGAGGGTCACGGTGCCCGACCCGCCGCCGTCGGCGCTGCCGCCGTCGTCGGACGACCCGCACGCGGACAGCGTGACCAGTCCCAGCCCGACGGCCAGGACCGTGACCTTCTTGGTGATGCCCACTTGATTCCTCCTGGGGGTGACCAGGAAGAGACGCGGCCCTGCCCGGGACCCCTGGGCGGAGTCCCGGGCAGGGCGCAACAGCTCGAGTGATGACCGATCTCCCTACCCAGAATGACCTGGGCCAGGTTCGGAGGGTCTGCGGCCGGTGCCGCACTCTCAGCGCTGTGGCGCTCCCCTGTCGGAATATGAGGTTGTACTTACCTAGGACTTACTCGGGTCACCTTACCGCTCGGTCGCGGCGAGCTGACCGCACGCCCCGTCGATCTCCTGTCCACGGGTGTCCCGGATCGTCACCGGCACACCGTGCGCGGCGATCGCCTCCACGAACGCCTTCTCGTCCTCGGGGCGGGAGGCGGTCCACTTGGAGCCGGGCGTCGGGTTGAGCGGGATGAGGTTGACGTGCACGGGGCGGCCCTTGAGCAGCCGTCCCAGCCGGTCACCGCGCCACGCCTGGTCGTTGATGTCCCGGATGAGCGCGTACTCGATGGACAGCCGCCGCCCCGACCTGGCCGCGTACTCGAACCCGGCGTCGAGCACCTCGCGCACCTTCCACCGTGTGTTCACCGGGACGAGGGTGTCGCGCAGCTCGTCGTCGGGGGCGTGCAGCGAGATCGCGAGCCGGCACTTGAAGCCCTCGTCGGAGAAGCGGTGGATCGCCGGGACGAGGCCCACGGTGGACACGGTGATCCCCCGCTGCGACAGCCCGAGTCCGTCCGGCTCGGGGTCGGTGAGCCGCCGGATGGCGCCCACCACCCGGTTGTAGTTGGCGAGCGGCTCCCCCATGCCCATGAACACGATGTTGCTCAGCCGCGCCGGCCCGCCGGGCACCTCGCCGTCCCGCAGCGCCCGCATGCCGTCCACGATCTGGTGCACGATCTCGGCCGTCGACAGGTTCCGGTCGAGACCCGCCTGCCCCGTGGCGCAGAACGGGCAGTTCATCCCGCACCCGGCCTGCGAGCTGATGCACATGGTCACCCGGTCCGGGTAGCGCATCAGCACGGACTCGACGAGCGTCCCGTCGAACAGCTTCCACAGCGTCTTGCGCGTCGTGCCCTGGTCGGTCGACAGATGCCGTACGACCGTCATCAGTTCCGGCAGCAGCGCCTCCCGCAGCTTGCCGCGCGCGCCGGCCGGGATGTCGGTCCACTGCTCCGGATCGTGCGCGTACCGCGCGAAGTAGTGCTGCGAGAGCTGCTTGGCACGGAACCCCTTCTCACCGGCCGCGACGACCGCCTCCTTGCGCTCGGCGGGCGTGAGATCGGCAAGGTGCCGCGGCGGCCGTTTCGCTCCGCGGGGTGCGGCGAAGGTGAGCTCACCGGGGGCGGGTCGGGCCACGGTCGGGCAACTCCTCAGAAAGACGGGGTCCGGTCGTTTCGCGGGCGCGGACGGCGGCATGGCCGTGCCGCCGGCCCGGGGACCGGACGCCTCCCGCGGGTGGCGGGGACGTACGAAAGGGCCCGCGTTCCCACGCGAGCCCTTCCAGAGTACCTGTTCGCCGTCAACCCGATCCGACGAAGATCACCAGCAGCAACCACACCACCGGCGCCGTCGGCAGCAGGGAGTCCAGGCGGTCCATGATGCCGCCGTGGCCGGGCAGGAGCGTGCCCATGTCCTTGATGCCCAGGTCACGTTTGATCATGGACTCGCCGAGGTCGCCCAGGGTGGCGCTGACCGCGACCGCGAGGCCCAGCAGCAGGCCCTGCCACCAGCGGCCGTCGTCGATCAGGAACTGCATGCACAGGGCGCCCGCGGCCATCGCGAAGGCGATCGCGCCCAGCAGGCCCTCGCGGGTCTTGCCGGGACCTGTCTCTTATACACATCTC
>KL568553.1:16751-20096 GCA_000715605.1 Streptomyces speibonae | reverse complement strand
ATCAGAGATGTGTATAAGAGACAGACCGCGTAGGCGCCCGTGTCGCTGACCACGGTCAGCAGGAGGAAGGTGAGGACGCGCCACGAGCCGTCGTCGGCTGTGAGCATCATCGCGACGAAGGTCGCCAGGAACGGGACGTAGAACGCCGCGAAGACGCCCGCCGTGACGTCCCTGAGGTAGCCCTCGGGCGGCGCCGTCATCCGCCAGACGAGCACCGCCAGCGTGGTGAGCGCCATGGCGACCCACGCACCCTCGGCACCCCGGGCGTACCCGGCGACGACCATGGCCGCGCCGCCGAGCGCGAGCGGGACGAGGGGCGCCTTGATGTCCTTGCGCTCCTCGAGCCGCGTCGTCAGCTCCCACAGGCCGACCACGACGGCGACGACGATCACCCCGACGAAGACGGCCTTGACGACGAACAGCGACGCGACGATCACCGCGCCGAGTCCGACGCCGACGCCTATCGCGGCGCCGAGGTCGCGGCCCGCGCTCTTCTTCTGCGGGGCGGGCGCCGGCTGCGGGGCGTCGGGCATGGGCTCCGGATTCTGCTGCACCTCCCCGGGATGGGGCCGTGCCTGCGGCGTCTCGTCTCGGAACAGAGGACCGCTCAGCCGAGCGGCCCCCCGGCCCGCATCCTGGTCTCCGCCGTGGTCGGGCACGTCGGGCACGAGGGGCAGGGGGCGAGTCTGCTGCGCGTAGTGCGCATCGTACGCGGGACCCGCCGGGACAGCCCCCTGGCCGGGCCCGTGGTCGGGCGGCCCCCAGTACCCGGTCTGCGGCGTCCCCCAGGAAGAGTCGTTCATCAGACCTCGAGCAGTTCCGCTTCCTTGTGCTTCAGGAGCTCGTCCACCTGGGCGACGTACTTCGCCGTGGTGTCGTCGAGCTCCTTCTCCGCACGGCGGCCCTCGTCCTCGCCGACCTCGCCGTCCTTGATCATCTTGTCGATGGCGTCCTTGGCCTTGCGGCGCACGGCGCGGATGGACACCTTGGCGTCCTCGCCCTTGGCCTTGGCGACCTTGATGAACTCGCGCCGGCGCTCCTCGGTCAGCTCGGGGAACACCACCCGGATGATGTTGCCGTCGTTGCTCGGGTTGACGCCCAGGTCGGAGTCGCGGATGGCCTGCTCGATGTTGCGCAGCGCGCTCTTGTCGAACGGCGTCACCACGGCCATGCGCGGCTCGGGCACGGAGAACGAGGCCAGCTGGTTGATCGGCGTCGGCGCGCCGTAGTAGTCGGCCACGATCTTGTTGAACATCGCCGGGTGCGCACGGCCGGTGCGGATCGCGGCGAAGTCCTCCTTGGCGACCACGACGGCCTTCTCCATCTTCTCCTCGGCCTCGAGGAGGGTCTCTTCGATCACCACTTGCTCCTGCGTGTCTTGAGTAGGCCCGGCTGCGGTTCCTCTGTCGGGGCGGCGGCCGGCTGCGTCGCGTCTTCTTCCTGCACGGTTCCCGACCGGCAGGACATTGTCCATCCCCCGGTCAGTTGCGCCCGGCGTGGTCACCCACAAGCGTGCCGATCTTCTCACCCTTGACCGCGCGGGCGATATTGCCCTCCTTCAGAAGCTCGAAGACGACGATCGGCAGGCTGTTGTCACGGCAGAGCGTGACGGCCGTGGCGTCGGCGACCTTCAGGTCCCGGGTGATGACCTCGCCGTAGCCGAGCGCGTCGAACTTCACGGCATCGGGGTTGGTCTTGGGGTCGGAGTCATAGACCCCGTCCACGCCGTTCTTGCCCATGAGCAGCGCCTCGGCGTCGATCTCCAGGGCGCGCTGGGCGGCGGTGGTGTCGGTGGAGAAGTACGGCATGCCCATACCGGCGCCGAAGATGACCACGCGCCCCTTCTCCAGGTGGCGCACGGCGCGCAGCGGGATGTAGGGCTCGGCGACCTGCCCCATGGTGATGGCGGTCTGCACGCGGCAGTCCACGCCCTCCTTCTCCAGGAAGTCCTGGAGGGCGAGGCAGTTCATCACGGTGCCGAGCATGCCCATGTAGTCGGAGCGGGCGCGGTCCATGCCGCGGACCTGGAGCTCCGCGCCGCGGAAGAAGTTGCCGCCGCCGATGACGATCGCGATCTGCGCCCCGTCCCGTACGACGGCCGCGATCTCACGCGCGATCGCGTGCACCACGTCGGGGTCGACACCCAGTCCCCCGCCACCGGAGAAGGCCTCTCCGGACAGCTTCAGCAGAAACCGGCCGCGTACTTTGCCGTCGTCGCTCTTCTCAGCCTTGGTGGTCATGGGGGATTCCGCCTCTTTCGCGTGTTGCACATGCGAGAAGGCCATTGCCGGTGGGGCGTGGTTCGCATCCCATGCGGCAATGGCCTCCTCGTCAGATCTGCTGTCGTCCGGCACGCGCGCATGCGCGGACGCCTGTCCGAACGACTGCGGTCGACCCTATCGGGGTCGCGCGCCCGTCGCGGTACGGACTCAGATGCCGACCTTGATGCGCGTGAAGCGCTTCAGGGTGACACCGGCCTCGTCCAGGACCTTCTGGACGGACTTCTTGTTGTCGAGCGCGTAGGGCTGGCCGAGCAGCGTGGCGTCCTTGAAGAAGCCGTTGAGGCGACCCTCGACGATCTTCGGCAGGGCGGCCTCGGGCTTGCCCTCGGCGCGGGTGGTCTCCTCGGCGATGCGGCGCTCGGCCTCGACGACCTCGGCCGGGACGTCCTCCTTGGAGAGGTACTTCGGCGCGAAGGCGGCGATGTGCTGGGCGACGCCCTTGGCGATCTCGGCGTTGGGCTTGTCCAGCTCGACGAGCACACCGATCTGCGGGGGCAGGTCGGGCATCGTGCGGTGCATGTACGCCGTCACGTAGCCGTCGGCGAACTGCGCGAAGCGGTCCAGGACGATCTTCTCGCCCAGGTTGGCGTTGGCCTCGTCCACGAACGCCTGGACGGTCTTGCCGGGCTCGATCTCGGAGGCGAGCAGGGCCTCGAGGTCGGCCGGGGAGGTCTTCGCGACGTGCTCGGCGATGGCGGTGGCGACGTTCTGGAACTTCTCACCCTTGGCGACGAAGTCCGTCTCGCACTTCAGCTCGACCAGGACGCCGGAGGAGTTGTCGTCGGCGATGATCGAGACCACGGCGCCGTTCTCGGCGGAGCGGCCCTCGCGCTTGGCGACGCCCTTCTGGCCCTTGATGCGGAGCGCCTCGACGGCCTTGTCGACGTTGCCGTCGGCCTCGTCCAGCGCCTTCTTGCAGTCCATCATGCCGGCGCCGGTGAGCTCCCGGAGCTTCTTGACGTCGGCGGCGGTGTAGTTCGCCATGAGTCTGTGAATCTTTCTCGAAGTCTGGAGGTTCGGAGATCCGCGGGTCGGGGCCCGCCCTGTCTCTTATACACATCTC
>KL568553.1:14456-16580 GCA_000715605.1 Streptomyces speibonae | reverse complement strand
CGCCGTCAACGGCTCGGAGACAGGGCGGTCAGGCCTGCTCGGCCTCGGCGGCGGGAGCCTCGGCCTTCTTCTCGCCCTCGGTCTTCTCGCCGTCGGCCTTCTCGCCCTCGGCGGCGGCCGGAGCGGCCTCCTCGGCCTTCTTCTCGCCCTCGAGCAGGTCGCGCTCCCACTCGGCCAGCGGCTCGCCGGCGGCCTTCTCGCCCTTGCCCTCACCGGCGCCACCGGAGCGGGCGATGAGGCCCTCGGCGACGGCGTCGGCGATCACGCGGGTGAGCAGGGTGACGGAGCGGATCGCGTCGTCGTTGCCCGGGATCTTGTAGTCGACCTCGTCGGGGTCGCAGTTGGTGTCGAGGATGGCGACGACCGGGATGTTGAGCTTCCGGGCCTCGCCGACCGCGATGTGCTCCTTCTTGGTGTCCACGATCCAGACGGCGCTGGGCACCTTCTGCATCTCGCGGATACCGCCGAGGGTCTTCTCCAGCTTGGCCTTCTCGCGGGAGAGGACCAGCAGCTCCTTCTTGGTGAGGCCGGAGGCGGCCACGTCCTCGAAGTCGATCTGCTCGAGCTCCTTGAGGCGCTGCAGACGCTTGTAGACGGTCGAGAAGTTGGTGAGCATGCCGCCCAGCCAGCGCTGGTTGACGTAGGGCATGCCGACGCGGGTGGCCTGCTCGGCGATGGCCTCCTGCGCCTGCTTCTTCGTGCCGACGAACATGACCGTGCCGCCGTGGGCGACGGTCTCCTTGACGAACTCGTAGGCGCGGTCGATGTACGACAGCGACTGGAGCAGGTCGATGATGTAGATGCCGTTGCGCTCCGTGAAGATGAAGCGCTTCATCTTCGGGTTCCAACGGCGGGTCTGGTGACCGAAGTGGACGCCGCTCTCCAGCAGCTCCCGCATCGTGACGACGGCCATGGCCGTATCTCCTTGAATTTCTCGGTTGTGCCGCGGGTGCCGGACGGCCTCCGCGCCTGACGCCCACGACGCGCCGTTGCCGCAAGGACCGAGGGGCGCTGACATCGGGTTTCCGGCTGTGACCGGGCCCGATGCCGGGGCGTGCGAAGTCGACCCGGTGGCCCGGGTCGCCACCAGAAGTGTACGGGACCCGCGGGGCCGCGGGTGACGCCGTTGTCCACAACCCGGGCGGTCGTCCACAGGTCCCTGCGGTGAGCGCCCGTTCGCGGCACGCTGCGGGCATGCGAACGAGGCGAGGGGCGAGGGCGGCGGTACGGCTGGCCCTGCTGGTGATCATGACCGTGGCGGCGCTGCTGGCCCCGCCGCCGCCGTCCTGGCTGCCGGCGGCGGCGGTGGGGCCGGTGCGGGACGACGGCACGGTCCCGGCCGTGGGACGGACCTGGCCGGTGGGGACACGGCCCCCGGTGCTGCGCGGCTGGGAGCCCCCGGCGACGGCGTACGGGCGCGGGCACCGGGGCGTGGACCTGGTGGCCGCGCCGGGGGCGCCGGTCCGGGCGGTGGCGGCGGGCCGGGTCTCCTTCGCGGGCCGGGTGGCCGGACGGGGCGTCGTCTCGGTGGAACTGGCGGGCACGGGCCACCCGCCCCTGCGCACGACCTACGAACCGGTCGGCGCCTCGGTGGCCGAGGGCGACGAAGTGACGGCCGGCGAGACGATCGGCACGGTGGAACCGACGGGCTCCCACTGCACGGCCCCGTGCGTCCACTGGGGCCTGCTACGAGCCGACGCCTACCTGAACCCCCTCACCCTGCTCCCCCCATGGCTGCTCCACAGAGACCCGCCAAGGCTCCTCCCGGTCCTGTCGGCCCCGGCACCCGATTGAGCCCCACCAGACACACCCAACCCGCACCCCGCCTCCACCGGCCCACCCGCCACGGCCCACTCCGACCGGAGGGACGCGGAACGGGCGGACCCGGCTCACTGGGCCACCCCAGGAGGCAACAACTCCGGGCGGCCCCACAGGCGGGCGCGGCACACCCCGGCACACCGCCGCCGCCCCAACCGGCCCACCCGCCACGGCCCGCCTCACCCGGAGCCGCGCGAAACCGGCGGACGCGGCTCACTGTCCCGCCGCAGGGGGTGACAGCCCTGGGTGCAGCCCCACACGCGGGCGCGGGACGCCCAGGCACACCGTCACCCCAACCTGCCCACC
>KL568553.1:10294-14242 GCA_000715605.1 Streptomyces speibonae | reverse complement strand
ACACGCGGGCGCGGGACGCCCAGGCACACCGTCACCCCAACCTGCCCACCTGCCACGGCCCACTCCGGCCGGAGGGACGCGGAACCGGCCGACGCCGCTCGCTGTCCCGCCGCAGGGGACAACAACCGTGGGGCGGCGCTCCCCGGGGTGGGGGCTCCGGCGAGGCCGGAGGGTGGCGGGGGTCAGCCGCGGGCGCCCTTGAGGGCCATGGTGACCGCTGCTTCCGTGATGTCGTCGGGGTGTTCCGCCGCGCCCAGCTCGATGCGGCGCACCGCGGCGTCGACCACGCCCTGGAGAAGCATGGCCGCGAGGCGGGGCTGGGTGTGGCCCAGACCTGCCAGCGCCTCACCGATCATCGTGACCAGACCGCCGTGCGCGGCGCGGATCTTCTCGCGTGCGCCCTCGTCGAGCTCGCTCGCGGAGATGGCGACCACGGCGCGGTGCCGCCGGTCCCCGACCAGCCGCAGCTGGGTGCGCACATACGCCTCGATCTTGGCCTCGGCCCCGTCGGCGGCCGCCATCGCGGCCTCGACCTCGGCCGCCCAGACCGGGAAGTCGACCTCGCACAGCTCCTCGACGACGGCCGCCCGCGAGCGGAAGTACTCGTACACGGACGAACGCGCGAGGCCGGTGCGCTCGGCGAGGGCCGGGAAGGTCAGTGCCTCCGTACCGCCCTCGGACAGCAGGGAGCGAGCCGCGTCCAGCAGGGCGGCTCGCTGCATCGACCGGTGCTCGGCCACGGAGGCCGCTCGAATCCTTGGCACGCCGTCCACTTTACGGAGGCGCGGCCCGCGGCGGCCAGAGGATCGGCCGGCTCTGCGCCGGACGGGCTCAGCGGCCGAAGCTCGCCAGCTTCGCGCGCAGCTGGAGCACGGACTTGGTGTGGATCTGGCTGACCCGGCTCTCGGTCACGCCCAGCACGTTGCCGATCTCGGCGAGCGTGAGGCCCTCGTAGTAGTACAGCGTGACCACGGTCTTCTCCCGCTCGGGGAGCGTGTTGATGGCCCGGGCGAGGAACCTGCGCAGCTCCCGGTCCTCGGCCACCTCCACCGGATTGTCGGCGGCGGTGTCCTCCAAGGTGTCCATGAAGCTCAGCTGGTCGCCGCCGTCGCCCCCGGCGTGCAGCAGTTCCTCCAGGGCGACGACGTTCGCCAGCGACAGCTGGCTGAAGACCGCGTGCAGCTCGCCCACCGTGATGCCCATCTCGGCGGCGACCTCGCTCTCCGACGGCGTGCGCCGCAGCCGCGCCTCCAGCGTGGCGTAGGCGCGCTCCACGTTGCGCGCCTTCTGCCGCACCGAGCGGGGGATCCAGTCCAGCGCCCGCAGCTCGTCGATCATCGCGCCCCGGATGCGGGTGATCGCGTAGGTCTCGAACTTGATCTCCCGGTCGACGTCGAACTTCTCGATGGCGTCGATCAGCCCGAAGACCCCGGAGGAGACGAAGTCCGCCTGCTCGACGTTGGGCGGCAGCCCCACACTGACGCGGCCGGCGACGTACTTCACCAGCGGCGAGTAGTGCAGGATCAGCTGCTCCCGCAGTCGTTCGTCCCCCGTCGCCTTGTACGACCGCCACAACTCGTCGAGCGTCGAGGGAGCGGGCGGCCGCACGCTGCCACCGTCGCGGGCGGCTGGGGGGATCGCCGCCCGGTCGGACCCGGAGGTGTGCTGGGGCATTCGTCGCCTAGTGCCGTTCTGCCGTGGGCTGGTGCTGGCTGGGTGCGTTGTCTGTCCGAATGTCGAGTTGCCTGTCCGTGTCGGGAATCCTCGTGAGCGTAGCGTGACTACGGCGTCGCGGTGTGCGAAGAACCGAGGTGGGGCCGTGCGCAGATTCGTTCCTGGGGCCGCCCCACCGGGGCACGCCCGTCGCTCTCAGTGATCACCAGGGTCCCCCAACTGGCGTATGTACCAAGGGGTGTCGGGGTTCCCCCGGACGGCCGAACACGCTCCGTCAACGGGTGTCGGGGCCGTCCCGGACCGACATCACCGCGTGGCGCGTCAACTTCCAGCCGTCGCCGTGTCGTTCGACGTAACCAAGTGCTCGTAGTTCGTACAGTCTCGCGATCGCGTCGTCCGGCGTGGTCTGCGCGGCCCGCGCGATCTCGTCCGGCCGGGCCGTTCCGCGGGCGGGGAGCGCGGCGAGGACCTGACGTCCCGCCGGGTCGAGGAGGTCGCGGGGCAGCACCGGTCCCCGTCGCTCGGGCGCGAGCTCGCCCATGTCCCCGACCAGTTCGACGACCTCGTCGGCGTCGGTGACCAGGACGGCGTCCTGGCGCAGCAGCTCGTGCACCCCGGCGGAGAGCCCGCTGGTGGCCGGTCCCGGGACTCCTATCGTGTGCCGGCCCAGCCGCCGGGCCGCCCGGGCGGTCACCAGTGAGCCGCTGCGGTGGGCGGCCTCCACCACGACCGTGCCCCGGGTGAGGGCGGCGATCACCCGGTTCCGCAGGATGAATCTGCTCGGTGTCGGGTGATCACCGGGCGGCAGCTCGCCGACGACGAGTCCCTGGTCGGCGATTCTGCCGATCAGTCCGGCGTGTCCGCGCGGATAGGGCCGGTCGAGGCCGCAGGCGAGGACGGCGACGGTGGCGCCGCCCGACCCCAGTGCGCCGCGGTGGGCAGCGCCGTCGACCCCGTAGGCACCACCGGAGACGACGACCCAGCCGCGCTCGGCCAGTCCCGCGGCGAGGGTGGCGGCCATGTGCGCGCCGTACTCGGTGCAGGCGCGGGCGCCGACGACGGCGACCGAGCGCAGCGCCCACATGCGCAGGTCAGGGCCGCCGCGCACCCACAGTCCGAGCGGCCTGGCGTCCCCGAGGTCGTCGAGCTGCGCCGGCCATTCGGCGGTCCCGGGACGGACGAAGCGCGCCCCGGCCTCCCGCGCGACGGTGAGATCGCGGCCCGGCTCGGCGCGCTCGGCCCGGGCGGTCAGGCCGGCCCAGCGCCGGTCGCTCACCCCGGGCAGCGGCTCGGTCCGCCGTCGCAGTCGGCGCACCACCTCGTCCACGCCGAGTTCCCTGACCCAGCGCCCGCCGGTCTCGTCGCCGGGTTCGAGGACCCGGGTGAGGAAGATCCGGCCGAGCAGCTCCCCCTCGCCCCCGGCCGCGGCGCTCATACCGCCGCCCCGACCGTCATGGGCACCCCGCGCGGTACGCCGGTGCGCAGTTGCAGGGCGAGGGCGACGTCCCCGGCGTCGGGCCGATCGTGTCCGCCGAGGTCGGCGACGGTCCAGGCGACCCGCAGCACCCGGTCCAGCCCCCGGGCGGTGAGCACACCGCGCTCCAGACCGCGCTCGGCGTCGTCCATGGCGCCGGGTGCGGCGTGCCAGCGGCTGCGCAGCTCCCGGCCGGGGACCTCGCTGTTGGTCCGCCACGGTGTGCCGGCGAGCCGCGCCGCCGCGCGCTCCCGGGCGGTGCGTACCCGTGCGGCGACCGTGGCGGTGGTCTCGCCGCGGGCACCGCTCGCCGTCAGCTCGGTGCGGGTGACGCGGTCGACCTCGACGCGCAGGTCGACCCGGTCGAGCAGCGGCCCGGACAGTCTGGCCTGGTAGCGGCGGATCGCCGAGGGCGGGCATTCGCACTGGTCACCGGTCCCCGAGAAGCGCCCGCAGGGGCACGGGTTGGCGGCGAGCACCATCAGGAACCGCGCCGGGAAGCGCACGACGCCCGCACTGCGCGCGATGACCACGTGCCCGGCCTCCAGCGGCTGGCGCAGGGCGTCCAGGGCCCGGCTGCTGAACTCCGGTGTCTCGTCCAGGAACAGCACGCCGCGGTGTGCGAGGGAGACCGCTCCCGGCCGGGCCGTGCCGGGGCCGCCGCCGACGAGTGCCTGCATCGTGGCCGAGTGGTGCGGGGCGCAGTAGGGTGCCGTGTCGATCAGGGGCTTGCCCGGGGGCAGCAGGCCCGCCACCGAGTGCACGGCCGTCACCTCGAGGGACGCCTGCCGGTCCAGCGG
>KL568553.1:0-10017 GCA_000715605.1 Streptomyces speibonae | reverse complement strand
AGTCTTGCCTGCGCCGGGCGGCCCTTCGAGGAACAGGTGGTGTCCGCCCGCCGCGGCCACCTCCACCGCCGTCCGCGCCGAGAGCTGGCCCACGACGTCCGCGAGGTCGTGGCCCTGGTCGTGCTGTGCCGCGTCGGCGCTGTGCACGCCGGTGGCCGCTCCGGTGCCGGGCACCCGCAGCCCCGCGAGCAGCGGATCGGGGCGCGACGGTTCCTCGGCCGCCTCCTCGGGCACCGGCTCGTCGGTGAGCACCGCGATCAGCTGGCGCAGGCTGCGGATGCCCAGCACGGACACGCCGGGCACCAGGGCGGCCTCGGCCGCGGCGCACTCGGGCACCACCACCTGCTCGTAGCCCGCGTCGGCCGCCGCCAGCACGGCGGGCAGGATGCCGCGCACCGGCCGTACCCGGCCGTCCAGGCCCAGTTCGCCGATCATCACGATGTCGGCGAGCACCCGGGGATCGATCCGCTCGGCGGCCCCGAGCACGGCGCACGCGACGGCCAGGTCGAACCCGCTTCCGGCCTTCGGGACCGAGGCCGGGCTGAGCCCCACGGTGAGCTTCTTCTGCGGCCACTCCCCGCCGGAGTTGACCACGGCCGCCCTGACCCGGTCCCGGCTCTCGGTCAGGCTCTTGTCCGGCAGCCCCACCAGCGTGAACGCCGCGACCCCCGGTTCCAGGTCGGCCTGCACCTCCACGACGACGCCCTCGACGCCCACCAACGCCACCGAGCACGTACGGGCGAACCCCATGTCAGGCCACCCCCCGCACATGCTCGACGACGGGTGCGCCGCGGGCCGGAAGGAGCACGCCGACCACGTCGATGCGGACCCCGCCGGGCGGCGCTCCCCCGTGTTCCTGAAGCCAGCGTTCCGCGAGCCTGCGCAGCCGGCCCGCCTTGGCCGGCGTGACGGCCGCCATGGGGTGCTCGAAGGGCCCTGCCCTGCGGGTCTTCACCTCGCAGACGACCAGGGCGTCACCGTCCCTGGCCACGATGTCGATCTCACCGGTCCTGCCGCAGCGCCAGTTGCGCTCCAGCACCGTCATGCCTGCCTGTGCCAGCCGTCGCGCGGCCAGTGTCTCGCCGTACCTGCCGAGTGCGCTGCGTGCCCGTTGTGCGGTCATGTCGAACACCACCTCCGGGGCCAACGGTCACGCAGACCGCTCCGCGGCGTGGGGCCCGGTGCAGAACTCAGCGGCTGTGGACAATTCCGTCACCCGTCCGAGCGAGCGGCGTGCCAGGCTCAGCCGCTCGGGAGCTCCAGATCGCTCTTGTTGAGCTCCTCGATGTTCACATCCTTGAAGGTCAGAACACGTACCTGCTTCACGAAGCGGGCCGGCCGGTACATGTCCCAGACCCAGGCGTCGGCCATGGACACCTCGAAGAACACCTCACCCTGGACCGAGTGCACCTGCATCTCGTAGTCGTTCGTCAGGTAGAAGCGCCGCTCGGTCTCGATCACGTATTTGAACAGCCCGACGACATCGCGGTACTCCCGGTAGAGCTTCAGCTCCATCTCGGTCTCGTACTTCTCGAGGTCCTCGGCGCTCATGGCATGTTCCCCTTCAGCCGTGCGATCCCCCCATTGTGCGCCAGTCCCGGGGGTCACCGGACGATTTCGGTGTCCAGGGTCACGGGCCCGGCAGGGGGACCTTCGTCGAGCAGTGTCCGCAGCAGCCCGGCGAGTCTGGTCGGATACACCGTCTCATGGGCGCGTGCGAGTTCGGACCATGTCCACCACCGGGATCCGGCGACGCTGCGGCGCTCCAGCTCGGTCAGGGCCGTGGCCGCGGTCGCGGTCTGCGCGGTGCGGGCGAGGTAGTACCACTCGTCCTGGTCCCAGCGGCGCCCGGCGAACGGGAAGGAGCACCTCCGCCGCCAGAGCACGGGCCCCAGCTCGACGTCCGTGATGCCGGTCTCCTCGGCGAGCTCCCGCAGCGCGGCCTGCTCGCGGGTCTCCTCGCCCTCGACACCGCCGCCGGGGGTGAACCACCAGTCGTCGGCGGGATCGTCCGGTTCATGGCCGTGCATCAGCAGGATGCGATCGTGCGGATCGAGCAGCACGACCCGGGCGACCCTGCGCAGCCCTCCGGTGTAGGAGTCCTCCCCGGCGGGGACCGGTTCAGCGGCCACCGGCGGTCCCTTCGCCCGCCCGGGCCCGGGGGGCGCCCGCCCGCTTGGCGAGGGGGCCGTACGCGGCCCCGCCGAGCACGAGCACCGCGCCGCCGATCACCAGCGCCACGACGGTCCTGAGCGGGCCGGGTGAGGAGAGCGCACCGAGCTGTTCGAAACCGGTGGGAGCCGCCAGCATGCCCTCCATCGGCCAGGCCACGGCGTCGACCCGGGCCTGGACCGCGCCGCGGGAGACGGTGCCACTGGCGGCGTCGCTCAGATGCGCCGTGGAGTCCACCGACCCGGAACGCTCGTCACCGAGCAGGAACAGCCGCCCCTTGGGAACGGTCACCTCGGGAAAGTCGGCGAACCCGTTCACGGTGTCCTCGGGGAGATACGGTTCGTCGATCTCCTTGCCGTTCACCCTCAGCCTGCCGTCCTGGCAGCAGGAGACCTTGTCGCCGCCCACGGCGACCACCCGCTTCACCATGGGGGCGTTCGCCCAGGTCGCGTCCTTGAAGACGACGACGTCACCGCGGCGGACGTCACCGCCGTCGATGCGCTGCGCCAGCACCCGGTCGCCGGCGTCGATGGTCGGCGCCATCGAGGTGGTGGGCACGGTGTACGGCCGGTAGACCACCGCGCCCCAGACGAATCCGCCGAGGAAGAGCACCATGCCCAGGGCCACGGCCACGTTGGACAGGAGTTGTCCGGTCCTGCCCGTCCGGGTGCCGCCCGTGCCGCTGCTGCCGGGGACCGTGCGCGTCGTGCTCCGACCACTCATGCGCCGCACCCTACCGGGCAGTACCGGACGCGGTCAGCCCTCCCGGCACCCGGCTCCGTCCTGGTGCCGCCCGCGCCGCCAGAGCACCAGCGGCACCGCCCCCGCGAGCACGAGTCCCTGCGGCGCGGCCGGCAGCACCGCGGCGGACGGCCCCGATGCGTTCAGGCCGGGCTGGTCGAAGGTGTCCGGGACCGGCAGGTTGGTCCAGCGGTTGATCGGCCAGGCGATGACGATGGCGCGGCCGACGACCTTGTCCACGGGGACGAAGCCGCTGTTCTCGTCGGCCTGGTTGTACCGCGAGTCGCGGGAGTTCTGGCGGTGGTCGCCCATGACCCAGATGTGGCCCTCGGGGACCTTCACCTTGAACTGGCCGCCCTGGTCGTCCTGGCTGCACGGGGTGTTGCCCGGGTACACGTACGGCTCGTTCAGTGCCTTGCCGTTGACCTTGAGCGGGCCGGTGCCCTTGCACTCGATCGTGTCGCCGCCGACGCCGACCACCCGCTTGATCAGGTCCTTCTCCTCCGCGGACGGCATCAGGCCGATCCAGCTGAGGACCTTCTGCAGGGGGTTGGGGTCGGGGGTGGGCTCCCCCGCCAGCCAGTTGTCGGGGTCGTGGAAGACGACAACCTCGCCGCGCTCGGGCTCGGAGCCGAACCAGGGGGTGAGCTTGTCGACCAGGACCCGGTCACCCTGCTGGAGGGTGTTCTGCATCGAGTCGGACGGGATCGAGAACGCCTGCACCAGGAAGGTCTTGATCAGCAGCGCCAGGACCAGCGCGATGCCGATCAGGATGGGCAGTTCCTTCCAGAAGGAGCGGGGCTGCTTCGCCCGGGGGGTGTCGTCGCCCGACCCGCCCTCCTCCGTCGGGGGCCGCTCGTCCCCGGAACCGTCGCCGCCACCCGCCGGGGAGTGATTCCCGGAGGCCACGGGGTCGTCCGCCACCGGATGGTCCGCTTCCGCGGGTCGTCCGCGGTGCTCCTCGCCCTCGCGTCCGGACCGTGCGCCAACCGCCGCGTCCCCCACACCAACTCCTTAGTCTCTGCCGCCGCCCGCGCCATGACCGGCGCAGGCCCACCACTCCCATAACGAGCGGGAGTTCCGCAGGGGTCGGGAGCCGGACGATTCCGTTGCCGTCGTCCGGGGCAACCCTATGCGACAGCGGGGCGGCAGTGGTCGAACCCGGCGCCCGGTCCGACACGGACGCGTAGGTCGTGGGTTCATCCAGCGTGTTCCAGTGGGCGAACGGCCAGGCGATGACCATGGCCCGGCCCACCACCTCGTCCTCGGAGACGGTGCCCCCGTAGTCGGTGTCCTGGTGGGAGCGGGAGTCGGCCGAGTTGGACCGGTGGTCGCCCATCACCCACAGCCGTCCCTCGGGCACGGTGACGTCGAAGGGCGTGTTGGAGGGGACGTTGCCCGGGTAGAGGTAGTCCTCGTTCAGCGGTACGCCGTTGACGGTGACCCGGCCCTGCTTGTCGCAGCACTGGACCCGGTCGCCGCCGACGCCGACGACCCGCTTGATGAGGTCCTTCTCGTTCTCGGACGGCAGCAGTCCGATGAAGGTGAGCCCCTCCTTGATCTGCTTGATCCCGACCGGGTCCTCCTTCTTCGGAGTGGTCCGCTCGTCCCTCAGCCAGCCGCCGGGGTCCTTGAACACGACGACGTCCCCGCGCTGCGGCTTGGAGCCGAACCAGGGGGTGAGCTTGTCGACCAGGACCCGGTCACCGATCTGGATCGTCTGCTCCATGGAGCCGGAGGGGATGACGAAGGCCTGGACCAGGAACGTCTTGAGCACCAGCGCGATCAGCACGGCCACGCCGATGAGGAGCGGGATCTCCTTGACCGCGCTGCGCCTGCGGCGCCGCTTGACCTTGCGCTGGAGCTTGCGCCGCTCGGCCCGGGTGCGCCCGGAGCCGGGCGCGGCCGCGCGCCGGGAGCCGGTGGGCAGCAGGTTCTCCGTGGGGCTGTCCGAAACGCCGCGGGGCTTGCCGCGGTTACCCATGGCCGCCCCCTACCGCGCGGGACGCGTCCGCCTCCCCGGCCGGCACGCGCGCGTAGGCGTCGGGCCGGTGCAGCCGGGTGGCGCGGTCGAACGGCCATACGATCCCGTCGGCGCGCCCGATCACCTCGTCCACGGGGATCATGCCTCCGCCGGGCGAGCCGAGGTGGTCGCGGGAGTCGCTGGAGTCGCTCCGGTGGTCACCGAGTACGAACAGCCGCTCGTCGGGCACGACGAGGTCGAACGGCACTGTGGAGGGGCTGTCACCGGGGAACAGGAAGCCCGACTCGTCGACCGAACGGCCGTTCACCCGGATCCTCCCCTCCCCGTCGCAGCAGACCACGTGGTCCCCACCCACCCCGACGACCCGTTTGATGTAGTCCGCGTCACCGAAATACCCGGTGCCGTCGAACACAACCACGTCGCCGCGCTCCGGCCCGTCGCCGAAGCGGTATGCCAACTTATTTACGAGTACGCGGTCCCCCGGCCTCAATCCGCGCTCCATCGATCCACTGGGGATCTCGAACGGCCGCGCCACGAAGAGGTTGACGGCCAGCAGGAACAGCAGACAGAGCAGCAGGGTCAGCGTAATGCGCCCGCCGGGCAGCCACCGCGTGATGTGCGGCACCAACGCGGAGCGCGACCGCCCCCGCGGCCCCGGCCTCCCCGAGGTGTTCTCGGGTCCGGCCGGGGGCAGGGAACGGTCGCGCTCCGTCGGCTGTGCTTCGGTGTCCATCGGGGCCAGATGCTATCCGGCCGCGACGTGACGCCGGTGAAGCGCTCAGTTCTCGCGCTTCTCCTTGATCTTCGCCGCCTTGCCGCGCAGCTCGCGCAGGTAGTACAGCTTGGCGCGGCGGACGTCACCCTTGGTGACGAGCTCGATCTTCTCCACGATCGGGGTGTGCACCGGGAAGGTGCGCTCGACGCCGACGGAGAAGGAGACCTTGCGGACCGTGAAGGTCTCGCGGACGCCGGCACCCTGGCGGCGGATCACCACGCCCTTGAACTGCTGCACACGGGAGCGGCTGCCCTCGATGACGCGCACGTGGACGTTGACGGTGTCGCCGGGGCGGAACGCCGGGACGTCGCTGCGCAGCGACGCGGAGTCGACGGAGTCGAGCAGGTGAGACATTTCGTCTGCTTTCTTCGCTGATGCCGCAGGTCATCAACGGCAACTAGGGTTCGGATCAGAGGTGCGATGCCGGCGGGCGTCGTGTCCCCCTGCGGCAGGGGCGCACGCCGGTCGGCGCACAACAGCGGCCTATTCTTCCACGCCGCCGGTCCTGCGCCAAAATCGGCCGTACGGCTCGCCGGCGGGGTCCGGTTCCCAGCCCAGGATGGACAGCATCTCGCGGTCCTTCTTGTCGAAGGCCTTGGGATCACAGCGCTCGATGAGGTCGGGCCGGTGGGCCGTGGTCCGGCGCAGCGCCTCGTCGCGCCGCCGACGGGCGATCTTCCCGTGGTGGCCGCTGAGCAGCACGTCCGGCACGCCCCGGCCGCGCCACAGCGGGGGCTTGGTGTACACGGGGCCCTCCAGCAGGTTGGCCATGGCGCCGGGCGCGAAGGAGTCGTCGCGGTGCGATTCGGCGTTGCCCAGGACACCGGGGAGCAGGCGTGCCACGGCCTCGGTGACGACGAGGACGGCCGCTTCGCCGCCGGCCAGGACGTAGTCGCCGATGGACACCTCGTACACGGGCATCCGGGTGGCGTACTCGTCGACGACCCGGCGGTCGATGCCCTCGTAGCGCGCCGGGGTGAAGATCAGCCAGGGGCGCTCGGAGAGGTGGACGGCCAGGTCCTGGGTGAAGGGGCGGCCGCTGGGGGTGGGGACGATCAGGGCCGGTTCGCGGGAGCCGGCCTCGTAGCCGTCGGCCAGCACCGAGTCCAGCGCCTCTCCCCACGGCTCGGGCTTCATGACCATGCCGGGGCCGCCGCCGTACGGGGTGTCGTCGACGGTGTGATGCCGGTCGTGCGTCCAGGAGCGCAGGTCGTGGACGTGGACGCCGAGCTGTCCGCGGGCGCGCGCCTTGCCCACGAGGGAGACGTTCAGCGGCTCCAGGTACTCGGGAAAGATCGTGACGACGTCGAGCCGCATCACGCCTCTTCCTTGCCGGCGTCCCGGGCCGAGGCGCTGTGCCCATCAGCGACATCGTCGCCGTCGGCCCCGTCGTCGATCAGGCCGGGCGGCGGGTCGATGACCGCGCGCTGCTCCCCCAGGTCGATCTCGGTGACGATCTCCTGCACGAACGGCACGTACACCTCGGTGCCGTCGGGGCGTTCGACGACGAAGAGGTCCTGGGTGGGCAGGTGCGAGATCTCGGTGATCCGGCCCACCACGGTGCCGTCCACGGTCACCACGTCGAGGTCGATCAGCTGGTGGTCGTAGTACTCGTCCTCGCCCTCGGGCCGCTCGTCCGGGTCGACGTCGGCGATGAGGAGGGTGTTGCGCAGCGCCTCGGCGCCGTTGCGATCGTGCACGCCCTCGAAGCGCAGCAGGAGACGGCCGCTGTGCACCCGGCCGGTCGCGATGGTGAGCGGGCCGGCGGAGGCGGGGTCGGTGCTCAGGACGGCACCGGGCCCGAGCCTCAGCTCGGGTTCGTCGGTGCGGACCTCGACGGTGACCTCACCCTTGATGCCATGGGCGCGGCCGATGCGAGCGACTACCAGCTGCACTGTGCTTGATCTCCTGTCGGACTGCGACGAGCCGCTGACGGCTCCGACGACTGCGGGCCGGGGACGGCCCGAAAGCCCTCCCCGGCCCGAGCCGGTGCTGCGTTTGGCGTCAGCGGACGTGGTCCACGTCGACGAGGTCGACACGGACACCGCGGCCGCCGATGGCGCCCACGACGGTACGCAGAGCGCGTGCGGTGCGGCCGTTGCGGCCGATCACCTTGCCGAGGTCGTCCGGGTGCACCCGGACCTCGAGCACACGTCCACGCCGCAGGTTGCGCGAGGCGACCTGCACATCGTCGGGGTTGTCGACGATGCCCTTCACGAGGTGCTCGAGAGCCTCCTCGAGCATGCTCAGGCCTCGGTCGACGCAGACGCAGAGGACGCGGCGGCGGCCTCGTCCTTCTTCTCGGCCTTCTTCTTCTGGGTGATCGCCTCACCCTTGCCCTCGTCGTCGCCGCCGATCGCCTCGAACGACGGACGGGCGGGCTTCTCGGCCTGCTGGAGCAGCGGGGCGGGAGCGGGCTCGCCCTTGAACTTCTGCCAGTCGCCGGTCTTCTTCAGGATGGCGAGCACGGGCTCCGTCGGCTGGGCGCCGACACCGAGCCAGTACGCCACGCGCTCGGCGTCGACCTCGATCACCGACGGGTGGTACGTCGGGTGGTACTTGCCGATCTCCTCGATGGCCCGGCCGTCACGGCGGGTACGGGAGTCGGCGACGACGATGCGGTAGTGAGGCGAACGGATCTTGCCCAGACGCTTCAGCTTGATCTTGACTGCCACGGGAGTGGATTCTCCTGGATTTGACGTGGTTGGGCACGGCGGGAACGCCGCGTGGGGTTGCGGTACCCGAGTGCCCGATGGACGCGTCAGCCGGAGGAGAGAGGGGTCCTGTGCGGCTGTCGAGTACAGCGGACCATTCTGCCACACCCCGCGGGCCGCGACGGCCGCGGGGCGTCCGCGTGCGGGCACGCCTGCGCGGCACCCGGCGTTCCGGCGCGCGAACGACCGGGTGCGCGCCCTGACGCGGCGGCGGAGCCGGCCCGGCACCCACGAGGTGCCGGGCCGTCAGCTCGCCGCCGCGACCTCCGGGATCCGGAAGGGCTTGCCGCAGCCGCCGCAGACGATGGGCGCCTGCGCCAGGACCGAGGGGACGACGCGGACGTTGCGCCCGCAGTCGCAGACGGCCTTGACGCGGACGCCGCCTCCGGAGGAACCGTGCCGTGCGGCCGGCCCGCGGAAGCTGCGGGCGGTGTCGCCCGCGGTCGCCGCGGTGTGGGCCTTCAGGGCGCGATGGAGGCGTTCCGTCGTCGGGCGGTAGCGCCGCTTCGCCTCGGGAGTGAGCGTGACCAGTGAGAAGCCGCTGCTCGGGTGCGGCTCCTCGGGATGGTCCAGGCCCAGCTCCTCGGCGATCGCGAGGAATCTGCGGTTGTGGTAGCGGCCGGCGCGGGATGTGTCGCGCACGCCGCGCGCGGCGGCGACGCCGTGGACTGCCTCGTGCAGCAGTCGTTCGAAGGAGAGCTCGTGACCGCATGCGGACGACGACTCCCCGATCAGGGACTCGGGCGCGGCAAGGTCGGGCAGTTCGGGGTGGTACCGCTGAATGTCGGCCCACGCCTGTGCCAGCTCTGCGGCGAGAACAGGTGGTGTCTGTGTCGTGCTCACGTAATGACAACGAGCCGGGACGCCTGTGTGTTCCGATTCCGGGGCATCTCAAATAATTTGCACGTACCCGTCAGTTGCCGCTGATGCGTCCTGACGAGGGCGGGTGCGCTGATCTGCGGAGAAGCCTCACAGCTCACCTCAAGGTGGTGCGTAGGCTGACGTACGCCCACCCGTCGCCCACCGCCACCCTCATGGGAGGCCCTCACGGGCCACGCCTCTTCGCCGCGTGCAAGCGGTTCCTGTACGCCGGCATGCGTGAGCCCCCCGGGTACGCAAGAGGCGTTTCGGCCCCTCTCGCGGTGACCCCGCGCGACCGGCCCGCCACAGGCGCCACGACCGTGAACCTACCGCGTCCCCCACTGGCCACTCGCACCACCCCACCCCCACGGCCGAGACCCTCACCCCCTGGCCGGAACCGGCCCCCGGAGGCCCTCCCGACGACCGGGCGCACGGCCCCCGATTACCGGAATGTGAATTCTTGCCACTGGCACGAGCAACTACCAAACGGCGCCCGCATTCCACTGGACGACACGTCGAGTGCGGAGTTACCTGGCATACGGGGGGTGTGCGGGCGCACTGCACGGGGGCCAGGGAATCGGGCATTGCAGCAACTCTCGGCTGATTGGGGCGCTTACCTATGACACCTACGCTCGTGCGGCAGCACCCGCCCCACACGGGGGCCGCCCCCCGCGTGGACCTGCGTGCACGCGCGCGTGACTGGTCCGAGATCCAGGAGCGCATGCTCGTACCGCTCTTATACACATCTCTGAGCGGGCTGGCAAGGCAGA
>KL568552.1:44206-49145 GCA_000715605.1 Streptomyces speibonae | reverse complement strand
GCGCGAACACCCCCCGGCAAGCACCAGCGCAGGGCACCCGCAGAAGCGCCGGTTGTGCAGCACACCCCCGGCCCGCAGCAACCCGTGCGCGATTAGGCCGAGCGTTTGCGGGGGGTTGCCTTTTTCTTTGTGGGCGCGGACTTCTTCGCCGTTGTCTTCTTGGCGCCCTGCGTCGATTTCGAAGACGCCGTCTTCTTCTTCGCCGCCGACGTCGACTTCTTCCCACCCGTGTCCTTCGGCGACGACCGAGCCGTCTTCCGCTGGGGAAGATCCTTGACCTCGGCTTCCTCGCCCCGCGACTCCCGCGCCGCCCGCACGCTGTTCTCCAGCGCCGCCATCAGGTCCAGCACCTTGCCACCGGGCCGCTCCGGGGCGGGAGCCTCCGGCGGGGCCTCGCCGGCGGCCTTCGCGGCGATGACCTCCTCCAGCGCCTCGCGGTACTCGTCGTGCAGGTCCTCCAGGTCGACCTCGCCGAGCGTGTCCATCAGGGCGTCCGCGAGGTCCAGTTCCTTGTCCCGGACGGTGACGTCGGTGTCCGGCGCGACGCCCTCGGGGGCGCGGACCTCGTCCGGCCAGAGCAGGCCGTGCATGGCGATGGCGTCGCCCACCACTCGGAGCATGCCCAGGCGCTCCTTGCCGCGCAGGGCGAACTTCGCGATCGCCACCTTGTTGCTCCGCTTCAGCGCCTCCCGCAGCAGCGTGTACGGCTTGGCCGCCGGGGCCCCGCTCGCCGCCAGGTAGTACGCCGCGTCCATCTGGAGCGGGTCGATCCGGTCCTCCGGGACGAAGGCGACGATCTCGATCGTGCGGGCGGTCGGGATCGGCAGGTCGGCCAGGTCCTCGTCGGTGATGGGGATGATCGTGCCGTCCGCGTCCTCGTACCCCTTGCCGATCTCCTGGCTGGAGACCTCGCGGTCCTCCAGCTCGCAGAACTTGCGGTACCGGATCCGGCCGCCGTCCTCCGTGTGGATCTGGCGGAAGGAGATCGAGTGGTTCTCGGTGGCGTTCACCAGCTTGATCGGGATGCTGACCAGGCCGAACGAGATCGCGCCGTTCCAGATGGACCTCACGTGCAGCACCTCCTGTCGACCACTTTGTCATGGTTTGCGTGAGATTCTCATCGTATGGCGCCTATCACCGAGGTGGAGGGACGACGGCTCGCGCTCAGCAATCTGGAGAAGGTGCTGTATCCCGCCACCGGGTTCACCAAGGCGGAGGTACTGCACTACTACGCGACCGTCGCCGATGTGCTGCTGCCCCATCTGCGGGAGCGGCCGGTGTCCTTTCTGCGGTATCCGGACGGGCCCGACGGGCAGGTGTTCTTCACCAAGAACGTGCCTCCGGGTACGCCCGACTGGGTCACCACCGCCGAGGTACCCCGGAGTGAGGGCCCGGCCCGCATGGTGCTGGTGCAGGATCTGCCGAGCCTGATGTGGGCGGCGAACCTGGTCGCCGAGTTCCATACGCACCAGTGGCTCATCGGGGACCCCGGGCTGGCCGACCGGATCGTGTTCGATCTGGATCCGGGGGCGCCGGCGACCGTCGTGGACTGCTGCGAGGTCGCGCTGTGGCTGCGGGAGCGGCTGGCGGCGGACGGCTTCGAGGCGTACGCCAAGACCTCCGGGTCGAAGGGGCTGCATCTGCTCGCGGCGGTGCGGGACGCCTCTTCCGAACAGGTGTCCGACTATGCCAAGGCGCTCGCCATGGAGGCGGAGAAGGCCATGCCCAGGCTGGCGCTGCACCGGATGACCCGGAGTCTGCGGCCGGGGAAGGTGTTCGTCGACTGGAGCCAGAACGCGGCCCGGAAGACCACGGCCACCCCGTACACGCTGCGGGCGCGGCCCGAGCCGCTGGTGTCGGCGCCGGTGACCTGGGAGGAGGTCGAGGAGTGCCGGGCGCCGGAGCGGATGGCGTTCCAGGCACCCGACATCGGGCCACGCGTGCAGGACTACGGTGACCTGCTGGCGCCGTTGTTCGAGCCGGGGCACGCGGGCCGGCTGCCGTAGTCCGTCAGGACCAGGTCGTCCGGTCTCTCGCCACCGCGTGCAGGGCCTCGATGTCGGCCGGTTTCAGGACGCCGCCGGGGCGGGTGAGGGCGGCGAGGTCGGGGTCGGTCAGGACGCGGACCTCCCGGGGTGGGGAAGGAATGGTCACGGCTGTCGCGCCGACCAGGACCAGAACCGGGCGGACCTCGGCCGTCAGGGCGTGGGAGGCGCGGTCGGCCTCGGCGCGGACGCGGTGGAGGAGCGGCACGGGGGCGTGGCGGCCGAAGGCGATCCGGGGGTCGTCGACCGTCACCCGCTGCTTGCGGGCGTACAGGGCGTGGACGGCGTACAGACCGCCGGGGCCGATCAGCAGGTGGTGGATGCGGTCGCCGCCGGGCAGCGGGATCGAGTGCAGGGTGTGCCAGCCGCTGACGTCCAGGCGGTCGAGGGCCTCGCCCACCGTCCGTTCCGCGGCGAGCGCCCGGCGGCGCGGGTCGGGGCGCAGGCGGCGGGCCGGGCCGGGATCGCGGGCGAGCGAGATCAGCAGGGCCTCGCCGGGACGGTTGGGGGCGAGGTCGTCGTCGGGGTGAAGGGCCAGGCGGGCCAGTTCGGCGGGGGTGGGGACGGGCGGCGGGCCGACGGTGACCGGGCCGGTGAGGAAGGGACCCAGGGCGCTGAGCACCTCGTCCTCGTGATCCTCGCGGAGCAGGTTCACCCGGGCCGTCTCGCGGTCGTACCAGGCGAGGTTCCTGCCGTCCGGGAGGCAGACGTACAGCCGTTCGCGGCCGTACTGCCAGGTCGGTATGACGCGCAGTCCGTTCATGCACCATCACCCCACGTCCATGGGAACAGGCGGGGTGCTCCAGGGGCAAGAAGCCGGTTACCTTGGAGAGGAGTTGGGCGATGAGGGTGGGGAGGCGCCGTTGCGTACCCGCAGGAATCAACCCGACGTACCGGCTCCGGACAGCCCGTGGAACGAGATCGTGCCCGGTCTGTGGATGGGCGGACACGAGTTCCGGGGGCTCTCCGGGCAGCTGGAGTTCGCCGTGGTGGGCCGGCAGTTCGATCTTGTCCAGACGCTGCTGCGGCTGCCCGGGCACGGTCCGGATCCCGGGGTCGAGCACCATGTGTGGCCCATTCCGGACGGGCCGCTGGACGGGACGCAGCTCGCGGGCGTGATCCGGCTCGCCGAGGCGGCGTGCGAGGCGCTGGACGGCGGCCGGAGCGTCCTCGTGCGCTGCTATCACGGGTACAACCGTTCGGGCCTGGTGGTCGCGCACGCGCTGATGCGCCAGGGCCGCAGCGCGGAGGCGGCGATACGGCTGATCCGCTCCCGCCGGTCGTCGTGGGCGCTGCACAACGAGCTGTTCGTCGACTATCTGCGGGCCGGGCTCACCACGGCGCGGCTGCTGGAGGAGCTGACGGAGTAGCCGCCCGGTGACCCGGAGGGCGCAGTGGCGTCCCCGATGGCGCAGCAGGGCGGGCGGGTGTCCGAGGGCGCTCCTAGTGTGGCGACAAGTCACCTTCGACCCGTTTTCTCCCTCTACATGGAGGTACTGCCATGGCTCCGCGCCCCCCGTTCTCCCGCCGACTGCCCATAGCTCTTGCCGCCGGGGCCTTCGCGGTCGCGGCCGCCGTCACTCCCGCCCTGGCCGCCGACGACCCGAACCAGAGCGGCCAGGGGAACTGGAGCCAGCAGGGCGGCAACAGCGGTGGGGGCGGCTCCGATCAGCAGGGGGGCAACGGCGGTCACCAGCAGCAGGGAGGTGGTGGCAACCAGGGGGGCAATGGTGGTCACGACAGCGGCTCGGGGCAGCTGGGCGGTGGTGGCGGGAACGGCCATCACCAGGGCGGCAACCAGGGTGAGTACAAGGGCGTCGTCACCACGAACCGGCTTGCCCTGCGCACCGCCCCCAACCGCGGGGCCCGCGTCATCCGGTACGCCCACAAGGGCGAGGTCGTCTCGATCTTCTGCAAGGTCCCCGGTGACCGGGTGAACGGCAACCCGCTGTGGTACCTGCTCACGGACGGCACCTGGGCCTGGGGTCCGGCCGGGCACATCGACAACATCGGCCCCGCGCCACGCTGGTGCTGATGAGCGCAGGACACACACCCCATATGGGTAAGTTCCGGACATGAGCAAGGCCGGTACGACCCTGGCGACGGCGGGAGCGTCCACGCCCACCGTCCGCCTCCCCCGGCGCCGCGGCGTCGAGCTCGCCCTGATCGTCCTGGCCGTCCTGCTGTCGGTGTACGGCTACTGCGCCGTCGGCCTCGCCAGGAACGGCACCGTCCCGCCCGGCGCCGCCGGTTACGGCGCCGGGCTCGGTGTGCTCGCCCTGGTCGCGCATCTGGCGGTGCGCTGGCGCGCCCCGTACGCCGACCCGCTGCCGCTGCCCATCGGGGTGCTGCTCAACGGCCTCGGTCTGGTGCTGATCTACCGGCTCGATCTGGAGGCGCCGGGCGAAGCGGCCGCCCCGACGCAGCTGGTGTGGTCGGCGCTGGGCGTGGCGCTGTTCGCGGCGGTCGTCCTGGTGCTGCGGGACCACCGGGTGCTCCAGCGCTACACGTATGTCTGTGTCACGGCCGCGCTCGTGCTGCTGACGGTGCCGATCCTCTTCCCGGCGGTGAACGGGGCGCGGATCTGGATCCGGATCGCCGGATTCTCCATCCAGCCGGGCGAGTTCGCCAAGGTGCTGCTCGCCGTGTTCTTCGCCGCCTACCTCGCCGCGAATCGCGGTGCGCTCACCTACGCGGGCCGGCGGCTGTGGGGGCTGCAACTGCCCACCGGGCGGGTGCTGGGGCCGATCCTCGCGGTGTGGCTGGTCAGTGTGGGCGTGCTGGTGCTGGAGCGGGACCTGGGGACGTCGCTGCTGTTCTTCGGGCTGTTCGTGGTGCTGTTGTACGTCGCCACCGGCCGCACCGGCTGGATCGCGGTCGGGCTGCTGCTGGCT
>KL568552.1:42367-43989 GCA_000715605.1 Streptomyces speibonae | reverse complement strand
GCGGTCGGGCTGCTGCTGGCCTCGCTGGGTGCGGTGGCCGTAGGGCGGCTGGAACCCCATGTGCACCACCGGATCGAGACCTGGCTGCATCCCTTCGCCTCCATCGAGGCGGGCGAGGGCCCCAACCAGCTGGCCCAGTCGCTGTTCGCCTTCGCGGAGGGCGGCATCCTCGGTTCCGGTCTGGGGCTCGGGCACTCCGTGCTCATCGGTTTCGCGGTCAAGTCCGACTTCATCCTGGCGACGGCGGGTGAGGAGCTGGGCCTTGCGGGGCTGTCCGCGATCTTCCTGCTGTACGGGCTGCTGGTGGAGCGCGGCTACCGGGCGGGGCTGCTGCTGCGCGATCCGTTCGGCCGGCTGCTCGCGGTGGGGCTCGCCTCGATCGTGGCGCTCCAGGTGTTCGTGATCGCGGGCGGGGTGACCGGGCTGATCCCGCTGACCGGGATGGCGATGCCGTTCCTGGCGCAGGGCGGCTCGTCGGTGGTGACCAACTGGACGATCGTGGCGCTGCTGGTCCGGCTGAGCGACTGCGCGCGGCGGCAGCGCGCCGGGGGTGCCGCCCGGTGACCCGTCACATCCGGCACGCCGCGCTGTTCTGCGCCCTGCTGCTGCTCGCGCTGCTGGTCAACGCCGCCCGCGTGCAGGTGCTGCACGCCGACGCCTACGTGGCGAACCCGGCCAACCGGCGGGACGCCATCTCCCGCTACCAGCAGCCGCGCGGCGACATCCTGGTCGCCGGCCGGCCGGTCACCGGCTCGCGGGACACGGGCGAGCATCTGCGCTACGAACGGACGTACCAGGACGGGCCGTTGTACGCGCCGGTGACGGGCTTCGCCTCGCAGGAGTACGGCACCACGCTGCTGGAGCGCACGGAGGACGGGCTGCTGTCCGGCGCCGCCCCGCTGCTCGCGCCCCTGCCGATGTGGAACGAGTTCACCCGGTCCCGCAACCCGGGCGGCCATGTGCTGACCACGATCGACCCGGCGGCGCAGCGCGCGGCGTACGAGGGGCTGCGCCGGCGCAAGGGGGCGGTGGCCGCGGTCGAGCCGTCGACGGGCAGGATCCTGGCGCTGGTGTCGGTCCCGTCGTACGACCCCGCGCTGCTGTCCGGGAACGGCAGGACGGCGCGGGAGACCTGGGCCCGGCTGAACGCCGACCCGGACCGGCCGATGCTGAACCGGGCGGTGCAGCGGACGTATCCGCCGGGGTCGACGTTCAAGGTGGTCACGGCCGCGGCGGCGCTGGACGCGGGGGTGGTCGGGAGCCTGGACGAGCCGACCGACTCGCCCGACCCGTACACCCTGCCCGGGACGACGACCCGGCTGATCAACGGGGCCAAGGGCTGTGAGAACGCCACGGTGCGGGAGGCGTTCGTGCGGTCGTGCAACACGGTGTTCGCCAAGCTGGGGGTGTCCACGGGCGTGGCGAGGATGCGGGCGACGGCCGAGAGCTTCGGCTTCAACGACACCGACGTGCGCGTTCCGTTCCGGGTGGCGTCGAGCACCTTCGACACGTCGGTGGACCGGGCGCAGCTCGCGCTGTCGTCGATCGGGCAGTACAACACCCGGGCAACCCCGCTCCAGATGGCGATGGTGGCGGCGGCCGTGGCGGGCGGGGGTCAGGTG
>KL568552.1:38672-42143 GCA_000715605.1 Streptomyces speibonae | reverse complement strand
GTGTATAAGAGACAGGTATCTGGTGGAGCGGACCACGCGGGCGGGCGGCGGCACGGTGTCCGCGGCCGGTTCCCGTCCGGTGCGGCGGGCCATGCATCCGGCGACGGCGATGCGGTTGCGGGAGCTGATGCGGGGGGTCGTGGAGGACGGCACCGGCAAGAAGGCCGCGATCCCCGGCGCCGTGGTCGGCGGCAAGACGGGCACCGCGCAGCACGGGCTGGGCAACTCCGGTACGCCGTACGCCTGGTTCATCTCCTGGGCGCAGGGCGGTGCGGACATGGAGGCGAAGGTGGCCGTGGCGGTGGTGGTGGAGGACGCGGCGGCGAACCGGCGGGAGATCAGCGGGGGCGGGACGGCGGCGCCGATCGCGCGGGCGGTGATGGAGGCGGTGCTGAAGTCGTAGCTGTGGGGGCCCACTTGGTGAGACGGGGGTGCCGGAGCGCACCGCTGCCGACCTAACGTTCGGTACATGACCGAGACCGCGTACGAACTCGCCCAGGTGAACATCGCCCGTCTGCGGGCCCCGTTGGACTCCCCTCAGTTGAAGGACTTCGTCGACAGTCTCGACCCGGTGAACGCGGACGCCGACGCCGCCGACGGCTTCGTCTGGCGGCTGCAGAGCGAGGAAGGGGACGCGACGGACATCTCCGTCTTCGGGGACCCCTGGCTGATCGTCAACATGTCGGTGTGGCGTGACACGAACGCCCTGACGGCCTTCATGTACCAGGGCCGGCACCGGGAGATGCTGGCGCGGCGCAAGGAGTGGTTCGAGCGGGTGGAGGAGGCGATGGTGACCCTGTGGTGGGTCCCCGCCGGCCACCGCCCCACGGTCGCGGAGGCCGAGGCCCGTCTGCTCCACCTGCGCACCCACGGTCCGACGCCGTACGCGTTCACCCTGCGCGCCTCGTTCCCGCCGGGCGGTGTGGAGCCCTTGACCGGGGAGGTGCCGGAGGGGCTGGGCTGTTCGGTCTAACGGCGGCGGTCGACGGCCGTGAGGTCGATGTCGACGGGGAACGGCACTGTCAGCTTGAGCCGGTTGTGGAAGATGCCCATGGGTACGTACGACTTGGTCATCGGGTCGAGTTCGTAGACGTAGACCACGGGGAGTCCGTCGTTCTCCTCGACGCGCCAGTAGTGCGGGATCCCGGCGGCGGCGTACTTCCGGGGCTTGACCTCACGATCGCGGTCGATGGAGTCCTGTGAGACCACTTCCACGGCCAGGAGGACGTCCTCGCGCAACAGCCGGGTCCGCTTGGGCCCCGTGTCCGCCCCGGCACGGGCGATGAGCACATCGGGCTCCGGACGGTTCCGGTCGTTGAGGGTGACGGTGAACTCTCGGTAGACCTCGAATTCCTCCGGCGCCTGCTCGAACAGCGCATGGTCGAGAAGGCGGATCGCACGCATGTGAAAGGTGGTCTGCGGACTCACGAAGACAAGGTTCCCGTCGATCAGTTCCGTGTGCGGAGGCAGGTTGGGAAGCTCGTCCAGGTCGTCCGCCGTCCAGCCGCCTGCGGGCGGACGCGGCCACTCGTAGTCGTCGTCCAGCCCGTAGTCGCGTGCGGCGCTCATGATCGCTCCCATGTACCGGAGTCTGACGGACGCCATCAGCGTACCCAGGCCGATCGCGGTTGGTGCGCTCCATCGCGTGACCATCCGGCGGCCTGTTGACCCCACCCCTGACAGACCTGCCGGCAACAAGTCGCGCCGCAGGGATTGACGGGCTTGCTGACAGGCAGTCTCATAAGTGGTGACCCGCCGGTAACCCAGATGCGCACGAGGTGGAGCCGCCATGACGACCCTGTCGGAGACCGAGGCCCTCGAGGGGCTGCGGGACGCGCTCGGGCTGCTCAAGGACCGGGAGCAGGTGGCCGAGCGGCTCCTCGCCTCCTCCGCCAAGCACTCCTTCGACCCGAACAAGGAGCTGGACTGGGAGGCGCCCTTCGAGGAGGGCAAGTGGTTCTGGCCGCCGGAGCTGGTGTCGCTGTACGGCACCCCGCTGTGGCAGCGGATGAGCGAGGAGCAGCGCATCCGGCTCTCGCAGCACGAGGCGGCGGCGCTCGCCTCGCTGGGCATCTGGTTCGAGCTGATCCTGATGCAGCTGCTGGTGCGGCACATCTACGACAAGGCCGCCACGAGCGCGCATGTGCGCTACGCCCTCACCGAGATCGAGGACGAGTGCCGGCACTCGAAGATGTTCGCCCGGGTGATCACCCGGGGCGGCACCCCCTGGTACCCGGTGAGCCGGGTCCACCAGAACCTCGGCCGGCTGTTCAAGACGGTCTCCACCACACCCGGCTCCTTCACCGCCACCCTGCTCGGCGAGGAGGTCCTGGACTGGATGCAGCGGCTGACCTTCCCCGACGAGCGGGTCCAGCCGCTGATCCGCGGCGTCACGCGCATCCACGTCGTCGAGGAGGCGCGGCACGTGCGCTACGCCCGCGAGGAGCTGCGGCGCCAGATGATGACCGCCCCGAAGTGGTCGCAGGAGTTCACCCGGGTCACCTCGGGAGAGTTCGCCCGGGTGTTCTCGGTGGCGTTCGTGAACCCCGAGGTGTACACGAACGTCGGCCTGGACCGGCGGGAGGCCGTCGCCCAGGTCAGGGCGAGCGGGCACCGGCGGGACGTGATGCAGCAGGGGGCGAAGCGGCTGACCGACTTCCTGGACGACATCGGCGTGCTGCGCGGCGTCGGGCGGCGGCTGTGGAAGTCGTCCGGGCTGCTCGCATAGCCGGGCGGGCGACTACCCTGCGGGCATGACCCCGCAGGCCCCCACCCCCGCCTACCGGCGGCTGAGTGTCGAGGAACGCCGCAGCCAGCTACTCGAGGCCGCACTGTCCCTCTTCGCCCACAGCGCCCCGGAGGACGTGTCCCTGGACGACGTGGCGGAGGCGGCCGGTGTGTCACGGCCGCTGGTCTACCGGTACTTCCCGGGCGGCAAGCAGCAGCTGTACGAGGCGGCCCTCAGGTCCGCCGCCGACGAGCTGCGCACCTGCTTCGACGAACCGCACGAAGGCCCGCTGCTCCCCCGGCTGTCCCGGGCGGTCGACCGGTATCTCGCGTTCGTCGACCAGCACGACGCCGGGTTCAGCGCGCTGCTCCAGGGCGGGAGCGTGGTGGAGACCTCGCGGACGACCGCCATCGTGGACGGGGTGCGCCGGGCCGCCGCCGAGCACATCCTCAGCCATCTCGAGGTGGCCGAGCCCGGGCCCCGGCTGCGGATGACGATCCGGATGTGGATCACCGCCGTGGAGGCGGCCTCGCTGATCTGGCTCGACGAGGACAAGCAGCCGCCGCGGGAGGAGCTGCGGGACTGGCTCGTGGAGCAGTTCGTGGCAGCCCTTGCGGTGACCGCGCGGCGCGATGCGCAGACCGACGTCCTGGTGAAGGCGCTGGCCAGGGACCTCTGACCGGCCGGCGTCCGGGTGCCCCGCGGCCGGTTCCGCGGGCCGGCGGCCGGGGGCCGAAACTGGG
>KL568552.1:38014-38494 GCA_000715605.1 Streptomyces speibonae | reverse complement strand
CCCATGGACGGGCGCGTGCTCCCCGTGCTGCTGGGCATCACCGGGCACCCGCCCAAGACGTACCGCATCCCCGTCCCGGCGCCGGACGGTGGCCCGCCCACGGTGCTGGTCTACCGGCGGGTGCCCCGGGACCGGGGCCCGCGGACCGGGCTGACCCGGGGGTGGAAGTACCTCCACGACCCGACGGGGCAGGCCGGCCGCCGGCAGCCGCGGTGGCCGTGGTCGAGGCCCGCGACCGCGCGGGACGCCACGCCGGAGGGCAAGCCGGACGACACCGACGGGTGACCCCGTTGCGCCGAACCGCGCACACTCGGCGAGCGGGCCGCGCACACCCGCCCAATGCTCGCGATGCGGAGCGGACGAGCCGCCCCGCGTCGGAGGTGATGGTGTGTCAGGAATGCTTCTGCGTCTGGTGTGCACGGCGGCGCTGGCGGCCGGGACCGTACTCGCCCCCCTGCCCGCGGCGGCCGTCCCGGAACT
>KL568552.1:37099-37766 GCA_000715605.1 Streptomyces speibonae | reverse complement strand
ATACCGGCGGGCGCTCGGTCGCCGAGCTGCTGACGGAGCTTCAGACCCTGTACCGCCAGGCCGAGAAGGCCACCGAGGCCCACAACGCCACCGAGGAGCGGCTGAAGAAGCAGCGTGCCGAGACCGAACGGCTCGAACGCGCCCTGGCCCGCACCCGGCACTCCCTGCACGACAGCCGGGGCGCGGCCGGGCGGCTGGCCCGGCAGCAGTACCAGAGCGTCACCGGGCTCTCCCCGTACCTGCGGCTGCTGCTGGCCCGCGATCCGCAGCGCGCCCTCGAACAGGGGCATGTGATCGGGCAGCTGGCGCGGGAGCGGGCCGAGACCGTGGGCCGGCTGACCGCCGGCGAGCAGGAGACCCGCGCGCTGGCGCGCCGGGCGCGGAAGGCGCTCGCCGACCGGAAGGCCCTCGCCGAGCGCAGCCGCGAGCAGCGGGACGAGGTGCGCAGACGGCTCGACGCGGTGGAGGAGCTGCTCGCCTCGCTCACCGCCGAGCAACTCGCCGCGCTGGCCGAACTGGAACGCGGGCGGATCGCCGAGGCGCAGGAGGAACTGCTCGCCTCCGGCGCGCTGAGCGGCAGCACCCCCCGTCCGCGGCCGGCGAACGGGCGGTGCGCTACGCCGCGGACCAGCTCGGCAAGCCGTACCAGTGCTGTCTCTTATACACA
>KL568552.1:36531-36877 GCA_000715605.1 Streptomyces speibonae | reverse complement strand
GGTGCCGAGGGGCCGGCGGCGTACGACTGCTCGGGGCTGACCTCCGAGGCGTGGGGCGCCGCGGGGACGCCGATCCCCCGGACCAGCCAGGAGCAGTGGGCCCGGCTGGAGCGGGTCCCGCTGGTGGAGCTGCGGCCGGGGGACCTCGTCGTGTACTTCCCGGAGGCCACGCACGTCGCCCTGTACATCGGCGACGGCAAGGTGGTGCAGGCGCCCCGGCCGGGCGCCAGGATCAAGGTCTCCCCCATCGCGGCCAACCCGGTGCTCGGCGCCGTGCGTCCCGACCCCGGCGGGGAGTCCCTGCGGCGGTTCGTGCCGCCGGAGCTCCCCAGCTGGGCCATGGAGC
>KL568552.1:33339-36333 GCA_000715605.1 Streptomyces speibonae | reverse complement strand
ACCATGGAGGGGTCGGACGCCGGCTACTCGGCCGCCGGCGCGCCGGCCGCGCCGGAGAGTTCCGCCAGGTAGGCGCCGGCCTTCTCCGGGTCGTAGAAGTAGTCCTCGAAGTCCGCCGGGTTGTCGAAGCCGTTGGCGAAGCGGTCCGCGGCGGGCTGGAGCTGTCCGGCGGCGCCGATGAGGTCGAGGACGTGCTCGGGCGGCGGGGCGAGCATGGCGTTGGTCCACTTGGTGACGTGCCGGGCCGTCTCCCAGTAGCGGTCGAAGGTCGCCCGCATCCACGCCTCGTCGAACTCCTTGTCGCCGTGCTCCAGGATCGAGGCGAGGTAGGAGGCGGCGCACTTGGACGCGGAGTTGGAGCCCTGGCCGGTGATCGGGTCGTTGGCGACGACGACGTCGGCGACCCCGAGGACGAGCCCGCCGGAGGGCAGCCGGCCGATCGGGTTGCGGACGGTGGGGGCGTAGCGGCCGGCCAGGGTACCGCCGGCGTCGGTCAGTTCGACCTTGGTGGCGCGCGCGTACTCCCAGGGGAGGAACCTCTCCATGAGTTCCAGGGTCAGGGAGAGGTGCTCCGCCGGGTCCTTGACGTCCTTGAAGGCGTCCAGCGGGCCGCCGGGTATGCCCTCCCAGAACAGGATGTCGGCGCGGCCGGAGGTGGTGAACGTCGGCATGATGAACATCTCGCCGACGCCCGGGACCAGGTTGCAGCGGACCGCCTCCGTGTCCGGGTGCTCCGGGCGCGGGCCGAGCCCGTGGACGTAGGCGACCGCCAGGGCGCGCTGCGGTTCGCTGTACGGGGAGCGCTCCGCGTCGCGCGCGAACATCTGCACGAGCTCGCCCTTGCCCGCCGAGACCAGCACGAGGTCGTACGTCCGCGAGAAGTAGTCCAGGTCGCCGACGGCCGCGCCGTGCACGACGAGCTGGCCGCCGCGCTGGGCGAAGGTCTCCATCCAGCCGGCCATCTTCACCCGCTGGTCCACCGACTGCGCGTACCCGTCGAACCGGCCCAGCCAGTCGATGGCGCGCTGCGAGGGGCCCGGGTCGAAGGAGCCGGGGGCGGCGACCGAGACGCCGAGTCCCTCGATCTTCGGGGCCTGGGACTCCCAGAAGTTCAGCTGGAGATCACGCTCGTGCTGCAGCGCCGTGTGGAACATGCACTGCGTCGACATGACCCGCCCGGTACGGATCTCGTCGGCGGTCCGGTTGGACATCAGGGTGACCTCGTACCCGTGCGACTGGAGGCCGAGGGCGAGCTGGAGACCGGACTGGCCGGCTCCGACGACGAGTATCTTCCGCATGCGTGAGGTGTCTCCTATTCGGGGGGTTCGTCGGGCTACTCGGGGGTTTCGTCGAGCGCGTGGCCCACGAGGGACAGAAGGGTCTCGATGACCGAGATCCGGCGCCGCGCGTCCATGATCATGACAGGTATGTGTGCGGGGACCGACAGCGCCTCCCGCACGTCCTCGGGGTCGAACCGCTCGCTGCCGTCGAAGTGGTTGACCGCCACGACGTACGGCAGTCCGCAGCTCTCGAAGTAGTCCAGCGCCGGCCAGCAGTCCTTCAGGCGGCGGGTGTCGGCCAGGACGACGGCCCCGATGGCGCCGCGCACCAGGTCGTCCCACATGAACCAGAACCGCTGCTGGCCGGGTGTGCCGAAGACGTAGAGCACCAGGTCGTCGTGGAGCGTGATGCGGCCGAAGTCCATGGCCACGGTGGTGGTGGACTTGTCCGGCGTGGCGGTGAGGTCGTCGTGCCCCTCGCTCGCCTCGGTCATCAGCGCCTCGGTCTCCAGGGGCGTGATCTCCGAGACGGTGGTGACCAGCGTGGTCTTGCCGACGCCGAAGCCGCCGGCCACCACGATCTTGGTGGCGACCGGTGCGCGGGTGCGATCCGTCTGCCAGGGCTGAAGGGGCTCGTCGCCCTCGACGTCGACGAGCGGGGAGACACCGGGAGCGGCGTCAGAGACGACGGAGTCCACTCAGCACCCTTTCCAGCAACGCGCGGTCGGGGCGGCCCGTGCCGTGACCGGTCCCCGTTCCGTAGACACGGATCTTTCCCTGGTCCGCGAGGTCGCTCAGCAGGACGCGGACCACGCCGAGCGGCATCCTCAGCAGCGCGGCGATCTCGGCCACCGTCCGCATGCGGCGGCACAGTTCGACGATGGCCCGCATCTCCGGCATGACCCGTGAGGTGGTGTGGCCGCCGTCGGTGAGTTCCCTGCGCTCCTCGGCGGCGTCGAGGGCGGCGGTGCCGGAGGTGGCGCCGACGAAGGTCTCGACGAGGAGGACGTGGCCGAAGCGGGTACGGCCGCCGGTGAGCGAGTAGGGGCGGACCCGGGCGGGCCTGCGGTCGCCGCCACGGACCGGGAGGTTCTTCCTGGACGTGCTGCTCATGGGCGGCTCCCGGTGGGCTGGTTCTCCAGGTTCTGGCGCAGCTCGCTGCGGAGCTCGGGGGTCAGGACGTGGCCGGCGCGGCCGACGAACAGCGCCATGTGGTACGCCACCACGCTCATGTCGCAGTCCTCGGAGCCGTGCACGCCGAGCAGCGAGCCGTCGCTGATCGACATCACGAAGAGACTGCCCTCGTCCATCGCGACCATCGTGTGCTTGACCGGGCCGTAGTCCATCAGCTTGGCGGCGCCGACCGGGAGGCTGCCGATGCCGGAGACGACGGTGGCGAGGTCGGCCGCGGAGCCGCGCGGGCCGGACCGTCGGGCGCCGCGCGCGTCACGGGCCTCGGTGTTCCGGTGGTCGTCGGAGGAGAGGAGCAGCAGGCCGTCGGAGGAGACCACGGCGACGGAGAGGATGCCGGGGACCTCCTCGACGAGGTTGGTCAGCAGCCAGTGCAGGTTGCGGGCCTCACTGCTCAGTCCGAAAGTACTGGGCGCGGTCAACTGCTTGCCTCCTCGACGGTGCCCCCCGCGGTCTCTTCGTTGTGCGCTTCCGTGCCGGGTCGTTCGGCGAGCTCCGCCTCCGCGTCGCGGCGGCCGGCGGC
>KL568552.1:31273-33120 GCA_000715605.1 Streptomyces speibonae | reverse complement strand
CGGCCCCGCCGTCGCAGCGCCTCGGCGTCGACGCTCCCGGTGCGGGGGCGCGGGAGCGGGGCGGGCGCATTGGTCTTCGGTGTGCGCTTGGGCAGTCCCTTGGCGGTGACCGGTTCCTCGTCCTCGACACGCGCGTGCTCGGCACGGCCGCGGTCGTCCACGGGCCGGCGCGGCAGTACGGCACCGGGGCGGGCGTCGGGCGTTTGGGTCTCCGCCCGCCCGGGTGCGGCGGCATGCCCCGCACCGGGCCTCGCGGCACCGGCGTCGACAGCGTGCCCAGCCCCCGGCCGTTCGGGCTCATGGGCGCCGGGGGCGGTGTCCGACCCGGTTCCGTGGTCGGGCGTGACGTCCGGACGCGCGGGCAGTTCGTCGGCCCCGTCGGGCTGCGCGGGGATCAGCAACGCCATGGTGGTCTCGGCAGGCCGCTCACCGTGCCCGTCGGCATCATCATCCGCCCACGGCCCACGACCACCGTCACCACGACCGGACCCGGACACACCCGCGTCCCCGGCCGCCGACACGTCACCATGCCCCGGCTCGGACACACCCGCGTGCCCGGCCGCCGACACGTCACCACGCCCCGGCTCGGACCCGGTCCCCTCCACCGACGCGGGCTCACCCGCGCGACCGGAAGCCGACGCGTCCGGCGCGTCACCAAAGCCCGGCTCCGGCACCTCGGGCGCCGACTCGGGCTCGGCCGCACGGCCGAAGACGCCCGCGTCACCGCGGCCCGGGACGGATCCGTCCACGGCTCCCGACTCGGGCTCCGCCTCACGGCTCACGCCGGGCGCATCCACCCAGCCCACCTCAGGCCCGTCACCATCACCCCGCGCAGGCACATCCACCCGCCAAAGGCCGACGCGTCACCGCGGCTCGGCGCGGGCACCGACTCGGACTCGGCCACGCGACCGGAAGCCGACGCCTCAGCACGGCTCGACACGGATCCGTCCACGGCTCCCGACTCGGGCTCCGCCTCACGGCCCGCGCCCGGCACATCCACCCGGCCCACCTCAGGCCCGTCACCATCACCCCGCGCAGGCACATCCACCCTGCCCGCCTCAAGCCCGTCACCAGCACCCCGCGCAGGCATCTCCACCCGGTCGGAGGTCGGCGCCGCGCTGCGGCCGGGCTCGGGACCGGCCCCGTCCACCGGCGCGGGTGCGTCCGCGGCTTCCGGCTCGGGTTCGGCTTCAGCGCCCGGGACGGGCATGTCCTCGCGGGCTGCCTCGGTTTCGTCCCCCTCACCCTGCGCGGGCGCATCCGCGTGGTCGGAGGCCGGGGCGTCGCGGAGGGACTGTTCCGCCAGGGCGACCAAGGGGTCGTCCGGCTCCGTGCGGCCCTGGAGGACGTTGGAGTTGGCCTCGGCGTCGGCGCCCGGGAGGGAGACCGTGTAGGAGCCGGAGACCGACGCGGGGACCGCGGTGGGGGTGGCGGGGGCCAGGAGGGGGTCGGGGAGGACGACGACCGCCGCGATGCCGCCCTGCTTCTGCTCGCGCAGCCGGACCCGCACACCGTGCCGCTGGGCGAGCCGGGCGACGACGTACAGGCCGAGCCCGAGTCCGTCCTCGGCGTCCGCGTCGTACGTGGCCTCCGGGTCGACGTCGGCCAGCCGGGAGTTGAGTCGCTCCAGCCGGTCGGCGGCCATGCCGATGCCCTCGTCCTGGACGGAGAGCATGACCTCGCCGTTCTCCAGCAGCCAGCCGGAGACCTCGACGGGCAGGTCGGGCGGGGAGAACGCCGTGGCGTTCTCCAGGAGCTCGGCCAGCAGATGGGAGAGGTCGTCCGCCGCGAACCCGGCGATGTGCGCGTGCGGCGGCAGCGCCGCGATCCGCACCCTGTCTCTTATA
>KL568552.1:26303-31072 GCA_000715605.1 Streptomyces speibonae | reverse complement strand
GCGGCGGCAGCGCCGCGATCCGCACCCGCTCGTACCGCTCGATCTCGCTGACCGCCGCCCGTACGACATCCACCAGCGGCACCGGACCGGCCGTGTTCCGGCCGTGCTCCGTGCCGGCGAGGACGAGGAGGTTCTCGCTGTGCCGGCGCATGACGGTGGCGAAGTGGTCGAGCTTGAAGAGCGTGGCCAGCCGCTCCGGGTCGTCCTCCCGCTCCTCCAGCCCCTCGATGACGCCGAGCTGCCGCTCGACCAGCCCGAGGGTGCGCAGCGCGAGGTTGACGAACGTGCCACCGATCCCGGCGCGCACGCGCTCCAGCTGGGCCGCGGACTCGGCGAGTTCGCTGCGCAGCTCCTCGCGCGCGTCGGCCATCTTCTGCCGCTGGCCGACGAGATGCTTGCGGTCGGCCTCCAGCGTGGCGATCCGCTCGGCGAGTGCGGCGGCGTGCGCGTGCAAGGCGTTGACGGACCGGACGACCTGCGCGAACTCGTCGTTGCGGCCGGTGAAGGCGACCGCCTCCTCCGCGGCGGGGTCCTCCGCCTCGGCGAGGCGGGCGGAGCCGCGGCGCAGGACCGACAGCGGCCGGGTGAGCGTGCGCGCCATCGCCGTGGCGATACCGACGGCGAGCAGCATCAGGGCGCCGAGGACGGCGATCCGCACCTCCAGCTCGGTGACGTCCTCGTCGCGCAGCTGGGCGAGATCCTTGGTGCGCTGTTCGAAGAGGCCGGACTCCACCCCGCGCATCGCGTCGATCCGCGCGGTGAGCGCGGCCGCGAGCTTCTTCGTGCTGGTGTCGAGTTCGCCGTCGGAGAGGGTGGGCGCGTCGGTGAGCCGTGCGAGGTACTTCTCGGCGGAGTCGACCTCGGGTCCGTTGACCGTGGAGTCGTAGGAGGCGCGGGCGGTCTCGGGCGCGCCCTCGCGGAAGTCGGCGAGGGCGGCGTCGGAGCGCAGCCGGGCCTGGAGCGCGGCGGCGGTCAGCGCGTCACGCCGCTTGGTGTCGGCCTCCGAGGAGGAAGTGGACGTCGTCGGCAGGCCGGTGATCGGGTCGATCACGGTCCGCGTGGTGCGCGGCACGCTCAGCGCGGCGAGCAGCAGTCCGCGGGTGGCGGCGGCCTGCTGGACGGCGCCGTCCAGCTCGGCGAGCGCGTGGGCTCCGGAGCCGGCCCGGGGCGGTGTCTGTTCGGCCAGCTGTTCGGCGAGCCGGTGCAGCTGGGTGATGGCGGTGGAGTAGGCCTGATGCGCTTCGAGGGCGCTGCTCTTCCCGCTGAGCGCGGCCCTGCGCACGGCGGCGACGGCGTCGAGTTCGTCGCGCAGCGCCTGCGAGGTGTCGGGGTCGGCGCGCAGCTCCTCGACCTGCCGGTCGACGCGGGCGCTGTGCTGCTCGGAGGGCGCCTTGGACTCGGGGCGGCCGGCCGCGATGTAGGGGACGACCTCGTCGCGCTCGTCGGCGAGGGAGTGGGCGAGGCTGAGGGCGTCCTGAGTGCGCTCGGCGAGCGTCACCAGGTCCTGCGCGTCACTGAGCCGGCCGGAGGCGGCGATGACGGACGGCGCCCCGGCTCCGGCGATCGCGGCGGCCACCACGGCCACGGCGACGATGAGCCGGTTGCGTACGTGCGTGGGGCGGCCCCTGCCGACGGTGGGCTTCTGCTCCGCGTCTCCCGTGGGAGCCGTCTGCTTGCCTTTGCGACGAGGCCGCGTCTTCTGCACCGGTGCTCGCATTCCTGACTCGTGTACCCGTGGGCCCGGGTGACGCTCCGTCAACGGGTGCGGGTGTTCACCCCGAGCCGGTGACCGCGCTGGGACAGCGAGGCGCCCCCCATCGCTCCCCGACCCTCCCAGTGCCCGTGGACGGCGGATGCGCATCGCCTGGCCCGCCACTCGAAGGAGTGAACATCGGACGTCAGTTGAGGAGCAAGTCCCGTCACGGTCCGCAGCCGCCGTGCGCGGCACGCCGGTTGGACGTCTGCGGCGGGCGGTGGCAGGATTCGCCGCCACGCCTTCCCCGAGGCCTGCAATCCGCCCCAAATCAGGCGGCTGACCTGCGTCGCCGCGGGGATTCGGCGGCCGTTGCCCGCCTTTGGCGAGCGTTGTGGAGGGCTCGTGCAGACTGGTGGAATGCGCACTGAGCTGGTTTCGGAACCGGGGGATCCGGCCCGCCCCAACGAGGACTTCGCGAGCGTCGCACTCCCCACCTCCGGGCAGGGCGGTTCGCTCGTGGTGCTGGACGGGGTCACACCTCCGGACGACGGAGGCGGCTGTCTGCACTCCGTGCCCTGGTTCACCGCCCGGCTGGGCGGCGCGCTGGGCGAACTGACCGTTTCCCTCCCGGATGTCCCGCTTGCCGAGGTGCTGTCCCGCGCCCTCGCGCGTACCGCCGACAGTCACGCGGCGACCTGTGACCTTTCTCACCCGCGTACACCGCAGGCAACGGTGGTGCTGGCCCGCTGGTCCCCCCTCTCGGTGGAGTACCTGGTGCTGTCCGACTCGGCCCTGCTGGTCGAGGCCCCCGACGGCACGGTCACCGCGCTGCTGGACGACCGGCTGGACCGGCTGCCCCGCTCGGCCCTGGCCACCCACGCCCTGGTGGACAGCACGCTGCGCAACAAGGAGGGCGGGTTCTTCACGGCGGCGGCGGATCCCTCGGTGGCCTCCCGCGCGGTGACCGGTTCGCTGCCGCGCGGTGAGGTGGGCGCGCTCGCCGCCCTGACCGACGGGGCGACGCGCTGGGTGGAGAGGTTCCGGGAGGGCGACTGGACGGACTGCCTCACCCTGATCCGCAAGGAGGGCCCGCAGGCCCTGGTGGACCGGGTACGGACCCTGGAGCGGGCGGACGCGGAGCGGGTGCCGCTCCGCCGCGGCAAGGCGCACGACGACGCCACCGTCGTCTTCGCGGAGCTGTCGCCCCGCTAGGACGCGCCGTTCACCTCGCCATGCTCCGGTTCAGCTGGTTGAGCAGCCGGGCGAGTTCCGTGACCTCGGCGGGGTCCCAGTCGGCCAGCCGGCCGGCGTAGCGCGCGCGGCGGGCCTCGCGGACCCTGCTCACCCGCTGCTGCCCCTCCTCGGTGAGGGCGACCAGCCAGGCGCGGCCGTCGGCGGGGTCCGGCTCACGGGCGAGCAGTCCGAGCTGCTCGAGTGCCCGCAGCTGACGGGACATCGTGGCCTTGCCGACGCCGATGTAGGCGGCGAGCTCGGTGGCCCGCTGCCGGCCGCACTCATCCAGACGGACCAGCAGACCGTAGGCGGACGGCTCCAGGTCGGGGTGGACCTCGCGGGCCATCTCCCCCTGGCTGGCGCGGGCGCGGCGCAGCAGCACCGTCAACTCGCGTTCCAGCGCGAGGAAACCGGGCTGCTCCACGTCGCGCGCGGGCCCCGGGGAGGCGGCGCGTCCTCCGCCGCCGTTTGCGTCATCGTGCACGTCTGCCCCTGCCTCGGTTTCCCGTTCTGAAAGTTTCCCGCCAAGTGGCGACGCCGCCGCAGCTCCACCAGTATTTCGCAGGCGTAGACCAACGGCACTGCGCGGTCCGGCCCGTGGCCGTCGTGGTCCGCGCGCACCAGTTCTCTACCAGGCGACTACGTGGCATGCCCACTACATGCGATGTGGGTCACATTCCGGGTTCGCCCCCACCGACCTTTCGGAGATGCGTCATGCCTGTGCACAGATCCGGCCTCACCCGCATACCCGCGCTCGCGACCGCCGCGGCGGTGCTGCTCGCGGTCCTGTCCCTCCCCCACGCGGCCGGCGCGGCCGAATCCGCTCCGTCCGCTCCCACCGTCCCGCCGCGCGGCTCCGCCCACATGGGCATGGGCGTCGTCGCCCACGACGGCCGCGGCGGCGTCCCCACCGCGCGCGCCACCCAGACGGAGGGGGTGGACGTCTCCAGTCACCAGGGCAACGTCGCCTGGCCGACCCTGTGGAAGAGCGGGGTCCGGTGGGCCTACGCCAAGGCCACGGAGGGGACGTACTACTCCAACCCGTACCACGCCCAGCAGTACAACGGCTCCTACGACGTCGGCATGATCCGCGGCGCGTACCACTTCGCGACGCCCGACACCGCGAGCGGCGCCGCCCAGGCGGACTACTTCGTCAGCCGCGGCGGCGCCTGGTCCGCCGACGGACGCACCCTCCCGGGCGTGCTGGACATCGAGTGGAACCCGTACGGCGACGCCTGCTACGGCAAGTCGCAGAGCGCGATGGTCAGCTGGATCCGTGCCTTCCTGGACCAGTACCGGGCCCGCACCGGCCGCAACGCCGTGATCTACACGGCCACGAGCTGGTGGAAGCAGTGCACCGGCAACTACGCCGGCTTCGCCGCCACCACCCCGCTGTGGATCGCCCGGTACGCCTCCACCGTGGGCGAACTGCCCGCCGGCTGGGGGACGTACACGATGTGGCAGTACACCTCGACCGGTCCGACCGTCGGGGACCACGACCGCTTCAACGGCACCGTCGACCGGGTGCGGACCTTCGCCCTCGGCTGACCGGCCCCGGACGTGGTGAGGGCCCGGGCCTCCCTCACGGGACCCGGGCCCTCCCCTCCGGCCGCGTCCGTCACGCCGCGACCGGAACCTCCGGCGCCGCGCCGTTCACGGCAGGCGCCAGCGCCAGCTCCAGGACCTGGCGGACATCGGTGACGGCGTGGACGTCGAGCTTGTCCAGCACCTCCGCCGGGACGTCGTCCAGGTCGGGCTCGTTGCGCTTGGGGATGATCACGGTGGTGGTCCCCGCGCGGTGTGCGGCGAGCAGCTTCTGCTTCACCCCGCCGATCGGCAG
>KL568552.1:20557-26083 GCA_000715605.1 Streptomyces speibonae | reverse complement strand
GCACCCGCCCGGTCAGCGAGACCTCGCCGGTCATCGCCACGTCCGTACGGACCAGCCGCCCGGAGAGCAGCGAGGCCAGCGCGGTGGTCATCGTGACGCCGGCGCTCGGGCCGTCCTTGGGCACCGCGCCCGCCGGGAAGTGGATGTGCACCCCGCGGTCCTTCAGGTCGCCCACCGGCAGCTCCAGTTCGGCCCCGTGGCTGCGCAGGAAGCTCAGCGCGATCTGCGCCGACTCCTTCATCACGTCACCCAGCTGGCCGGTCAGGGTCAGCCCGGCAGCGCCCGTCTCCGGGTCGGCCAGGGACGCCTCGACGTAGAGCACGTCCCCGCCCGCGCCGGTCACCGCGAGGCCGGTGGCGACACCGGGGACGGCGGTACGGCGCTCGGCCGGGTCCTGGGCGGACTCGGGCACGTGGTGCGGCCGGCCGATCAGCTCCCGCAGGTCGCCCGCGGTCACGGTGAAGGGCAGCTTCCGTTCGCCCAGTTCGTGCTGGGCCGCGACCTTGCGCAGCAGCCGCGCGATCGACCGCTCCAGGTTGCGCACGCCGGCCTCGCGCGTGTACTCGCCGGCCAGCCTGCGCAGCGCGCCCTCGTCGATCGCGACCTCGTCCTTGTCCAGCCCGGCACGCTCCAGCTGGCGCGGGAGCAGGTGGTCGCGGGCGATGACGACCTTCTCGTCCTCGGTGTAGCCGTCGAGGCGGACCAGCTCCATGCGGTCGAGCAGCGCCTCGGGGATGGCTTCGAGCACGTTGGCCGTGGCGAGGAACACCACGTCGGACAGGTCGAGCTCGACCTCCAGGTAGTGGTCGCGGAAGGTGTGGTTCTGCGCCGGGTCCAGCACCTCGAGCAGGGCCGCCGCCGGGTCGCCGCGGAAGTCGGAGCCGACCTTGTCGATCTCGTCGAGCAGGACGACCGGGTTCATCGAACCGGCCTCCTTGATCGCGCGGACGATCCGGCCGGGCAGCGCGCCGACGTAGGTGCGGCGGTGGCCGCGGATCTCGGCCTCGTCGCGGACGCCGCCGAGGGCGACGCGGACGAACTTGCGGCCCATCGCGTGGGCGACGGACTCGCCGAGGCTGGTCTTGCCGACGCCGGGCGGGCCCACGAGGGCCAGGACGGCGCCCCCGCGCCGGCCGCCGACGACGCCGAGGCCCCGGTCGCTGCGCCGCTTGCGCACCGCCAGGTACTCGGTGATGCGCTCCTTCACGTCCTGCAGCCCCGCGTGCTCGGCGTCCAGGACGGCCTGGGCGCCCTGGATGTCGTAGGCGTCCTCGGTGCGCTCGCTCCACGGCATCTCCAGGACCGTGTCGAGCCAGGTGCGGATCCAGGAACCCTCCGGTGACTGGTCGGAGGAGCGCTCCAGCTTGTCGACCTCCTTGAGGGCGGCCTCGCGGACCTTCTCGGGCAGGTCGGCGGCCTCGACGCGGGCACGGTAGTCGTCGGACTCCTCGCCGTCCTGCTCGCCGTTCAGCTCGCGCAGCTCCTTGCGGACGGCCTCCAGCTGGCGGCGGAGCAGGAACTCGCGCTGCTGCTTGTCGACGCCCTCCTGGACGTCCTTGGCGATGGTCTCGGCGACGTCCTGCTCGGCGAGGTGGTCGCGCAGCTGCTGCGTGGCGAGCCTGAGCCGGGCGACCGGGTCGGTGGTCTCCAACAGGGCGACCTTCTGCTCGGTGCCGAGGAAGGGCGAGTAGCCGGAGTTGTCGGCGAGCGCGGAGACGTCGTCGATGGCCTGGACGCGGTCGACGACCTGCCAGGCGCCGCGCTTGCGCAGCCAGGCGGTGGCGAGCGCCTTGTACTCCTTGACGAGCTCGCTCACGTGCCCCGGCAGCGGCTCGGGCACGTTCTCGTCGATGCGGGTGCCCTCCACCCACAGGGCCGCGCCCGGCCCGGTGGTCCCGGCGCCGATGCGCACGCGGCCGCGGCCGCGGATCAGGGCGCCCGGGTCACCGTCGGCCAGTCTGCCGACCTGCTCGACCGTGCCCAGCACGCCGATGCCGGCGTAGGTCCCGTCGACGCGTGGCACCAGGAGCACCCGGGGCTTGCCGGGCTCGGTGCGGGCGGCGGCCTGGGCGGCCTCCACGGCGGCGCGCACCTCGGAATCGCTCAGGTCCAGCGGAACCACCATCCCGGGCAGCACGACCTCGTCGTCGAGCGGCAGCACGGGCAGGGCGAGCGGTGTGGACTCAGCAGCCATGATCTCCCCTTCGGCAGTCAAGTTGAGCTATGTCGACTCAATGCAGGGGAGCCGCCGAATGTTCCCGGGCCCGCGTTCGCTCTGAGCGATCACCGCCCCGTACCCCGGGAGGCCGTGAACGGCGGGGAAACGCGGCTGTCAGGATGAACGCATGCCCACCCCGTCCGACATTCCCGAAGCCCCCGAAGTCCTGGACCGCCGCGAGGGCCCGTACGGCGAGGTCGTGCTGCGCCGGCACGGCGGACTGCTGCAGATCATCGCCAACGGCTGCTTCCTGATGGACACCTCCGACGGGCGCTCGGAGCGGCTGCTCGTGGACGCGGCGCTCGCCGCCCTCGACGCGGACACGGCGGACCCGCACGTCCTGATCGGCGGCCTCGGGGTCGGCTTCTCGCTCGCACACGCCGCCGGCCAGGCGCGCTGGGGGCGGATCACGGTGGTGGAGCGCGAGCCGGCGGTCATCGAGTGGCACCGCGCGGGGCCGCTGGCCCACCTCTCCGCGACGGCCCTGGCCGACCCCCGCGCGGAGATCGTCGAGGCGGACCTGGTCCGTTACCTCCATGAGACTTCCGACACGTTCGACGCGCTGTGCCTCGATATCGACAACGGGCCCGGCTGGACCGTCACCGAGGGCAATGAGGGGCTCTATTCACCGGCCGGACTGGCGGCCTGCGCACGGGTGTTGAAACCGCGCGGAGTACTCGCCGTCTGGTCCGCCAAGCCCTCCCCGGAATTCGAGGGAACCTTGCGGAATGCCGGGTTCCGACAGGTGCGTACCGAAGAGATCCCCGTTGCCCGGGGCGTTCCGGACGCCGTGCACATCGGTGTCCGCCCTGGATAGCAAAGCCACAGTGAATCCCCGTACGCTGCTGCCCTGACGCCGATCATTCAAGCGTCAATCGCAGTGATGCGCAGACGACGGATCACCCCACGGATTCCGGATAAAGCACACCTCAGGGGCGGGCGATGGAGCAGACACACACCTCCCACAACGGCACGGCGACGACCACCCCCGGCGCGCAGCGCCGCGTTCTGGTGGTCGAGGACGACGCGACGATCGTGGACGCCATCGCGACCCGCCTGCGCGCCGAGGGATTCCTGGTGCAAACGGCGAGCGACGGCCCGTCCGCGGTCGACACGGCGGAGGCCTGGCAGCCCGACCTGCTGATCCTCGACATCATGCTGCCGGGCTTCGACGGCCTGGAGGTCTGCCGCCGCGTGCAGGCCCAGCGGCCGGTGCCCGTGCTGATGCTCACCGCGCGGGACGACGAGACCGACATGCTGGTCGGTCTCGGCGTCGGCGCCGACGACTACATGACCAAGCCGTTCTCCATGCGGGAGCTGGCGGCCCGCGTGCATGTGCTGCTGCGCCGCATGGAGCGCGCGGCGCTCGCCGCGACCACCCCGCGCAGCGGCATCCTGCGCCTCGGCGAGCTGGAGATCGACCACGCACAGCGCAGGGTGCGCGTGCGCAGCGAGGACGTCCACCTGACGCCCACCGAGTTCGACCTCCTGGTGTGCCTGGCGAACACGCCCCGCGCGGTGCTCTCCCGGGAGCAGCTGCTGGCCGAGGTCTGGGACTGGGCGGACGCCTCCGGCACCCGCACCGTCGACAGCCACATCAAGGCACTGCGCCGGAAGATCGGCGCCGAGCGCATCCGCACCGTGCACGGCGTGGGCTACGCCCTGGAGACGCCGACGCCATGACCGACGGGCCGGCCGGACGCAGAGACCCCGGGTCCGCGCAGCCCTGGGGCGGCGTACGCCCGTTCTCGATCAAGACCAAGCTGGGTGCGCTGGTCGTCGTCTCGGTGCTGATCACCACGGGACTGTCGGTGATCGCGGTGCACACCAAGACGGAGCTGCGCTTCATCACGGTCTTCTCGATGATCGCCACGCTGCTGATCACCCAGTTCGTGGCGCACTCGCTCACCGCGCCGCTGGACGACATGAACACCGTGGCACGGTCCATCTCGCACGGCGACTACACCCGCCGGGTGCGCGAGAACCGCCGGGACGAGCTGGGCGACCTGGCCCAGACGATCAACGTCATGGCCGACGAGCTGGAGGCCCAGGACCTCCAGCGCAAGGAGCTGGTGGCCAACGTCTCGCACGAGCTGCGCACCCCCATCGCGGGCCTGCGCGCGGTGCTGGAGAACATCGTCGACGGCGTCACCGAGGCCGACCCCGAGACGATGCGCACGGCCCTGCGGCAGACGGAGCGGCTCGGACGCCTGGTGGAGACGCTGCTGGACCTGTCCCGCCTGGACAACGGGGTCGTGCCGCTGCGCAAGCGCCGGTTCGAGGTGTGGCCGTACCTGTCCGGCGTGCTCAAGGAGGCCAACATGCTGTCCTCGGCCCGCGCGGGCATGGCCTCCGGGTCCGGCAGCCACACCCGGACGGACGTGCATCTGCACCTCGACGTGTCGCCGCCGGAGCTCACCGCGCACGCCGACCCCGAGCGCATCCACCAGGTCGTCGCGAACCTCATCGACAACGCGGTCAAGCACAGCCCGCCGCACGGCCGTGTGACGGTGCGGGCGCGGCGCGGCGCCCAGCCGGACTCGCTGGAGCTCGAGGTGCTGGACGAGGGTCCCGGCATTCCGCGCACGGAGTGGCGGCGGGTCTTCGAGCGGTTCAACCGCGGCAACGTCAACCGTCCGCACGGACCGGGCAGCGACGGCGGCACCGGTCTCGGTCTGGCGATCGCCCGCTGGGCCGTCGATCTGCACGGGGGCCGGATCGGAGTGGCCGAATCCGAGCGGGGTTGCCGGATTCTGATCACTCTTCCGGGAGCACCATCCGTACCAAGTTGACGTAAAGTTCGAAGCGGAGCCGCAAGATCCAAACGTGTCGGCACTGACGGACACGTGTGATCAGGCACGGGCCCGCGCGAACCGCGCGCCAGGCCCCGGCCGAGTGATGCCGAAAGCCGCAGCAAGGACCGGAACCTCGGTTGTTTCCCGCCATTTCCCGCGCCGAAACACATGCGGCAATGTGACTTGCACGACGTTGAAGCGGCCCGGCCTGACCTTCTCGCGTCGGGGGGCGTAGCCTTTATTTCCGCTGTCCATCATCTTGCGAAGCGGAAGAGGGCGGTTGACGCCGTGTCGCCACAGTCCCCCAGTAACTCGAGCACCTCGACCGACACCGACCAAGCGGGCAAGAACCCCGCTGCGGCCTTCGGTGCCAACGAATGGCTCGTCGACGAGATCTACCAGCAGTACCTCCAGGACCCGAACTCGGTGGACCGAGCCTGGTGGGACTTCTTCGCCGACTACAAGCCGGGGGCGCCTGCGACCTCGGCACCGGCGGGTTCCGCGGCCGCGGGG
>KL568552.1:19972-20333 GCA_000715605.1 Streptomyces speibonae | reverse complement strand
GCTCCGGCCAAGCCGAAGGCGGAGCCCGCGGGTGAGGCGCAGACCGGCCCCGAGCAGGTGACGCTGCGCGGCCCGTCGGCCGCCGTGGCGAAGAACATGGACGCCTCCCTGGAGCTGCCCACGGCCACGTCCGTGCGCGCGGTCCCGGTGAAGCTGCTGTTCGACAACCGCATCGTCATCAACAACCACCTCAAGCGGGCGCGCGGCGGGAAGATCTCCTTCACGCACCTCATCGGCTACGCCATGGTCCAGGCAATCAAGGCCATGCCGTCGATGAACCACTCGTTCTCCCGCGTGGACGGCAAGCCGACCCTCGTCAAGCCGGAGCACGTCAACCTCGGTCTGGCCATCGACCTGGTGA
>KL568552.1:17819-19819 GCA_000715605.1 Streptomyces speibonae | reverse complement strand
CGTCAAGCCGGAGCACGTCAACCTCGGTCTGGCCATCGACCTGGTGAAGCCCAACGGCGACCGCCAGCTGGTCGTCGCGGCGATCAAGAAGGCCGAGACGCTGAACTTCTTCGAGTTCTGGCAGGCCTACGAGGACATCGTCCGCCGTGCTCGCGACAACAAGCTGACGATGGACGACTTCACCGGCGTCACGGTCTCCCTGACCAACCCCGGCGGCCTGGGCACCGTCCACTCCGTGCCGCGCCTGATGCCCGGCCAGTCGGTGATCCTCGGCGTCGGCTCGATGGACTACCCGGCGGAGTTCCAGGGCACCAGCCAGGACACCCTGAACAAGCTGGGCATCTCCAAGGTCATGACGCTCACGTCGACCTACGACCACCGGGTGATCCAGGGCGCCGCCTCCGGCGAGTTCCTCCGCAAGGTGGCGAACCTGCTGCTGGGCGAGGACGGCTTCTACGACGAGATCTTCGAGGCCCTGCGCATCCCCTACGAGCCGGTCCGCTGGCTCAAGGACATCGACGCCTCCCACGACGACGACGTCACCAAGGCCGCCCGGGTCTTCGACCTGATCCACTCCTACCGGGTCCGCGGCCACGTCATGGCCGACACCGACCCGCTCGAGTACAAGGTCCGCAAGCACCCCGACCTGGACATCGTCGAGCACGGCCTCACCCTGTGGGACCTGGAGCGCGAGTTCGCCGTCGGCGGCTTCGCCGGCAAGTCGATGATGAAGCTGCGCGACATCCTCGGCGTGCTGCGTGACTCGTACTGCCGCACCACCGGCATCGAGTTCATGCACATCCAGGACCCCAAGCAGCGCAAGTGGATCCAGGACCGCGTGGAGCGCGGCCACTCCAAGCCGGAGCGCGAGGAGCAGCTGCGCATCCTGCGCCGGCTGAACGCGGCGGAGGCGTTCGAGACCTTCCTGCAGACCAAGTACGTCGGCCAGAAGCGGTTCTCCCTGGAGGGCGGCGAGTCCGTCATCCCGCTGCTCGACGCGGTGCTGGACTCGGCCGCCGAGTCCCGCCTGGACGAGGTCGTCATCGGCATGGCCCACCGCGGCCGGCTGAACGTGCTGGCCAACATCGTCGGCAAGTCGTACGCGCAGATCTTCCGCGAGTTCGAGGGCAACCTCGACCCGAAGTCGATGCACGGCTCCGGCGACGTGAAGTACCACCTGGGCGCCGAGGGCACCTTCACCGGGCTGGACGGCGAGCAGATCAAGGTCTCCCTGGTCGCCAACCCCTCGCACCTGGAGGCGGTGGACCCGGTCCTGGAGGGCGTCGCCCGCGCCAAGCAGGACATCATCGGCAAGGGCGGCACGGACTTCACCGTCCTGCCGGTGGCCATCCACGGCGACGCGGCCTTCGCGGGCCAGGGCGTGGTGGCCGAGACCCTGAACATGTCGCAGCTGCGCGGCTACCGCACCGGCGGCACGGTCCACGTGGTCATCAACAACCAGGTCGGCTTCACCGCCGCCCCGGAGTCGTCGCGCTCGTCGATGTACGCCACCGACGTGGCCCGCATGATCGAGGCGCCGATCTTCCACGTGAACGGCGACGACCCGGAGGCCGTCGTGCGCGTCGCGCGGCTCGCCTTCGAGTTCCGCCAGGCGTTCAACAAGGACGTGGTGATCGACCTCATCTGCTACCGCCGCCGCGGTCACAACGAGTCGGACAACCCGGCCTTCACCCAGCCGCTGATGTACGACCTGATCGACAAGAAGCGCTCGGTGCGCAAGCTCTACACCGAGTCCCTGATCGGTCGCGGCGACATCACCCTGGAAGAGGCCGAGCAGGCGCTGCAGGACTACCAGGGCCAGCTGGAGAAGGTCTTCACGGAGGTCCGCGAGGCCACCAGCCAGCCGGCGACGGTCGAGCCCGCGGAGCCGCAGCCCGAGTTCCCGGTCGCCGTGAACACCGCGGTCACCACGGAGGTCGTCAAGCGGATCGCCGAGTCCCAGGTGAACATCCCCGACCACATCACCGTCCACCCGCGGC
>KL568552.1:16574-17593 GCA_000715605.1 Streptomyces speibonae | reverse complement strand
CCCCGCGCCTGCTGCCGCAGCTCCAGCGCCGGGCGTCGATGGTCGAGGACGGCACGATCGACTGGGGCATGGGCGAGACCCTCGCGTTCGGCTCGCTGCTCCTGGAGGGCGTCCCGGTGCGCCTCGCCGGCCAGGACTCCCAGCGCGGCACCTTCGGCCAGCGCCACGCGGTCATCATCGACCGCAGCACGGGCGACGAGTACACCCCGCTGCAGTACCTCTCCGAGGACCAGTCGCGGCTGAACGTCTACAACTCGCTGCTGTCCGAGTACGCGGCGATGGGCTTCGAGTACGGCTACTCGCTGGCCCGCCCCGACGCGCTCGTGCTGTGGGAGGCGCAGTTCGGCGACTTCGTCAACGGCGCGCAGACGGTCGTGGACGAGTTCATCTCCTCGGCGGAGCAGAAGTGGAACCAGACCTCCGGTGTGGTCCTGCTCCTGCCGCACGGCTACGAGGGCCAGGGCCCGGACCACTCCTCGGCCCGTCCGGAGCGGTTCCTCCAGCTCTGCGCCCAGAACAACATGACGGTCGCCATGCCGACCTCGCCGTCGAACTACTTCCACCTCCTGCGGTGGCAGGTGCACAACCCGCACCACAAGCCGCTGGTCGTCTTCACCCCGAAGTCGATGCTGCGCCTGAAGGCCGCGGCCTCGAAGGCGGAGGAGTTCACCACGGGCCAGTTCCGCCCGGTGATCGGCGATGCCACGGTCGACCCGGCCGCCGTCAAGAAGGTCGTCTTCACCGCCGGCAAGGTCTACTACGACCTCGAGGCCGAGCGGCAGAAGCGCGGCGCTTGGGACACCGCGATCATCCGGATCGAGCGCCTGTACCCGCTGCCGGGTGCGGAGCTCCAGGCGGAGATCAAGAAGTACCCGAACGCCGAGAAGTACCTGTGGGCCCAGGAGGAGCCGGCGAACCAGGGCGCCTGGCCGTTCATCGCGCTCAACCTGATCGACCACCTCGACCTGGCGGTCGGCGCCGACCTGCCGCACGACGAGCGTCTGCGCCGCATCTCGCGG
>KL568552.1:16001-16329 GCA_000715605.1 Streptomyces speibonae | reverse complement strand
AGAGATGTGTATAAGAGACAGCTTCTCACGGGGGGTGCGGCCCGCCCGTTTCCGCGCACATATCCTTGTCTCATGTACTTCACGGACCGTGGCATCGAGGAACTGGAGAAGCGGCGCGGCGAGGAGGAAGTCACCTTCGAGTGGCTGGCCGAGCACTTGAGGACGTTCGTCGACCTCAACCCCGACTTCGAGGTCCCGGTGGAACGCCTGGCCACCTGGCTGGCCCGCCTGGACGACGAGGACGACGAGGACGACGAGTAACCCATCGCGAACGCCGGGCCGCGCACCACCCCCGCCCAGCACCGATACCAGTACCCGTACCGGCTGG
>KL568552.1:11709-15795 GCA_000715605.1 Streptomyces speibonae | reverse complement strand
CTGCCGCAGCCGACGGTTCCCCCGAACGAGTGCCTTGACTTTCCCCTGCCGCGATATATCGTGAATCACGTAAGACGCGATATGGCGCGTCAATCGGGAAGGCACACCCGTTCCAGGAGGTCGTCACCATGCCCGAGTCGTCCGTGGCGGAGCCCACCAAGCTCACCTTCGACGCCCCCGTGACCGAGCTCCGCGTCCGCATCGTCAACGGAACGGTGAACGTCGTGGGCACCGACGAGGGTTCCGCCCGCCTGGAGGTCACCGAGATCGACGGCCCGCCCCTGGTGGTGACCCACGAGGACGGCGCCCTCACGGTGGCCTACGACGACCTGCCCTGGAAGGGCTTCCTGAAGTGGCTGGACCGCAAGGGCTGGAGACGCAGCGCGGTGGTCTCCCTCGCCGTCCCCGCACGGACCCGCGTCGAGGTCGGCGTCGTCGGCGCCGCCGCCGTCGTCTCCGGCATCCGCGGCCCCGCCGCCGTGAAGGGCGTCGCGGGCGACACCACCCTCGTCGCCCTCTCGGGCCCGGTCCGCGCGGACACCGTGTCGGGGAGCGTGGAGGCGCAGTCCCTCACCGGAGACCTCCGCTTCACCTCCGTCTCCGGCGATCTCACCGTCGTCGAGGGCGCCGGCTCCGGCGTCCGGGCGGACACGGTCAGCGGCTCCATGATCGTGGACCTCGATCCCGACGGCCCCACGGAGGTGAAGCTGACCAGCGTCTCGGGCGAGATCGCCATCCGGCTGCCCGACCCGGCGGACGCGGAGGTCGAGGCCAACACCGCCAGCGGCGCGATCTCCAACGCCTTCGACGACCTCCGGGTGCAGGGCCAGTGGGGCGCCCACAAGCTCACCGGCCGCCTGGGCGCCGGCAGCGGCACGCTGCGCGCCACCACCGTCTCCGGCTCCATCGCCCTGCTGCGCCGCCCGCCGGGGGAGGACGAACCGGCCCCCCGGGACGGCATGGGAGACAACGCCGGTACGACCGACAAGAAGGTGCTCTGACATGCCCCCCGTCTTCGCCCACGGACGTCTCCGCCTCTATCTGCTGAAGCTGCTGGACGAGGCCCCGCGGCACGGCTACGAGGTGATCCGCCTCCTGGAGGAGCGCTTCCAGGGGCTGTACGCGCCGTCCGCGGGCACGGTCTACCCGCGCCTGGCCAAGCTGGAGGCGGAGGGCCTGGTCACCCACACCACCGAGGGCGGCCGCAAGGTGTACTCGATCACCGACGCCGGCCGGGCCGAACTGGCCGACCGCAGCGGCGAGCTGGCCGATCTGGAGCTGGAGATCCGCGAGTCGGTCGCCGAACTGGCCGCCGAGATCCGCGCCGACGTGAGCGGCGCGGCGGGCGATCTGCGCCGCGAGATGCGGGCCGCCGCCGGCAAGGCCCGCCAGTCGCGCGGCCCAGGCACCTCCGACGAGGAGGGCCTCACGGGCGACTTCGGGGTCCTCGGCGACAAGGACGCCTGGCGCGCCGCCAAGGAGGAGATGCGCCGCGCCAAGCAGGAGTGGAAGGAGCAGGCCCGGCGCGCCAAGGACGAGAGCCGGCGCTCCCGGGAGGAGGCTCAGCGCGCCCGCCGCCAGGCCAAGGAGGCGCAGGACCGGGCGCAGGAGGAGGTGCAGCGGATCATGCGCCAGGTCCAGGAACAGGTGCAGGGCCACTTCGCCCGCGGCGACTGGCCGACCGGACTGCGCGAGGGGCTGGGTGAGCTGGCCAAGGAAATGGGCGGGCTCGGCAAGGACTTCGCCTTCGGCCGCTCCGGCGCGGGATCCCGTGGCCCGGATTCCGAGCCGGCGTACTCCCGGACGCCCGAGGACTTCCCCGCCGAGTACACCCCTGCGTGGGCGCACGAGGACGCGGCCAACTCCACCGGCGACCCGGCGCGCGACCTGGACCGGCTGCTGGACCGTTTCCGGGACGACATCCGGGACGCGGCCCGCGACCACGGCGTCACCGGGGACCAGCTCCGTGACGCCCGCCGCCACCTGTCGACGGCGGCGGCGCACATCGGGGCGCTCCTGCGCGCCCCGAAGGCCTGATCCGTCGTCAGCCCGCCTTCATCTCCCCGCCGTTCCCGTAGAGCACCCGGGTGACGGACTCGTATGTCACCCCATGGTCGGCGAGGACCTCGGCGGGGGCGCCGGGGCGGGCGGTGAGGGCGAGCAGGAGGTGCTCGTCGCCGATGCGCCGGTCCCTGCGGGCGGTGGCGGCGCGCAGGGCCCCGGTCAGGACCGCCTTGGCGTCCCGCCCGAAGGGACGGTGCCCCGACCGCCGTGCGCCGTCCTTCCCGCCGGACAGGGCTCCGGACAGGGCGCCGGTCCCGTGCGCCTCCTCCACCCGGGCGACGATTTCCGGCACATCGATCCCCAGCCCGGCGAGGGCCTCGGTCTCGGCCTGGGTGAGGCCGCCCCGCCTGCGCACCTGCTCCAGCGCCGCCCTGACCGACTCCCGCCGCTCGGTGAGCCCGAGGGCGCCCAGCGCGAAGGAGGCCCGGCTTCCCTCACGGTCGAGCAGGGCCAGCAGCAGATGCTCGCTGTCCACACGGTGCGCGCCCGCCCGTTCCGCCTGCGCGACCGCCCCCTTCACCACGTCCCGGGCGTCCTTCGTGAATCGCTCGAACATCAATGCCTCCCGTACTTCTTGTGCACGGCCTGCCTGCTGACGCCGAGTTCGTTGGCGATCTCCTGCCACGACCAGCCGTGGACGCGCGCATTGCGCACCTGCACGGCCTCCAGCTGCTCCAGCAGCCTGCGCAGCGCGGCGACGGCCCGCAGGCCGACCCGTGGGTCGCGGTCGCCCGCCCGCTCGGCGAGGTCGGTTGCCTCAGTCATGATGTCAACTTAGATTGACACGCCGCCTGGCGTCAACCCTGGTTGACATGCCGACGGCCGGCCCGGAGACCCAGGCCGGCCGTCGGTGCGGTCCGTGCGGCTCAGGGAGCGGTGAGGACGATCTTTCCGAACTGGCCGCCGGACTGCATCCGTTCGAAGCCCTCCCGGGCGCGGTCCATCGGCAGCACCTCGTCGATGACGGGGCGCACCCCTGTGGCGGCACAGAAGGAAAGGAGGTCCTCCAGCTCGTCCTTGGTCCCCATGGTCGAACCGACGATCTTGAGTTCCAGGAAGAAGACCCGGGTCAGCTCGGCGTGCGAGGGGCGGTCACCGCTGGTGGCGCCGGAGATCACCAGCGTGCCTCCGGGGCGCAGCGACTTCACCGAGTGCGACCAGGTGGCGGCGCCCACGGTCTCGATGACGGCGTCGACCCGCTGCGGCAGCCGCGCCCCGGTCTCCACCGCCTCCACCGCACCGAGCTCCAGCGCCCGCTTGCGCTTGGCCTCGTCCCGGCTGGTGGCGAAGACCCGCAGCCCCGCGGCCTTGCCGAGCACGATGGCGGCGGTCGCGACACCGCCCCCGGCCCCCTGCACCAGCACGGAGTCTCCGGGCCGCACCCCGGCGTTGGTGAACAGCATCCGGTACGCCGTCAGCCAGGCGGTCGGCAGACAGGCGGCCTCCTCGAAGGAGAGTTCCTTCGGCTTGGGCAGGAGGTTCCAGGTGGGCACGGCGACCTGCTCGGCGAAGGTGCCCTGGTAGCGCTCGGTCAGGATGGACCGGGGCTCCTCGGGCCCCACCCCGTGACCGCTCTGTCCGATCACCGAGTGCAGGACGACCTCGTTGCCTTCCGCGTCGACCCCGGCGGCGTCGCAGCCGAGGATCATCGGCAGCTTGTCCTCCGCGAGGCCCACGCCCCGCAGGGACCAGAGGTCATGGTGGTTGAGGGAGGCGGCCTTGACCGTGACGGTGCTCCAGCCGGGCCGGGTCTCGGGAGCGGGACGCTCCCCGAGCTCCAGACCACCCAGCGGCTGGTCGCGGTCGATTCGGGCGGCGTAGACAGCGAACATGACCTTGACGATAGGTTCCCCGCCCCACCGGGGGAACCAGGCACCGCTGTGACACACGCCCTCTTGTCATACGGCCGGTGCGGGCACGGCCGCCCGCCCAGCACATCGGCCCCGTCCGGGGGACGGGGCCGACGGGGAGGTGTCGCGTGTTCAGCGGCGGGCGACGCCCTCCGCCCGGGCGGCCGCGGCC
>KL568552.1:1462-11507 GCA_000715605.1 Streptomyces speibonae | reverse complement strand
CGGCAGCCGTCACCGCGGGGGCGACCCGCTCGTCGAACGGGGACGGGATGACGTAGTCGGCGGCGAGATCGTCACCGACCACCGAGGCCAGCGCCTCGGCGGCGGCCAGCTTCATCCCCTCCGTGATCCGGGAGGCGCGCACCTGGAGGGCGCCCGCGAAGATGCCCGGGAACGCCAGCACGTTGTTGATCTGGTTCGGGAAGTCCGACCGCCCGGTGGCCACGACCGCCGCGTACTTGTGCGCGATCTCCGGGCGCACCTCGGGGTCGGGGTTGGCCATGGCGAAGACGAACGCGCCCTTGGCCATCGACGCCACCGCCGACTCGGGCACCGTGCCGCCGGAGACGCCGATGAACACGTCGGCCCCGTCCAGGGCCGACTCCAGCGACCCCGTGAGTCCGGCCTTGTTGGTGAAGGACGCCAGCTCCGCCTTGATCGGCGTGAGGTCCTCGCGCTCGCGCGAGACGACGCCCTTGCGGTCGGCCACGGCGACGTCCCCGATGCCGGCCTCGACCAGCATCCTGGCGATCGCGACACCCGCGGCGCCGGCGCCCGAGATCACGGCCCGCAGCTCGCTCAGGTCGCGCCCGCTCAGCCGCGCCGCGTTCCGCAGCGCCGCCAGCGACACGACCGCCGTGCCGTGCTGGTCGTCATGGAAGACCGGGATGTCCAGCCGCTCCTGCAACCGCCGCTCGATCTCGAAGCACCGGGGTGCCGAGATGTCCTCCAGGTTCACCCCGCCGAAGGACGGGGCGAGCCGGACCACGGTCTCGACGATCTCGTCGACGCCGGTGCAGTCGAGGGCGATCGGGACCGCGTCCACGCCGCCGAACTGCTTGAAGAGGATGGCCTTGCCCTCCATCACCGGGAGGGAGGCGCCGGGACCGATGTCCCCGAGGCCGAGCACGGCCGTACCGTCCGTCACCACGGCGACGACCTGCGACTTCCACGTGTAGTCGTGGACGAGTTCCGGCTGCTCGGCGATCGCGCTGCACACCTTCGCGACCCCGGGCGTGTACGCCAGGGACAGATCGTCCTTGTCGCGGACCGGCACGGTGGCCTGCACGGCCATCTTGCCGCCGCGGTGCAGCGCGAACGCCGGGTCGAAGGAGTCGAGAGGTTCGGCCCCGCTCTCCTGGTCCGGATGACCGTTCCGGCTTTCGCGGTCGCTGCGAGGATTGACAATCTCCGCTGCCACTTGGTTTTACCCCTTAATCGTTCATGGTTTGAGGGTTGCCACTCCTGGTGAGGGGTGGGCGGGACCGCGCAAGGCCCGGAGGGTTGATGCGTTCGGGCCAAACACGACGGGCGCGCCGCACACGCGCCCTGAGCCCCGGATGAGGGGTGTAAAGAACCTTCTTACCGGACGGACGCCGTCGGCGACGAGTCCATAACGCGAAGGTCACATACCGGCACCTCGAACTATCGCCCGATAACAGGACAAGACCTGGACCAACGCTCAGCAAGCCCGCAATCACACCAAAGGTTACGGCGGCGGTTCTCATAGCACGAGTTCAACCGGAGATCTTCCGGCCGGAATGGACGATTCCCACATACTGTCCGGCCACAATGGAGCGAACTGGACCGGTTCGGGTGCCACCCGTTATCCGATTTTGACATCGCCTCCCCCCTGGATGGCGCAGTCCGAATGGCAAGATGCGGTCATCACACGAGGTCGCGACACTCGAAGGCGTGTGCTCTCGTCGACCGCGGCGATGCCGTCCCGGCAGTCGCCGGCCCCATCGGCAACTCCACCCATCCGCCGGAGGAACCCACCATGACCGCAAGCACCACCCGTCGTACCACCGCCGCACGCTCCCGGATGGCAGCGGTCGGCGCGATCGCGGTCGCAGGCGCACTGATTCTCACCGGCTGCGGTGACCAGACGGACAAGAGCAGCGACAGCGGCAGCACCGACTCGTCCAGCGCGCCGCTCGCCGACAAGCTCCCGGACGACATCCGCAAGGCGGGCGTCATCAAGGTGGGCTCCGACATCGCGTACCCGCCGGTCGAGTTCATGCAGGACGGCAAGCCCGTCGGCATCGACCCCGACATGGCCGAGGCCCTCAGCAAGCAGCTCGGGGTGAAGTTCGACTTCCAGAACGGCAAGTTCGACCAGCTCATCGTCGGTCTGCAGTCCGGCCGCTTCAACGTGATCATGTCGGCGATGAGCGACACCAAGGACCGCCAGAACGGCATCGACTCCGACACCGGCAAGAAGGCCGGCGACGGCATCGACTTCGTCGACTACTTCACCGCCGGCACCTCGATCCTCGTCCAGAAGGGCAACCCCAAGGGCATCAAGTCCCTGGACGACCTCTGCGGCCAGGTGGTCGCGCTGCAGCGCGGCACCACCTCGGAGGGCATCGCCAACGAGCAGAACAAGAAGTGCACCGACGACGGCGAGCCGGCCATCAAGCTCCAGACCTACGACACCGACCCCGAGGCGCTGCTGCGTCTGAAGCAGGGCGCGTCCGTCGCCGACCTGAACGACTTCCCGGTCGCGGCCTACAACGCCAAGACCTCGGGCGGCGGCAAGGACTTCGAGGTCGTCGGCGAGCAGATCGAGGCGGGCCCGTACGGCATCGGCGTGAGCAAGGAGAACACCCAGCTGCGGGACGCCCTCGAGGCGGCCGTGAACGCCATCATCGAGAACGGCGAGTACACCAAGATCCTCGAGAAGTGGAACGTCACGGACGGCGCGGTGACCGAGGCGAAGATCAACGGCGGTTCCTGAACCTCGGCAACACTGAAGGGCAGTCGCTGTGACTGACACGGTTGACAAGACTCCGGCGTCACCATCGGTGCCGCCGGAGCAGATCAAGGCGATCCCGGTGCGCCACTACGGCCGCTGGGTGGCCGCCGCGGTGGTCATCGTCATCCTGGTGCTGATCGGGATCGCCTTCTCCAACGCCAACATCAACTACGGCGTCATCCCCGAGTACCTCACCGACGGAACGATCCTGTCCGGTGCCTGGCACACGCTGTACATCTCCGTGCTGGCCATGGCGCTCGGTCTGGTGCTCGGCGTGATCCTCGCGGTCATGCGGATGTCGTCCAACCCGGTCACCAGCACGGTGGCCTACTTCTACGTCTGGTTCTTCCGCGGCACGCCGGTCCTGGTCCAGCTGCTCATCTGGTACAACATCGCGCTGGTGTTCCCCGTCCTCAACCTGGGGTTCTACAAGGACGAGATGAACCAGGTGATGACGCCGTTCCTGGCGGCGCTGCTGGGGCTCGGCCTGAACGAGGCCGCGTACATGTCCGAGATCGTCCGCGCGGGCATCCAGTCCGTCGACGAGGGGCAGACCGAGGCGTCCCACGCGCTGGGCATGACCCAGGCCAAGACGCTGCGCCGGGTGGTGCTCCCGCAGGCGATGCGGGTGATCGTGCCGCCGACCGGCAACGAGTACATCAACATGCTGAAGACCTCGTCGCTCGCCTACGCGGTGCAGTTCAACGAGCTCATCAAGCGCTCCACGGACGTGTCCAGCACCTCGCTGGCGGTGGTCGAGATGTACTTCGTGGCCTCCATCTGGTACCTGGCCCTCACCAGCGTCTTCAGCGTCGGCCAGTACTACCTGGAGCGCCGCTACGCCCGCGGCTCGACGCGTAATCTGCCGCCGACGCCGCTGCAGCGCCTGAAGAAGAACCTCCGCCTGTTCAACTCCTTCGGCCGCCCGGGGGTGACCCGATGAGCAAGCTCAGCAAGGACGTCGTGAGCGTCCCCGGCGGTCACCCGATGGTCAAGGCGGAGGGCGTGCACAAGTCCTTCGGTCTCGCGCACATCCTCAAGGGCATCGACCTGGAGGTGAACGCGCGGGAGGTGTTCTGCCTGATCGGTCCGTCCGGTTCCGGCAAGTCCACGTTCCTGCGGTGCATCAACCACCTGGAGAAGATCAGCGCCGGCCGGCTGTCGGTCGACGGTGAGCTGGTCGGCTACCGGCAGAAGGGCGACAAGCTCTACGAGCTCAAGGAGAAGGAGGTCGCGGCGCAGCGGCGGGACATCGGCATGGTGTTCCAGCGCTTCAACCTCTTCCCCCACATGACGGCGCTGGAGAACGTCATGGAGGCGCCGGTCCAGGTCAAGCGGGAGACCAAGGCCGTGGCCCGGGAGCGTGCGGAGCGGCTGCTGGACCGGGTCGGTCTCGGCGACCGCAAGGGTCACTACCCCGCTCAGCTCTCCGGCGGTCAGCAGCAGCGCGTCGCCATCGCCCGCGCGCTGGCAATGCAGCCCAAGCTGATGCTCTTCGACGAGCCCACCTCGGCGCTCGACCCGGAGCTCGTCGGTGAGGTCCTCGACGTCATGCGCGACCTCGCCGAGGACGGCATGACGATGATCGTCGTCACCCATGAGATGGGCTTCGCCCGGGAGGTGGGCGACTCGCTGGTGTTCATGGACGACGGCGTGGTCGTCGAGTCCGGGCACCCGCGCGAGGTGCTGACCAATCCGCGGCACGACCGCACCAAGTCGTTCCTGTCCAAGGTGCTCTGACCGCGGTCCCGCGCACGGCAAAGGGGCGGTACGGATCTCTCCGTACCGCCCCTTCCCGTGTGCCGCTTCAGCTGCTACTTCAGCGCCAGCAGCAGGGTGTCCGACGGCGAGCACCACACCGGCCGCGCCTCGCCGAAGCCCTTCTCGCGCAGCACGCGCGCGTGCCACGCCGCGGAGGGCATGTCGCCGTCCGCGTGCTCGCCGTAGATCTCGAAGCGGCGGGCCGTCGGTCCGGCGAGGACCGGGTCCTGCGCGGCGAGCTGCCACCACTGGGCCCAGTCCAGTGCGCCGTCGGACTTGGCCTGATCCATGCGGGCGTGCCGCTGGGCCCGCTCCGCCGCGTTGATGCGGGGCGTCGACTCGTCGATCATGTGATCCGCGTTCATGAAGACACCGCCGTCGCGGACCAGGCCCGCGATGTGCCCGTAGAGGTCCGCGAGGGGTTCCCGGTGCAGCCAGTGCAGGGCCGTCGCGGTCAGGACGGCGTCGTAGGAGTCGTGCGGCAGCGCCCGCGGCCACGCGGGGTCCTTGAGATCGGCGGTGACGAACGAGACCCGCTCGTCCCCGGCGAAGGTGCCCTCGGCGATCGCGAGCAGCGCGGGGTCGAGATCGACCCCGGTGCTGGTGGCGTCCGGGAAGCGGGCGAGCAGCCGGGCGGTGATGCTGCCGGTGCCGCAGGCGAGGTCCAGCACGCGCGGGGCGGTGCCGACGAGCGCCTCGACCATGTCCAGCATGACCCGGAACCGCTCCTCGCGGTCGGGCATGTACCACTCCTGCTGCCGGTCCCAGCTCTCCTGCCAGGCGTGCCAGTCGGCGGCGGCCGTGGTGGTACGCGCGTCCGTCATGGAGCCCCTCCTCACCTACGTCACGTAATACCCTTGCGGTACGAGCAGCTGTTACCCGACCGCACACCCGACCATAGAGCCCCTGCGTAAGGACTACAAGTGGAACTGGCCTATTACTCGGACTATGCCGTGCGCCTCGTCAACACCGAGGAACCGGCCCGGGGGAAGGACACGCTGACCTCGGTCGAGGCCGTCCGGGACCTGTTCGGCGCGAACCAGTCGGCCGCCCGGCGCACCACCGAGGCCGACGTGACGCGCTTCCGCTCCGTCCGCGCGAGGCTCCGCTCGGTGTTCGAGGCGGCGGACGGCGGCGACGAGACGCTCGCCGTCGACCTGCTGAACTCACTGCTCCTCGAGTTCCCCGTCAGCCCGCAGATCTCCGGCCACGACTTCCGCGACGACGACGGCCGCCCGCTGTGGCACATGCACCTGGCCGACCACCCCTCCAACGCGACCGCCGGCTACGCCGCCATCGCCGCGATGGGCCTCGCCTTCCACCTCACGGAGTACGGCGTGGACCGGCTCGGCCTGTGCCAGGCACCGCCCTGCCGCAACGCCTACCTGGACACCTCGACCAACCGCTCCCGCCGCTACTGCTCCGACCGCTGCGCCACCCGCGCCAACGTGGCCGCCTACCGCGCGCGCAAACGCCTCGAGGCCGAGCGCCCGGACAGCACGGGCCGCGCCGCCGACAGGGCCCAGGCCACCACCGCCAGCGGCGAGCGCCGCCCGGAGCCGCGCGGCCGGTAACGGAACCGGACCCGGCCGAGCACCAGTTCGTCCGGCACCACTCCGTAGTCGGTGCTGTCCCCGCCCGCGTACGAGTTGTCCCCGAGCACCCACCAGCCGCCGTCGCGCCGCTCCGCGGCCCGCTTGACGACCAGCAGGTCCTGCTGGAACGGGTGCCGCAGCACGATCACGTCACCGCGTTTGACCCGGGCGCCGTAATGCACCAGGAGCCGGTCCCCGTGGTGCAGCGTGGGCACCATCGACGGCCCGGTCACCTCGGCCACCCCGAAGGGCAGCGGCGTCCTCGCCCGCTCGGCGTCCTGCGACAGCTCCGGCATCTCCCGGCACCTCCCCGGTTCTTTCCTCCACCAGTCTCAGTCTGACCCCGGACTTTTGTCCTAAGCCCGTGGGGGCACCCGCGAAAAGCCGTCCGCCACGGAGTAATGTCCAGTGTGAGAAGACGATCACGAGGAAGGAAACGCTCCATGCTTTCCCGCCTGTTTGCCCCCAAGGTCAAGGTCAGCGCCCACTGCGACCTGCCCTGCGGCGTCTACGACCCGGCCCAGGCCCGCATCGAGGCGGAGTCGGTGAAGGCCATCCAGGAGAAGATGGCCGGCAACGACGACCCGCACTTCCAGGCCCGCGCCACGGTCATCAAGGAGCAGCGCGCCGAGCTGGCGAAGCACCACGTCTCCGTGCTGTGGAGCGACTACTTCAAGCCGCCGCACTTCGAGAAGTACCCGGAGCTGCACCAGCTGGTCAACGACACCCTGAAGGCCCTGTCGGCCGCCAAGGGCTCCACGGACCCGGCCTCCGGCCAGAAGGCCCTGGACTACATCGCCCAGATCGACAAGATCTTCTGGGAGACCAAGAAGGCCTGACCCTCATGCCTTCCGGCCTGCGATTCCACATGTATTGCAGCGTCCGTCCACACCGCACCCGGCCCCCGCAGCCCGACGGGCCGGGTGCGGCCCTTTTCCGCGTCCCCTGTTTCCGCGTCCCCTGTTTCCGCGTCCCCTGTTTCCGCGTCCCCCGGGAGCGGTGACCGTGGAGTCCCCCGCCCTGGCCCGCGAGGCCCGGCTGTCCGCCCACGAGGCCGTCTCCACGGCCCTGGCCCGGTACGACGACCGCGCGCTGCACGCCCTCGTGACCGGAGCCGAGCCGGCCGGATCCGGTATCGGCGGCACCTCGGCGCTGATGGACGTCGCCGGGATCCGGGTCTTCGTCAAGCGGGTCCCCCTCACCCGGACGGAGCTACGGCCGGAGCACATCCGCTCCACGGCGAACCTGTTCGGCCTGCCCATGTTCTGCCACTACGGTGTCGGCGCCCTCGGCGGCCCGGGCTTCGGGGCCTGGCGGGAACTGGCCGCGCACCTGATGACGACGGACTGGGTGCGCACGGCGGAACACGACGGCTTCCCCCTGCTGCACCACTGGCGGGTGCTGCCGGACACGGCGCCCCTGCCGGAGGAACTGGCCGACATCGAACGGGCGGTCGCCTACTGGGGCGGCGGCCCCCAGGTCCGCGGCCGCATCGAGGCCCTGTCGGAAGCCCCGGCCGCCCTCACCCTCTTCCTGGAGCACATACCGCGGAACCTGCACGAGTGGCTGGGCAGCGAGGTGGAAGCCGGGACCGAGCGCGCCGACCGCGCCTGCGCCCTGGTGGAGCGGGACCTGCCCGCCGGCATCTCCTTCATGAACGACCGCGGCCTGCTGCACTTCGACGCGCACTTCGAGAACATCCTCACCGACGGCCACCGCCTCTACTTCACCGACTACGGCCTCGCCCTCTCCTCGGCTTTCGAACTGTCACCCGACGAGGCGGACTTCCTCGACCGCCACCGGACGTACGACCGCTGCTACACCGCCTCATACCTGGTGAACTGGCTGGTCACCGCCCTGTGCGGCATCCGCGGGGAGGACCGTGAGGGCCGCCGCGCCCTGATCCACGCCCTCGCCCGGGGCAAGCGCCCCGAGGCCCTGCCGCAGACGGCCGCGGCCCTCCTCACCCGCCACGCCCCCGTCGCCGCGGTGATGTCCGACTTCACCCACACCTTCCGCACCCGCACCAGACGGACGCCATACCCCCTGGAGGAGATCCGGCGGATCGGTCTGCTGTGAGGGGGTGGGGCGTGGGAGGGTGGGGGGATGGAGTTGGAGGATCTGGTGCGGTTGCGGCGGGCGCGGGACCGGATGGACCGGGAGTACGCCGAGCCGCTCGACATCGCGGAGCTCGCGCGGACCGCGCTCATGTCCCCCGGCCACTTCCAGCGGAGCTTTCGCGCGGCCTACGGGCAGACGCCGTACGCGTATCTCATGACCCGGCGCATCGAGCGGGCCAAGGCGCTGCTGCGGCGGGGCGATCTCACGGTGACCGAGGTGTGTCTGGCGGTCGGCTGCACCTCGCTGGGGTCGTTCAGCTCGCGCTTCACCGAGCTGGTCGGTCAGACGCCGAGTGCGTACCGGGCCCGGTCGCACGAGGAGAGCGCGGTGATCCCGCCGTGTGTGGCTCGGACATACACCCGTCCGGTCCGGGGCCGTCCCCGGGTCGATCCGAGCGAAACCTTCTAGCGTGGGCGTATGGACACAGGAACGGACGTGAGACTCTCCCAGTGCTTCATCGCCGTCGACGATCACGACAAGGCGCTGGCCTTCTACTGTGACGTCCTCGGGCTCGAGGTCCGCAACGACGTGGGGTTCGAGGGGATGCGGTGGGTGACCGTCGCCTCGCCGGAGCAGGACGTGGAGATCGTGCTGGAGCCGCCCGCCGCGAGCCCGGACGTCTCCCCCGCCGACAAGCAGGCGATGGCGGAGCTGCTCGCCAAGGGCATGCTGCGCGGGGTCAACTTCACCACCACCGACTGCGACGCCCTCTACGAGCGCGTGCGGGCCGCCGGCGGGGACGTGCTCCAGGAGCCGGTGGACCAGCCGTACGGGGTGCGCGACTGTGCGTTCCGCGACCCGGCGGGGAACATGCTGCGGTTCATGGAACGCCCGGCGCGGTGAGCGTCCGCTGGACGTACGCCTTTCTCGACCGGCCGGCCGCGGTGGCCGGCCGGGCCGGTGACTTCTGGACGGCCGCCACGGGCACCGGGCTGTCGGAACCGAGCGGGGACGAGGGGGAGTTCTCGGTTCTCGCGGCGGAGGGCGCCGACGGCTGTGTGGGGCTGCAGCGCATCCGGGCCGGGGCGGGCGGGGCGCATCTCGACTTCTCCGTGGACGACATCGCGGAGTTCGCCGAGGAGGCGTTGCGGCTGGGGGCCGAGACCGTTGCCGAGCGCGAGGGGCTGCGGGTACTGCGCTCGCCGACGGGTCAGTTGTTCTGCGCGGTGGTGTGGCAGGGGGAGTCGGTCCGGCCGCCCGTCGTGCACGGCAGCCGGCTGGACCAGGTGTGCCTCGACGTGCCGCCGTCCGCCTTCGAGACGGAGGTCGCCTTCTGGGGCCGGCTGCTGGCGGACTGGGACTCCGCGCCCGGTTCGCTGCCCGGGTTCCATGTGGTGAAGCCGCCGGCCGGGCTCCCGGTGCGCATCCTGCTCCAGCGCGTGGCGGAGGAACGCCCCGTCTCCGCGCACCCCGATCTCGCCTGCGCCGACATCGAGGTGGTCAGGGCGCGGCACGAGGGCCTCGGGGCCGTGTTCGTGGCCGCGTTCGACCACTGGACGGTGATGCGGGACCCCACGGGCGGTGTCTACTGCCTCACCGGGCGCGACCCGGAGACGGGCGGGCTGCCGCGCGGGCCCGGGTAGTCAGCGACGGCAGAGGACGGCCATCAGGCCGTCTCCCTCCGGGTCCGGCAGACCCGTGGGAAAGAGGCACGTCTCCCCGTCCGACGGAAGGCCGGTCGTGGGAGTGGGGGCAGGGGCGGGCCGGGCGTCCTCCCAGCCGATCGGTGACGGTGGCTCCGCGGCGTCCCGCAGCCACAGCGTCGTCCCGGCGCCGGCCAGCACGGCGGCCGTCCAGATGCCGATGCCCACCC
>KL568552.1:0-1280 GCA_000715605.1 Streptomyces speibonae | reverse complement strand
ACGCCTCCCTCGCGCCATCAGAGATGTGTATAAGAGACAGGCCCCACGCTAGCGCGCCGTGGAGGACACCGGCTCAGGTGGTGTCCTTCCGTACCGGTTCGGCTTGCGTGGCGCCGGTGCGGTCGGAGCTCCGGGGTGCCGGGCCTGCCTCGGTCTCGTGCTCCGGGTACTTCTCGCACTCCGGGTTACGGCATGGGCCCTGCGCCCACACCGGTACCCACGCGCCCAGCGTCTTGTGGCGCCGGACCACCCATTCCACTGGCTGCCCGCAGGCGGGACAGACCGGTTGTTCGCTGTCCATGCCCCCAGGGTAGGCCCGGAGCGGGTTCAGCGCTTCCTGCTGTACGTCCGCACCAGCACACCGTTGCCGAACGAGCGCACCGACTCCAGCGCGAACTGCGTGATCGCGAAGCCGGAGTCGAACATCGGCATGCCGGAGCCCTGCACGATGGGGTACGTCTTGATGATCAGCTCGTCGATCTCGTCGGCCAGTTCGCCGGCGAGCTTGGCCCCGCCGCACAGGTAGATGTCGTACGCGCCGTCCTCCGCCTTCAGCGCGCGCACCCGACCGACCAGGTCGTCCGCGATGATCTCGACGTTGGGGTCGGGCGACTCCCCCAGCGTGCGGGAGGCGACGTACTCGCGCAGATGGGAGTAGGGGCTGGTGGTGCCCTCCTTCAGGGCCAGGTCGTAGCTGCCCCGGCCCTGGATGATCGTGTCGAACCGCTTGTTCGGCAGGTCGTCGATGTTCATCTGCCGGCGGCCGGCGGTCCAGATGGTCTCCGGGTACTCCGCCACGAGGAAGGCGAGGAACTCCTCGTCGACGAAGGGGTACATCGCCGACGCGTCGCCCTCCGGGTCCCCGATGAAGCCGTCGATGGAGCAGGCGATGTAGTACGTGAGCTTTCGCAACGCGGCCTCTTTCCGTTGGCTGCCTCGTCTGAACAACTCCAGTTGTAGTACTTCAGTTGTAGTGATGCAAGGAGATTCGCCGGACCAGGGGCAAGTGGGTGGGAGGGTTCCGCATATGGGCGGCCCGGACGTCTAGGCCCTGGGGTGCCCGTGGTTCGCCGTCGTGCGGCGGACCATACGGGTGTGCCGTACGGCGATCACCAGGAAGAGGCCCACGACCAGGGCCGGGACCGTGACGATCACACCGAGGACGACCACGGCCGCCGCTCCCGCGACCGGACCGGCGACGGCCAGGGCGGCGACCGCTCCGCGGTGGCGGTGGGCATCGGCGGGCAGCGGGACGTGCGGCAACTGCGCCCACTGCCGGG
>KL568551.1:44060-46142 GCA_000715605.1 Streptomyces speibonae | reverse complement strand
GCCCCCGTCCGCCCCCGCCGCCGACCCGACCAAGCCCGAGGACGCCCGATGAGCACGCCCCCGCCCCCGATGCCGCAGAGCGCCGCACCCGAATGGCAGGCGGCACCCGACTCCCCGTACCCCGGCTACACCTCGCCGATCCCGGTGGTGCGCACGCACCTCGGGCACGCGCTCGCCTCCGAGTGGACGAAGATCAAGTCCGTGCGCTCCACGATGTGGACGCTGGGCGTGTTCATCCTGCTGGTGGTCGGCATCGGTCTGCTGACCGGGCTCGTGATCGTGAACTCCGACCCGAACCTCGGCGGCGACAGCCCGCTGTCCCTGGGCTTCTTCGGACTGCTCCTCGGCACCATGTGCCTCATCACGCTGGGCGTGCTGACCACCGCCTCGGAGTACGGCACGGGCATGATCCGCACCACGATGGTCGCCTGTCCCTCGCGCGGACGCGTGCTCGCGGCGAAGGCCCTGGTCTTCTTCCTGCTCGCCTTCGTGGTGACGCTGGTGTGCGCCGGGCTCATCGGCCTGCTGCACGTGGCGCTGCTGGAGGGCTACAACGCCAAGGAGCCCACCGGGGAGGAGTGGCTGAAGGGCACCGTCGGCGTCTCGCTCTACCTGGCGCTGCTCGGCACGCTGTCGCTGGCGATCGGTTCCATCGTCCGGCACTCGGCGGGCGCCATCACCATCATGATCGGCGCCGTGCTCGCGCCGCTGGTGATCGCGCTGTTCATGTTCTCGTCCTCGCTCCAGGACGTGCAGCAGGCGCTGTTCGAGTACTCCATCCCGAACCAGATGAGCATCTTCTACGCCAATTCCCTCTCCGACACCGGGCCGTCCGGCTGGGACCCGCTGTGGATCATGCTGGTCCTCACGGGCGTCGCGCTCGCCGGCGCCTTCGCGCTGCTGGAGAAGCGGGACGTGTGAGGCGGGAGGCGTAGGCCGGCTCAGAACCTCGGCGCGTTACGGGACCGCTGCACCCGCGTGGTGCGGCGGTCCTTCGCGTTCCAGCACGCCTTGTGCCAGTGCCGGCGCTCGTCGACGCCCGAGTGCTCCGGCCAGGCCACCACGTGGGGCACTCCGTCCGGGATCAACTGGTCGCAGCCGGGGCAGCGGTAGGCCTTGCCCCGCGCGCTGGCGCCCGCCACGTGGCGCACGCTCCACTCCTCGCCCTGCCAGCTCTCCGTGGACTGCCAGCCGCCGTAGCGCCCGGCACGGTCGTCCTCGGCGCTCCGGCCGGACGAACCGGCTCCCTTGGGTCGGTTGCGACGCGGGGACACAGGACACCTCACGGGGCTATACAGGATGCTGGGGCCGCACACCAGCCTACGCGGCACGGGCCGGGGTACGCGTACGGCACCAATCGCCACAAGTCCCCTCCATGGCGAGGCGGAGCCCCCGCGACAACGGCCCATTCTGCAGACAATCCGCAAAATCGCTCGCGCGGCCGTGTCCTCGGCACGTGTCGGGCGGTTATGCCCTGTGGGGGAGCTCCGCGTCGGAGCCAAGGAAGCAGGAAAAAGCAATGCGCGTTGGAAGTTTCGTGTTGGCCGCCCGGTTCCCCGGGCAGGGCGAGGGAGAGGCGCTGCACCGCGCGATCCGCTCGGCCGAAGCCGCCGAGGAGGCGGGACTCGACTCGGTCTGGCTGGCCGAACACCACTTCGTGCCCTACGGCACGTGCCCGTCCGCCGTCACCCTGGCCGCGCTCCTGCTCGGCCGCACCCGGAGGCTGCGCGTCGGTACGGCGGTCAGTGTGCTGCCCACCGTCCATCCCGTGGCGCTCGGCGAACAGGCCGCGCTGCTGCACATCGCCAGCGGCGGCCGGTTCTCCCTGGGCGTCGGCCGCGGCGGGCCGTGGGTCGACCTGGAGGTGTTCGGCGCCGGCCTCGAAGCGTACGAGAAGGGGTTCCCGGAATCACTCGATCTGCTGGTGCGCTGGCTGCGCGAACCGTCCGTCGGCGCGGACGGCGAGCGCTACCGCTTCCGTGAGGTGCCCGTCGTCCCGCGCCCGTCGGAGGCCCTGACCGAGACCGGGGGCCCGGAGGTGGTCGTCGCCTGCACCTCCCCGGCGAGCGTGCGGCTGGCCGC
>KL568551.1:38940-43879 GCA_000715605.1 Streptomyces speibonae | reverse complement strand
TCGCGCCATCAGAGATGTGTATAAGAGACAGACTCGGCATGCACGTCGGGGACGAGGAGAAGGCCGAGATGGTCTCCCTGTGGCGGCGGCACGCGCGCGCGTGCGGACGGCCGGCCCGGGAGATCCACCGCGCGGACCATGTCTCGGCCGGCGTGTGCCAGATCGCGGACCGGCGCACGGACGCGGCGGAGACCCTGCTGAAGGCGATGCCCGGCTGGCTGCGGCAGGGTCTGGAGGCCCATGTCACCGTCGACGGGCGACAGCGGCAGATGCGCGACCCGCTGGCGTACACCGAACTGCTCTGCGGGCTGCACCCGGTGGGCACGCCCCGGCTGTGCGCCGACCGGCTCGCCGCGACCAGCGAGCGCACCGGCATCTCCCGCTTCGCCCTGCTCGTCGAGGGTTCCGGCGATCTGGCGGCGACGGAGGAGAACGTACGGCGGCTCGGGGCCGAGGTGCTTCCCCAACTCACCTGAGCGAAGGGGCCCGAGCGGGATCCAGGGAGCTTGCCGCCCCGGTACAGAACCGCACCTCCCGCGTACGGAGCGGCAAGCACATGATGGCGCGTCAGCAGTCGCGCAGTTCCGGCGACTGGTTCAGCAGCTGGTTGCGCACCGAGGTGAAGCGGGCCAGCGTCTCGTCGACCGAGGAGTCAAGCGGGAACACGGCCACCCGGTGGCAGTTCTGGAAGGCCAGCCGTACACCGAAGTGCCGTTGCAGCGCGCCGCGTATCGCGTCACTCGCGAGCGCACGCAGCAGCTGACCGCGTGCCTGCTCGTCCGGCGGAGGCGTCTGGTTGTCGGCGAACTCGCCGCCGTCCACCTTCAGCTGGGCCACCAGGGAGCTGATCATCTCCCACGCGTAGGGCAGGGAGGTCCGGACGCAGTCGACGAAGTCAGCTTCGTCGACCTCGCCTCGCTCGGCCTGTTCGAGTAGGGCCGGTGAGACGTCGAGCGACATGGGTTCTCCTCTCGCACCCCCAACGAGCAGGGGTTGCCTGACAGATAGGGGAGTACGCGAAATCGAGCACGCTGCGTACACAGTTCGCGACCTCCCGTTCAATACCGTAAGCAACGGACCGTGACGGCACCAGGCGAATGCCCGGATGCGGAACTTCCTGTGGGCAGGTAATCGGCCATCGCCGAACACGCGTTTTCCAGGAGATTCAGGACGTGCCGCACGGGGCGCGGGAGGCGGCTGTGAGGGCGGCGCCAAGGGGCGAATCGCCTCGGCCCCGGTCGGTCGAGTAGCGTTGCCGACCATGCGTCTCGTCATTGCCCGCTGCTCCGTGGACTACGCCGGGCGGCTCACCGCGCACCTGCCGTCGGCTCCCCGTCTGATCCTGGTCAAGGCGGACGGCAGCGTCTCGATCCATGCCGACGACCGGGCCTACAAGCCCCTGAACTGGATGTCGCCGCCCTGCACGCTGAAGGAGGGCGCCGGCGAGGACGAGGGCGTGTGGACCGTCGTCAACAAAGCGGGCGAGAAGCTCATCATCACGATGGAGGAGATCCTCCACGACTCCTCGCACGAGCTGGGCGTCGATCCCGGCCTGATCAAGGACGGCGTGGAAGCACACCTCCAGGAGCTGCTCGCCGACCGCATCGAGATCCTGGGCGAGGGCTACACCCTCATCCGCCGCGAGTACATGACCGCGATCGGACCGGTCGACATCCTGTGCCGGGACGCCGAGGGGCGGACCGTCGCGGTGGAGATCAAGCGGCGCGGCGAGATCGACGGCGTGGAACAGCTCACGCGCTACCTGGAGCTGCTGAACCGGGATCCCCATCTCGCCCCCGTGCGGGGCGTCTTCGCCGCCCAGGAGATCAAGCCGCAGGCCCGGGTGCTCGCGAGCGACCGGGGCATCGGCTGCCAGGTGCTCGACTACGACGCGATGCGGGGCATCGAGGACGACAAGCTGCGCCTGTTCTGAGCGGTACGCCACCGGCACATGCCAAAGGGCCGGATTCCTTCGGGGAATCCGGCCCTCTCGCGTGACGGCGGCCGGTCAGATCACCGACGGCGAGCCGCTGGGCGTACCCGCGCCGCCGCTCTGCGGGGCATCGGCGGAGGCGTCGGTGGCCACGGGGGTGGAGGGGTCGGTGCCGCTGGCCGTGGTGGACGGACCTTCGGTGGTCTCCCCATCCGTCGGATCCGGCGAGCCGGTCGGATCCGGCGAGCTCGAGGTCTCGTCCGGGCCCGTCGGCTCTCCCGTGTCGCCCGGTTCCCCCGTGTCGGTCGGGGACTTGGTCGGGGACTTCGAAGGCGACTTGGACGGCGATTTCGACGGCGACTTCGACGGATCGCCCGGCTTCTTCGTGCCGCTGGGTTTGCCCGACGCCTCGCCCGACTCCTCGGCCGTGGGCGTCGGGTCGTCCGTGGTGCCCAGCGTGCCGTCGGGGCCGGGGTCGGTCGGCCGGCTGGTGGCCTCACCGGTGTCCCCGTCGTCACCGGCCGCCGGGTCGGCGCCGAGGCTGCCGTCGTCGAGGCCCTGGCTCGCGGACGGGTTGACGCCGACGTTCTCCGACGGCGTACCGGCGTCGTTCTCCGACGTGGCGCCCAGGGTGACCACGGTGCCCAGGACGGCGACGAGCAGCGCGCCCGCGCCGGCCGCCACCAGATTGCGCTTGGCCAGGCCCTTCAGGCCCCCGCCCGCCTTGGCCGGCGGCTCGGAGGGCGACGACGGCGACGACGACAGCGGCGACGGCACCGTGCGGCTGATGACGTGGGGGGTGTCGGCGGGCGGCTGGAGCGCCGGGAACGCCGTGGGTACCCCGCGCGGCGGCGAGAGCGGCTCCTCGCCGTGGACCTCGGGCACCTCCTCCCCCGCGGGCGGCATGAGGGCGAGCGGGACACCGGAGCGGTCGGCGACCAGGGCCAGCGCCCTGCGCCCCGCCACGGTGCCGCGCTTGTCGGCGAGGGCGCCGCGCAGCCCGATGGACGCCTCCAGCTCGGCGCGCGCCCGGTCGAGCTGTCCGGCGCACAGCGCGTGGATGCCGAGCTCGTGGTGGAAGTAGGCCTGTTCGCCCACGTCCCCGGCGAGCCGGGCGGCCTCCGCACCGGCCCGCAGCGCCTTCTCCCAGGCGCTCCAGTGCATCCCCGAGGCGAACGCCGGGGCGGCGGTGCGGGCGAGCTGCACGGCGGTGCTGGGCTCGCCCTCGCCGGTGGCCGAGGTGAGCGGTGAGAGCACGGCGAGCGCCGCCAGCACCGCGTCGGCCTCGGCGCACACCCGTTCGGGGGTGACCGAGGGGTGGCCGGTCCACCAGGCGTAGTGCTGGGCGGCGGCGCGTGCCTGCTCCTCGGCCTCGGCGGCGTACCCGGCGGCCTCCAGCTGGGCCGGCACCCCGGCGGCGAGCCGGTAGCGGGAGCCGGCCGAAGAGACCAGCCCGCAGGCGGCCAGTTCGCCGAGGGCGGCGTCGGCGTGGGTGTCGCCCACCAGGGCGGGCAGATGCGCCTGGTGCGGCACCTCGCCGCCGAGCGCGACGGCGAACCGCAGGGTGGCGCGGGCGGAGGTGCTGAGCCGGGAGGCGAGCAGCGGGGCGGGCGCGGCGGCCTCGCCGAGCGAGGGCAGCGGCACCTCGTCGCCGTCGACGGGGTCGAGGGGGACCTCGTCGGACCGTACGTCCTCGAAGACGCCGAACTCGTCGACGGCGCTCGTGCCGGCCCGCAGCCGGTCGCGCTGCCGGAGCAGGGCGCCGGCCTGGACGAAGCGCAGCGGCAGGCCCTCGGACTCGAACCAGAGGTCGCCGGCCCAGTTCGCCTCGTCCTCGGTGAGGCCGCGGCCCACCGCGTGCTCGAGCAGGTCGAGCCCGTCGGAGCGGTCGAGACCGGAGAGGGTGACCTCCTCGACGCCGGCCTCGGCGGAGGGCTCGGGTACGTCAGGGGTGGCGGCGAACAGGAACGCGCACTCCGGGGTGGCCTCCAGCAGCCCGTCGAGGGCGGCGGCGCCGAACTCCAGGTCGTCCAGGACGACGACGGCCCCGATCTCGCGCACGCGGGCGACGACCTCGTCCCGCCCCGGGCGGTGCAGCGGCGCGTCGTGCACACGGTGGAAGAGTTCGTACAGCAGGTCGTCGGCGCCGCGGTTCGCGCCGTTGAGCCGGACGACGCCGTCGGGGGCGAGGTCGGCGCAGTCCTCGGCGACGACGTCGAGGAGCCGGGTGCGGCCGGAGCCGGCGGGACCGGTGAGGCGTACCGAGCGGCCGCGGGCGAGCAGCCGGACGAGCTTCTCGCGCTCCTCCTGACGGGCGAGCAGCGGCAGCACGGGCTGCGCGGGGCCCGGCGGGACGGGCGGGAGCGCGGCGCGCTCCGCCTCGGCGCGCCCGGCCTCGGTCCGCTTCACCGGGCGGGCCGGCTCTTCGGCGGGCGGGCAGGGCTCGATCTCGCTGCCGTCGACGGGGTTGACGGTCAGCAGGAAGTCGCCGGAGACGAGCTGCACCGTGCGGACGGGCGCGGGTGCGTGCTGTCCGAAGTCGGAAGTGAGGGATTCCCTGGGAGGACGCTGGCGCGGCGCACCGGTGTCACCTTCGTGGCCGTGGCCGTACTCCTCGGGTCCCGTGTGGTTCGGGTCCATAGGTCCTAGCCCCCCAAAAGCGTCGTGTGACGGAAGCCCTCCCCGGCCTCGCTGCACACCTCGCTGTCGCTTCTGGTCCGGGCCCGCTCGAGGATTGCAAGGCAGCGGGCAGCCGCACCATAAACCCTCGCTCAGTATCTACGACAGCCCGGGGTACCGTGCCGTCCGAGAGGTCACGGTCTCGTGAGGATTGTGCACGCGTCGCACGGTTCGCAGGGGCCGGCCGGGCCTCCGCCGATCGTCCGCCACCCACCCGTACGGCCTCATACGCGGGGCAGCGTGTCCATCCCGATGCCCCCTTCGATCGCCAGGATCCGGTGCAGCCGGGTGGCCACCAGCAGACGCTGCATCTGCGGCGGCACGTCC
>KL568551.1:36694-38693 GCA_000715605.1 Streptomyces speibonae | reverse complement strand
CACCAGGCGCCGCCCGCACCGGCCGGCCCGTCGGTGGGCTCCCATGATCACACCGAGCCCGGTGGCGTCCCAGGAGTCCAGTTCGGACAGGTCCAGCACGAGGTCGCCGACACCGTCGTCGACGGCCGAATGCAGGACCGTTCGGGCGTCCGCCGCGCTGCGGACGTCGAGGCGGCCCCCGACGACCAGCTCGGCGTGGTCGCCCCTGATGTGCATATGCGCTCCCCGTGATGCGTCTCGTGCTCCGCGTTTTCCGTGCTTTCCGTCAGGCCGGTGATGCAACCTCTGACTGCGTGGCGCCCGCGGAGGTTGCTGCCTGTAAGCGAACCGATACCGAATTCACCCCGGCGTGTGATGCACGCCCGGGGCGCGTGCGCGGTGTCAGTGCTCGTAGAAGCCCTGCCCGCTCTTGCGCCCGATGTCACCGGCGTCAACCATCCGGCGCATCAGTTCGGGGGCGGCGAACTTCTCGTCCTGGGACTCGGTGTAGATGTTGTCCGAGGCGTGCAGCAGGATGTCGACGCCCGTGAGGTCGGCCGTGGCCAGCGGTCCCATGACGTGGCCGAAGCCCAGCTTGCAGGCCAGGTCGATGTCCTCGGCGCTCGCGACCCCCGACTCGTGGAGCTTGGCGGCCTCGACGACGAGGGCGCAGATGAGGCGGGTGGTGACGAAGCCGGCGACGTCCCGGTTGACGACGATGCAGGTCTTGCCGACGGACTCGGCGAACTCCCGTGCCCGGGCGAGGGTTTCGTCGCTCGTCTTGTAGCCGCGGACCAGCTCACACAGCTGCATCATCGGCACCGGCGAGAAGAAATGGGTGCCGACGACGCGCTCCGGGTGCTCCGTCACGGCCGCGATCTTGGTGATCGGGATGGCGGAGGTGTTGGAGGCGAGCACGGTGTCCGCACGCACGATCTTGTCGAGGGTCCGGAAGATCTCGTGCTTGACCTCGAGCTTCTCGAACACCGCCTCGACGACGACGTCCGCGTCCGCGCAGGCGTCCAGGTCGGTGGTGGGGGTGATCCGGGCGAGGGCGGCCTCGGCGTCCTTCGCCTCCAGCTTGCCCTTGCCCACGAACTTGTCGTACGACGCCTTGATGCCGTCGGTGCCGCGCGCCAGCGCCTCGTCGGTGACATCGCGCAGGACGACGTCCCAGCCCGCCTGTGCGGAGACCTGGGCGATTCCGGACCCCATGAGACCGGCCCCGATGACGGCGAGCTTGCGTGCCACTGTGCGACTCCCCTGATACGCGCTGTCGTTGTTCTCTACGGGCGGACACTAGCGGGCACCGGCGGCTCTGTGACTGACTTAGTAACGCGTTTCACGTCTCACCCAGTGAGACTCCCGTCACGTCCCCGACGCCACCCGCCTTGCGGGACACCGGGGTTGCGGCAACGGGGGTCACACGGGCCGCTCCGGGCCCTGCGGACCACTCCCCCGGCGTAGCGGACGGCGCGACTAGGCTGATCCCATGGTCAACCTGACGCGTATCTACACGAGGACCGGCGACAAGGGCACCACCCATCTCGGTGACATGTCCCGGGTCGCCAAGACCGACCTGCGGATCTCCGCCTACGCCGACGCCAACGAGGCGAACGCGGTGATCGGTACCGCGATCGCGCTGGGCGGCCTGCGCGAGGACGTCGTCAAGGTCCTCACCCGCGTCCAGAACGACCTGTTCGACGTGGGCGCGGACCTGTCGACGCCCGTGGTGGAGAACCCCGAGTACCCGCCGCTGCGGGTCGAGCAGTTCTACATCGACCGACTGGAGGCGGACTGCGACCGCTTCAACGAGGAGCTGGACAAGCTCCGCTCCTTCATCCTGCCCGGCGGCACCCCCGGCGCCGCCCTGCTGCATCAGGCCTGCACGGTCGTCCGCCGCGCGGAGCGCTCCACCTGGGCCGCCATGGAGGCGCACGGGGAGACCATGAACCCCCTCACCGCCACCTACCTCAACCGCCTCTCCGACCTCCTGTTCATCCTGGCGCGCATCGCGAAC
>KL568551.1:35527-36512 GCA_000715605.1 Streptomyces speibonae | reverse complement strand
ACCTCAACCGCCTCTCCGACCTCCTGTTCATCCTGGCGCGCATCGCGAACAAGGAGACCGGCGACGTGCTGTGGGTGCCGGGCGGGGAGCGCTGAGCCGGCCCTTCCCCGCTCAGCGCCGGACGCTCTCCTTCTCCCCCGCGGCCGCGTCCCGCAGCTCACCGGCCGGGGCCCGCTTCGGCCAGATCCAGTAGGCCAGGGCCACCAGGCCGTGGATGCCGACGACCCGCCAGGCCGTGAACCGCCACGCCTCCAGGGAGGTGCTGCGGCCCGGGTCGCCGACGTACCAGATGGCGAGCTGGAGCAGCACGGTCGCCACGGCGGCGCCGGCCAGCGTGCCCAGCCAGAGCCTGGTCTCGTAGCGGGCACGGGCCAGGCCGTAGCGGGGCGGGCCGGGCGGCCTGGGCGCGCCGCCGAGGCGGTGGGCGGCGTGGCCGTCGAGCCACCGCACCGTGCGGTGGCCGTGGCCGACGGTGTAGCCGATGTAGAGCGCGGCCAGTCCGTGCGTCCAGTTCGGTTCCGCGCCGTTCTTCAGGTCCAGCGCGGTGGCGACCAGCAGCACGACCTCCAGTACCGGCTCGCACAGCAGAAGCGCCAGGCCGGTGCGGGGCATCTTCAGCAGGTACCGGCAGGCCAGTCCGGCCGCCAGCAGCACCCAGAAACCGATCTCGCAGGCGGCGATCAGGGCGACGATCACGGTTGGCTCCTCTCGGTCACCCCTCCAGGCTCCCGTCCGGTCCTGCCCCGCGCGTCGTCGCCGGCGATGAACTCGCGGTACATCGAAAGATGCAGTCCAGGACCGTTCCCACGGATCAGGCGCCGGGTGCGTGCACCGTGTTGGATGGGGACATGGCCGTACGACCGACCCGTCCTCCCCGCTTCGACGTGTGGCTCGCGCTCGCCGGAATCGCCGGCGGGCTGCTGCTGTGGGGCTTCGGGCTGAGTGTGCGGCCGGGCCACGATCCGGTCGCTGTCTCTTATACACA
>KL568551.1:30389-35287 GCA_000715605.1 Streptomyces speibonae | reverse complement strand
CTCCTGGTGCCGCTGGCGGTGATCGGCGCCTGCGAGCTGCTGCGCCGCACCGCCCCGCGCACCGCGCTGCTGACCGGCACCCTGGCACTGGCCGGGGACACCATGACCCAGGGCAGTGTCGCCACCATCCTGATGTACACCGACCTGATGTACGCCGCCGTCGTGTACGGCACGCCGGCCACCGCCCGTCTCCTGCCCCGGGTCACCGGCCTGCTCACGATCGCGGCGACGGTGGTGCCCTACGCCGTGTGGCGGGTGCCGGAGGCGCTGCTGATCGGTGTCGTCATCGGGGCCGTGGCGTTCGGGCCCGCGTCGACCGGCCTCATCGTGCGCAACCACCGCGACGCCGCCGACGCGGCCCGGCTGCGGGCCGAACAGACCGCGCTGCTGGCGGAGGTGGACCGCACCCAGGCGGTGACCGCGGAACGGGCCCGGATGGCACGCGAGTTGCACGACCTGGTCGCCAACCACCTGTCCGCGATCGCCATTCACTCCACTGCCGCGCTCTCCCTGGACAGTCCCGGGACCTCCCGGGAGGCGCTCACCGTGATCCGGGAGAACAGCGTCCAGGGACTGTCCGAAATGCGACGGCTCATCGGCATCCTGCGCGACGGGGACGAGGACCGGGAGCCCGCGGCGACCCCCACCCTCGACAGCCTCGGCACCCTGGTCGACGGCGCCCGCGCCAACGGCCTCGACGTCACCCTGGACGCCGAGTACGACGCCGTCCCCGCGCCGGTCGGGCTCGCCGCGTACAGGATGGTGCAGGAGTCGCTGACGAACGCGCTGAAGCACGGCGCGCCGGGACGGGTCACCGTGCGGCTGCGCCGGACGGGGGACGCCCTGGTCCTCCGTGTGACCAGCCCCTACGGCGACCGGGACGCCCCGCGCGCGCCGGGGTCGGGGGCCGGTCTGGCCGGTATGCGGGAGCGGGCCGCGCTGCTGGACGGCACCTTCGAGGCCGGGCCGGAGGGCGGTCCGCAGGGCAAGCTGTGGGTGGTGCGTGCCACCCTCCCGGTCGACGACACCGTGCAAGGAGACACCTGATGATCCGCGTCCTGGTCGCCGAGGACCAGTCCGCCGTCCGTGCGGGACTGGTCCTGATCCTGCGCAGCGCGCCCGGCATCGAGGTCGTGGGCGAGGCGGCGGACGGCGAGCAGGCGGTGGCCCTCGCCCGCGAGCTGCGCCCCGACCTGGTGCTGATGGACGTACAGATGCCGCGTCTCGACGGGGTGTCGGCGACCCGGCAGGTGGTCGCGGAGGGGCTCGCCGATGTGCTGGTGCTGACCACGTTCGACCTCGACGAGTACGTCTTCGGGGCGCTGCGGGCCGGGGCCGCCGGGTTCCTGCTGAAGAACACGGAGGCGAAGGACCTCGTCGCCGCGGTGCGCACGGTGGCGGGCGGCGAGGGAATCGTCGCCCCGGCCGTCACCCGGCGGCTGATCGCCGAGTTCGCCGCGCGGCCCGCGCGCCCGGTGACGGGCGATCCGGCGGTGCTGGACTCCCTCACGCGACGCGAGCGGGAAGTGCTGTCGTGTCTCGGTGAAGGGCTGTCCAACGCGGACATCGCCAAGCGGCTCGACATGGCCGAGGCGACGGTGAAGACGCACGTCAGCCGCCTGCTGGGGAAACTGGAGCTGCGCAGCCGGGTGCAAGCGGCGGTGCTCGCGCAGGAGTTGGGCGTGTAGCGGGACGGCCGGGGAGACGGCCACCAGAGTGGTCCAGACCTATTGACCCGTGGTCCAGACCTTTCTATTCTCGCGGCACCGCGGGATGTGGTGGCTCAGTCACATCCACAACGGCTTTCTCCCCAAAGGAGGCGCAGCATGCGCTTCAGACACAGAGCCGCGGCAGGCCTCGCAACCCTGCTGCTCCCCCTGTCCGGACTCGTCGCCCTCGCCGGCCCGGCCCAGGCCGCGACCTCGGCGACCGCCACCTACGCCAAGACCCAGGACTGGGGCTCCGGCTTCGAGGGCAAGTGGACGGTGAAGAACACCGGCACCACGACCATCGACTCCTGGACGGTCGAGTGGGACTTCCCCTCCGGCACCAAGGTCACCTCCGCCTGGGACGCCACCGTCACCAACTCCGGTGACCACTGGACCGCCAAGAACAAGGGCTGGAACGGCACCCTCGCCCCCGGGGCGTCGGTCAGCTTCGGCTTCAACGGCAGCGGCTCCGGCGCCCCCTCCCACTGCAAGCTCAACGGCGGCGGTTGCGACGGCACGTCGGTCCCCGGAGACGAGGCCCCCTCCGCCCCCGGCACCCCCACCGCCTCGGACATCACCGACACCTCGGTGAAGCTGTCCTGGTCGGCGGCCACCGACGACAAGGGCATCAAGAACTACGACGTACTGCGCGACGGCGCCCCGGTCGCCACCGTCACCGGCACCTCCTACACGGACACCGGCCTGACCAAGGGCACCGACTACTCCTACTCCGTCCAGGCCCGGGACACCGCCGACCAGACCGGCCCGGTCAGCGGCGCGGTGAGGGTCCGCACCACCGGCGAGACCGAGGAGCCGCCGCCCGGCGACAAGATCAAGCTCGGCTACTTCACCGAGTGGGGCGTCTACGGGCGCAACTACCACGTGAAGAACCTGGTGACCTCCGGCTCTGCCGCCAAGATCACCCACATCAACTACGCGTTCGGCAACGTCGTCAACGGCCAGTGCAAGCTGGACGACTCCTACGCCGCCACCGACCAGGCCTACACCGCCGACAAGTCCGTCAGCGGCCAGGCCGACACCTGGGACCAGCCGCTGCGCGGCAGCTTCAACCAGCTGCGCCAGCTCAAGGAGAAGTACCCGCACATCAAGATCCTGTACTCCTTCGGCGGCTGGACCTACTCCGGCGGCTTCGGCCAGGCCGCGCAGAACCCGGCCGCGTTCGCCAAGTCCTGCAAGGCCGTGGTGGAGGACCCGCGCTGGGCCGATGTCTTCGACGGCATCGACATCGACTGGGAGTACCCGAACGCCTGCGGTCTGACCTGTGACAACAGCGGTCCTGAGGCCTTCGAGAACCTCTCGCGGGCGCTGCGTGCCGAGTTCGGCGACGACTACCTGGTCACCGCCGCCATCACCGCCGACGGCTCCAACGGCGGCAAGCTCGACGCCGCCGACTACGCCGGCGCCGCGCAGTACCTCGACTGGTACAACGTGATGACGTACGACTACTTCGGTGCCTTCGACAAGGACGGCCCCACGGCGCCCCACTCGCCGCTGACGTCGTACAACGGCATCCCGCAGGAGGGCTTCAACTCGGCCGCCGCCATCGCCAAGCTGAAGGCGAAGGGTGTCCCGGCGAGCAAGCTGCTGCTCGGCATCGGCTTCTACGGCCGCGGCTGGACCGGCGTCACCCAGTCCACCCCCGGCGGCTCGGCCACCGGCCCGGCGCCCGGCACCTATGAGGCGGGCATCGAGGACTACAAGGTCCTGAAGAACTCCTGCCCCGCCACCGGCACCGTCGCCGGCACCGCCTACGCCTACTGCGGCAGCAACTGGTGGTCCTACGACACCCCGTCGACCATCAACGGCAAGATGTCCTGGGCCAAGAGCCAGGGCCTGGGCGGCGCCTTCTTCTGGGAGTTCAGCGGCGACACCACCAACGGTGAGCTGGTGAGCGCCATCGACAGCGGACTGCGGTAACCGCACGCACCACCGTCACACGGCCGCCCCCGGACCCTGCCGTCCGGGGGCGGCCCGCGTTGTCCGTCTCCGGGGTCAGAACATCCCGTTGGGGTTCGCGGAGGAGGCCGGGACGTCCTGGATGACGTCCCAGTGCTCCACGACCTTGCCGTTCTCCAGACGGAAGAAGTCGGCGAGCGCGGCCGGGCTCACCGGGCTCGAGGACCAGGTGGGAGTGGGTGACGACCATGTCCCCCTCGGCGAGGACGCGCTTGATGTCCAGCCGCAGGTCCGGGTACTGACCGCGCAGCCAGGTGACGAAGCCGATGAAGGCCTCGGGACCGTCGTCCGCGTCCGGGTTGTGCTGGATGTACCGGTCGCCGAAGTGGTCCTCGACCGCCTTGTGCGGATTGCCCTCGAAGGCCGTCCGGTAGTAGTCGACGACGACCTGCTTGTTGTGTTCGAGCTTGCTGTGTTCGAGCTGCGACATGAGCCGTTTCCGTTCGGGATGGGTGGTTTCCCGAAGCGGAGATGATGACTCTGGAGAAGAGATACGCAGCACCGGGAAACCAGGATTCCTCAACTGGTTCGCCCTCGCGTCGAAAAGGCGCCCTGGGCAGGAACGCCGACGCTGGTACTACTTTCTCTTGCCGCCCCCTGGAGGGGCGTACGCCAGGATCCTCCGCCATCCGGCGGCGATCTCCTGGTGCGGCACCGAGCCTACGTCACCCGGCTATGCCACGTTCACCCGTTGCCCCGGCGGGGCCGCCTCGAGCCAGGCGAGGAAGCCGGTCAGCGCGTCCTCGCTCATGGCGAGCTCCAGCCTCGTGCCCCGGTGCAGGCAGGCCAGGATCACCGCGTCGGACAGCAGCGCCAGCTCCTCCTCGCCCTCGGGAACGCGGCGGCCGGCCACCTCGATCGCGGAGCGCTCCAGGACACGGCGCGGGCGGGGGGCGTAGGAGAACACCCGGAACCACTCGACCCGGTCACCGTTGTAACGTGCCACCCCGTACGCCCAGCCCTTGCCGCCGCTGTCGCCCGGTTCGGGGGCGTCCCAGCGCAGGCTGCAGTCGAAGGTTCCACCGGAGCGCTGGATGAGGCGGCGGCGCAGGCCGAAGACGAAGAGCCCCATCACCACGAGGGCCACGACGATTCCGCACACAGTCAGAGCGAGGACCATCGGCACCGACCTCCTCGTCTCCTAGATAACGGAACGGAAAAATCATCCAGATCTGCCTCAGCCGCGACCGGCTCCGGATCGCTCCGGTGCCG
>KL568551.1:22402-30199 GCA_000715605.1 Streptomyces speibonae | reverse complement strand
GTGTATAAGAGACAGCTCCGGTGCCGGCCGCGGCTGAGTGACGTCATCCCACGGGTCTGCGATCAGCGCCCCGCCGTCGCCGCCCGCAGACGGACATCCGCGCGGCGCTGGGCCTCGCTGTCGTCCTCCGCCTTCGCGCGTTCGAGTTCCTGCTGCGCCTTCTGGACGTCGATCTCGTCCGCCAGCTCGGCGACCTCGGCCAGCAGCGACAGCTTGTTGTCCGCGAACGAGACGAAACCGCCGTGCACCGCGGCGACGACCGTCCCTCCCTCGCGCGTACGGATCGTCACCGGGCCCGACTCCAGCACACCGAGCAGCGGCTGGTGACCGGGCATGACGCCGATGTCGCCGGACGTGGTGCGCGCGACGACCAGAGTGGCCTCGCCGGACCAGACCTCTCGGTCGGCCGCGACCAGCGCGACGTGCAGCTCAGCAGCCAAGGTGGCTCCTCGGGTCACCACCCGGCGGTTGTGCCGGGTGTTGGTTACAAGTCTAGTAGTGGGTGAGGGGGCGGGACGCGCCCGCCCCCTCAAAGGGTGAGCCGTGCGGCTCACCTCACAGGCCCGGGGGTCAGGAGACGCCCAGTTCCTTCGCGTTCTTCTTCAGGTCCTCGATGCCACCGCACATGAAGAACGCCTGCTCCGGGAAGTGGTCGTACTCGCCGTCGCAGATCGCGTTGAACGCGGCGATCGACTCGTCCAGCGGCACGTCCGAACCGTCCACGCCGGTGAACTGCTTGGCGACGTGGGTGTTCTGGGACAGGAAGCGCTCCACGCGACGGGCACGGTGGACGACGAGCTTGTCCTCCTCGCCGAGCTCGTCGATACCGAGGATCGCGATGATGTCCTGCAGGTCCTTGTACTTCTGCAGGATGTTCTTCACGCGCATGGCCGCGTTGTAGTGGTCCTGCGCGATGTAGCGCGGGTCCAGGATCCGGGACGTCGAGTCCAGCGGGTCCACGGCCGGGTAGATGCCCTTCTCCGAGATCGGACGGGAGAGCACCGTCGTCGCGTCGAGGTGGGCGAAGGTGGTGGCCGGGGCCGGGTCGGTCAGGTCGTCCGCGGGGACGTAGATCGCCTGCATCGAGGTGATCGAGTGACCGCGGGTCGAGGTGATGCGCTCCTGGAGGAGACCCATCTCGTCGGCCAGGTTCGGCTGGTAGCCCACCGCGGAGGGCATACGGCCGAGCAGGGTCGACACCTCGGAACCGGCCTGGGTGAAGCGGAAGATGTTGTCGATGAAGAACAGCACGTCCTGCTTCTGCACATCGCGGAAGTACTCCGCCATGGTCAGACCGGCCAGGGCCACGCGCAGACGGGTGCCCGGGGGCTCGTCCATCTGGCCGAAGACGAGCGCGGTCTTGTCGATGACGCCCGACTCGCTCATCTCGTCGATGAGGTCGTTGCCCTCACGGGTGCGCTCACCGACACCGGCGAACACCGACACACCGTCGTGGTTGTTGGCGACGCGGTAGATCATCTCCTGGATGAGCACCGTCTTGCCGACGCCGGCACCGCCGAACAGACCGATCTTTCCACCCTTGACGTACGGGGTGAGCAGGTCGATGACCTTGACGCCGGTCTCGAACATCTCGGTCTTCGACTCGAGCTCGTCGAAGTTCGGCGCCTTGCGGTGGATCGGCCAGCGCTCGCCGGTGTACTCCTCGTCGACGTTCAGCACCTCACCGAGGGTGTTGAACACCTTGCCGGTGGTGAAGTCGCCGACCGGGACGGAGATCGAGGTGCCGGTGTCGGTCACCGGGGCCTGGCGGACCAGGCCGTCGGTGGGCTGCATGGAGATGGTGCGGACCAGGCCGTCACCGAGGTGCTGCGCGACCTCGAGGGTCAGCGTCTTGAGCTCGCCCTCCTTGGCCGGGTCGGCGACCTGGACGTGCAGGGCGTTGTAGATGTCCGGCATTGCGTCGACGGGGAACTCCACGTCGACGACCGGGCCGATGACCCGGGCGACGCGGCCCGTAGCCGTCGCGGTCTCAACAGTGGTGGTCATTAGTTGTCACTCCCCGCGGTCGCGTCGGCCAGGGCACTGGCGCCACCGACGATCTCGCTGATTTCCTGGGTGATTTCGGCCTGGCGGGCCGCGTTGGCAAGACGGGAGAGCGTGTTGATCAGCTCGCCCGCGTTGTCGGTGGCCGACTTCATCGCGCGCCGCGTGGCGGCGTGCTTCGAAGCGGCCGACTGGAGCAGCGCGTTGTAGATCCGGCTCTCCACGTACCGCGGCAGCAGGGCGTCGAGGACGTCCTCGGCCGAGGGCTCGAAGTCGTACAGCGGCAGGATCTCGCCCTTGGCGTGCGACTCCCGCGCGACCTCGTCGAGACGCAGCGGAAGCAGCCGGGAGTCGACCGCCGTCTGCGTCATCATTGAGACGAACTCGGTGTAGACGATGTGGAGCTCGTCCACGCCGCCGTCCGCCGTCTCGTCCGTGATGGCCTCGATCAGCGGGGCCGCGATCTTCTTGGCGTCCGCGTACGAGGGCTCGTCGGTGAAGCCCGTGAACGTCTCCGCGATCGTGCGCTCGCGGAAGTTGTAGTGGGCGACACCGCGCCGGCCGACGATGTACGTGTCGACCCGCTTGCCCTCGCGCTCCAGGCGCTCGGTCAGCTGCTCCGCCGCCTTGATGGCGTTGGAGTTGAAGGCGCCGGCCAGGCCGCGGTCGCTCGTGAGGAGCAGGACCGCGGCACGGGTCGGGTTCTCCGCCTCCGTGGTGAGCGGGTGCTTGGTGTTCGACCCGGTTCCGACCGCCGTGACCGCGCGGGTGAGTTCCTGCGCGTACGGCGTGGAGGCCGCCACCTTGCGCTGCGCCTTGACGACGCGCGAGGCGGCGATCATCTCCATCGCCTTCGTGATCTTCTTGGTCGCGGTGACGGATCGGATGCGACGCTTGTAGACCCGGAGCTGGGCTCCCATGAGTCAGGTCCCTTCCTTACGTCACTTGGAGGCGGTGGTCGCCTTCGGCGCGTCCTCGCCGAGCAGCTTGCCGTCGCTCGTCTCGAACTGCTTCTTGAACTCCGCCACGGCGTCGCCGACCGCCTGGATCGTGTCGTCCGACATCTTGGCGCCCTCGCGGATGGAGGTCATGAGGCCCTGCTCCTTGCGGTGCAGGTACTCCAGGAGCTCCTTCTCGAAGCGGCGGATGTCGGCGACCGGCACCTCGTCCATCCTGCCGGTGGTGCCGGCCCAGATGGAGACGACCTGGTCCTCGGTGGCCATCGGCTCGTACTGGTTCTGCTTCAGCAGCTCGACCATGCGCTGACCGCGCTCCAGCTGCGCCTTCGACGCGGCGTCCAGGTCGGAACCGAAGGCGGCGAACGCCTCGAGCTCACGGAACTGGGCCAGGTCCACGCGCAGACGGCCGGAGACCTGTCGCATCGCCTTGTGCTGCGCGGAACCACCGACCCGGGAGACGGAGATACCGACGTTCAGCGCGGGGCGCTGACCGGCGTTGAACAGGTCCGACTCCAGGAAGCACTGGCCGTCGGTGATGGAGATGACGTTGGTCGGGATGAACGCCGAGACGTCGTTGGCCTTGGTCTCGACGATCGGCAGACCGGTCATCGAACCGGCGCCCATGTCGTCGGAGAGCTTGGCGCAGCGCTCCAGCAGACGGGAGTGCAGGTAGAAGACGTCACCCGGGTAGGCCTCACGGCCCGGCGGGCGGCGCAGCAGCAGGGACACCGCGCGGTAGGCGTCGGCCTGCTTGGACAGGTCGTCGAAGATGATGAGGACGTGCTTGCCCTCGTACATCCACTGCTGGCCAATGGCGGAACCGGTGTACGGCGCCAGGTACTTGAAGCCGGCCGGGTCGGACGCCGGGGCGGCAACGATGGTGGTGTACTCCAGCGCGCCGTTCTCCTCCAGCGCGCGGCGGACCGACGCGATGGTGGAGCCCTTCTGGCCGATGGCGACGTAGATGCAGCGGACCTGCTTCTTCGGGTCGCCGGTGCGCCAGTTGTCACGCTGGTTGATGATCGTGTCGACGGCCAGGGCGGTCTTGCCGGTCTGGCGGTCGCCGATGATCAGCTGGCGCTGACCACGGCCGATCGGGGTCATGGCGTCGACGGCCTTGTAGCCCGTCTCCATCGGCTCGTGCACCGACTTGCGCTGCATGACCGTGGGGGCCTGCAGTTCGAGGGCGCGGCGGCCCTCGGTCTCGATCTCGCCGAGGCCGTCGATCGGGTTGCCGAGCGGGTCGACCACACGGCCGAGGTAGCCCTCGCCGACCGCGACGGACAGGACCTCGCCGGTGCGGGTGACCGGCTGGCCCTCCTCGATGCCGCTGAACTCACCGAGGACGATGGCACCGATCTCGCGCTCCTCGAGGTTGAGGGCGAGGCCGAGGGTGCCGTCCTCGAACTTCAGCAGCTCGTTGGCCATGGCCGAGGGAAGGCCCTCGACCTTGGCGATGCCGTCGCCGGCAAGGGTGACCGTGCCGACCTCCTCGCGCGAGGCCGCGTCCGGCTTGTACGACTGGACGAAGTTCTCCAGCGCGTCCCGGATCTCCTCCGGCCGGATCGTGAGCTCCGCCATCTGAGTTCCCTGCTCTCCTTGTTGGGCCCGAAGTTTCACTTGGGGGGGATGGGGACTCCCCCCTACAGGAGGTGAATCCTCTGCACGGCCCAACCAGGGCCGTAAGTACGTACTGCCTATTCGGAATGTGCTGCTCAGCTCGCCAGCCGGCGGCTCGCGTCCTCGAGCCGGTCCGCCAGTGAGCCGTTGATGACCTCGTCACCGACCTGCACCCGGATCCCGCCGACGACCGCGGGGTCGACGTCGAGGTTGAGGTGCATCCGGCGGCCGTAGAGCTTCGCGAGGGCGTCGCCCAGGCGCTGCTTCTGCCGGTCGCTCAGCGGCACCGCGGAGGTGACGACGGCCACCATGCGGTCCCTGCGCTCGGCGGCGAGCTTGGACAGGGACTCCAGTCCCGACTCCAGGCTACGTCCCCGCGGCGCGCTCACAAGGCGCGTCACCAGACGCTCGGTGGCCGCCTTCGCCCTGCCCCCGAGCAGGCTGCGCAGCAGCTCGCTCTTGGAGGAGGCCGGGGCACTGCGGTTGGTCAGCGCGGCGCGCAGCTCGGTGCTGGAGGAGACGATCCGGCCGAAGCGGAACAGCTCGTCCTCGACGTCGTCGAGCGCACCGGCCTTCTGGGCGGCGGTGAGGTCGGCGGTGTCCGCCAGCTCCTCCAGTGCGTCCACCAGGTCGCGGGACTGCGACCAGCGGGAGCGCACCATGCCGGTCACCAGGTCCGTGGCCGGACCGCTGACCTGCGAGCCGAGCAGGCGCCGGGCCAGGTCGGCCTTGGCCTCACCGGCCTGCGCCGGGTCGGTGAGGACCCGACGCAGCGACACCTCGCGGTCGAGCAGCGCGGTGACGGCGGCCAGCTCGTCGGCGAGCTTCGCAGCGTCGACGGCCGTGCTGTCCGTCAGCGCGTCGAGACGCTCACGTGCGGCTGCCAGGGCCTCGCGGCTCGCTCCGTTCATCGCGCCGCCTCGGCCTTCTGGTCGAGCTCGTCGAGGAAGCGGTCGATCACGCGGCTCTGCCGGGCGTGGTCCTCGAGGGACTCGCCGACGAGCTTGCCGGCCAGGTCGGTGGCGAGCTTGCCGACGTCCTGCCGCAGCGCGGACGCGGCGGCCTTGCGGTCGGCCTCGATCTGCGCATGACCGGCGGCGACGATCTCCTCGCGCTGACGCTGGCCCTCGGCCCGCATCTCGGCGATGAGCGCGGCACCCTGCTCCTGCGCCTCCTGGCGCAGACGCGCGGCCTCGTGCCGGGCCTCGGCGAGCTGGGCCTTGTACTGCTCAAGGACGCTCTGGGCCTCGGTCTGCGCGGCCTCGGCCTTCTCGATACCGCCCTCGATGGCCTCGCGACGCTCTTCCAGGACCTTGTTGATGGTCGGGAGGAGCTTCTTGGCGAGGAAACCGAAGACGATGACGAAAGCGATGAGGCCGATGACAACTTCCGGCCACGGCGGAATGAGGGGATTCTCCTTCTCCCCCTCAGCCGCCAGGAAAACCAGGGCGGAGTTCACATCAGTGCCTTTCGTCGAAAGGGTCGGTCGTCAGGCGCTCGTCTTAGTAGACGAACGGCATGACGAGACCGATCAGGGCGAGCGCCTCACAGAAGGCGAAGCCCAGGATCTGGTTGGCGCGGATCAGGCCGGCGGCCTCGGGCTGGCGGGCCAGGGCCTGGGTGCCGTTACCGAAGATGATGCCGATGCCGACGCCGGGGCCGATGGCCGCGAGACCGTAACCGATGGAGCCGATGTTGCCGTCGACAGCAGCGAGGGTCTGGGACATGCCAGTTCTTCCTTCTCTTTACGGACCGGTGGGGGTTGGCCACCGGACGATTGGGGCGGGGGCGGGTGCTCAGTGGTGCTCGGCGAGCGCGCCCTGGATGTAGCTGCAGGTCAGAAGCACGAACACGTACGCCTGGACAGCCTGGATGAAGAGCTCGAAGGTGGTCATGATGAGCACCATCACGAACGAGACACCGGAGTAGGCGATGCCGATGCCGTTCAGCATGTACCAGCTGGCGATCGTGAAGAGCAGCAGCAGCGTGTGACCGGCGAACATGTTCGCGAAGAGTCGCACGGCGTGCGTGAAGGGACGGACCAGCAGGTTGGAGAAGAACTCGATGGTCATCGAGAGCGGCAGCACCGGGCCGAGCGTCTTGTCGTAGCCCGTCACGTTCTTGAAGAAGCCGACGAAGCCGTGCCGCTTGAAGGTCAGCGCGACCCAGGTGATGTAGACGATCAGGGCCAGCACCAGCGGGTAGGCGATGATCGACGTCACGGGGAAGGCGGCGACCGGGACGATCGACCAGAGGTTCATCATCCAGATGAAGAAGAACAGGGAGACGGCGAGCGGGACGTACTTCTCGCCCTCTTTCTTGCCGATCGTCTCGTAGACGATGCCCCGGCGCACGAAGTCGTAGCCGGCCTCGGCCACCATCTGCATCTTGCCGGGGACGATCTTCGGCCTGGCGAACGCGGCCCAGAAGAAGCCGACCACGATGATCGAGCCGAGCAGCGCGAGCAGCATGGGCTTGTTGAAGTACAGGCCGTTGCCGTCTGCGTCGCCCCAGAGCGGCTCGAAGAGGAACGAGTGCAGGCCCGGAGCCGGGAAGCCACAGCCGTCGAAGATGTGGCAGTCGGTCTCGAAGGCGAGCACCTGCGTCGGGTCAGCACTCACCGCGGGCTCCTTCATCGTGGCGCATAGGTACGGCAACCTCGTGGTGTCGGCGCGGCGCGGGGCCGCGGTTCGGCACGGGACTGGTGTTACGGATGTGGGGGCGGCTGGGGGGCATCTCGCCTCGCGATTGAGCAGGCGTCAGCTCGGATGCCCGCGCCCGCGATGCCGCAGTTGGCACCGGACGATAGCAGGACTTCCGGGGCCCCTTTATCCCGGGCCTACCCCTCACGACGAAGGCCCCGGATTCCCCGGCTTGTTGGCCGCCGCCGGCTCGGGTTCGACGTACAGGATCTTGGACTTCATGTGGGCGCGCGTCTGCGCGGTGATCCACACGAGAGTGGTGCCGGCGAGCGTGAGGGCGAAGGCCTTGGGATGGAACAACGTCGTGTCCCGGAACACGGCGACGAACACGAACAACAGCAGGATCTGTGCCGAGTACAGCATCAGACCCATGGCCTGGAACAGGTGCGGAAGCGACTTGGCGGTGCGCTGCAGTACGTAGAGGCCGATCCCCATGAAAAGGATCACGACCACGGTCCCGACGAGCGCCCCGACCGCGCCCTCGCCACCGGCCACCAGCGCGCTGACGACGG
>KL568551.1:12505-22158 GCA_000715605.1 Streptomyces speibonae | reverse complement strand
CCGTGGGCACGGCGGCCTGGGCCAGGTTTCGGACGTCATTGGACGGCATGGCGGCAACTCCGCTTTTCACAGGGGGGCAGGTGTCGTCATGGGACGAGCGTAGACCCCCGGGCCGAGTGAGAATTCCTCGCACCGATGAACCGTCGCACCGCGGTCCTTCGGCTCTCTCGGGGGTTCTCGTGAACGCTATCACAAACTATTTGATGCAGTCTTTACCTGTCGGATGTGCTCGGCGTCACACATGAGAAGTAATCCGCGCGGCTGAGCAAGAAGCGGTCATGTATGTCTGGTATTGGGGCGCTTCGCACCCCCAACACCGTCCCATCGGGGCCCCACGACTTGGCAATGCTCTAGTCGGATTCTTACCTTGACCGTGATCGGTCGGCCAGGCGTGCGCGGGGGCCCACGGCGGTCGCCCCGTTGACGCCCGCGACACCGGCGGCCACCGGGGTGCGCTCCTCCCGCGCGGCCTCCTCGGGGGCCCTGTCGGCCGCCTCGGCCGCCTCGGCGGCCGGTGCGGCCGCGGCGGCCCTGCGACGGCGGTAGCGCGGCGGCACGACGGCCTCCGCCCAGCGCGGGGCCCGCGGGGTGAACCGCGGCAGCAGAAGCAGGATGAGACCGAGCGTGGAGAGGATCACCACACTCAGCACGATCCACATCGACGCCGAGTTCACCGAGTACGTGAGCGCGCCGAAGCCGATGAGCGCCGACCAGAAGTACATGATCAGCACCGCCCGGCTGTGCGAGTGGCCGATCTCCAGCAGCCGGTGGTGCAGATGCCCCCGGTCCGCCGCGAACGGCGACTGACCGCGCCAGGTGCGCCGCACGATCGCCAGGATCAGGTCGGCGGCCGGCACCGCGATGATGGTCAGCGGCAGCAGCAGCGGGATGTACACCGGCACCGTCTGGTGCACGGCCTCCTTTTCCGACCCGGCGAACAGCTGGAGCGCGTCCGGGTCGACCTGTCCCGTGATGGAGATCGCGCCCGCCGCCAGGACCAGGCCGATGAGCATCGACCCGGAGTCGCCCATGAAGATGCGCGCGGGATGCATGTTGTGCGGCAGGAAGCCCAGGCACATGCCCATCAGGATGGCCGAGAACAGCGTGGCGGGGGCGGCCGCCTCGATGCCGTACGAGTACCAGATGCGGTACGCGTACAGGAAGAACGCCGCCGCCGCGATGCACACCATCCCGGCCGCGAGCCCGTCGAGCCCGTCCACGAAGTTGACCGCGTTGATGGTGATGACCACCAGCGCGACCGTGAGCAGCGTGCCCTGCCACTGGGTGAGCGCGACCGAACCGACGCCCGGGATCGGCAGCCACAGGATCGTCAGACCCTGCATCACCATCACACCCGCGGCGATCATCTGCCCGCCCAGCTTGATCAGGGCGTCGATCTCGAACTTGTCGTCCAGGACACCGATCAGCCAGATCAGCGCCGCCCCGGAGAGCAGCGCCCGCGGCTCGTTGGACTTCTCGAACAGCTGGTTGAGGTTGGTGAGGTGGTCGGCGACCAGCAGGCCCGCGCACAGGCCGAAGAACATCGCGATACCGCCGAGCCGCGGAGTGGGTTCCCGGTGCACGTCGCGTGCCCGGATCTCCGGCATCGCTCCGGCCACGATCGCGAATTTCCGTACCGGCCCGGTCAGCAGGTACGTCACCGCGGCCGTGATGCAGAGCGTCAGCAGGTATTCACGCACGGGCTTCCCCACAGGTCTCGCTGGCCATCACAGCCCCACACCCTAGCGAGGCACGCATACCAGTGGGGACTTCCGGGTAGCGACGATGGTTGCACGTGTGGCTGTGCATCCGGTGCGCCTACCCCGGGCCCGGCCCGCTCAGCGCGGGTACGGCGGAAACGCCGCGACCAGTTCCCGCACGTCCTCACGTGCCCGCGCGGGGTCCGTTCCGCCGCGCAGGACGCTCGCCAGCAGGCCCGCGACCAGGGTCATCTCCCGCACGCCCATGCCCTGCGTGGTCACCGCCGCCGTGCCCAGGCGCAGCCCGCGGTCGTCGTCGTGCGGCAGCGCACAGCAGTCCAGGACCATGCCCGCCGCCCCCAGGCGCCCCCGCGCGGTGCGCCCGTCCACACCGAGCGGCGTTGGGTCCACGGTGATCAGATGGGTGTCCGTGCCGCCCGTGGTGACGGCCAGCCCCTCGGCGGCCAGCGCGGCGGCCAGCGCCCGCGCGTTGACCACCACCTGGTGCGCGTACGCGGCGAACGCCGGGGTGGCCGCCTCCCCGAACGCGACCGCCTTGGCCGCGATGGTGTGCATCTGCGCACCGCCCTGGGTGAAGGGGAACACCGCCCGGTCGACCCGCTCGGCCAGCTCGCTCCCGCAGAGGATCATCCCGCCGCGCGGGCCCCGCAGCACCTTGTGCGTCGTCGCGCAGACGATGTCCGCGTACGGCACCGGGCTGGGCGCCGCTCCCCCGGCGACCAGGCCCATGGGGTGCGCGGCGTCCGCGATGAGATGGGCCCCGACCTCGTCGGCGACCTCGCGGAAGAAGGCGTAGTCGATGTGCCGGGGGTAGGAGATGGACCCGCACACGATCGCCTTGGGCCGGCGGGCGTGGGCGAGGGTGCGCACCTGCTCGTGGTCGATCAGTCCGCTCTCCGCGTCCACGCCGTAGCCGACGAAGTCGAACCAGCGGCCGGAGAAGTTGGCGGGCGAGCCGTGGGTGAGGTGACCGCCGTAGGGCAGGCCGAGGGCGAGCACGGTGTCGCCGGGGCGCAGCAGGACGGCGTACGCGGCCAGCACGGCGGAGGAGCCGGAGTGCGCCTGCACATTGGCGTGCTCCGCGCCGAACAGCGCCTTGGCCCGCTCCACGGCGAGGCGCTCGGCCACGTCGACGATCTCGCAGCCGCCGTGGTGCCGGTTGCCCGGGTATCCCTCGGCGTACTTGTTGGCGAGCGGCGAGCCGAGGGCGGCCAGCACGCCGGGCGACATGAAGTTCTCGGCGGCGATCAGCTGGAGCGTGCTCGACTGCCGCTCACGCTCCCCGAGCAGCACCTCGGCCAGCTCGGGGTCCTGCCGCCGCAGAACATCGGCCTCGAGGGCATCGCTGACCGTCATGACGCCAATGTAGGCCCGATACACGAAGAACGCCCGATGTCGCTGTGGGCAGTCGTTCCGCAGGACGGTGGGGGCACCTCCCATGCCTTTCGGGCTATGGGGGAGGGTGGGCACAGCGGACCCACGCCGGGAGGCCCTCGAAACCCCCGCCCACTACATCCGGGCCGGCACCCCCGTCAGCGCCGTCACCACGGGATCCAGCGCCTGATGTATCTCCTCCCCGATCGACCGGAAGAACGTCAACGGCGCCCCGTACGGATCGTGCACCTCGTCCGCCTCCGCCGTCGGCGCCAGCAGCCACCCGCGTAGAGCCGCCGCGGCCCGCACCAGCGCACGCGCACGCATCACCAGCCCTTCCTCCAGGGACGGCAGCGTCGCGGGGTCGATCGCGTTGACCAGCCGGGTGAACTCCTTCAGCGTGAACGTGCGCAGCCCGGCGGAATGCCCCATCGAGATGACCTGCGCCCGATGGTCCCGCGTGGCCGTCAGTACCAGATCCGCCCGGATCACATGGTCGTCCAGCAGCTCACGCCCCACGAACCCGGAGGCGTCCGCGCCGAACTCCGCCAGCACGGTCTCCGCGTGCGCCTCCATCGCCGCGCCCTCGTGCCCCCACGTGCCCGCGCTCTCCACGATCAGCCCGCCGCCCAGGACGCCCAGCCGCTGGCTCACGAAATGCCGGGTCAGCCGCTCGGTGATGGGCGAGCGGCACACATTTCCGGTACTGACGTGGAGGATGCGGAAGGTGTCGCGCGGAAAGCCGAAGGTCGTCGTCGTCTCCGCGCTGGATTCCCCGTTGCCTATGCCACGCCCCGCCTCAGGGGCCGTCAATTCGCCACCTCGAGGTCGGGTACCACCTTGCGCAGCTCCTCCGGCGAGATCGCGCCCTCGCGCAGCAGCACCGGCACGGGGCGCGTGACGTCGACGATGGAGGACGGCACGTTGCCCGGGGTGGGCCCGCCGTCCAGGTACACGGAGACGGAGTCGCCGAGCATCTCCTGCGCGGCGTCGCAGTCCTCCGGCGCCGGGTGACCGGTCAGGTTCGCCGACGACACGGCCATGGGTCCGACCTCGGTGAGCAGCTCGATGGCGACCGGGTGCAGCGGCATCCGCACGGCCACCGTGCCCCGGGTGTCGCCGAGGTCCCACTGGAGGGACGGCTGGTGCTTGGCGACCAGCGTCAGCGCGCCCGGCCAGAAGGCGTCGACCAGTTCCCAGGCCATCTCGGAGAAGTCGGTCACCAGGCCGTGCAGGGTGTTCGGGGAGCCGATCAGGACGGGCGTGGGCATGGTGCGGCCCCGGCCCTTGGCCTCCAGCAGATCGGCGACGGCCTCCGAGGTGAACGCGTCGGCACCGATGCCGTACACCGTGTCCGTCGGCAGCACCACGAGTTCGCCCCGGCGGACCGCGGACGCGGCTTCACGCAGACCGGTCGCGCGGTCGGTCGCGTCGTTGGTGTCGTATCGCCGAGCCATCTGGCGGGCCTCCTCGTACACGTGCTGCTGGGGGGAAAGTATGCGGGACGCTCACGGCAGCGCCTTGCGGGCGGTGGCGAACCGCGGGCGGTTGTTCAGATCGGGGTGGTCGGCGGCGTCGGCCCAGCCGCGCTCCTCGGCGAAGATCCACGGCACCTGTCCGCCCTGGGTGTCGGCGTGCTCCACGACGACCACGCCGCCGGGCCGCAGCAACCGGTGCGCGGTGCGCTCCAGGCCGCGGATCAGGTCGAGGCCGTCCTCACCGGAGAACAGCGCCAGGCCCGGGTCGTAGTCGCGGGCCTCCGGCGCGACGTACTCCCACTCGGTGAGCGGGATGTACGGCGGGTTGGAGATCACCAGATCGACCTGGCCGTCGAGGTCGGGGAAGGCCGTCAGAGCGTCTCCCTGGCGCAGCTCGACCCTGGACCCCTCCACGTTCTTACGGGTCCACGCCAGGGCGTCCTCGGACAGCTCGACGGCGTACACGCGCGAGCGCGGCACCTCCTGCGCCAGCGCCAGCGCGATGGCGCCCGAGCCGGTGCACAGGTCGACGATGCACGGCTCGACGACGTCCATCGCGCGGACGGCGTCTATCGCCCAGCCGACCACCGACTCGGTCTCGGGGCGCGGGACGAACACCCCGGGCCCCACCTGGAGCTCCAGGTAGCGGAAGTACGCCCGCCCGGTGATGTGCTGGAGCGGCTCGCGGGCCTCGCGGCGGGCGATGACCTCCCAGTACCGGGCGTCGAAGTCGGAGTCCTTGACACCGTGCAGCTCGCCGCGCTTGACGCCGTGCACGAACGCGGCGAGCTCCTCCGCGTCGGTGCGCGGCGAGGGCACGCCCGCGTCGGCGAGCCGCTGGGTGGCCTGGGCCACCTCGGCGAGCAGCAGGTTCACTGGTCCTCCGGACTGTCTACGGCTACGGCTACGGGGCTTACGCGGCGGCGAGCTTGGCGGCCGAGTCCGCGTCGACGCAGGCCTGGATCACCGCGGCGAGGTCGCCGTCCAGGACCTGGTCCAGGTTGTACGCCTTGAAGCCGACGCGGTGGTCCGAGATGCGGTTCTCCGGGAAGTTGTACGTACGGATCTTCTCGGAGCGGTCCACGGTGCGGACCTGGCTGCGGCGGGCGTCGGCCGCCTCCCTCTCCGCCTCCTCCTGCGCCATGGCGAGCAGCCTGGAGCGCAGGATACGCAGGGCCTGCTCCTTGTTCTGCAGCTGGCTCTTCTCGTTCTGGCAGGAGGCGACGACTCCGGTCGGGATGTGCGTGATGCGCACGGCGGAGTCGGTGGTGTTGACGGACTGGCCGCCGGGCCCGGAGGACCGGTAGACGTCGACGCGCAGGTCGTTCGGGTTGATCTCGACGTCGACCTCCTCCGCCTCGGGGGTCACCAGGACGCCCGCCGCGGAGGTGTGGATGCGCCCCTGCGACTCGGTGGCCGGCACGCGCTGCACGCGGTGCACGCCCCCCTCGTACTTCAGCCGCGCCCACACGCCCTGGCCGGGCTCGACCTGCCCGCGGGACTTCACGGCGACCTGGACGTCCTTGTAGCCGCCCAGCTCGGACTCGGTGGCGTCGATGATCTCGGTCTTCCAGCCGACACGCTCGGCGTAGCGCAGGTACATGCGCAGCAGGTCCCCGGCGAACAGGGCGGACTCGTCACCGCCGGCGCCCGCCTTGATCTCGAGGATGACGTCCTTGTCGTCGCTGGGGTCGCGCGGGACGAGGAGCAGGCGGAGCTTCTCGGTGAGCTCCTCGCGCTGCTGCTCCAGCTCCTTGACCTCGGCGGCGAAGTCGGGGTCGTCGGCGGCCAGTTCGCGAGCGGTGTCGATGTCGTCGCCCGTCTGCTTCCAGGAGCGGTACGTGGCGATGATCGGCGTGAGCTCGGCGTAGCGCTTGTTCAGCCTGCGCGCGCCCGCCTGGTCGGCGTGGACCGACGGGTCGGCGAGCTTCTTCTCCAGGTCGGCGTGCTCGGCGACGAGTTCCTCGACGGCCTCGAACATCTTGGGCTCCTGCTGGTACGTGGGTGAAGGGGCGGGCGACCAAAAACGCCGGTCCCGGCCTGCCCCGGGCGGGGGCGCGGCCGTGGACCGGCGGATGGCGGCTCGCTACTTCTTGGAGCCGGCGGCCTTGCCGAAGCGGGCCTCGAAGCGGGCCACGCGGCCACCGGTGTCGAGGATCTTCTGCTTGCCCGTGTAGAACGGGTGGCACTCGGAGCAGACCTCGGCACGGATGGTGCCGCCGGAGATCGTGCTGCGGGTGGTGAACGACGCGCCACAGGTGCAGCTGACCTGCGTCTCGACGTACTCGGGGTGGATGTCGCGCTTCAAGGTGTCTCCTAGGTTCGGGAGGGCGCCGGGTCGCTGACGCGGGGTGCGGGAGCGTGAACCGGAGCCGACGTACCAGTCTGCCAGGACTGGGGCCGTCACCCAAAACCGGGGGCGCGCCTCGTCTATTCCCCGCGGGCCGTCCGCGGTCCCTCGCGGCCCTCAGCGGGACACCACACCCCTCGCTTCACCGGTGGCCGTGTCCTCGGTGGCGCTCTTCGGGATCGGCTTGTCGTTCTTCAGGGCGTCCCAGACCAGCTGGGACTTGTCCTTCAGGGGGAGGACGCGGTTGGCGTTGGCCGGGTCGTACTGGACCGGCATGGTGATCATGTGCATGTTGGACGGCTTGATGCCCCGCAGACCGTTGGCGAAGGACATCAGGGAGTTCACCGAGCCGAGGTCGGAGTCGGTGGTGACCGCCTTGGTGGCGGTGTCGGCGAGGCTGTACAGCTTCTGCGGGCTGGTGAAGACGCCGACCTCCCCCACCTGCCGCACCAGGGCCTTGATGAACGCCTGCTGGAGCTGGATCCGGCCGAGGTCGGAGCCGTCGCCGACGCCGTGCCGGGTGCGGACCAGGCCCAGGGCCTGTTCGCCGTCGAGCCGGTGGGTGCCGGCCGGGAGGTCGAGGTGGCTTTCGGGGTCCTTGATGTCCTCGGTGGTGGTGACCTCGACGCCGCCGAGTTCGTCGATCAGCTTCTGGAAGCCGGTGAAGTCGACCTCCAGGTAGTGGTCCATGCGCAGGTCTGTGATCGACTCGACGGTCTTCACCGCACAGGCCGCGCCGCCGGTGGTGTAGGCGGAGTTGAACATCACGCCGCTCGCTGCGGGGTGGGTGCCGCCCTCGGTGTCGGTGCATTCGGGGCGGTCGATGAGGGTGTCGCGCGGTATGGAGACCACGCCGGCCTTCTTGTGACCCTCGTACACGTGCACGACCATCGCGGTGTCGGAGCGGGCGCTGCCGTCGTCGATGCCGCCGCCGAGGTCCTGGTTGCCGCCGGCGCGGGTGTCGGAGCCGAGGACGAGGATGTTCTCGGAGCCGTTGTCCACCTTCTCGGGCCGCTCGGTGCCGAGCGCCTGGTCGATGTCGACGCTCTCGATGTTGCCGTTGAGCTTGAAGTACAGGTATCCCGCGCCGGTGCCGCCCAGCACGACGATGCCCGCCGCCGTCCAGGCCATGATCTTCAGGCCCTTGCGCTTCTCGCGTGGTTTGCGACGGCGCCCCTTGCCCCGCCCCCGCGTGCCCGTGGAACCGGACTCCTCCGGTATCCCGGGGCCCGGTGTGCTGTCGGCAGCCATGTGCTCCTCGGCTCGTCTCCGGTCGTTTACCCCCTGCGCCCGGTGGCAGACACGGCCGTCACGGCCCGTACCCCACCATGGTCCCGCCGTCGGATCAGACAGGGAAATCCGGCATACGGTTGCACAGCGGCCATGTGGTAAAGATCTCCCGCCCGCCCCACCGGCACCGGAAGCACGCAAAGGGCCGCTTCCATGGCGGAAGCGGCCCTTTGCTGTGCAGTTCTCTGCGGTGCAGCTCTCTGCGGCGAGCGGGACGTCAGTCGCCGTTGCCCGGGGTCGGCGTCGTCTTCTGGATCTGCATCAGGAACTCGACGTTCGACTTCGTCTGCTTCATCTTGTCGAGCAGCAGCTCGATGGCCTGCTGCTGGTCGAGCGCGTGCAGCACCCGGCGCAGCTTCCAGACGACGGCCAGCTCCTCGTTGCCGAGCAGGATCTCCTCCTTGCGGGTACCGGACGCGTCCACGTCCACCGCGGGGAAGATGCGCTTGTCGGCGAGCTTCCGGTCGAGCTTGAGCTCCATGTTGCCGGTGCCCTTGAACTCCTCGAAGATCACCTCGTCCATGCGGGACCCGGTGTCCACCAGGGCGGTGGCGAGGATGGTCAGCGAGCCGCCGTCCTCGATGTTGCGGGCCGCACCGAAGAAGCGCTTCGGCGGGTACAGGGCGGTCGAGTCGACACCACCGGACAGGATGCGGCCGGAGGCCGGGGCGGCGAGGTTGTACGCACGGCCCAGACGCGTGATCGAGTCGAGCAGCACGACGACGTCGTGACCCAGCTCCACCAGGCGCTTGGCGCGCTCGATGGCGAGCTCGGCGACCGTGGTGTGGTCCTCGGCGGGGCGGTCGAAGGTCGAGGAGATGACCTCGCCCTTGACCGACCGCTGCATGTCGGTGACCTCTTCCGGACGCTCGTCGACGAGGACGACCATCAGGTGGCACTCGGGGTTGTTGTGGGTGATCGCGTTGGCGATCGCCTGCATGATCATGGTCTTGCCGGTCTTCGGCGGGGCCACGATCAGACCGCGCTGGCCCTTGCCGATCGGCGACACCAGGTCGATGATCCGCGTGGTCAGCACGCCGGGGTCCGTCTCCAGGCGGAGGCGGTCCTGCGGGTAGAGCGGGGTGAGCTTGTTGAACTCCGGGCGGCCGCGGCCGTGTTCGGGGGCCATGCCGTTGACGGAGTCCAGGCGGACCAGCGCGTTGAACTTCTCGCGGCGCTCGCCCTCCTTGGGCTGGCGCACGGCGCCGGTGATGTGGTCGCCCTTGCGCAGGCCGTTCTTGCGGACCTGGGCGAGGGAGACGTACACGTCGTTCGGGCCCGGCAGGTAGCCGGAGGTCCGGATGAAGGCGTAGTTGTCGAGGATGTCCAGGATGCCCGCGACCGGGATCAGGACGTCGTCCTCGGCGATCTGCGGCTCGGAGACGTCGTCGCGGCCACGGCGGCCACGGCGGTCGCGGTAGCGGCCGCGACGGCCACGGT
>KL568551.1:1979-12362 GCA_000715605.1 Streptomyces speibonae | reverse complement strand
TAACCGTCGTCCTGACGGCCGCCGCCCTGCTGGTTCTGACGGCCGCCGCCCTGCTGGTTCTGCTGCTGGTCGTCGCCCTTGTTGCGGCGGTCCCCGCGGTCACCGCGGTCACCGCGGTCCTGGCGGTCCCCACGGTCACGGTCACGGCCGCGGTCACGGCGGTCGCGGCGGCGGCCCTCGCCGCCCTCGTGGTCGGACTTGCCCTCGCCCTGCTGCGACTGCTGCTGGGTCTGCTGCTGCGACTGCTGCTGCGGCTGGGCCGGGGTCTCGGCCTTGGAGTCGGTCTTCGCCTCGGCGGCGACCGTCTCGGCCGCGGCCGGGGCTCCGGCGTCGGCGGTGGCGCGACGGCGGCGGCGCTCGGCGGGAGCGGCCTCCTCGGCCTGCTCGGCCGAGGCCTTCGGGGAGGGCTGGCCCGGAATCTCGATCTGCTGCTGGGCCGCGGCCTTCTCGGCGGGGGCCTGCTCGGCCTTGGCGTCCGCCTTCTTCTCCGCGGTGTCACCCGTACGGGTCCGGGAGGTGGCGCGGCGCTTGGGCTTGGTCTCGGCGGCGGTCTCGGCCTTGGCCGGGGCGGCTTCCCCGGAGGAAGCACCTCCGCCGGCGGCCTGCGCCTCCTTGATGACCTCGATCAGCTGGCTCTTGCGCATGCGCGCGGTGCCCCTGATTCCGAGACCGGATGCGACCTGTTGCAGCTCGGCCAGCACCATGCCCTCGAGGCCGGTACCGCGGCGCCGCCGGGAGCCGGCACCGGAGGCAGGCGCGGAAGCGTCCGTGGCGGGCGCGGCAGCGGTCTCCTCGACACGTGCGCCCATCAGATCGGTGGTGTCGCTCACGAAGGGTCCTTCCCTGGAGCGGACGTCGGCCTGTCTGGCTCGGCGACCGGTTGTGCTGTCCGGCATCGGTTCTTGCTGTGCGAACCGTGCCGGGGCGGTTGTCCGCCTGAGCGGCGGAAGAGATGACTGGTGATGGCGCTTCCTCTAGCCGTGGCACCCAGTGTCACGTGGCGTGGTCGCACCGGTTCCGGAGCTCCCCCAGAGGGGGTACCCCCACCGTCGGGCCGCTCAGCATCCGCGTACGACGTACTGCCTGCGTACGTAGCAGTGAACACAGTGCGGCTTGGGGGGCTCCCGGAAGAATGTCTGTCCCGGACGGGGACACGAGGCACCTCGCCATGGTGGGGTCGGGTGCAGACTTGAGGTTAACACTACCGGATCCAACAAACATTCCCCCTCTCCAAATCCGGCAACCGTGTGTCAGGTGGCGAGCGGAAGCACGCTCGCGCCCTGCACATCCAGACCGAGCCGATTGGCGGCCCAGTCGGCGCCGGCCAGTGCTTCGACCTTGTCGGCGCTCTCCGCGTCGGCCAGCGCCATGACCGTCGGCCCGGCGCCGGAGATCACCGCGGGGATGCCGTCCCCGCGCAGCCGCTCCACCAGGGCGGCGCTCTCGGGCATGGCCGGGGCGCGGTACTCCTGGTGCAGGCGGTCCTCGGTGGCGGGCAGCAGCAGCTCGGGGCGCCTGGTCAGGGCCTCGACGAGCAGGGCGGCACGGCCCGCGTTGGTGGCGGCGTCGACGTGCGGCACGGTGCGCGGGAGCAGTCCGCGCGCGGTCTCGGTGAGGACCGGCTTTCCGGGCACGAAAACCACCGGAACGATGGAATCGGCGGGCTCCATCCTGATCGCGCGGGCGGCACCGCCCTCCATCCAGGACAGGGCGAATCCGCCCAGCAGACAGGCGGCGACGTTGTCGGGGTGGCCTTCCATCTCGGTGGCCAGTTCGAGCATCGCGGTGTCGTCGAGCTTGGCCTCGGCGCCTATCGTGACGGCGCGGGCGGCGACGATGCCGGCGCAGATGGCGGCGGAGGAGGAGCCCAGACCCCGGCCGTGCGGGATCCGGTTGGCGCAGACGATCTCGAGGCCCCGCGGCTGTCCGCCGAGCAGGTCGAAGGCGGTGCGCAGGGACCGTACGAGCAGGTGGCGCTCGTCGCGCGGGAGGGTGTCGCTGCCCTCACCGGCGATGTCGATGTGCAGCCCGGAGTCGGCCACCCGGACGACCACGTCGTCGTAGAGCCCCAGCGCGAGGCCGAAGGCGTCGTAGCCCGGCCCGAGGTTGGCGCTGGTGGCGGGGACGCGCACCCGGACGGCGGCGGCTCGGAAGGCGGGACCGGCCATCGCTCGAAGACTCTCCTTGAGCTGCGGGACTGTCGAATGACATTCGATGGACATTCGATGACGTACGAAACCCTGGGGCCGCCGCCGACCGGGCTGGCCGGCCGCTGTCCGCGCCGCTCCCGGCCGCTTTGCGGACCGTGGGGACGACGCACTGCCGCGGCATATGCGGCGGGCGGGTTCAGTACAGCCTATCGAAGGAAGGTTGAGTGGCGACATAGGGCGCACGGGAGGCGCACGATGCGTGTCGCGAGCCCCCTGTGCACCCCCTATAAATAACTTCCCCAGGTCGACGCCCCCTTACGCCGGTCTTGTGCATTCCGGCGCGGTAGGGGTCGGGGGGACGGGCTCCGGGAGGCAGGGGGCGGCCCCCTGCTCTGCCCGGCCCTGCTCTGCCCTGCCCTGCCCTGCCCTGCCCGGAGAAGCGTCCCCGGGGCCGGACCGAACCCTCCGGGACTAGACGAGACCGAGCCGCTGGGCTGCGGCCGCCGAGTCGACGGGAACGGTGACCGGCTGCGGCGCACCGGCGACCGCCCAGTCCGGGTCCTTCAGACCGTTCCCGGTGACCGTGCACACGATCCGCTGGCCCGGGTCGACCTTGCCCAGCTCGGCGGCCTTCAACAGACCGGCCACCGACGCGGCGGACGCGGGCTCGACGAAGACGCCCTCCTGCGAGGCCAACAGCCGGTAGGCGCGCAGGATGTCACGGTCCGTCACCTCTTCGATGGCACCGCCGGACTCGTCCCGCGCGGCGAGCGCGTACTCCCAGGAGGCGGGGTTGCCGATCCGGATGGCGGTGGCGATGGTCGACGGGTCCTTGACGACCTCGCCGCGCACGATCGGCGCGCTGCCGGACGCCTGGAAGCCCCACATGCGCGGCGTCCTGGTGCTGACCCCGTCGGCGGCGTACTCCTTGTACCCCTTCCAGTACGCGGTGATGTTGCCCGCGTTGCCCACCGGAAGCACATGGATGTCGGGGGCGTCGCCCAGCATGTCCACGATCTCGAAGGCGGCCGTCTTCTGCCCCTCGATACGTACCGGGTTGACCGAATTGACCAGCGCGACGGGGTAGTTGTCGCTCAGCGCGCGGGCGAGCGTGAGGCAGTCGTCGAAGTTGCCGTCGACCTGGAGGATCTTCGCCCCGTGGACCAGCGCCTGGCCCATCTTGCCGAGCGCGATCTTGCCCTGCGGCACGAGCACTGCGGAGACCATGCCGGCCCGCACGCCGTACGCGGCGGCGGAGGCGGACGTGTTGCCCGTCGAGGCACAGATGACGGCCTGGGCGCCCTCCTCCTTCGCCCGGGAGATCGCCATGGTCATCCCGCGGTCCTTGAAGGACCCGGTGGGGTTCGCCCCCTCGACCTTGAGGTGCACCTCGCAGCCCGTGCGCTCGGAGAGCACCTGCGCGGGCACGAGCGGCGTACCGCCCTCACGGAGCGTCACAACCGGCGTGCTGTCGGATACCGGCAGCCGGTCCCGGTACTCCTCGATGATTCCGCGCCACTGGTGGGTCATTGCTGGTTACTCTCCTTCAACCCGCATGATGCTGGCGACACCACGCACGGTGTCGAGCTTGCGCAACGCGCCGACTGTCCCGCCGAGGGCGGCGTCGGACGCACGGTGCGTGACGACGACGAGCGACGCCTCACCGTCCTTGCCCTGCTGGCGAACCGTGTCGATCGAGACGCCGTGCTCCGCGAACACGGTCGCGACCTGGGCGAGAACACCCGGTTTGTCGGCCACGTCCAGGCTGATGTGGTAGCGCGTGACGACCTCGCCCATGGACGAGACGGGCAGCGCGGCGTACGCGGACTCACCGGGCCCGGTGGTCCCGCCGACCCGGTTGCGCCCCACGGCGACTAGGTCCCCGAGGACGGCGGAGGCGGTCGGCGCACCGCCGGCGCCGGGGCCGTAGAACATCAGCTGCCCGGCGGCGTCGGACTCGACGAACACGGCGTTGTAGGCGCCGCGCACGGAGGCGAGCGGGTGGCTGAGCGGGATCATCGCGGGATGCACCCGCGCGGTGACCGACGCCCCGTCCTCGGCCCGCTCGCAGATGGCGAGCAGCTTGATGGTGCAGCCCATCCCCTTGGCGGAGGCGAAGTCGGCGGCGGTGACCTCGGTCATCCCCTCACGGTGGACGTCGTCGAGGCGCACGCGCGTGTGGAAGGCGATCCCGGCGAGGATGGCGGCCTTGGCAGCGGCGTCGAAGCCCTCGACGTCCGCGGTCGGGTCGGCCTCGGCGTACCCGAGCGCGGTGGCCTCGTCGAGCGCCTCCTGGTAGCCGGCGCCCGTGGTGTCCATCTTGTCGAGGATGAAGTTGGTGGTGCCGTTGACGATGCCGAGCACCCGGTTGACCTTGTCGCCGGCGAGGGACTCGCGCAGCGGGCGGATCAGCGGGATGGCGCCGGCGACGGCGGCCTCGTAGTAGAGGTCCTTGCCGTGCTCCTCGGCGGCGGCGTGCAGCGCGGCGCCGTCCTGGGCGAGCAGGGCCTTGTTGGCGGAGACGACGGAGGCGCCGTGCTCGAAGGCGGTGGTGATGAGCGTACGGGCGGGCTCGATGCCGCCGATGACCTCCACGACGATGTCGAGGTCGCCCCGTTTGACGAGCGCGGTGGCGTCGGTGGTGACCAACGCGGGGTCGATGCCCTCGCGCACCTTGTCGGGCCGCCGTACGGCCACGCCCGCGAGCTCCACCGGGGCACCGATCCGGGCGGCGAGGTCGTCGGCGTGCGTCGTCATGATGCGCGCCACCTCTGAGCCGACCACTCCACAGCCCAGCAGCGCCACCTTCAGCGGACGCGTACGCATCATCCGACCTCGTTTCCTGATTACCGTCTCGGTTGCACCAGTCTCACTCACCGGACGGGAGTTTCTGCCCTTTGTCCGGATCGTGAGACATCTATTTCATCTGCCCGGCCGGTCGGACCGGAGATCTTCCGGCCGGTCGGATCCGCGACCTTCCGGCCGGTCGGACCGGCGATCTTCCGGCCCGCCCCGACCGGGTGACCGGGCGGCCCACACCCTTTACGGCCGGCCGGGGCCTTACCCCACGTCGAGCCGCAACAAATCCTCCTCCGTCTCCCGCCGCACGATGACCCGCGCCTCGCCCCCGCGCACGGCGACGACCGGCGGGCGGAGCACATGGTTGTAGTTGCTGGCCATCGACCGGCAGTACGCCCCCGTCGCCGGCACGGCGAGGAGGTCGCCCGGCGCCAGGTCACCCGGCAGGAAGGCGTCCTTGACCACGATGTCCCCGCTCTCGCAGTGCTTGCCGACGACCCGGCAGAGCATCGGCTCGGTGTCGGAGCTGCGGGACACCAGGGAAACGCTGTACTCGGCGTCGTACAGGGCGGTACGGATGTTGTCGGACATCCCCCCGTCGACCGAGACGTACGTCCGCAGCCCGTCGAGCGGCTTGACCGTGCCGACCTCGTAGAGCGTGAAGGCGGTCGGCCCGACGATGGCGCGCCCGGGCTCGACGGAGATCCGCGGCGTGCTCAGCCGCGCGCTCTCGCACTCCCGGGTGACGATCTCGGTCAGCGCCTTGGCGATCTCGTGCGGCTCACGGGGGTCGTCGTCGCTGGTGTACGCGATGCCGAGCCCGCCGCCGAGGTCGATCTCGGGCAGTTCGACGCCGTGCTCGTCGCGGATCTCCTTGAGCAGCCCGACCACGCGGTGCGCGGCGACCTCGAAGCCCGACATGTCGAAGATCTGCGACCCGATGTGGGAGTGGATCCCGATGAGCTCCAGCCCGTCGAGCTGCAGCGCCCGCCGCACGGCCTCAGCGGCCTGCCCGCCGGCCAGCGGAATGCCGAACTTCTGGTCCTCGTGGGCGGTGGCGATGAACTCGTGCGTGTGCGCCTCGACACCGACGGTGATACGAATCTGCACCCGCTGCCGGGTGCCGAGCTCCTGCGCGATGTGCGCGACGCGGACGATCTCCTGGAACGAGTCGAGCACGATCCGCCCGACCCCGGCCTCGACGGCCCGCCGGATCTCGCCGGTCGACTTGTTGTTGCCGTGGAAGGCGATCCTCTCGGGGGGCATCCCGGCCGACAGCGCGGTGGCCAGCTCCCCGCCCGAACACACGTCAAGGTTCAGCCCCTCCTCGTACAGCCACCGCACGACGGCCCGGGACAGGAACGCCTTGCCGGCGTAGAACACGTCGGCGTCGTCACCGAACGCGGTGCGCCAGGCCCGCGCCCGGGCCCGGAAGTCGTCCTCGTCGAGGAAGTAGGCGGGCGTGCCGAACTCCTCGGCAAGCCGCTTGACGTCGACCCCGCCGACGGTGAGTACACCGTGGTCATTGCGGGTGACGGTCTCGGACCACACCTTGGCGTCGAGGGCGTTGAGATCGGCGGGCGGTGCGGAGTAGTGCCCCTCGGGGAGGACGTCGGCGTGACGGGGCCCGGCGGGATGTGCGGAACGGCTCATGACTGGTCTTGGGCTTCCTAGAGATGATCGGGTGCGTCGATGCCGAGCAGGGACAGGCCACCGGCCAGCACCGTCCCGGCGGCTTCGGCGAGGGCGAGCCGGGCACGGTGGGCGGCCGAGGGTTTCTCCTCCCCCAGGGGCAGCACGTCGGGAAGCAACGGCAGCAGGGCATCGGCGACGGTCACGAGATGCCGGGCCAGCCGGTCGGGCGCGTGGTGGGCGGCGGCGCCGGCGAGCACACGGGGGTGATCGGCGAGGGCCTGCACCAGCGCCGACTCCCCGCCGCCTACGACACCGGGCTCGGCGCGGAACCCCAGATCCCCGGCATTGCGCACCAGCGCCCGACTCCGGGCATGCGCGTACCGCACCCGGAACAACGGATTGCTCTCCCGCTGCACCAGATGCTCATCACTGATCCGAGGCCGATCATGAGCAGCGGAAGAGAGCAGGGCCCACCGCCCGGCGTCACGCCCGAGGCTCACGGGATCGGAGGGCGCGGGGTGGGGCCGAACCCCGGCCTTCTCCGTCCGCTCGCACACGTCATCGACGCGTACGCCCAGCACACTCCCCCACTTCGCCTCCAGCGGACCGGCGCAACGGGTGTGCACGCGGGCACCCTGCGACCGAAGCATCCGAGCCACGGCGTCGAGCTGCACGACAGCTCGCACCTCACGGGCCGCAGTCAGCCGTACGACGCCTTCCCCGGCCAGGGAGTCGCCGTACCCGTACCGGGACCCACGCCGCAGAACCTCCCGCACGAGCCCGACGGACGCGGTGTCCCCCAGGGAGATATTGAGGAACCCGGGCCCGGTGACCACGACGTCGTTGATCCCCCCGGCGTCGAGCAGATGCGCCCGCAGAACATCAGCGACCTGCCGGGCCGGCCGCCCGGCCGGGCCAGCGAGCTGAAGGGCGACGTTGGTGGCGTAGTCCCCGCACCCTCCGGGCCCCGGAGGCGCGACGACGACCCGCTCGGGCGGAGCCACGCTCAGCTCCCCCTCGTCGACGGCACGACGCACCGCGTGCAGCACGGTGCGGGAGAGCTCGACGGGAGTCACGGGACAAGCGTATGGGAGGAGGGGGGTGGGGAGGCGAACGGGTTTGCCGTCGATCCCGCCATATGGACGCCGCGTGGACAGCAGGCGCCCTTACTCTCAGGCGTGCCCGGCAGCAGGCTCGGCATCCCCGGACCCGCGCACCCGCCCGACAGGATTGGCGATCAGCTCCCGCACGATCCGCACAAGCTCCTGCGGATCGAAGGGCTTGGCAAGAAAGGCGTCCACCCCGACCTCGAGCCCGCTCTCGACCTCGTACTGCGTACAGGCACTGACGACAACGAGCGGGATGTCCCGGGTCCGCGGATCGGCTCGCAACCGACCGGCGGTCCGCAGCCCGTCGAGTCTGGGCATGGCAACATCAAGGGTGACGAGGTCGGGCCGCACCTGATGAACGACGTCCAGACACTCGGCACCATCGGCCGCGGTCACGACCTCGATGCCCTCCAGCTCGAGGTTGACCCTGATCAGCTGCCGGATGACCTTGTTGTCGTCCACAACAAGAACCCGGCCCGAGGCGCCTGGCACAACTCGAGAGTAGGTCGGGACCGGCCACCGCGTCCGGCGTTTCCCCACTTCCGCCCCGCACGAGCGACGCCCCGCACTCCGGACCGACGCCGCCTGCTGCGAAAACGGGTTCCTGACCACCCCTGAGGAACTGGTAGTGTTCTACCCGTCGCCGCGATCACCACGCGAACGACACGCCCCCGTAGCTCAGGGGATAGAGCAACGGCCTCCGGAGCCGTGTGCGCAGGTTCGAATCCTGCCGGGGGCACCCTGTATGAGGTGCCCAAAGACCCCGTCACCAGCGGAAACGCTGAGGCCGGGGTCTTCGCGTATGTGCAGGCGGGTGCGGCCCGGAGCGGCCCTAGGTCGAGGTCCGTGGACTATTCGTGGACAGGACCTTGGAGCGTTTCCCCTGGTCAGTCGCTCCGCAGGGAGGTCATCAGGCGAGCCCGGAAGCGTCGCCGCTGAGCACCAGAGGGCGGGGCACCTGCCGGGCCGACCGGCAGATAGAGGGTCGCGCCATGCCATGTTGAGTGGACGTTCACCACGCGTCTCTGCCAGCCGCGTTCTAGGCTGCCCGGTACTGGCACGCCAAGGGGGGACTATGTCAACCGCAGCTGAACGCCTGCGTGCTGATTCCGAGACCATGCGCATCATCGAGACGTTTGCAGGCCGGAGTGAGATCGGGCTCTTCTCGATGAGAGAACTTCGCCGCATCGGGAAGCATCGGAGCTTGCGAGGGCAAGCTCTCACGCACATCACCGAAATCCTTCGCGCCCAAAAGTTAGAGTACCTACCCATTCGCCTGCCACGCAACCAAGATCACCGCATTGTGGTTTGGCGGCGAGGTACCCCCGGCACTGATCTACTAGAGAGAGTCCAATGGCTCAGCAGTGAGGCGGGAATGCATGGGGCTGCCGCGCGGCTCTCAGACGGCGAGATCGTTCAGCTGTACCGTTCCGCACTGGCCGAGCAGGATAGGCACGCGTAAATGTGAAGCCCCCTGGGGTTGTCCAGGGGGCTGAAGCCCAGCGTTGAGCTGAATCACTCGTATTCGCGCAGCAGGTCCTCGATCTTGCGGTTGACGATCTCCCGCCGTCCGTCGATGTATTTGGCGTAGCGGCTCAGCAGGACCTCTACACTGTTGCCCGCACGCTCGGCGACCTCTGTCGGGTCCACCCCGGAGTTGAGCCAGGTCGACAGCGCCGAGTGCCGGAGGTCATACGGGCGAGCCGCAAGTGGTGAGGCGACCGCAGCCGGCGGAAGCGCCAGCGCACGGGCCTCCTGCCAGACGCGGTAGTACGTCGAGGAGCCGACCACTCTTCCACGCTCGTTGGCAAACAGCCGCCCGTCCGCGGCGGTACCGAAGGTACCGAGGTGCTGCCGGAGGATGGTGACGAGCTGGGGCGGGATTGGCACGAGCCGGACCTCTTCCGTCGGCCGGTTCTTGAGGCCCCGGTCGTCGTGGGTCTCTCCGGAGTCCGTCCACTGCTTGCCGACACTGGGGCGCGTCCGGTTCAGCAGGACCGTCCCCCAGCCAGTTTCGGGAAGCTTCAGGTCCGCATCGGTGAGGCCGACGGCCTCAGCCGGACGCAAGGCGCCGTAGTACATGCAGGCGAAAAGGCCGACGAGTCGGCGACCACGAGCCCGACCGTACCCACCGACGTACGAGACCGCAGTCAGCAGGCAACGGGCCTGCGCGGGATTGGCGACCACCCGGGGATCGACTTCCCCGGCGGCCTTCGGCTTCTTCCAGCGGATGCCCGTGATCGGGTTCTCCTTGAACTCCCCGAGGTCCACTGCATAGTGCAGCGCGTTGACGAGTGTCCGACGCTTGCGCCGGACGGTCTCCGCAGCTGCCGCCGTCCCGTCGAGCTTCAGCTTGAGCGAATCCAGGACGGCCCTGCCGATCGCAGGGTCACCGAGGTCCGAGAGCGGACGCGACGTCTTGGCCACCCAGTGCAAGGTGTTCGCGATCTCGGTCGGCAATTCGCGCTCGTCCGGCCCGGGAAGGACGAAGGCCCAGTTACGGAGCGCCCTCCTGATCAGTTCCTCGGATGGCTGCCCCGGACGTTCGTCGAGGAGGGCCATCGTCACGGCGGTCAAGGTCTCATTGATCCCGTTGCGCGTGTTCGGCGCCGCGTGCGGCCACTTCATGGCGAGGTACTTCAGAGCGAAGGCGTACCAGGTCATCGAGGCCGCCTTTTCGGCCATCAAGG
>KL568551.1:0-1753 GCA_000715605.1 Streptomyces speibonae | reverse complement strand
TCAAGGCCCGCGCACGGCGCGGGCGCGCGCCGCCTCTGCGGCGCGGCCTGCCTCCTGATGGCGCGGTAGACGCTGGGCGGTTGTCCGTCCGGGGTCTTTGGGCGGGTCGGCATGTGGTGATCCGTAGCCGCTCCTGAGGCCCGACCTCTCAAGACAGAGCCGGCCTCACATGCCTGCCCGCCCAGTGAAGCAGCGCCGGGGGTGGTGGGGCCGGTCCGCGCTCATGCCTTCGTCCCGCGCGGACCGGCCCCACCACCCCCGCTCGCACACAATCAGCGGCATCGTTACCTCTCGTGGTCCAAGCCGCCGCCAGGAACACCTCTCACCGCTCGGCCAACGCACCAGTTCCGCAGCTGACCGAGGCCCTGGCGACCGCTGGGATTGCGAACGGCTAATCGGATGACGGGCCCCGAGCCCTGCCATTAGGGAGACGCGCAACCCCGCCACGGCAACGACCCACACACCACCGCCACCCACCCCAGGGACACCACCGTGACCAGCGTGTTCTGCGACATCGACTGGGCCACCGACCACCACGACATCGCCCTGCTCGACGAGGCCGGCACCCTCCTGAACAAGCTCCGCATCGACGACACCCCACAATGCCTCAGCCAGCTCCTGGACCTGCTGGCCCAGCACGGCGACAGCCAAGACGACCCGATCCCGGTCGCCATCGAGACCTCTCACGGACTCCTGGTCGCCTGCTTACGCGCCACCGGCCGACCCATCTACGTGATCAACCCGCTCACCGCCACCCGCTACCGCGACCGCTACGCCCTCAGCCGCAAGAAGTCCGACCACCTCGACGCCAAGGTCCTGGCCCACATCCTGCGCACCGACCCGGCCGAACACCGTCCCCTGCCCGCGGACAGCCATCTCGCCCAGGCCATCACCGTCCTGGCCCGAGCCCACCAAGACGCCGTCTGGGACCGCGTCCAGACCGGCAACCGGCTGCGCTCCCACCTGCGCCAGTACTTCCCCGGCTTCCTCCCCGTCTTCCGCCACTTCCGCGAGGGCCTCGCCTCCCCCGTCACCCGCACCCTGCTCGCCGCAGCCCCACCCCGACCCAGGCCGCCCGGCTCTCCCGCCCCCAGCTGAGGGCGATTCTGAAGAGGGCCGGACGTCAGCGGGAGATCACCGGCGAGGTCGAACGCCTCCACGCGCTGCTGCACGAACCACAGATGCACCAGCCACCCGTCATCGAGCAGGCCATGGGCACCAAGACCCTCGCCCTGCTCAAGCAGTTCAACGCGGCCTGCGCCAGCGCCGACGACCTGAAAGCAGCCACCACCACGGCCTTCACCACCCACCAGGACGCCGAGATCATCACCAGCTTCCCCAGCCTCGGCGCACTGACCGGAGCCCACGTCCTCGCCGAACTCGGCGACGACCACACCCGCTTCACCAGCCCCCGCGCGCTCAAGGCTTACGCCGGATCCGCCCCCATCACCAGATCCTCCGGCCGCAAGACCACCGTCCTGGCCAGGCACATCAAGAACCAGCGTCTCGCCTCAGCTGGCTACATCTGGGCCTTCGCCGCCCTCACCGCATCCCCCGGAGCACGCGCCCACTACGACCGCCGCCGCGCAGCCGAAGACCGACACGTCGCAGCCCAACGCAACCTCTTCAACCGCCTACTCGGATGCCTGCACTACTGCCTCACCCACCGCATCCCCTACGACGAGCAGACCGCCTTCCCCAACACCGCTTGACTGATCAACCGCATCGGATGTCTGTCTTCGCCCCGGGTGTG
>KL568550.1:29968-31019 GCA_000715605.1 Streptomyces speibonae | reverse complement strand
TCCCCCGCCTACCCCACCTACCCCTGGCTGCCGCCGGCCCCGCCCGCCCCCGCGCCGCGCCGCGCCCCTCAGCACGCCCCGCTCGGACACCACTCCGACCTGCGCCGGCTGCGCGGCGCCTACCGCCTGCAACGCCGTACGGCCACCCTCACCGCGCTCGGATACTTCGTCCTCTTCCTCGTCCTGTCGGCGTTCGCCCCCGGCTTCATGACCGGCACCGTCACCGACGGCGTCCCCACCGGGCTGCTCCTCGCCGTGCTCCAAGTACCCGTCACCTGGCTGGCGATCGTCCTGTACGAGCGCACCGCCCGCCGCCGCGTCGACCCGCTCGCGGAACTGATCCGCCGTCAGAGCGCCCTGGACGCCAAGCGGGAGGCCACCCGATGAACTCCCAGTTCGGCGGCGACACCCAGGGCATGGCCCTCGTCGGCTTCTCCGCCGTCGCCACGGTCACCCTCCTGCTGTGCGTGATGACCGGCCCCGACCGCGACGACCTCGACGAGTTCTACACCGGCTACGGCTCCCTGTCCCCCATGCGCAACGGCCTGGCCATCGCCGGTGACTACATCTCCGCCGCCACAGTGCTCGGCACCGGCGGCATCATCGCCCTGTTCGGCTACGACGGCATCGTGCTCGCCCTGAGCACCGCCCTGTCCCTGATGCTGCTGATGTTCCTGCTGGCCGAACCCCTGCGCAACGCGGGCCGGTTCACCATGGGCGACGCGCTGACCCGCCGTATGCCCCAGGAGCGCGGGATACGGATCGCCGCCAGCGCCGTCACCCTCGCCTCGCTGCTGCCGCTGATGCTGGTCCAGCTCGCCGGAACGGGGCAGCTCATGGGGTTCATCCTCGGCTTCTCCGGCGAGGCCCTGCAGACGGGCTGCATCATCGGCGTGGGCGCGCTGATGATCAGCTACGCGGCGATCGGCGGCATGAAGGGCACCGCCCTCATCCAGATCCTCAAGATCGTGCTGCTGCTCGGCTCCGGCATCGTCGTGGCCGCCCTGGTCCTGCACCGCTTCGACTGGAGCCCCGGGGCGCTGTTCGAGGC
>KL568550.1:26306-29718 GCA_000715605.1 Streptomyces speibonae | reverse complement strand
CCGCCGCGGGCAGCGGCGTCGGCGACGCGTTCCTCGCCTCGGGCCTTCAGTTCACCGGCGGCGTCAGCCCCGGCTGGGACATGATCACCTCGCATCTGACGGTCGTCCTCGGCGGCGCCTGCCTCCCCCACATCACCATGCGCATGTACACCGCCAGCAGCGCCCGCCAGGTGCGCCGCTCGATGTCGTGGGCGGTCTCCGGCGTGGCCCTGTTCGTCCTCGTCCTCACCGTCATCGGCTTCGGCGCGACCGCCCTGGTCGGACGGGCCGCGCTCGCCCAGGCCGACCCGCAGGGCAACACCGCCTACCTGCTCGGCTCCCAGGCCGCGTTCGGCGCGGAGCTCTCCACGGCTGAAACGTTCCTCTTCACCACCGTCACCACCGCGATCTTCCTCACCGTCCTCGCCTCCGTCGCCGGCATGATCCTCGCCTGCGCCAACTCCCTCGCCCACGACGTCTTCGCCGCCCGCGTCCAGGAGATGGCACCGCGCCGCGAGATGATGACGGCCCGCCTGTCCGCACTGGCCGTGGGCGTCCCCGCGATCGTGCTCGCCACCCTGGTGCAGCACCACAGCCTGCACCCCCTGATCACCCTGTCCTTCTGCCTCGGCGCCTCCGCCATCGCCCCCGCCCTCGTCTACAGCCTCTTCTGGCGCCGCTACACCCGCACGGGCCTGCTCGCCACCCTCATCGGCGGCTCCCTGTCCGTGCTGCTGCTCATGCCGGGCACCAACCTCGTCTCCGGCTCACCCGTCGCCGCCTTCCCCGACGCCGACTTCAACTGGTTCCCCTTCACCACCACCGGCCTGGTCTCCATCCCCGTCGGCTTCCTCTGCGGCTGGCTCGGCACCGTCGCCTCCGGCCGCGGGCGCGCGGAGGAACAACGGCGTCAGTACGAGGCGGTGGAGGGCTGGATCCTCGCCGGAGCGACCCGCAGGAGGATGTGACACCCCGGCCCCCTCACTCCACCACCCGGCCCGTCAGCGCGCTGAGAGACGCGCACACATGATCCATGTGCGTCTGCACGTCCTCCCGCCGGTCGGCGTGGTCGCGCAGCACCCGCTCCGTCTCCCGCGCGATGCCCTCCGCGCGGGCGCGCGCCTCGGCAAGCACCTCAGCCGCGCGCTCCCGCGCCTCCTCCGCACGCCGCCGCGCCGCCTCCTCCGCCTCGGCGAACACCTGCTGCGCCTCCGCCAGCACACCCCGGGCCCGCTCCTCCGCCTCCGCCTGCCGGGCGTCCAGCGCGGCCACCCGCTCGGCCTCCTCCCGCTCCACCTCGTCCAGCCGCGCCGCCTGCTCCCGCGCCCCCTCCGCGAGCATCCCGGACGTGCGCTCCCGCATCTCCCGCACCGCCGCCAGCGCCCGCCCGCGCTCCTCCTTCACCTCCAGCCGGGCCGCGATCCGGATCTCGTCGGCCTCCGCACGGGCCGCGGCCAGCCGCTCCCGGGCCTGCTCGTCCGACGCCCCCGCACCCGGTCCGCGTACGCCCGCGCCGCCTCCGTCATGCCCGCCGCGTCGTCCCGCGCCAGATCCGTCAGGTCCCGCGCATGCTGCCGGGCCGCCTCCCGCACGGCCGCCGCCTCCTGACGAGCCAGCTCGAACAGCTGCCGCGCACTCTCCCCGAGCGACTCGTACGTCTGCTCCGGTAGCGACGCCACCCGGGCGCGCAGCAGCTCCAGGTCCTCCTCCATCTCCCTGGCCAGCACCGTCAGCCGCGCCGCCCGCTCCCAGGCCGCGTCACGGTCCTCCGAGAGGGTCTCGACGTAGGCGATCACCTGCAAGGGACGGTAGCCACGCCCCCGCACGACCTCGAAGCCCTGCGACGACACCGATGCGCTGCTCACCCTGGAACCCCTCTCCACCGACGGACACGAAGCCCACCACGACGACCGAGTGCGAAATGGGATGAATCGCGCACATCTTGATGGATCACACGGAAGTGTTCATAACGCGACACTCCGCAGAGGGGAGAGCGGAGCGGGCGGAGGGACGCGGCGGAAAGCCGGAGGAGAGCCGGGGGAAGACGCGAGAACCGGGCCCGGTCGCCTCCACGACCGGACCCGGTTCCTCGCGTCATGCGCGGCTCAGCGCCGCCGCGTCACAGCAGTCCGTCCCACATCTGCTCCAGCAGCACCGACCACCAGCTCTCCGGCGACCCCAGCGCCGCCGGGTCCAGCGCGGCCAGCTGCGCCTGGAAGTCGACGGTCCAGCGGCCCGCCTGCTCCTGGTTCAGCCCGAACCGCAGCCGCCACATCCGCCCCAGCAGCGCCAGACAGCGCGCGAATTCCGGCAGCCCGGTGTTCACGAACTGCGGCGGCACCGGCGCACCGCCCGGCCCGGCCTCCACCGGCACCGCCACGATGTTCGCCGTGCCGTACTGCACACAGATCGCCTTGCCGAAGTCGCTGCCCATCACCAGGTACGAGCCCGCGTCCGACGCCGCCTGCACGCCCCGCTCCGCGGCCAGCTCCGCCAGCGTCGGCACCGGACGGCCCGGCTGCGCCTGTGCCCAGAAGAACGGGCCCATGTCCATCGGCAGCCCCGCCGCCACCAGCGTGTGCGCCACGACCGGCGGCACACCCTGCCGGGACACCGCCGCCTGCTCGAACCGGAACACCCCCGGCCCGAACGCCCCCGCCAGCTCCTGCGCGACCGCCTCCGGCGGAACCGGCGGCGCCGGCTGCACCGGCGGAACCGGCGCACGCACCGGCGCCGGACGCGCCGGACCGTCCGCCACCTGGTGCAGCTCGCCCTGGTGGGCCAGCAGCTGCTGCATGCCCTGCTGCCGACTGGCGTGATCCGTGCCGTACGGGGCGATGCTCGTGATCCGCGCCTGCGGCCACTGCTCCCGGATCATCCGCGCACAGTACGCACCCGGCAGTTCGCACGACTCCAGCTCGGTGTGCAGCTCCAGCACCTGGTCCGGCGGCACGTTCATGCCGCGCAGCTCATGGAAGATCTGCCACTCCGGATGCGGTGTACCCGGCGCCGAACGCCGGATCAGCTGCTGCTCGGAACCGTCCTGCGCGCGGTAGCGCAGCACCGCCTGGTAGCCGGGGCCGACCGTCGGCTGACCGCCGGGCTGCGGCGGATAGCCGTACGCCGGAGGCTGCCCGGACCCCGGAACACCCTGCGGAGGCACCGCCCCGGGGGGCGGCGGCGGGGGAGCCCCGGCGGGCGCACCCGGAGGAGCGGGCGGCGGAGGCGTACCGGGGCCGGACACCGAAGGCGCGGCCAGCACGGTCTCCGCGTGGTGCACCGGCGGACGGCCGTCCGCTCCGGCGCCGGGGGCACCCGGAGCGCCGGGCGCCCCGGGGGCGCCGGGCGGGCCCGGAGGCGCGGGCGTACCGGGAGCGCTGGGCGGACCCGCGGGCGAAGGCGTTCCCGGGGCACCGGGCGGGCCCGGAGGCGG
>KL568550.1:25534-26160 GCA_000715605.1 Streptomyces speibonae | reverse complement strand
CACCGGGCGGGCCCGGAGGCGGAGGCGTTCCCGGGGCACCGGGCGGGCCCGGAGGCGGGGGTGTTCCCGGGGCGCCGCCGCCCGTGCTTCCCGGGTCGGCGAGCATCGTCGCCGCGTGATGGACGCCGCCGGGCGGCGTACCGCCGGGCGCGTTCGGCGGGGCGGGCGGGGGCGGCGTACCGACCCCCTCCGGGCCGCCGAGCGACGACACCAGCTGCGTCGGCACATACCCGCCCGCGGTGCCGCCGGGCGGGGGCGTACCGCCGGACGGCGGCGGAGGCGTGCCGCCCGGACGCGCACCCGGGGTTCCGGGGGCACCGGGAGGCGGCGGCGTCGCACCGGAGCCGCGGCGCGGCGGCGGGGCCGCCTTGCTGGTCTCGGCGTCGGCGATGTCCCCCGCGTTCGGCGCGAGCGGCCGCCCGGGCGTACCGGGACCGGGCGGCGGAGGCGTCGGCGCGGACGGCGCGGGCGTACCCGGACCGGGCGTACCGGGCGCAGGTGTGCCCGGCGCGGGCGTACCCGGCACAGGTGTACCCGGCGCGCCGGCCTGCGGATAGCCGTACTGCGGGGGCGCGGACGCGGGCGGCGGCGACGCGGGCGGCGGCGTCCCCTGCCCCGCGTCGGGA
>KL568550.1:24336-25304 GCA_000715605.1 Streptomyces speibonae | reverse complement strand
CCGACATCAGCGCGGTCTGCGCATCCGCCGGCGCCGAAGGGCCGGACGGCGCCCCGCCGTCACCGGGCTCGCTCAACTGCGGCGCGAACACCGTCTGCGGCAGCGGAACGGAACGGTCCTCACCGGCGTCGGCATTGGTGTCCGTACCCGCCCACGGAGTCGCCCCCTCGGGCACACCGGCACCCGGCTGCGCACCGCCCGCCCCGGCAGCGGGCCACGCGGCCCCGCTCCCCGGACCCGCCGGCGCGTCCTGGGGGCCCGCAGCCGGACCCTGGCCCGCAGCCGGACCCTGGGCCGGAGCCCCACCCTGCGCCGGAGCCCCGCCCGAAGACGCGCCCGGAACCAGTCCCGCCGCGGACCCCGCAGCCGAAGCCGCGGCCGGAGCGGCACCCGGGCCGCCCCCCGCGCCCTCCCCGCGCCGGTCCGGAATCCCCAGCCGGTCCGCCGCCTCCTGCAACCATTCCGGCGGACTCAGCAGGAACGACGTCTGATTCAGATCCACCCGCGCCGCCGGCGCCGGCTCCGGAGCCGGCGCCGCCGCATCACGGCCGTACTCCTCCTCGTACCGGCGGATCACCTCACCCACCGGCAGCGCGGGCCACAGCGTCGCCTCACCACTGTCACGGGCGATCACCAGCCGCTGCCCGCCACCGTCCGAACGGGGCCCGTCCGCACGGTCCTCCGCCCACACCACGAAACCGAGACCGAACTCCCGTACCCGCACCTCACGGTGCTGGTACGACGGAACATCCCCGTTGACCCACTCCTCAGCGCGCTCCTGCGCCTGCGCGAACGTCACCATGCCGAGACTCACTCCCCCGCGGAAGAAACCGGAACGACACGCGCGAACCCGCCGTCCACCATCAGATTCGCCACCGTCTCCAACTCCGGCGGAGAACCCGCCAGCCGCGACAGGAACGCGTCGAAGTCGTCACCGCACGCCAGCAATCTGTCTCTTATACACATCT
>KL568550.1:13680-24114 GCA_000715605.1 Streptomyces speibonae | reverse complement strand
GCCACGACGGATCCACGTCCCGCACGTCGTCGTACGCGCAGAACCACACCGACCCCTGCCGCTCGCCCCGCACCTTCACCGCCAGCAGACCACCCTGCACGAACGCCACGCACAGATAGTCCTTGGTGAGATGGTCACGCAAGCACTTGTTCACATAGACCAGATCATTGACCGCCGCCTCGTCCCGCACCGTGAAGAACGGCTGATCCACCAGCAGCCCCAGCTCCGCGTCCAGCGCCGTCCCCACCGGCGCACAGCCACCCGCCGCCTTCAGGAACGACCGGAACGCACCCGGCAGCCGGTACCCCAGCTCCTCCTCCACACCCAGCACCTGCGACTCCGACACCGCCACACCCGACTTCGGCAGCCCGAAATGCGCCGGCCGCGTCTCCTGCAACGGCCGCGTCCCCCGCTTGCCGTGATCCACCGCCGCCGTCGCCACACCACCGTGATGCCGCAGCAGCGCCTTCACCTCCACCGGCACCAGCTCAAGACGCCGCGAACCCGCCACGTGATGCCACGTCCAGCCATGCGGCGTCGCCACCGCCGGCACCGTGTCCCACAGCTCGTGCCCGCTCGCCGCCAACGCCGCGTTCGCCGACACATAGTCCGTCAGACGCAACTCGTCGACCCCGAACCCCTCCGGCGGATCCGCGATCTCCACAGCCGCACGCGCATAGGGCGAGAAATCGGGGAAACCACGCTCGTCCACCCGTACCCCTCTCGGGTGACGCGCCGCACGCACCGGATCCGGGAAGTGCACGACCTGCCCGGCATAGGCCGCGTTCGGCGGCGCGGCTTGTCCCCCGGCCTGGCGGCCGGGAGGATCCCCCAGCCCGAGCCGACCTGTCGTCATGGCGGTTGCCCCCTGCGGCTTCCTTACGCCCCGCACCGCCCACCTTCGGACCGTTACGGAACGTATTCGACTGTCACGTCTGTCTCGACTACGTACCGCCACGACCCCCACGGCGCCCCCACACACAGCCGTGCGGAACACCGCGCGAATCGCGGTGCCGACAGCCTATGCGGTACGCCCCCACCGGTCACCGGCACCGGCCACCCGCCCCCTCCACTTCCGTGACCAGCCGTCACCCTCCCGTGACAGCCCGCCCAAACCCGGGCGTGTCGCCCCGCCCCAGCTTCCCCATGAGCCCACGCATTTGGCACTCTGTGACCTTCGGGGGGATGCTGTGGAGGGGATGACGATCATGAACGCGACGCAGACGGGGACACACACCGGCCCATCCGGCGACCCCCGCTCCGGCGACCCCCGCATCGGCTGGAGCGCCACCGACACCACCCCCGCACCCACCCTCCACCACCGCCGCGACGGCATCCTCCCCACCATCGCCGCCGCACTCTCCGTACGCGGCGAAACCCTCACCGGCACCGCCGCCCGCGGCGACACACCCCCCGCCCTGCACCCCCTCGTCCAGGACTTCCTCGACGCCCTCACCAGCGACCAACGCGACCGCTTCACCGGCCGCTGCGCCGAAACCATCCTCATCTCCCGACACCTCACCACCGCCGACGCCGCCCGCAGCAAACGCGCCGCACGAAAACCCATGACCAACGGCGAAGCACGCAAAGCACTCAAACAAGCCAAACTCACCACCCGCCGCATCCGCGAGGACGGCGACCCCCTCCACGGCGCCTACGCCACCCCCTGCCGCGCCTGCACCGCCCTCACCGCCCACTTCGGCGTCCGCATGGTCGAACCCGCCGCCACCACCGACGGCTGAACCCCCACACCCACGACCTCGACGAACGAAGAGCACAGATGCACACCGACCGCACCTCCACCACCCGCTTCGCCGTCCCCGTCGACGCCGCCCTGCGCGCCGCCGGATGGCAACCCGGCCGCTGGGACATCAAACAAGCCGAAATCTGGGCCGACACCCTCCGCGACCACACCTCACCCGCCGGACACCGCCACACCGTCTTCCCCGCCGCCGTCGAAGCCTGGGCCGAATTCGGCGGCCTCCACATCACCCCCACAGGACCCGGCCGCCAAGTCGCCCCCGCCACCCTCCACCTCGACCCCCTCCACGGCCTCCACCTCGCCCGCACCCTCGGCGACCTCGGCCGCGCCCTCGGCACCGACGTCTGCCCCCTCGGCACCGAGACCGACACCCAGGCCCTCCTCGCCATCGACACCCAAGGCCGCGTCTACGCCCTCGACCACACCGGCGACTGGTACCTCGGCCCCACCATCGACCACGGCCTCACCACCCTCATCTCCGGCATCGAACCCGCACGCCTCACCGCCGGCTGACCCCCGGCACGCCCTACGACGACGCCGGAATCACCGCCGACACCCGAAAACCCCCCGCATCCGTCGGCCCCGACACGAACACCCCACCCAGCGCCGACACCCGCTCCTTCATCCCCACCAGACCATTGCCCCCCGACGGCAACCCCGCCGACGACACCGCACCCGACGGCGGCTCGTTCTCCACCTGCATCGCGATCTCCGACACCCGGTGCGCCACCCGCACATACGTCTTCGCACCCGCCGCATGCTTGTGCACGTTCGTCAACGCCTCCTGCACCACCCGAAACGCCGTCGACTCCACCTCCGGCGCATACCCACGCGCCTCCCCCTCCACCGACAGATCCACCACCATCCCCGCGGCCGCCGACTGCCCCACCAGCTCATCCAGCTCCGACAGACTCGGCCCCTCACCCGCCCCCTGATCCTCACCCACCGCCCGCGACGCCGCAGCCGCCGCAGCCGCCCCCACCGCCGCCAACGGCACCGACGCCCGCTCCTGCCGCACCGCCCCCTCCCCACCCGAACGCAGCACCCCGAGCATCTCCCGCAACTCCGTCAACGCCTGCCGCCCCATGTCCCCCACCAGCGCGGCATTGCGCACCGCCTTCTCCGGATCCTTCCGCGCCACCGCCTGCAACGCCGCCGCATGCACCACCATCAGACTCACCCGGTGCGCCACCACATCGTGCATCTCACGCGCGATCCGCGTCCGCTCCTCGCCCCGCGCCCACTCCGCACGCTCCTCCGCCCGCTCCGCCAGCAACTGAAGCTCCCGCTCCAGACTGTCCGCCCGCTCCCGCAAGCTCTCCATCAACCGCCGCCGCGCCCCCACATACAGCCCCAGCAGCAACGGCGGCGCCGTCACCCCCAGCGCCATCGTGATCGACGCGAACGGCACGATCCAGTCCGCCACATCCAGCTCGTCCCGCGCCGCGTCCTGCCGCAACCGCACGAACATCACGATCAGCACACCCAGCGACTGCATCCCCGCCAGCGAACCGATGATCCGCCGCGGCAGATCCGACGCCGCCAGCGAATACAGGCCCACCACACCCATCAGCAGACCCATCGACGCCGGCGTCACCGCGATCACCACCAGCACCACGGCGATCGGCCACTTCCGCCGCACCAGCAGCACCGAACCCGCCAGCAGCCCGAACACCACCCCCACGGCCACCGGCATCCCCGCCCGCCACGCGAACGGAATCCCCTCCAGCGCACACTCCACCGCGGACAGCACCGCGAGCACCACATCGAACACCGCGCTGCGGCGCCTGTCCCACCACCACGGCCCGCCCCGGGCCGTCACATGCTCTTCCCCCGTCGTGGTCATGCCTCCAGCCTACGGGCGCCCCCCACCCCTTATCCGTCGAGTTTCCACCTCCGGCCCACACCACACACGGTGACCGATCGGACGCGGTACGCCCGGAAATCCCTCGAACTGCTGAATCGATCACCGTTCGAGCCGGGAACCGACCATTCCGGCCGGACGGTATGCATGTGACACATGCACCAGGCAAATACGCCGACTTCGAAACCCTCCGCGAACAGGCGGTGGCCCTGCGCCGCGCGGGACTGAGCCGACGCCAGATCCGCGACCGGCTCCACGTCGACAACAACGACATCCTCAACCGGCTCCTCCAGGGCGAGCCGGCCCCGGAATGGACGAAACGGCCGAACGCCAAGGACGACCTTCGGGAGAAGGCGAGAGAGCTCCGGCTCCAGGGCTGGACGTACGACCGAATCCAGGTCGAACTGGGCTGCTCCAAGAGCTCGATCTCCCTGTGGGTACGGGACCTGCCGAAGCCGGAGCGCCGCGACCCGTCGGAACAGGCGCGCCTGGCGAACCGGAAGCGCTGGGAACACGAGTTGGCGGTACGGGAGGAGCAGCGAGGACAGACCAAGGCCGCCGCTGCCGAGGAAATCGGCAGCATGTCCGACCGTGACCTGCTTCTGACGGGAGTGGCCCTCTACTGGGCCGAGGGGGCGAAGGACAAACCGTACGCGCGGAGGGAGAACGTACTCTTCGTCAACAGTGACCCCGGCGTGATCAAGCTGTACCTCGCCTGGCTCGACCTGCTCGGCGTGGAGCGCGAACGCCTGCGGTACCGCGTCATGATTCACATGACGGCGGACGTGGAGGGGGCGAAACGGTACTGGGCCGATCTGGCGGGTGTGGACGTCTCCCAGTTCCAGAAGACGACGATCAAGAAGCACAATCCGACGACCGTCCGCAAGAACGTCGGCGACACCTATCGTGGTTGCCTGGTCATCCGGGTGTCACAGGGTGCCGACCTGTACCGACGCATCGAAGGCTGGTGGACAGGAATGGTCGCCGGGATCACGACACCACCCACCTCAGGTAAGGTCTGACGCAGCCATCCGCCATGGGGTAACTGGTAGCCCGCGGGCCTTTGAAGCCCTGTAGTGCTGGTTCGAATCCAGCTGGCGGAGCTGCTCGGTTCGGGTCCTGACCGGAGGCAACAGCCCCGGTCAGGCCCCGCTCTCATGTCCCCCCACCCCCGCCCCGGTATCCTGCGGATGTCACCCCCACCCCCAACACAGCCGAAGGGCATCCCGTGAGCGCCATTCGCCCGGCAGCCGTCGTCGTACTCGCAGCGGGTGAGGGCACCCGTATGAAGTCGGCCACACCGAAGGTTCTGCACGACATCTGTGGCCGTTCCCTGGTGGGTCATGTGCTCGCCGCGGCCGGTGAGCTCGACCCGGAGCACCTGGTCGTGGTCGTGGGGCACGCGCGTGAGCAGGTGAGCGCGCATCTCGCGGAGGTCGCCCCCGCCGTGCGCACCGCGGTGCAGGAGGAGCAGAACGGCACGGGTCATGCCGTGCGGATGGGGCTGGAGGAGCTGGGCGGTTCCGTGGACGGGACCGTGGTGGTCGTGTGCGGTGACACTCCGTTGCTGACGGGTGGGACGTTGCGGGAGTTGTCGGCCACGCATGTGGCGGACGGCAACGCGGTGACCGTGCTGACGGCGGAGGTGCCGGATGCGACGGGTTACGGGCGGATCGTGCGGGACGGCTCGGGTGCCGTGACGGCGATCGTGGAGCACAAGGACGCGTCGGCGGCGGAGCGGGAGATCCGGGAGATCAACTCGGGTGTGTTCGCGTTCGACGGTGCGCTGCTGGCGGATGCGTTGAAGAAGGTGCGGACGGACAACAGTCAGGGTGAGGAGTACCTGACGGATGTGCTGGGGATTCTGCGTGAGGCGGGGCACCGGGTGGGTGCGTCGGTGGCGGGGGATCACCGGGAGATCGCGGGGATCAACAACCGTGTGCAGTTGTCCGAGGCGCGGCGGATTCTGAACGACCGGTTGCTGACGGCGGCGATGTTGTCGGGGGTGACGGTGGTGGATCCGGCGTCGACGTGGGTGGATGCGACGGTGTCGTTCGAGCGGGATGTGGTGGTGCATCCGGGGACGCAGTTGCTGGGTGGTACGCATCTCGCGGAGGGCTGTGAGGTGGGTCCGCATGCGCGGTTGACGGATACGCGGGTGGGTGCGGGTGCCCGGGTGGACAACACGGTGGCGGTGTCGGCCGAGGTGGGTGAGGGTGCGTCGGTGGGGCCGTTCGCGTATTTGCGTCCGGGGACGCGGTTGGGGGTCAGGGGGAAGATCGGGACGTTCGTGGAGACGAAGAACGCGTCGATCGGTGAGGGGTCGAAGGTTCCGCATCTGTCGTATGTGGGGGATGCGACGATCGGTGAGTTTTCGAACATCGGTGCGGCGAGTGTGTTCGTCAACTATGACGGGGAGCGTAAGCACCACACGACGGTCGGCTCGCATTGCAAGACGGGTTCGGACAACATGTTTGTGGCGCCTGTCACGGTCGGGGACGGTGCTTATACGGCTGCCGGCTCGGTGATCACGAAGGATGTGCCGCCCGGTTCGCTGGCCGTGGCCCGTGGTCAGCAGCGGAATATCGAGGGCTGGGTGGCTCGTAAGCGTCCGGGGAGTGCGGCGGCGAAGGCGGCCGAGGAGGCTTCCCGTGGGGCGGTCGAGGAGGGGTGAGCGTCTTCGGCCGCTGCGAACACCGCGTACCGTGATAAGTGCATATCTGCACCCCCCACCTGCTGCGACACCTCTGAGGAGATAGTGCTGTGACCGGGATCAAGACGACCGGGGAGAAGAAGATGATGTTCTTCTCCGGCCGCGCACACCCCGAGCTTGCCGAGGAGGTCGCCCACCAGCTGGGTGTCGGGGTCGTCCCGACGAAGGCCTTCGACTTCGCCAATGGCGAGATCTATGTGCGGTATCAGGAGTCGGCTCGTGGTGCCGACTGTTTCCTGATTCAGAGCCATACTGCTCCGATCAATAAGTGGATCATGGAGCAGTTGATCATGATTGACGCGCTGAAGCGTGCGTCGGCGAGGTCCATCACCGTCATCGTGCCGTTCTACGGTTACGCGCGGCAGGACAAGAAGCACCGGGGTCGTGAACCGATTTCGGCGCGTCTGATCGCGGATCTGATGAAGTCGGCGGGTGCGACGCGGCTGCTGGCGGTGGATCTGCACACGGATCAGATCCAGGGTTTCTTCGACGGTCCGGTGGATCATCTGTTCGCGCTGCCGCTGCTGGCGGATTACGTGGGTGCGAAGGTGGACCGTTCGAAGCTGACGGTGGTGTCTCCGGACGCGGGTCGTGTGCGGGTGGCGGACCGTTGGTGCGACCGGCTGGGTGCGCCGCTGGCGATCGTGCACAAGCGGCGGGACAAGGACGTGGCGAACCAGGTCACCGTGCATGAGGTGGTCGGTGAGGTGAAGGGCCGCGTGTGTGTCCTGGTGGACGACATGATCGACACGGGTGGCACGATCTGTGCGGCGGCGGACGCGTTGTTCGCGCATGGTGCGGAGGACGTCATGGTGACGGCGACGCATGGTGTGCTGTCGGGTCCGGCGGCGGACCGGTTGAAGAATTCGAAGGTGAGTGAGTTCGTGTTCACGAACACGCTGCCGACGCCGGGTGAGCTGAGCGAGAGTCTGGACAAGATCAAGGTGTTGTCGATCGCGCCGACGATCGCGCGGGCGGCCCGTGAGGTGTTCGAGGACGGTTCGGTGACGAGCCTGTTCGATGAGCAGTAGGCGTGCCGGACCTCTGCAGTAAGGGTTCTGCAGTCGGGCATCCGTGCGGGTGCCGTTGATCGTTTTGGGTGCGGCCTCCCGGTCCGAGTAGACTGCTGCAGTTGCTCGGCGAGGGAGGCCGTTCCGCTTCGTTCCGGAGTCGGTACGGCGGTCCGTTATCGACGCGCTCTTCGTAGCAGGCCGTTCGTGGCCGGGTGACCACGTCCGTTTCTGACTTCGAGGAGTGACCATGTCCGAGGTGAAGATCTCCGCGACGACGCGCACCGAGTTCGGCAAGGGTGCCGCGCGCCGTATCCGCCGTGACAACAAGGTTCCGGGTGTCGTGTACGAGCACGGTCTCGAGCCGCTGCACCTGACGTTCCCGGGCCACGAGCTGCTGATGGCGCTGCGTACGCCGAACGTGCTGATCGCGCTGGAGATCGACGGCAAGGAGACCCAGCTGGCGATCCCGAAGGCCGTGCAGCGCGACCCGCTGAAGGGCTTCCTGGAGCACGTGGACCTGCTGAAGGTGAAGCGCGGCGAGAAGGTCCAGGTCGAGATCCCGGTGCAGACCGAGGGTGAGCTGGCCCCGGGCGGCAACCTGCTGGAGCACGTGCTGTCCTCGCTGCCGGTCGAGGCCGAGGCGACGCACATTCCGGAGAGCGTGACGGTGTCCGTGGAGGGTCTGTCGGCGGGTGCCGCCGTGCTGGCCAAGGACATCGCGCTGCCGAGTGGTGTGACGCTGTCGGTCGAGGAGGACGCGGTGGTCCTTCAGGTGCTGGCCGCGCAGGCGGAGGAGGCGCCGGAGGGTGCCGAGGACGAAGAGGGCGCCGAGGTCTGATCCTCTTCTCGAGTCGTCGTGTCGTCGGCCGCTGTTCCCGTGCGGGGCAGCGGCCGACGCGTATGAAGGAGACATGGGCGTGACGACGGATGCGGTGGGTGTCGCGGGGCCGTGGCTGGTGGTGGGGCTCGGCAATCCGGGTCCGGGGTATGCGATGAACCGTCACAACGTGGGGTTCATGGTGGCGGATCTGCTGGCGGAGCGGATGGGCGGCCGGTTCAAGCGGGCGGGCAAGGCGCAGGCGCAGGTGCTGGAGGGCCGGATCGGGCCGCCGGGGCCGGCGGGCCGGCGGGTGGTGCTGGTGAAGCCAATGTCGTACATGAATCTGTCGGGCGGGCCGGTGAACGCGCTGCGGGAGTTCTACAAGGTTCCCGTGGAGCGGGTGGTGGCCGTGCATGACGAGCTGGACATCGACTACGGGACGCTGCGGTTGAAGCGGGGCGGCGGGGACAACGGTCACAACGGGCTGAAGTCGTTGACGCAGGCGTTCGGGCGGGATTACCACCGGGTGCGGTTCGGGATCGGCAGGCCGCCGGGGCGGATGCAGGTGGCGGATTTCGTGCTGCGGGACTTCTCGTCGGCGGAGCGCAAGGAGCTGGACTACTTGGTGGACCGGGCGGCGGACGCGGTGGAGTGTCTGGTGCTGGAGGGTCTGGAGCGGGCGCAGAGCACGTACAACTCGTGACCTGCCTCGGGTGGGCTTGGGCCGGCTTGTCCGGTGCGGTTTCCCGCCGAGGTTGACCGACCGCGAGGTCATGGCCAAGGATCTCCGCCATGTCTTCAGCGGTCCGCTCCTCCTACGGCTCCTCGGCGCTGCGGTTCGGGCGGTTCGCGGCGATGGGTACGGTCGCGGCGCTGATCCTGATCGCGGGGGTGTGGGCGTCGTGGGGGACGGCGCAGCACGTGATGCTGACGAAGGGGCGGGAGCGCGGCACGGTCGCGGTGAACTGGTGCGGGGCACGGACGTGTACGGGGCCGTACACGCCGCTCTCGCGGGGTTCGCAGCCGCGGGCGAAGGTGGTGCTGGAGAACTCGGTGGCGGTGGAGAAGGGCCGGACGTACGCGGTGGTGCTGAAGCCGGGGGGCGAGGATGCGGTCCGTTCGGGTCCGGCCGGGGTGCTGTACGCGTGGGTGCCGCTGGGCGGTGCGCTGCTGCTGGCGTCGGTCGTGGTGGCGGGCGGGCTGCTGCGGACGCGGGTGGCGTGGGTGCTGGCGCTGTCGGGGGCTTCGCTGCTCACGGCGGCCTTCCTGGCGGTGTGAGCCTCGAACAGGTGACAAGCCCGGGTGCCCCGGCCGTACGCGGCCGGGGCACCCGTCGTGGTGTGCCGGTGGTCAGCCGGTGTTGCGCAGGCCGGCTGCCACGCCGTTGACGGTGAGCAGCAGGGCGCGGGAGAGCAGCGGGTCGGGCTCGGTGCCGGCCTCGGCGGCGTCGCGCTGGCGCTTGAGGAGGGCGACCTGGAGGTAGGAGATGGGGTCGAGGTAGGCGTCGCGGATGGTGAAGGTCTGCTTGAGGACGGGGTCGGCGTCCAGGAGTTCCTTCTCGCCGGTGACGCGGAGCACCTCGGCGACGGTGAGCTCGTGTTCGGCCTTGATGGCGTCGAAGACGTGCTTGAGCTCGTCGGGGACGAGGGTGTCGACGTAGTGCTGGGCGATGCGCAGGTCGGTCTTGGCGAGGGTCATCTCGACGTTGGAGATGAAGTTGCGGAAGAAGTGCCACTGCTGGTGCATCTCGTCGAGCACGGTGTCGAGGCCGGCTTCGCGCAGGGCCTTGAGGCCGGAGCCGACGCCGTACCAGCCGGGGACGATCTGCCGGGACTGGGTCCAGCCGAAGACCCAGGGGATGGCGCGCAGTCCGTCGAGGGAGACGCCGGATCCGGGGCGGCGGGAGGGCCGTGAGCCCAGGTGCAGTTCGGCGAGCTGGTCGACGGGGGTGGAGGCCAGGAAGTACGTCGGCAGGTCGGGGTCCTCGACGAGCCGGCGGTAGGCCGTGTGGGCGGCGTCGGAGACGACGTCCATGGCGGCGTCCCAGCGGGCGAGTGCCTCGTCGGACTGGCGGGGCGCGGTGTGCAGGGCGGAGGCCTGGAGGGTGGCCGCGACGGTCAGTTCCAGGTTCTCCCTGGCGAGGGAGGGGATGAGGTACTTGTCGGAGATGACCTCGCCCTGTTCGGTGACCTTGATCTCGCCTTCGAGGGTGCCCCAGGGCTGGGCGAGGATGGCGTCGTGGGTGGGGCCGCCGCCGCGGCC
>KL568550.1:9559-13507 GCA_000715605.1 Streptomyces speibonae | reverse complement strand
CCCCAGGGCTGGGCGAGGATGGCGTCGTGGGTGGGGCCGCCGCCGCGGCCGACGGTGCCGCCGCGGCCGTGGAAGAGGCGCAGGCGGACGCCGTAGCGGTGGGCGACGTCGCGCAGGCGGCGCTGGGCGCGGTGGATCTCCCACTGGCTGGTGGTGATGCCGCCGAACTTGGAGGAGTCGGAGTAGCCGAGCATGACCTCCTGGACGTCGCCGCGCAGGGCGACGAGGCGCCGGTAGGAGGGGTCGGCGAGCATGTCCTCGAGGATGGTGTCGGCGGCCTTGAGTTCGTCGGTGGTCTCCAGCAGGGGGACGATGCCGATCTTGGCCCAGCCGGCGTGCAGGTCGATGAGTCCGGCTTCGCGGGCGAGGACGGCGGCGGCGAAGACGTCGTCGGCGCCCTGGCACATGGAGATGATGTAGGACTCGACGACTTCGGGGCCGAAGACTTCCAGGGCGCGCTTGACCGTCCGGAAGACGCCGAGGGTCTTCTCACCGGCGGCGTCGACGGGTGCCGGGGTGGGGGCGAGGGGCCTTCTGCTGCGCAGTTCCTTGGCGAGGAGCTTGGAGCGGTAGTCGCGGGGCATGTCGGCGTAGCGCCACGATTCCTCGCCGAGCCGGTCGAACAGCTGGCCGAGGGCGTGGTGGTGGGCGTCGGCGTGTTCGCGGACGTCCATGGTGGCGAGCTGGAGGCCGAAGGCGGCGAGGGTGCGGATGGTGCGGGCGAGGCGGCCGTCGGCGAAGAGGCCGCCGCGGTGCTCGCGCAGTGAGGCCTGGATGGTGCGCAGGTCGGTGAGGAGTTCGGCGGTGCCGAGGTAGTCGCGGCCGGGCTGGTGGGGGGTGCCCTTGGCGAGGCGGAGCTTGGTGTTCTCCAGCTTCTGGCGGATGCAGGTGGCCTTGAGCCGGTAGGGCTCCTCGGCGTTGAGCCGCTTGTAGCGGGGGCTGATCTCGGGGAGGGCGTCGAGGTCGGCCTGGAGGGAGGCGAGGAGCTCGTCGGTGGCGCCGGTGTAGCGGATGGAGTTGGAGAGCAGGCCGCGCAGTTCGTCGATCGTCTCCAGGGCGTCGTTGATGCCGTGCTCGTGCTGGAGGATGAGGACGTCCCAGGTCACCTGGGGGGTGACGTTGGGGTTGCCGTCGCGGTCGCCGCCGATCCAGGTGCCGAAGGTGAGGGGGCGGGTGTCGTCGGGGAGGTGGACGCCGACGCGTTCGAGTTCGGCGGTGAGGTCCTCCAGGACGTCGCCGACGGCGCCGGCGTGGAGTTCGTCGAGGTAGTAGATGGCGTTGCGGGCCTCGTCGGCGGGTTCGGGGCGGACCACGCGCAGTTCGTCGGTCTGCCAGACGAGGTCGATGTTCTCGGCGAGGCGGGTGTCGAGGCGGCGCCGGTCGGAGGCGAGGACCGGGGCTTCGAGGAGGGCGGCGATCCGGCGGAGCTTGTTGAGGACGGAGCGGCGGGCGGCCTCGGTGGGGTGGGCGGTGAAGACGGGGCGCACGTTGAGGTGGCGCACGGTCTCGCGCACGTGGTCGGGGTCGGCGTCCTTGAGCCGGTCGGCGGTGCGGGACAGCAGGCCGCCCTCGGCGGCGCGGCGGGCGCGCAGTTCGCGGCCGCGGTGCACCTGCTCGGTGACGTTGGCCAGGTGGAAGTAGGTGGAGAAGGCGCGGACCAGCTTGGCGGCGGTCTGCAGTTCGGTGCCCCGCAGCAGCTCGGCGGCGGCCTCGCCGTCCTCACGGGTGAGTCGGCGCACCTTTTCGACGAGGTCGAGCAGTTCCGGGCCCTCCTGGCGGACCAGGGTCTCGCCCAGGAGGTCACCCAGCCGGCGGATGTCGGCACGCAGCTCGCTGCTCGTGGTCGCCGTGGATACGGTCTGGTCGTCGGCACTGCTCACAGGTGCGGCTCCTTGCAGTGTTGAAGCTCTCCGGAGGGGAACCCGGGCGGCGACCCGCGCGGCGTGCGCCGCTCACGGGCCGGACGTCCGGGAAGAAATCAGAGCGGACCGCGCTGTCCGACCGATCTCCAGGATAGGTGCCGACCCGGACGCGCAGGCCGACGGGCTCTTGCCGCGGGGCTACGCACTGCCATACTTACGTTGCCGTAGGTTACGGAACCGTAGGAAAACCGTGCGATTCCGGCGGCCGCGGTACCACCCTCATTCCACATACCCCACAGGGGACACGCATGACCTCACCATCCGACGTGCTCGACGAAGCCTCGAAGCAATCACGTTCCGACGACGCCGCGCCCTCCGCCACGCTGGGCGGGGAGCGCAAGCGGTCCATCGAGCAGATCACGCTGCTGCTGTTCATCACCGTCCCGTTCCTGGCGCTGCTGGCGGCGGTGCCGCTGGCGTGGGGCTGGGGGGTGAGCTGGCTGGACCTGGGTCTGCTGGTCTTCTTCTACTTCCTGGGATGCCACGGCATCACGATCGGCTTCCACCGTCATTTCACGCATGGTTCGTTCAAGGCGAAGCGGCCTTTGAAGATCGCGCTGGCGGTCGCGGGGTCGATGGCGGTGGAGGGCCCCCTGGTGCGGTGGGTGGCCGACCACCGCAAGCATCACCGGTTCTCCGACGCCGAGGGCGACCCGCATTCGCCGTGGCGGTACGGGGAGACGGTTCCGGCGCTGCTCAAGGGCCTGTGGTGGGCGCACATCGGCTGGATGTTCGACGAGGAGCAGACCCCGCAGGACAAGTACGCGCCGGATCTGATCAAGGACCGGACGCTGCGGACGATCTCCCGGCAGTTCATCCTGTGGACGGCGCTGTCGCTGCTGCTGCCCGCGCTGATCGGCGGTCTGGTCACGCTGTCCTGGTGGGGCGCGTTCACCGGCTTCTTCTGGGGGTCCCTCGTCCGGGTGGCGTTGCTGCACCACGTGACGTGGTCGATCAACTCGATCTGTCACGCGGTCGGCAAGCGGCCGTTCAAGTCGCGGGACCGTTCCGGCAACGTGTGGTGGCTGGCGGTGCTGTCGTGCGGCGAGTCCTGGCACAACCTGCACCACGCCGACCCGACGTCCGCGCGGCACGGGGTGGAGCGGGGGCAGTTGGACTCCTCGGCCCGGCTGATCCGCTGGTTCGAACGGCTGGGCTGGGCGTATGACGTGCGGTGGCCGTCACGCTCCCGTATCGATTCGCGGCGCACCACCGCGGAAGGCGACTCCCGGCCGAGGACGGAGTCCGCCGAGGCGGCATGATGGTCGCCGTGGCGACCGACTCCAGCACCTCCAGCAATGACAAGCCGCGGCGTGCGCGCCGCACCCGGATGACCGGTGCGGAGCGCCGCCAGCAGTTGCTGGAGATTGGCCGCACCCTGTTCGCGGCGAAGGGGTTCGAGGGCACCTCGGTGGAGGAGATCGCGGCGAAGGCCGGGGTCTCCAAGCCGGTGGTGTACGAGCACTTCGGCGGCAAGGAGGGCCTGTACGCGGTGGTGGTGGACCGTGAGATGCGGCGGCTGCTGGACATGGTCACCGGTTCGCTGACGGCGGGTCATCCGCGGGAGCTGTGCGAGCAGGCCGCGTTCGCTCTCCTGGACTACATCGAGGAGTACACGGACGGTTTCCGCATCCTGGTGCGTGACTCGCCGATCCCGCAGTCGACGGGGTCGTTCGCCTCGCTGATCTCGGACATCGCCACCCAGGTGGAGGACATCCTGGGCCGCGAGTTCAAGAGCCGCGGTTTCGACCCGAAGCTGGCGCCGCTGTACGCACAGGCGCTGGTGGGGATGGTCGCCCTGACGGGCCAGTGGTGGCTGGACGTGCGCAAGCCGAAGAAGGCGGAGGTGGCGGCGCACCTGGTCAATCTGGCCTGGCACGGCCTGGACGGCCTGGAGCCGAAACCGCGGCTGATAGGCCACCGGAAGAGCTGAGACCGCCGGTCCTCGCTGTGGCAGCGTGCGGGCATGATGAAGATCACGGCCGACGAGGCCGCTGTGCGGCTGGATGATCCGGTGCGCCGGCTG
>KL568550.1:7219-9332 GCA_000715605.1 Streptomyces speibonae | reverse complement strand
CGGGGAGCCGGTCGCGGTCACCGTCGACGGCGGCGTGACGGCGCTCCTGGTCGATCCTGCGGTGATCCAGGGCATGGAGGACGCCCTGGCGGTCGCCCGCCGGCGGGGTTGTCAGCCGGTCGGTTCGAGGAATTCCAGGCGGTTGCCCACCGGGTCCTCGGAGTAGAAGCGCCGGTGGCCCGGGAGGGCGTCGTCCCAGGTGACCGGGGCGCCGTGGGCGGCCAGCCGGGCCGCGTACGCCTCGATGCCGGTCACGCGCAGACCGGGGTGGGCCTTTCTCGCGGGCCGGAAGCCGTCCTCGATGCCCAGGTGGAGACGTACGGTGCCGGCCTCGAACCAGCAGCCGCCGCGTTGCGCCAGGGCCGGCGGCTTGGGCACCTCGGTCATGCCGAGGGTGCCGGCGTAGTAGGCGCGCAGCCGTTCCTCGGAGCCGGGCGGGGCGGCGAGCTGCACGTGGTCGACGGCGGCGAGCATCACGCCTCCTTCACGGCGACGGCGAAGACGCGGCGGAAGGGGAACGGGGTGCCGTGGGGACCGGCCGGGTAGGCGGCGCGCAGGGCGGCGCGGTACTCGGCGACGAAGGCGTCCCGTGCCTCGGGGTCGTCGGCGAGGGCGGTGAGGACGGGGCGCAGGCCGGTGCCCTTGACCCAGTCGAGGACGGGGTCCTCCCCCTCCAGCAGGTGCACGTACGTGGTCTCCCACGCGTCGGTCGTACAGCCGAGCGCGGTGAGCTGCTCCAGGTAGGTCTCCGGACGGAGTACGGCCTCGTGGTGCAGGACGCCGGAGAGGCGGTCGCGCCACCGCGCGGAGCCGGCCAGTTCGCGCAGCAGCACGTGGCTGGGGGCGTCGAAGTTGCCCGGCACCTGGAAGGCGAAGGTGCCGCCGGGGGTGAGCGCGGCGATCCAGTCGGCGAAGCGGTCCGTGTGCCCCGGGATCCAGTGCAGGGTGGCGTTGCTGATGATCAGATCGTGCGGCCGGTCCGGCCTCCAGGTACGGACGTCGGCCTCGACGAAGTCGAGTCCGTCGCGCCCGTGCTCGGCGCGGGCCCGCTCCAGCATCGCGGGTGAGGTGTCGTAGCCGGTGATGCGGGCGTCGGGCCGGCGGTGGGCGAGGAGCGCGGTGACGTTGCCGGCGCCGCAGCCGAGGTCGGCGATGCGGGGCGGGTCTCCGGGCAGGTCCGGGACGCGGGCGAGCAGGTCGGTGAAGGGCCGGGTGCGGTGACCGGCGTGGCGCAGGTACTGGGCGGGGTCCCACAGGGGGGTCGCTGCGGACATGGGCCCTCCCGTCGGCCGGCGGATCGGGTACCCAGCGTCACCCGAGAGTACTCTCGACGTCAAGATGCTCGACATCAAGAGACTTCACATCGACACAACCACTACACTGATCGGCATGGAGGACGAGGTCGATCGGCTGGTCGCGGCGTGGCGCCGGGAGCGCCCGGACCTCGACGTGGAACCGCTCGAGGTGCTCAGCCGCGTGAGCAGGCTCGCCCGGCACCTGGACCGGGCGCGCCGTCTGGCGTTCGCCGAGCACGGCCTGGAGTCCTGGGAGTTCGACGTGCTGACCGCGCTGCGCCGCGCGGGCACCCCGTATCAGCTCTCGCCGGGGCAGCTGCTCACCCAGACGCTCGTCACCTCGGGCACGATGACCAACCGCATCGACCGCCTCGCCAAGAAGGGCCTGGTGGAGCGGCTGCCCGACCCCAGTGACCGGCGCGGTGTCCTGGTGCGGCTCACCGACGAGGGCCGGGACCGCGCCGACCAGGCGCTGGCCGGGCTGCTGGCGCAGGAGCGGTCGATCCTCTCGGAGCTCTCCCGCGCCCAGCGTGGCGAACTGGCCGGGCTGCTACGCCAGTTGACCGCCCCGTTCGACAACGTCCCCGGTTAGGTCGACGGGTCCGACGCCCGCCCGGCGGGCGAGGGCCACCGCGGCCAGGGTGGAGTGCACGCCCAGTTTCCCGAGGACGTTCTGCATATGGGTCCGTACGGTGTGCGGGGACAGATACAGGCGCTCGGCGACGGCCTTGCGCCCCAGCCCCGCGACCATGCACCGGAGCACTTCCCGCTCGCGCGGGGTGAGGGACTCCACGAGCCCTGTCTCTTATACACATCTC